>JBJOMN010000045.1:0-36525 GCA_046052345.1 Bacteroidota bacterium | reverse complement strand
ATAAGGCGGAGTACCACCTGTTACGTCCATGTCCGCTGCGCCGGTGAATTCTCCGTTACACGCCACATCGGTAATTGAAACCGGGAAAGGTGTAAGCGTCGCCGGCTCCGTGATCGTGACAGAGGAGGATGTCGTGCATCCCGTGAAATCCGTTATCGTGACACCATACGTTCCGGGAGTGAGTCCTGATACGGAGGCGGTCGTCTCGCCCGTCGACCACAGGTAGTTCACCGGAGAGGAGCCGCCCGTGAATAACGCTGTCGCTATCCCGTCATTATTGCCGTTACAGGATACGTTGGTCGATGCGATGGAAGCTGCGAGATTCTGGAAAGAAACCGGGACGTTTGCAGTGCTGGACGGGCATGCGGAACCGAAGGCATCGGTTACCTGCAATGTATAGGTACCCACCGTCGAAGCGACATAGGTGTTGGTACTGCTAACGACCGTGCTGCCGTTATACCACGTATAGGTGTAAGGCGGAAGTCCGCCGTTGACAGCACCTGTAAGGGTGACGGTAGGCGATGTCGGACAGAAAGAGGCAGGATTGGGCGTAACGGTAATGTCCAACTGGGGACGGATATACACTTTGAAGGTGGTGCAGACAGTATTGGTGAAACTGCACTGATCGGCGATAGGGTAACCGCAGACTTCGTATTCGACGTACTGCGGAGCATTGCTTCCGGCAGTGAAGACGATCTGGTCGCACCCTGAGGTACAACTAAGGTAGGAGTCATATTGTCCTCGGACACCCGGAAACACCGAAGTGATACGGATTGAATCAGTGCGCAATCCGAGCAGACGGATGGTGTCTGCACAATTCTGGCGGACAGTATCGTCCGTGGGGAAAGTCGGACGGGGAATGGACGTGAGGCGATAGGAATTGGTGTTGTTTCCCGGCTTGCAGAAGGTTAGGACCGATGCCCCGGAAACACAGGCCGCCTGACCGACTTGTGTCTGGGTGCCGCAATTGATCTGGTAGAAAAGCGCACCCGGCGAGAGGGATCCGGCTGTCACCTCGAACAGGACTGCTACCGCGCCGGTATCCGGATTGATATTGATGCGCAGACAGCGGTCGGGAGAAGTCGTTCCGCAACAGTTGCCGGCACGGACCGTATCGATGATCTCATAGATTCCTTGCGGACTTCCGGCAAAGTTAACGTTGAAGGTCGGGACTCCACCGGTACAGTTCGGATTGAACTGCGCCCTGGATGTGTGCGGAGGAAAAACGAGAAACAGCACAACCAAACTCCGGAAAATCAACGACAGGGCCGGACGGCTGAGGATAGACTTCATAATAGTTCGCTTATCAGTCATGGATGGTATGTTATCAAAGGAATATCCGGTTTATGATACAACCGGTTAATCAATCACAATAATAAATATCGAAATATTTAACTGACAAGGTCGGCCGATTCAAAGATAAAGAGGGCTCAAACGAAGCGTAATTTTCAACATTTTTTTGCACACTATAATTCCCAAAAAGAGAAAGGGCGTTTGTGAATCACAAACGCCCTTCAAATTATTATTTCGTTGAAGTCGACTTCTTCCTACACGCAATCGTCAGAAGTAGGTCGGCCCTTTCTTCATTTCCAGCGATTTTCCAAAATCATAGCCTACCATGATCTCGTGGGAACCGGAACTGTAATCGCGTATGTCAGACAGCGTATAATCATAGCTGTACCCGAAACGCAGGCGCTTATTGACCTGGAACTCTAACAGGCCTACAAGAGCGTCGCCTGTCCTGTAGCTGGCTCCGACCCAGAGTATGTCAGACAACAGGACGTTCATGTTGATATCCGCCTGCAGGGGAGCGCCTGCGACGTATTTGAGAAGGACGCTCGGCTTAAGCACCACATCCCGGCTCGCCTTGAAAACCATGCCTCCGGTGGCATAGTAGTGTCGCACCTGACGCGGAACGTATGACTCCGCAGCGGAGGAGGAACTCAAGGATTGATTCTGGTCATAGCTGATCACCGTCGGCACAGATAATCCTGCATAGTATTTCGACGTGTACAGATACAATCCCGTTCCGACGTTGGGCAGGAAACGGGAAACCCTGTTCCTGTCGAATACCATGTCGCCGTCGTCCCAATAACGGAGATCCGTGTTGTTGCAGGCAAAGAATGAACCGCCCGCCCTGAGTCCAAGGCTGAGAAGCATGCCTTCCTTTACCTGGAGGTGATAGGCCCCGTTCGCGTAGGCGTCGGTACGGTCGGTGGCACCGATACGGTCATGTCCGATGAGTGCCCCCCAGCCGAGGTTCTTGGTCCCTACTCTGCCATGAACACTTCCGATCTGCGTCTCCGGAGCGCCCTCCATACCCACCCACTGGCGGCGATACAGCAATTGGCTCACCGTATAATCCTTGTTGCCTGCATAAGCGGGATTGATCAGCATATGATTGAACATATACTGGCTGAGAAGCACGTCCTGTTGTGCCGCAGAGCGGCCGGCTCCGGCCGAAATCAGGCATGACAGGATGAGAATGCGTGTAAAATTTTTCATGGTATCGATCATTGGATTATCTGCGTAATTCGACATAAGAACTTGCATGGAAATCGCGGCCGACAGCTTCGAAGATCACGAAGTAGGTCCCGTCCGGCAGACGGTCTCCGGCATCGTTCTGTCCCGTCCATTCATTGTTGCGGTAATCTTTCTGGCTGTAGACCTCATTACCCCAGCGGTTGAAAACCCGTAATACGTTCCTCGGATATTCCGACAAGCCCTTGATCTCATAGCCGTCGTTTTTTCCGTCACTGTTCGGAGTATAACCTGTCGGAAGTTCGAACCCGCATTCTCTGGAGACGACTACCATGTAGGCGGACTTCTCACAGTCACCGCTCGTCAACGTCCATCGCAACGTGTCGTTGCCGCGATTGACGATGTTGACAATGGCTGCAGGATCGTTCGGATCGCTGAATACAGCACCGTTCATACTGGTCCAAGTTCCTGTCATACCCTCAGGAAGATTCGCACTCAGCAACAAGCCGATGGAGCCGCAGAAGGACGAATCGGAGCCGGCAGCCGCCTGGACACCTCCGAAATACCGTACTTGCAGGTCGGTTGAAGCCTTGCAGCCACGGATGTCCGTGACCGTCCATGTAACGGAATTCAATCCGAGAGACAATCCTGTCATCACGCAATTCGGAGACGACGGGGCCGTCAGGACGATGCCCGGGTCGGAAGAGGTCCACTCACCGGTCATGCCGCTCTGCAACTGTGCGCTCAGGCTTACTGCATCACCTTCGCAGACGACCTGGTTAGCACCGGCCATCGCAACCGGTTGCGGAGGATCGGGTACCGTAACCCTCATCTCGGTGCTGCAACCATTTACGTCTATGGCCGTGACCGTGTAGATGCCGGCCGGGATTCCTGTTAATTCCCCGGAGACAGACCCATTGACGCTCCACGACAAAGCAACCGCTCCGGTGCCTCCGCTCACCGATACGGATACCGCCCCGTCGGATCCGCCGTGACAGACAGGAGTCAACACATGATCGAGTGATAATTCGATCGGAGCCGGGTCCTGAAGTACAGACTGCCCGGAGTATGTGCATCCGTTTACATCGGTTACCGTGAACGCATAGACACCTGCCTCAAGCTGAGACAATACCTCGGATGTCTCGGAGGAATTTACCCATTCGTAGGCGTAAGGGGGCATTCCACCTGAAACCGAGCCGATGTTTATGCTTCCGTCTTGCGCACCATTACAGGTCGGCATATTCACACGGACGCTTATGTCCATCGGAACCGGTTCGCTGATTGTTACGGAATTAAAAGCCTGACAGCCGTTAGCGTCAATGATGGAAGCGGTATACGTGCCGGGAGCCAGTCCGTATGCGGTGTCCGTGTTCGAGGAGGGCACGGTGTTCCAGGAATAGCTGAAGGGCGGGGTGCCTCCCTGCGGAATGACAACCGCCTTGCCGTCAGAACGTCCGTAGCAGGATACATCGGCCAATGCGATCACGGTTGGAATAGGGATGTTCAGGTTCGATACCGTCACGGTGGCGACGGCACCGCAACCGTTGGCATCCAAGACGGTCACCGCGTAAGCTCCTGCCGGGACACCGGTGTGCGTGGAGTTGGCTCCGAAACCGCTGCCCCAGTCGTAGCTGTAACCGGGCACACCGCCTGCGACATTGACAGCAGCGGTACCGTCAGACGCCCCGCAGGTCGCAGGCACAGAAGCACCTGTAAGCAGGATCGGGAGAGGTTCGGCTATTTGAACCGCGTGATTCACCGTACAGCCGGTGGCATCGGTGACGCGGACGATATAGTCTCCGGCACTTGCAGAAGTGACCATTGAAGATGCAGCAATCACATGGGCCGTATCCGGCAAACGCAACCATTCGAAAGAATAACCGCCGGATCCACCGGTGACACTTATCTCCGCCATACCGTTCGACTCACCGTTACAAGTGACCGGCCGTAGGTTGTCCGTGACGACCACGATGGAGGTGGGAGGCTCCGATATGTTGAACGAACGGGTCAGAGAACAGCCGCTGCCGGGATCATGAAGGGTGATGTCATACGTACCGGCGGAAAGTCCGCTGAGGGAAGTGGAATTCTGCTGACCGGTAGACCATTGGATGTCGAATCCGGGACTGGCAAACAGTATATTCAATGCGCCGTCCGAACCGCCGTGGCAGGCAGCATCTGTAACCGAGACCTGAAGGTCAGGGTCCCTGACAACGATCGAGTATGAAAATGTCTGGTAAGCACTCATCGGACAGGCATCATCCACGACTGTCACCGTGAAAGTATACGGCGCGGTCCGAGCGTCTCCTGAGCCGGGCGTCCAGCAGAAGGTGGCATCCGGCCTGCTCCCGCCCGTAACCCGGAAATCGGCGCCGGTTATCCCTTCGTTCCATTGTAACGAAAGTTGCTGACCGGCATCCGTATCGAAGGAATGAATGTCAAAGCACAATGCGGTACCGGGACATATCACTGTATCCCTGTTCAACGAACCGTTGATACCGCTCAGCTCCGGAATAGAGTTGTTGCACGGACGAACATAGACGGCCATGTCCCTCACGACCGTGCCGATCAGTATGCCGTTGCGGTATTCCGAAACCATTACGGAAAGCACACTTACTTCAGGGACCTGCGGAGTCATGATGATGTCGCCGGTGGAGGAATTCATCTGCAGCGGCGGATTGGACGTGATAGGTGATGTAGCAGAATATCCGGGCAGATAGGGAATCTCGGCCGTGGCTGAACTTCGCGGAGCGACCAATTGGTAGACCAGTGAATCACCGTCCTGATCGACCACACCGTGATTGAAGATGAAGTCCTGACCGATGCAGACAAATGTGATCGGCACGTTAGTGAACTGCGGCGAGTTGTTGTAATCGTAATCCAGGTTGTTCAGCGTAGCGGAAACATACATGCCGGGGTTCGAACCTACCGTGCAGGGCTGGGGAGTCTGCAGCGTGGTGATGTCGCAATTGCGGCAGCAATAGCTCCAACTGAAGACCCAGTCGCTGCAGCGCGAAGGTAACGTGACTAGTTTCGAATACCGGTATTCCTGGATGCCCGGAGTAGTGGAAGCAGGATCCGAGCAGACCGTCGATGCACTCGGACACGGATAAGTGATTTCATTGCCGGTACCCGCCACTCTCAGCAACGTATCCGTAAATGAACGGTGACAATTCTCAGAAACGAATTCTATTCCGACTCCGGCAGGTGGCCGGGAACCGAGGCAGTCGCGATAAAAAGTCAATTCGACTTGGTATGTATTTCCGGTGATATGCCGGTAGGAAATATCGGCTCCCACCAGGTGTGTGGCCTGTAACCGGGTGGATAAGACAAGCAGTAGCCCCACTTGCATCCACTTCCAAAAGTGTCGTTGTTTTTCCATGCGGTAAACCGTTAAATACCGGAGGCGGGGCACTGCCCGTTCCTTGTGTTTCACATTATTGCGTACGGTAATGATAGCACCTGCATGAAGGTGTGGGAGATCAATTAGCTCCTATGGATTACAGTGTCAGAAATGTCCCGGAAAGGCCTATAAAGGCCCTTTTTAATAGAATTTGAAAATGAAGGGCCTCCGGACATTTCAGCCGTGAAGGTCCTGTTTCCGTGGGTGAGCGTACGGCTACGATGGGCGGATACTGCCTGACGTGTGGTCAATACCAGGGCTGAAAAAGCCGATATACCTTACAAAACAATTTGATTGAATATCTGGATGAAAAAGGGGATCAGACGTACCTGCGCACCCAATGATCAAGCACCACCAGCCGCCAAACAAGGTTGGCATAGCGGTTTTCTCCGGCCCGAAAACGCGAAATGAGGTCCAGGCCTTTCCTGCGGTCGATGAAATCGAGAGGTTTCAGGTCGGTCTCCAATAACCGGGACAAAGGACCTCTTAGCCATTTCACCTCTCCCGGGGTGACAAAACCTTTCTTGTCCTTCCGGTCGACAATCGCAGGAGGAAGGATTCCTTCCAATGATTTCCTGAGCAGGCGCTTCGTCTCGCCGTTGCGCAGTTTCTCACTGTCCGGCAAACGGAAGGCGAATTCGACCAGCCGGTGATCCAGGAAAGGAACTCTGGACTCGATGGAGAAGGCCATGCTGTTACGGTCCTCGAACTGCAACAAGGTGGGAAGCGAGGAAGTGAATGTCAGGTGATACAGGAAGCGGTTCAACGGAGATCCGGGAACATCCTTAAGACGAAAGGGGACCGAACGGTCCAACCCGAGGAAAGGAAGATATCTTTCGTATTCCAGGGTGTAAAGCCGCTGCTCGGATGAAAATCCCGCCAAAAAGCTTTTCATCAGGACATCGGCCTTCTTGAACGCGCCCATTCCCTGGACCGTCGAATGACCGGAAAGTTCCCGCAGCGCCTTGGCGAAGCGGAGCGAACGCAATCCTCCGCCTATCAGACGGTAGAACGAATGCATATAGCCCGCCAGGTATTCATCGCTTCCCTGCCCGTCCAGCAATACCTTGATCCCCTTCGAGCGTGCAAGGCGCATCACGAAATACTGAGATACGGGCGAAGATCCGGCCAAGGGTACGTCCGCATGATAAATAGCGTTTTCGAAAGATGCAGCGACATCATCGTCGGTAGGCTGGAAATAGAACGGATCCAGGTTAGGATAACGTCCCAATACTTCCCTCACCCACGGTCGCTCGTCCACTGCATCCTTGCCTTCATAGTAGACCGTGAATGTCTTGAGCCGGGAGGAAGGAAAATAAGTCGAGACGGCGGAGGTGATGGCGGAACTGTCGATACCCCCGCTCAGGCAACTGCCCACTTCCACGTCGCTGCGCATATGAAGCCGTATGCTATCTTCAAACAGTTTTCTGAACTGCAGGGCGTTCTCGATGGAATCGGTCTCCCCTGTCTGACAGGTATCCACGTCCCAGTAGCGTTCGATCTTGACTTCACCGTCGCGTAACATCAGGTTGCAACCCGCAGGCAGCGTTTTTACGGCCTCGTAATACGACTCATCGTGATAGGCATTCCATCCGAGTTGAAGTCCCCGAAGCGCCTGCGCGACATTGACCTTGCTGGAGAACAGCGGAGTTTGCCGTAAAGCCTTATACTCCGAACCGAAATAAAACCGGCCTCCTTTCTCCGTATAATGGAATGGCTTGATCCCGAAACGGTCGCGGGAGCAGAACAAGGTCCTGTTGCCCGGATCCCAAAGCGCAAAAGCCCACATACCCACGAACCGACGGACACAGTCGAAACCGTAGCGTCGGTAGCAAGCCAACACCACTTCCGTATCCGTCTGCGTACGAAAACGGTCCCCCAGCGCTTCCAGCTCGCTGCGTAATTCTCGGTAATTGTAAACTTCTCCGTTGAATACGATCACCGATCCGAATGCATTCATAGGCTGGGTGCCCTCCGGGGAAAGATCGAGAATGCTTAACCGGTTATGCCCAAGCACGAGGGGGGAATCGGAAAAAACGTCCCGTGCGTCAGGCCCCCGGTGCGCGATGGACTCCAGCATCCTGCGGATCATCACATCCGCCTCCTCGCGGCTCAACCTATCATCTATGAATCCTGCAATTCCGCACACGTCCTTGGATCATTTGGCACGAAGGTCGTCGAGCAGACCGGAAAGCACCGAAGCCTGGGATTTCCGCTCGAAGGCGCTGACATCTCCGTGGTGACGAAGGTCGGGGTTTTTATGCCAGCTTGCATACAATTCCTCCAGGTAAGTTCTGACACCCCTCTCCTCCGACCGTTCGAAGAAACGTCCTGCGCCACACCCGTTCACGATTGCAGCAGCCCGTCCTGATGCAGGGCCTATTCCGATGACAGGAATTCCGGCTCCCAGATACTCGAATAACTTACCGGTGAGTATACCCTCTGCTCCCGGAGTGTCGGGGATGACCAGTAACAAGGCAGAGGAATCGCGCATGAAGGAAACGGCTTGCTGATGGGAAACATGACCGGTCTGCTCCAAGCAGGACAATAGTCCCTCCTCCTCCAAAACACGCATCAGCCAGGAGGTGCTTCCGACCAGCCGCAGCCGTATCCTGCCTTCGGGATGTTCACGCACAAAGGAGGAAAAAGCCCGGAAAAACACCTCCGGTCGATACGACTCTGCGATAGTGCCGACGTAAGTGACACGAAAGACTTCTGAAGGAGGTACGACTTCTCCGGGAAAATCCGAACGGTCGAAACCGTTGGGCAAGACTTCGAACCTCACAGAAGAAGGATCGTCCAGTTTACCCATAAAAGATCTTCTAATCGGATCACTGACAACGATGACCGCCGAGCACGACTTCAACACAGCCTTTTCCAGGGAAGCATCTTTCTTGCGCGCAAAAGGAAGATGCAGCATATCCTTGTAATAATAAATATCGGTCCAGGGATCGCGAAGATCCGCAACCCAGACCAGGTCCGGAAAGACGCGCTTCAACCGTAAGCCGATCAGCTGTGAACTGTGAGGAGGGGAGGAAATGACCACCGTGCCGATGGAGTGTTCGCGGATCAGCTTCTCGGCGGCTCGCACTGCCGGTCGCACCCAGCCGACCCTGGCATCAGGAATGAGCAGGTTGCCCCTGAGGAAGCGAAGCAGCTTTTGTGTCCATTTCTCCTTGTCGCGGTTAGTGAACCCGCCGTAAGGAACGGCAGACTTGCCCGAAAAAAACGCAAGGAACTTCAACGGCTCCCAGGATGTTGTCCGTACGACCGGTATGGTGACCGGCACATCCTTTTCCAGGGAAGGATCCTCGACCGGATACGTGGCAGAGAGCGGATTGACCGTAAGGACCGTCGGTTCCCATCCGAACTCGGGAAGATATTTGACGAACTTCAGGGAACGCTGCACACCGGCACCTCCGCTGGGCGGCCAATAGTACGTGATGAACAGTACCTTTTTTTCGGACACGGTCGCGAATGGGTCTAGGCGTATCAACTTACCTCGTCGCGGCGACGAAGACCCAGGAAGGTGAGCAAAGCCGCCAGTACCAACAGCAAGGATGAACTCGCCATGGCGATGGTCTCGCCTTTGGAGATCACCTCAGGCTCGAAACGGAATTCAACCATGTGGTCGCCGGGCGGAATAACCATTCCCCTTAGCACATAATCCGTTCGGAAATAAGGCACGGGTTTGCCATCGATGTAAGCATTCCATCCTTTGTCAAAAAAAATCTCGGAGAAGACTGCAAGGCGTTGTGCGGATGACGATGAAACATAGGTGAGATGGTTCGGGCGGTAGGAAGTCATCCGGATATTGGAAGAAGAGTCAGGCTGGAAGGAATATCCTTTGAGCATTTCCTCGTATCTGCGGTCAACGATCATCTCTGCCGCGGGGTTGAACGAAGAGACCGCGACAATTTCGGTATCCGAATTCGGCACCAGGCGGTACTCAGGCACGAACCAGGCATTTCCAAGGGAGCCGAAGTTGGTCAACGGAGGAGCCTCCTTGTTATAGATGATGTATTTGGCATTGAGCATGTTCAGCACCGGCTGCCCGGTGACTACCTGCATCATGTCAGGACTGTTAGAGCTCATGGCAGCACGCAAGGCGCCGATTTCACCGGAGATGCAATTCTCGATCAGTTCCTGGTATCGCTTCATCTTGGCTCCGTGGTAACCGCCGATCGACTGATGAAAATAGGAAGTGCTGGCATCATTGAATGTGTTTACCGAAAGGTTCAGTACACGGAAGCTGCCGGTATCCTGCTTGATGGCCAGATCGGCCGTGGAAGGCTGCCAGGGATCGGCATTCTTCGCTACGCGCTGGAAATCGTCGCTGCCCAGGTAGCGGGCGTTGACGGCCCCGAGGTCGACCAGCACTAATAAAGTGAGCGAAAAGACGAAGATCCGGCTGTCATAACGGTAACGAAGGAAAGAAAGCAGCAGCGCGGAAGCGAACAGCAGGAACATCAGGGAGCGCAAAGCGTCCTGCTTGACGATCTCTGCCCTCACTGCGGAAAGGGAAGCGAAGAAACTATCCAAGGCGTCCTGGCTGATGTTCGAGCCTTTCACGGAATCGAGCACCTGGTTGTATTCGTTCACCGTGTAGAAATCAGTGAACATGCCCGGAGAAAGAAGAACGAGCAAGGTGAAACCGAGTACGCCGGCAAGGATGTACATGATTTTCCGGCGGCCTGTCTTCCACAGTTCCCGATCACGAAGGATCCGGTCCACTGCAAGGACCGCCAACAACGGCATGGTGAACTCGGCGATTACGAGTATCATGGCCACAGCCCTGAACTTGTCATATCCGGGAACGTTGTCCAGGAAGAAATTCGTGAAGCCCATGAAATTCCTGCCCCAACTCAGCAGAAGCGATAACACCGTGGCGGAAAGCAACCACCACTTCACAGGCCCCTTTACCAGGAACAGTCCCAACAGGAAAAAGAGCACTACGATAGCGCCGACATACACCGGTCCGTTCGTGAAAGGCTGGTCTCCGAAATAAGCGCCGAAATTCGAAAGATTCTCTCGGTAGCCGGCATCCGCTTTCTTCAGCGCATCCTTGTGATTCTTTGCGATAGGCTCGCTCGCACTTCCCTTGAATCCGGGAATGAGCAGGGTGAAGCTCTCTCCTACTCCGTAGCTCCAATCGGTGATATAGTCGCGGTCGAGACCTGAAGTCTTGTTGGCCTTGTCAGTGGTAAGTTCGGACTGTCCTCGTGTAGAGTACTTGGCATATTCCTGGGTCGCCATCAGGTTCGTGATGTTGGAACCGGCGGCAAGCAGCGTCATGACGGACATCAGGGCTACCGCTTTCACAAAACCGGCGACACGCTTTTCCTTGACCGCGGCATAGAGCTCCGCCACGCCGAGTATCAGCAACACCAGCATAAGGTAATAGGTGATCTGCAGGTGGTTCGCATACAGCTCAAGGCCCATCGCGAGACCTGTCACAGCAGCACCCAGCCAGAGCCGGCCTCTGAAGGTCATCAGCACGCCGGCGACAACCGGTGCCATGTATCCGATAGCATGCACCTTGGAATTATGTCCTGCCTCTATCACAATGAAGAAATAACTGCTGAAGGCGAAAGCGATCGCACCAAGCACCGCGATCTTGGGATCGACACGAAGCGTGATGAGCAGGAAATAAAATCCGGCCAGGAAGAGGAACACCATATTGGCCGGCGTTGGAAGCCCCAGCATGAGGCCCTTGTCTACGTACTGAATGAGATTGGCGGGATAGACAGCGGAAATCTGATAGGCGGGCATTCCTCCGAACATGGAATTGGTCCAGAAGGTCTGTTCACCGGTACTCTCCTTGAAATCGGTGATTTCCTTCGACATACCTTTCCAGTTGTCGATATCCGTCTGCTTCAGCTCTTTTCCGTCGAATACAGGACGGAAAACGACGAAGACGACTGCAAGAAAGAAGAGGATCGCATAGAGGTGCGGCAGGAATTTTTTCATGATCGGAAAGTAAGATGCTAAGTTGCGAAAAAGAGGGCAAAATGGGAAGCCCAAAAAAGCGGAAGGGAAGCTATTTCACTTCCTCCCACTCCGTATATACGCTCTCGTCCGTCTTTCCTGTCTTGGCAGGACGCTGCTCGAGGATGACAGTACCCTCCGGCTTTCTGATTTCCGATCCGTTCCTGAAGAAATCCTCCCGGGCCTTCGTGAAGGATCTGTAAGCCTGGACGTAAAAGAACCGGCGGACGAATCCGAAAAACACGAACGCAACCAGGAACGCTATGAGGTAATCAGCCATGACAATCGCTAGTGGTCAGCGTGAGAGATAGAGGTTGCGTTCGCTGTAGACCTTTTGGAAGAAGTCATCCTGGAGGTCATCGATGAAATAAATCGCCTCTCCGGTGGATTTCATCTCCGGACCGAGTTCCTTGTTGACATCCAGGAATTTCTCGAACGAGAAGACCGGCACCTTGATGGCATACCCGTTCTTCTTGGGACGAAAATCGAAGTCCTTCACCTTACCGGCACCCAGCATCATCTTGGTGGCATAATTCACATACGGTTCGTCGTAGGCCTTTGCAATGAAAGGGACTGTCCGCGATGCACGCGGGTTAGCCTCGATGACATACACGGTGTCGTTCTTGATGGCGAACTGGATGTTAATGAGTCCCTTCACCTCCATGGCCAGAGCGATCTTCCGGGTGATGGTCTCGATCTGCCGGATGATGTCTTCACTGAGGTCGAAAGGCGGTAATACGGCATTACTGTCGCCGCTGTGGATACCCGCCGGTTCGATGTGCTCCATGATGCCGATGATGTAGACATCTTCCCCGTCACAGATGGCATCGGCCTCTGCCTCGATGGCTTTCTCGAGAAAATGGTCCAGCAGGATCTTGTTGTCCGGAATATCCTGCAGGATCTTGACGACATGCTGCTCCAGTTCCTCCTCGTTGATGACGATCTTCATGCTTTGTCCGCCCAGTACGTAGGACGGTCGGACAAGCAGCGGAAAGCCCAGCTCCCTGGAGAGGCTGACGGAATGGTCCGCATCTTCCACTACGCCGAACTTGGGATAAGGAATGCCGAGGTCGCGGAGCAATGTAGAGAAACGGCCGCGGTCCTCCGCGAGGTCAAGGGAGGCGAAGGAAGTTCCGATGATCCGGATGCCGTATTTGTCCAGCTTCTCTGCCAGCTTGAGCGCCGTCTGACCGCCCAACTGTACGATGACTCCTTCCGGCTGCTCGTGCTCGATGATCTCGTAGATGTGCTCCCAGAAGACCGGTTCGAAGTAGAGCTTGTCCGAAATGTCGAAGTCGGTGGAGACCGTCTCCGGATTGCAGTTGATCATGATGGTCTCATAGCCGCATTCCTTGGCGGCCAGCACTCCGTGCACACAACTGTAATCGAACTCTATACCTTGTCCGATCCGGTTCGGGCCGGAGCCGAGGATGATTACCTTTTTCTTGTCGCTGCGTGCAGATTCATTCTCCTCGTCAAAGGTGGAATAGTAGTAAGGTGTCTTCGCCTCGAATTCGGCGGCACAGGTGTCCACCAGCTTCCAGACACGCTTGATGTCCATGTCCCTTCGCTTCTTCCATATCCGGCTCTCCAGACATCCCACCAGATGCGCGATCTGACGGTCGGCATATCCCTTCTTCTTGGCGGTCATCAATAATTCCCGGGGAAGCGTGTCCACGGTGTGTTGCTGTATCTCCTTCTCCAGCTGGACCAGCTCCTCGATCTGGCGCAGAAACCACGGATCGATCTTGGTCAGTTTGCGGATCGTATTGAAAGGGATTCCCAGTTTGAATGCATCGTAGATATGGAAGAGGCGGTTCCACCTGGGACGCTCCAGACTGTCCAGGATATCCTCCTGGTCGCGGATCTCACGGCCGTCGGCACCCAGTCCGTTACGTTTGATCTCCAACGACTGACAGGCCTTCTGCAATGCCTCCTGGAAGGAACGGCCTATCCCCATGGCTTCACCTACTGACTTCATCTGCAGCCCGAGGTGACGGTCGGTGCCTTTGAACTTGTCAAAGTTCCAGCGCGGCACCTTGACGATTACATAATCCAACGTAGGTTCGAAGAATGCCGAAGTGCTCTTGGTGATCTGGTTCTTCAGCTCGTCCAGGTTGTAACCGATGGCGAGTTTGGCAGCAATCTTAGCGATCGGATATCCGGTGGCCTTGGAGGCCAGCGCGGAGGAACGGGACACCCTCGGGTTGATTTCGATGACGATGATCTCCTCCTCGTTATCCGGATTGACCGAGAACTGGATGTTGCAACCGCCGGCGAAGTTGCCGATGCCGTTCATGCACTTGATGGCAAGGTCACGCATCTTCTGGTAGGTGACATCGGACAGCGTCATGGCCGGCGCCACGGTGATGGAGTCGCCGGTATGGATACCCATCGGATCGAAATTCTCGATGGAACAGATGATGATCACGTTGCCGGCCGAATCCCGCAGCAGTTCCAGCTCGAACTCCTTCCAGCCCATGATCGACTGCTCGATCAGCACTTCGTGCACCGGAGAGGCATGTAGTCCACGGTTTAATGCGGAATCGAATTCCTCGCGCGAATGGACAAAGCCACCGCCCGTTCCCCCCAGCGTGAAGGACGGCCGGATCACCAACGGGAAGCCGATCTCCTGAGCGATTTCCTTGCCTTCCAAAAAAGAAGTGGCGGTGCGTCCCTTGCAGACACCGGCTCCCAGTTCCAGCATGCGCAGACGGAACTTCTCCCGGTCTTCCGTGGTATGGATCGCATCGATGTCGACACCGATGATGCGTACGCCGTATTTGTCCCAGATACCGGCCTTCTGACAATCGATTGCGAGATTCAACGCCGTCTGTCCGCCCATAGTGGGAAGGACCGCGTCGATCTTGTGCTTCTCGAGTATCTCGACGATGGACTTCTTGTTGAGCGGCTTCAGATATACATTGTGCGCCGTCACCTTGTCAGTCATGATGGTGGCCGGGTTCGAATTGATCAGCGTGACTTCTATGCCCTCTTCCTTGAGAGAGCGCGAAGCCTGACTGCCGGAATAATCGAACTCACAGGCCTGACCGATAACGATGGGGCCGGAGCCGATGATCAAGACGGATTTGATGGACGGGTCTTTAGGCACAGGTAGCGGATGTTTAGTCGGTGGCAGGACTGATTACCAATACATTAGGTAATCCTCGGAAACTCCGGCAAAGATAACCCTTTGACGGCCTCGCGCTTCCGGAGTTTTTCGACATCTGTTGATAACCGAAAGCTGCGATTCCGCGCTGAAAGAGGACTTAATTCCCGCACCTTTGCGAAACGATGCCATTGGTAAACGGAAGGTACACGGTACGACTGGGACCCTGGGAATGGGAATACTTCATTATGGGCCAGGGGCCGGACACCTTGTTCGCCTTTCACGGATTCGACAACGATGCAGAGGATTTCAACGTTCTTCTGCCTGCTTTGGAAAGCCGTTACAGGTTGGTTTGCGTCAATCTCTTCTTTCACGGAAAAAGCCGCCCGGATATCGCTGCTGAAAAAGCCGTTTTCGACCGGAAGGAACTCGCAGCGCTTTTCGGAAAACTGTTGGCCGAACTCGGTCAGGAAAGGTTTTCGCTCCTCGGTTTCAGCCTTGGTGGCAGGATCTGCCTGGACCTCGTGACGGATTTCGGCGGCAGGATCGACCGTATCTTTTTACTGGCGGCAGACGGACTTCGCATCAGTCCGTGGTATCGCTTCCTGACAACGCATCTCATAGGCCGAAGATGGTTCAGGCGTGCGACCTCGGATCCCTCCCTGTTTTTGAAGCTGGCGGGAATTTTCCGCAAGGCCGGCATGATCGGAGAAAAACAGTACAAGTTCGCCTGGTCCTATTTCAACACTCCTGAAAAGCGCAGGAAAGTGTACGATGTGTGGATGATATTCCGCCACATACTTCCTGACCGTAGAGCGGTATGCCGTAGTATCCTTTCAAACGGCTTGCAGCTGGACCTTGTTTTCGGGCGAAGGGACACTGTGATTCCTGCGGCCCATGCCGTCCGCTGGCAACGGATGTTGGAGAGCCGCTGCCGCATCCATCTGACGGACGACGGGCATAACCTTTTGAAGAAGGAAACTGGCGATCTGCTCGCCGGACTGTAAAAAAAAGTGCCGGCTTTGGAGCCGGCACTCATTCAATACCACAAATACTATACTTGGGCTTATTTGGCTTTCTTTTCGTCGGAAACCGTCAGCTTCTTGCGACCACGCTTACGACGCGCCGCGAGTACACGGCGACCGTTGGCCGTTTCCATGCGCTTACGGAAACCATGCTTGTTCTTTCTACGACGGGTGGAGGGCTGGAAGGTCCGTTTCATTGTGAAATGTCGATTTTTATCCTAAAAACAGGACGGCAAAGGTAATGATTCTTTTGGATGCAACAAAAGAAATATGAAATCAGCTCGAAATGCTACATCGGCAGGTAAACCAACTTCTTGGTCTCGAAAAAATCCTCGGAAAAGTGGTTTTTCAAATCAAATACGATGATTTTCCGCTTAAAAGGGGATAATTCCTCTTCCAAATCTCCGCCTTTCAAGGCCAGAATGCCGTTTTTCAGATTTCCGGAAGAACCCGGACGGATAAGATGGCGTGTCCATCCATACAGCTCCTGAAAATCGGTGACAGCACGGGTAACTACGAAATCGAAGCTTGCCGTCGGAAGTGTCTCAGCCCTTGCCTGCGCCCAGCTTACGTTCTCCAGTCCCAGTGCCGTGGCTACGGCTTCCACTACTTTGATCTTCTTGCCGATGGAATCGACCAGGTGGAAACGGGTCTCCGGGAAAAGTATCGCCAAGGGAATTCCGGGAAATCCTCCGCCCGTGCCTACATCGACGACGGCGGTTCCGGCTGCGAATGTCGCCACCGTGGCGATACCGAGGGAATGCAGCACATGGCGGACATAGAACGCGTCCATGTCTTTTCTGGAAATCACATTGATCTTTGCATTCCACTCGGCATATAAAGGAGCCAGGCGGATGAACTGTTCGCGCTGCCCGGAAGTCAGATCGGGAAAATACCGGAAGATGATCTCGGGATTCAAAGGGATGCGGAATCAGTTGGCAGGAGCCCTCCGGAAGCCTGTGCAGGAGCCCGGAAGGCCCTTTCAATGTAAGCGGATACGGAAACCTTGTCAGATCTGCTCTTCCCGGCTCTTCAGGATCTGATAGAGGAACTCTCGCGCACGGAAGAGCTGCGCTTTCACGGTGCCGAGCGGAAGCTGCAATTCGTCGGCGATCTCTTCGTACGAACGTTCGTGGAAATAACGCAACTCGACCAGCCGCTTGTAACGGGGTTTCAGTTTTTGCACCACGTCGCGCATGAGCGCCGCCTTCTGCTTCTTGATCATGCCTTCCTCGGGATCCAACGCAGTGGACTTGATCTCGAACTGCATCTCCTGTCCGCTGTCGCTCTCGATGCTCTTGTCGATCGAGAATGTGAACTTGCGCTTACGACGGATGAAGTCGATGCAGTTGTTCGTCGCGATCTTGAAAAGCCAGGTGCTGAAGGCGAAATCGGGCGTATACTGGTGCAGGTTCTTGAAGGCTTTACCGAACGCTTCGATGGTCAGGTCCTCTGCATCGTCCCGGTTATTGACCATCTTCAGCAGCATGAAATAGATGGAATCCTTGTATCGGGACAACAGTTCGGCGTAAGCTTTCTGGTCGCCCTGGACAGCCTGCTGCACCAGTTTGAAGTCGACTTGCGCCTTTTCGGAAAGATTGGGATTCACTTCCATGTGTGTTTTTTTGTGGTGAATTGTGTGAGGAAGAAGATGGGCTGCAGGAATGACAACAACAGTTCGAACAGCGGGAAGAAAGCTATTACGTCTTTTTCACGCAGCTTGGATGCCCCGACTGCGAAGACCGGTATCTTGAGCAACAGCGCTGCGCCATATGCATAACCTACGTTTTCCGGCTTCCAACCCGCTGACAGTAACAGGATGGCACAGGCGAAGAACAGCAGATTGGCGGTAGCAAAACCTCCGAGGAGATAACGATGGGCTGCCCTGTAATATTTGGAAGTCGTAAGGTGGCGGCCCTTTTGTGAAATCCATCCCGAGAGGCTCTTCCGCGGAACAGAATACGTGAAAGATTCCGGGGTATAGCGCACAGTGACATTCTTGGAGGTGGCCGTTTCGTTCACCAGCAAGTCGTCATCGCCGGAAGGAAGATGATTGTGCTTTGCGAATCCCTTATTGCGGAAGAACATGCTCTTGCGGTACGCCAGATTGCGACCCACGCCCATGTAAGCGTTCCCGGAGATGGCACAGGCGAAATACTGCATGGCGATCAAAGCGGTATCGAAGCGGATGAGGCGGTTCAGTAGTCCGCCTCCTTTTTCGTACGCGCCGTACCCCAGGACGATCTCGTAGGGCTGAAGGAAGCCCGCCTCCATGGACGAGATCCATTGCCGGGATGCAGGACGGCAATCCGCATCGGTGAACAGGAGCCACTCGTTCTTGGCAGCCTTGATGCCCAAGGTGACCGCGAATTTCTTGCCGTGGCTGTACCGCTCTTGTTCAACGATAGTGACGACTTTGAGCCGGGGATGCTGACGGGCGAATTCCTCCAGCACCTCTCCGGTGTCGTCCCAAGAGCAGTCGTTCACGACGACCAGCTCGTAATCGGGATAATCCTGGTCCAGCAACGACGGCAGGTTCTTGCGGAGGTTCGCCGATTCGTTCCTTGCACAAACGATGACTGAGACAGGCTGCGAAATTCCGGTGGAGGCTTTTCCCCTGGCGAAAACGAACCGGCTGAACAGCAGCCAATAGTAGAGCACCTGCACGGAACCGGAGACCAATAACACGATCCAGATGAAAAGTCCCGTCTTAGCTATGTCGAAAGTCTCCGTCAATAGGTCTGCACCGGATGATTTCCGGTAGTGTAACAAAAGTACAGGGGGCGAGTGGCGCATTTGCCCTATCTTTGGCGAAATATCAACTTGAATCTGTTAGTTAAAGCCGTTGAAAAAGACGGACTTATACCCATGAGGTTCGACCTGAAAGCACTCGATCCGAAGTCCTCCGCAAGAGCCGGCACCATCACCACCGCCCACGGGGAGATTCCGACCCCCATTTTCATGCCGGTGGGCACGGGCGGAACTGTCAAAGCCGTACATCAGCGCGAACTGAAGGAGGACACTGCGGCCAAAATCATCCTGGGGAACACCTATCACCTTTATCTGCGCCCCGGACTTGATCTGCTTCAAAAGGCGGGCGGACTGCACGGATTCATGAACTGGGACCGTCCACTGCTCACCGACAGCGGGGGCTATCAGGTCTATTCCCTGGCGGACAAACGGAAGATAAAGGAGGAAGGGGTTTCCTTCACTTCCCATATCGACGGCTCCCGGCACGTATTCACCCCTGAACGAGTCATCGACATACAGCGCATCATCGGTTCGGATATCATGATGGCCTTGGACGAATGCACGCCCTACCCGTGCGACCATCGCTACGCGAAAAAAAGCATGGAGCTGACGCACCGTTGGCTGCGACGCTGCATCGAACGCTTTGATGCCACCGAGCCCCTGTACGGTCACAGCCAGACGCTGTTCCCTATCGTTCAGGGCAGCACCTTCCTCGACCTCCGGAAAGAATCTGCAGAGTTCATCGCCTCCTGCGGCCGTGAGGGCAATGCTATCGGCGGACTGTCGGTGGGGGAACCGGCAGAGGTGATGTACGAAATGACCGGCGTCGTGTGTTCTATCCTGCCGCACGAAAAACCGCGTTATCTGATGGGCGTGGGTACACCGGCGAACCTGCTCGAGTGCATCGCTTTGGGCATAGACATGTTCGATTGCGTGATGCCGACCCGCAACGCGCGTAACGGCATGCTGTTCACACGCAACGGCATCATCAACATCCGCAACGAAAAGTGGAAGGACGACCTTTCACCGATCGATCCGGAAGGCACCAGCTTCGTGGATACGTATTATTCAAAGGCGTATCTCCGGCACCTCGTAGTCTCCAAGGAGATCCTCGGCGCACAGATCGCCACGCTCCATAACCTGGCGTTCTACCTGTGGCTTGTCACGGAAGCGCGGGAACGCATCCTCGACGGCTCCTTCAGCTCCTGGAAGGAAGGCATGGTGCGCAAAGTCGCCGAACGCCTCTGAAATCGAAGCCGTAAAACCGAACGTTGAACCTCCACCGCGACGACTTGAAATCGATCAAAATACTCGACCGTTACATCATCCGTAAATTCCTCGGGACATTCTTCTTCTCCCTCGGACTGATCGTGATCATAGCCGTCGTGTTCGACATTTCTGAAAAGCTGGATGATTTCATCGAGAAGCAGGCTCCTTTGGAGAAAATCGTCTTCGACTATTACCTGAACTTCATCCCCTACTTCGCCAATCTCTTCGCGCCGCTCTTCATCTTCATTTCCGTGATCTTCTTCACGGCCCGGATGGCAGCCAACACGGAGATAGTCGCCATCCTGAACTCCGGTATCAGTTTCCGCCGGATGCTTTACCCGTATTTCCTGTCCGCGGCGGTGCTCACCGTATTACTGATCTACTTCAACGGTTGGGTGATCCCCCATTCCAACAAGGTCAAACTGGAATTCGAAAACAACTATATCAAGAATCCTGTCAGCTATACGCATCGGAACATCCACCGCCAGCTCAGTCCCGGCACTTTCATGTACCTCGAGAGTTACGATAATGTCGACAACATCGGCTACCGTTTCTCTTTGGAGAAGATCGAGAACGGGAAACGCGTCTGGTTCCTGAATTCGGAGCGGGTCGTCTGGGACAGCTTGCATGAAATCTGGCACATCGAGCACTTCTACATACGTAATATCCGCGGCTACAAGGAGGACATCCGGACCGGCACGGAACTTGACACCGGACTGTACATGTATCCTTCCGATTTCAAGCGCAGGGCGAACATCATCGAGGCGATGGACAACCCCTCCCTCAACCGTTTCATCGAGGAGGAGCGCATGCAGGGGACGGTCAACATCGACCCCTACCTGGTGGAGAAATATCGCCGGTATGCCCTGCCCTTCTCCACCTTCATCCTGATGCTGATCGGTGTATCGCTTTCCAGCCGCAAGACGCGCGGGGGAATCGGCGCCCAACTGGGAGCAGGCATAGCGCTCAGCTTCTCCTACATCCTTTTCATGCAGGTATTCAACACCTTCGCAGCAAGCGGAACCATTCCGCCCTGGCTGGCTGTATGGATACCGAACCTGATTTTCGCAGGAATAGCAGCGTACTTGCTTAAGGTGGCGCCGAAGTAAGTTCGGACAGCAGCTTTCTATCAGCGGGCGATCACGACTCTTGCATGGCGGGAACCACCGCCGGAAACAGTAAGCCGAAGCAGATAGCCCCCCGCTTCGAGCATGGAAAGATCAATAGGATGATCCAGCAGATACCCGTCAGAAGACACCGTTTCATTGAACACTACCTTGCCGGTGATATCGGAAACGGAGATGGTGGCGCCGGACACGCCTTTCATGGGTGCCCTCAGACGTAAACGGCCGTCACCCGGATTCGGATAAATCCTTAGCTGGCCCGCGGATGAAAAATCATCCATGCCTACACACAAATCGACCACCACAGAATCAGTAGCTGTCCTGCTGCAGCCGTAGTTATCGGAATACGTGTACACGATCGCGTGGGATCCGGTATCGGCCACAGCAGGATCGAATGTAAGACCGGAGATTCCCGGCCCTGAAAAAACTCCGCCCGCAGGTGAGGGCAACAAGGAAACCGGAGTACTATAGACACAGTACAGGGAATCCAGTCCGGTGAAGGAGACCGGCACGGTCGGAGCGATACGAACGTGGACGGAGTCGAACGCCTGGCAGCCGGCACTGTCGGTGACCGTGAGCAGAATGTCCGAACCGGGTCCGACGGACAAGGTGTCATAATCGTGTAACCGGGGCAATCCGTTGATTATCCAGGTGTAATGGAAATCCTTGCCTGCCGGCGTCCTGAGCAATACGGAAGCGCTGTCACATAGCGAAATAGTGTCCGTGATGTCTCCGTTGATGGCGGCTACCGGATTGCAGGCCGTGGATCCGAAACGCATGACCCTTCCGCCAACTGCATCCGCCGCATACATCTCACCCCAGCGGTCGACCCCGAAGGCGACATAGGATCCGGATGCCAAGGTGCCAAGGTTCACATGGGAAAACGAGGTTCCGTTCTTTCGCAGAGTACGCATCTGGTTGACGCAGTAATCCGTGAAGAAGTATTTCCCGTACATGTCAGCATATTTCGCGCCACGGTACACATAACCGCCGGTCACAGAACAGTTGCCGCTGCTGTGCTGATACTCCCAGACAGGACCGGTGAACGTCGAAGCAGGTGCACAACCGTTCGTGTTGAAAGTGTGGAGCCCTTCGTAACAACGCCATCCGTAGTTACGTCCGGCAGTCACCGTATACGGCTCATAATCGATTTCCTCATACAGGTTCTGTCCCACATCTCCGATCCACAGGTCTCCGTTCAGCGGATCGAAACTGAAACGCCACGGATTCCGCATGCCGATGGCCCATATTTCACCTCTTCCCTGAGAGGGCTGCTGATAGAACGGATTTTCAGGAGGAATGGAATAACCGGGCACCCCTGAGGTGACCTTCAGCCGCAACATCTTTCCCAGTAACGAATCCGGATTTTGTGCACGGTTACCGGGATCATTCGCAGAACCGCCGTCACCCATGCCGATGTACAGGTAACCGTTCACGGGACTGAATGCCAGGCAACCACCGTTGTGGTTGGAATACGGCTGGTAGATCGTCAGCAAGATCTCCTCGGAGGCGGGATCCGCAATATTCGGATTCGTTGCATTTACACGGAACCTTGAGATTCGGGTATAGCCCGATGGACGCGCCGTGTAGTCCACATAGAAATAACCGGTACTGTCGTAATCCGGAGCGAAAGCCAGACCCAGTAAACCACGTTCGCCGCTGTAGAGCACCGATCCGGTGATATCCAGGAAAGACGTGGTCAGCAGCGTACCCGTAGAATCAATGATACGAATCCGGCCGGGCTGCTCCACCACGAAAAGGCGACTGTCGCCGCAGTTGCGTATGTCGACCGGCGCCGTGAAGCCGGTGCAGAATTGAGTCAGGGTGACCTGGGAGTAGGCCTGAAAGGTGAATAAGCAAAACAGGGATAAAAGTGCCTTGCGTAACATGGTGGTAACGGGTTTAACGCAAAAGTAGGAAATGACGGGACAGGAAAAACCGTGTAAAAATGAAAAACCCGGCTTACGGGCCGGGTCGTAATGGAGAAAAAGGAGTACGTTCAGAATATGATCTTCACGGTCATGAACACGATCGCTGAAATAAGGATCGCATCCACGACCAGCAGCATATACAGGCTGATCGGATAACTCTCTTCCCTGTCTTCCACTTTCCTCATGGTCGGACGGTTCGGATTTTCGTCCTCCATGTGGTCGTAGGTCATCAACGGCTCGTTCTTCATGACGATGGATTTTATGGGATGATACGCCTGCAATGAGTCCGAGTCCGTACGAATACGCGCTCAGGCCTACTTTGTAAGGTCATGAAGGAATTATAGACCTTTTCAACCTTTTTTAGTGTTAAAATGAAACTATCAGGCTTGGACGGTAAAAATGCGGATGTAAGAAACAGGGCGGATAACGTCAATTCACGTAGTTATTCATGTGTCTTCCGCCAGACGGATACACCGCATGACAATTATGTACATTTATGATCCACAGCTCTCTACCATGAAAACCGGAATTTTCGCAAATCACGTCCTCCTGGTGCGGCCACGATCATTCCGTTCCAACCCGGAGACAGCAACGGATAATCATTTTCAAAAAACCGGCCAAGGAGCGGAATACGCCGTACAGGCGAACCTGGAACTGGACGGTATGCTTACCGCACTCGGCAATCAAGGGATAACGACTACGGTATTCGAAATCACCGACGACCTTGACACGCCGGACGCGATCTTCCCGAACAACTGGTTTTCCACCCACCGTACCGGCGAACTCGTCCTTTATCCGATGAAAGCTGCGAACCGAAGAACCGAAAGAAGAAATGAGATAATCCGGTTGCTTAAAAAGGAATACCGCAAGACTTTCGACATGTCCGGCTTCGAGGACTCCGGCAAGTATCTGGAAGGCACGGGCAGTCTGGTGCTGGACCGGCAGAACCGAATTGCTTTTGCTGCCGTATCCGAACGGACTGATCCGGCTCTTGTGGGAATCTGGTGCAAGACACTGGACTACGAACCGGTCGTATTCACGGCACTCGACGGCAATGGCCGGCCGGTATACCATACCAACGTGGTGTTGAACATCGGCAATGGCTTCGCCGCAGCAGCTCTTGACAACATTCCGGACGAAAAGGAACGACACCACGTTCAGCAACGGCTGAAGGAAGGAGGACGTCAACTGGTTCCGCTGACGGGAGAGCAACTGGAGGCATTTGCGGGCAACGGACTGCAATTGTCTGCTCATGACGGACAACCGGTCTATCTGCTCTCCTCCACCGGCTGGGAGAGCCTCGACAGCCATCAAAAGGCGTTGATTGCAGAATGTACCGCTGTGATCACTCCGGACCTTCACATCATCGAACAAACGGGGGGCGGAAGCGCCCGCTGCATGGTCGCGGAACTTTTTCCTCAGAAGTGATAGGCCGCACCGACCTGCCAGTACAATCCTGTGAGGTCGTAATTCCGCACAGGCAGCAACCTGCGGGCATCGACGGATTCGAACAAGAGTTCATCGAACGACGGTCGCACGACCGAAAGGCACAGCAGGATCCGTGCAGGCGAGAAGGAGAAATGGCGTCCGAAATAGATATCCGTGTCGAATCCGAACAGTGCGGAGAAGCCGGCAGCAGTGCGGTCGGAAGAGTACTCTTCCGTCGTAGAGAACCCGGCAGTGTCCGCGACGGGAAGTAGGACATTCATACGCTCCCTGACACCGGAAAGCGAGAATCCGCCGGAAACGGACAGTTCGACTCCTACTCTCTTTCGACCGGGATACGGCCGGAGCAAATAGAACGACTGAAGATTGAAAGAGCTTGCCCTGGTAATCAATTCCAGCCTGTCATGAAGGGTATCCGAATACAACACATTGGCATACTGCGAACGCAGCAGAGAAGCCGAACAGTACTCTGCAACGATACCCAGCCTCGGACGGAAGCGGCAAAGCGCGCCCAAAGTCAGACCGGGATATGATAAGTGGACGGAGGCGTGTTCGGATATGTCGGAAGGCAGAAGCAACTCCCTGAAGCCGGCTGCCACCGAACGGTAGCCCACCGCTTCCAGTGCAGCGGAAACACTCGGTTGATTCGGTGAATAACCGCCGCCGGAAATGCGCAGGGAGTAACGCGGAAAATCCGAAGCAGAAGAATAAGCCGTGGTGACCCCTGCCAGAACGGCAGCAATCAGGAATCTTGACAAACCGCTAGCCACGGGCATTTCCGGATCACATGTTGCGACGGTACTGTCCGCCTACCTCGAACAAGGACCTGGTGATCTGACCGAGTGAACAATACTTCGTCGCCTCCATCAGCTGCTCGAACAGATTACCGTTACGGACCGCCGCAAGCTGAAGTTCCCGTAGCAGGCGCTCCGCGTTCGCAGCAGAACCCTTCTGCAGATGCTCAAGCATGGTTATCTGATACTCCTTCTCTTCTGTGGTGGCACGGATGACTTCCGAAGGAATGATGGTCGGCGACCCTTTGGAGGACAAGAAGGTGTTCACACCGACGATGGGATATTCGCCGGTATGCTTGAGCGTCTCGTAGTAAAGACTCTCTTCCTGGATCTTTCCACGCTGATACATGGTCTCCATAGAACCGAGCACGCCGCCACGCTCCGTGATCCGGTCGAATTCGACCATCACAGCCTCTTCCACCAGTTCCGTGAGCTCCTCGATGATAAAGGAGCCCTGCAGCGGATTCTCGTTCTTCGCAAGACCCAACTCGCGATTGATGATGAGCTGTATGGCCATGGCACGGCGAACCGACTCCTCGGTAGGAGTCGTAATCGCTTCGTCGTAGGCGTTCGTATGAAGGGAATTGCAGTTATCGTAGATCGCGTAAAGGGCCTGCAGCGTCGTGCGGATGTCGTTGAAGTCGATCTCCTGGGCATGCAGGGATCGTCCGGACGTCTGTATATGATACTTAAGCAGCTGCGAGCGTTCGTCCGCTCCGTATTTCTGCTTCATCGCTTTCGCCCAGATGCGGCGGGCGACACGTCCTATCACGGCGTACTCGGGATCGATTCCGTTGCTGAAGAAGAAACTCAGGTTCGGTGCGAATCGGTTGATGTCCATGCCGCGCGACAGATAATACTCGACATAGGTGAAGCCGTTCGACAGCGTGAATGCCAGCTGGGTGATCGGATTGGCACCGGCCTCCGCGATGTGATAGCCGGAGATGGAGACGGAATAAAAATTGCGGATGGCGTTGTCGATGAAATACTGCTGCACATCCCCCATAAGCCGGAGGGAGAACTCCGTGGAGAAGATACACGTATTCTGCGCCTGGTCTTCCTTCAGGATATCGGCCTGAACGGTACCGCGGACTTGACTGAGCGTATCGGCCTTGATCTTCTCATAGACCTCCCCGGGAAGCACCTGGTCTCCTGTGACACCCAGCAGCATAAGTCCGAGTCCGTCGTTGCCTTCGGGCAGCTCCCCTTGGTACTTCGGGCGCGCTACGCCTTTCTTCCTGTAAATATCCTCGATCTTCTTCTCCACCTCGGATTCCAGACCCTTCTCCCGGATATACCGCTCGCACTGTTGGTCGATCGCGGCATTCATGAAGAAACCGGTCATGATGGCGGCCGGACCGTTTATCGTCATGGAGACGGAGGTCCGTGGATCCGCAAGGTCGAATCCGCTGTATAGTTTCTTGGCATCATCCAGGCAGCAAATGGATACACCGCTGTTGCCGATCTTTCCATAAATATCCGGCCTACGGCCGGGATCATGCCCGTACAAGGTCACCGAGTCGAACGCAGTACTGAGACGCTTTGCCGGCATACCCTTGCTGACGTAATGGAAACGACGGTTGGTACGCTCCGGACCTCCCTCACCGGCGAACATGCGGGTCGGATCCTCTTCCGTCCGCTTGAAAGGATAAACACCGGCCGTATAAGGGAACTCTCCCGGAAAATTCTCCTGAAGATTCCAGCGCAACACATCCCCCCAGGCTTCGAACCGAGGAGTGGCGATCTTGGGAATATGCGTGCGTGAGAGGGATTCTGTATAGGTCTTGACCTTGACATCCTTTCCCCGGACCTGATAGGTGAAATACTCGTCGTGGAACCGCTTGACCTTCTCCGGCCATGCTTCCAGCGTCTGTAGATTCCTGCCCTCAAGGCCGAGCAGTGTGGTCTTGTACAGTTCATCCAAGGCGACACGGACAGGACTCTTATCCTTGATTTCAGAGGCGTCCAAAGCCTCCAGTGATTTCCTGATTCCATATACACGCTGCGCAATTTCCGCCTGCGCTTCCACCCATTTGTTGTAGGAGCGGATGGAGTCGCTGATTTCGCTGAGATACCGTGTACGGGCGGGAGGGATGATATATATTTTCTCAGAAACCTCGCCCGTCATCTCGAAACCGCTCTCCCACCCCAGCGACAACCTTTCGTTCAGTTTATCGACGATGGAACGGTACAGCCGGTTCATGCCCGGATCATTGAACTGAGAAGCGATGGTGCCGAATACCGGCAGCTTCTCATCGTCTGCATCCCACAGCTGATGGTTGCGCTTGTATTGTTTCCTTACGTCCCGAAGGGCATCCAGGGCGCCCCGCTTGTCGAACTTGTTAAGGGCGATGACGTCTGCGAAATCCAGCATGTCGATCTTTTCCAGCTGGGTGGCGGCGCCGTACTCCGGCGTCATCACGTAGAGGGATACATCGGAATGATCGAGGATCTCGGTATCGCTCTGGCCGATGCCGGATGTCTCCAGGATGATGAGGTCGAAGTGCGAAGCCTTGAGGATCTCGACGGCATCCTTGACATATTTCGAGAGCGCGAGGTTCGACTGGCGGGTGGCCAGTGAGCGCATGTAGACGCGCGGATGATTGATGGCATTCATCCGGATGCGGTCACCCAGCAGCGCCCCGCCGGTCTTGCGCTTGGAAGGATCCACAGAAACGATGGCGATATGCTTATCGTCGAAATCAATGAGAAACCGGCGCACGAGTTCGTCCACCAGCGAGGACTTTCCCGCACCGCCGGTACCGGTAATACCAAGCACCGGAACATGGGCCGTCGCCGTGGAGCCGGAAATGTCCTTGTGTACTTTTTCGAATTCCTCAGGCTGATTCTCCGCGAAGGAGATCATGCGCGCGATGGAACGAGGATCGCGTTGGGATAGCTTTTTAGCCTCCCCGTTCAGGTGCACGACGGTTGAATAATCCGATTTGATCAGAAGGTCGTTGATCATCCCCTGCAATCCCATGGCTCGTCCGTCATCCGGCGAATAGATGCGGGTGATCCCATATCGGTGAAGTTCTTCGATTTCGGAAGGGAGGATGACTCCTCCTCCTCCACCGAAGATCTTGATATGTCCGCAACCCCGCTCCTTGAGCAGGTCGTACATGTACTTGAAATACTCCATGTGACCGCCCTGATAGCTGGTCATGGCGATGGCCTGCACATCTTCCTGGATCGCACAGTTCACTACCTCTTCGACGGAGCGGTCGTGCCCCAGATGAATGACCTCGGCACCGCTCGACTGTATGATGCGGCGCATGATATTGATGGCGGCATCGTGCCCGTCGAACAAGGAAGCGGCGGTGACGATCCGGATCTTGTGGGCAGGCTTGTAGGGGGCGACTTGTTGCATTTTATAGGGAAAAGTAAGGGTTGACAAAGATAACAAACGGCCGTGAGCGGGGTTTATGGTCATCGCCCGGCAGCAACCATTTTAAGGCAAAAGGGAAATAAAAATCAGCTCCCGGACCTCGATAAAGACGTATTTTAGGCTAAATTAACACACTGTATAATCATGTCCGTATCCGTCATCCCCGTAGATTCCCGTTACGGATTCCGCGAATTCGTTCATTTTCCGGAAAGAAGACCGAACGGACGACCCAATTGGGTGCCACCGATATGGGCTGATGAGATGAAGCTGTTTTCCGATTCGAATCCTGCCGCTGCGACATCCAGGACCATGCGCTGGCTGGCGGTAAAAGACGGACGAACAGCCGGCAGGATAATGGGCATCATCCATGACGAATACAACCGCCTTCATGGGGAAAAGACCGCCCGTTTTTTCGGACTGGAATGCATCGATGACCGTGAAACCGCCGAAGCCCTTTTACAAGCCGCAGAACAGTGGGCGCGCAGCCAGGGCATGGACAGGATCATCGGACCTTTCGGATTCTCAGACAAGGACCCTGAAGGATTGCAGATTGAAGGCTTCCAACACTTGCCTGTCATAGCCACGGCCACCAACGCACCTTACCTTGAAAAGCTGGTGACCGGCGAAGGATATGGTAAATTGACAGACTGTGTCGTTTACAGGGTGCCTGTTTCGGCAAGCACACCTGAAAATTATTTCCGTATTGCAGAACGGATCAAGCAAAGGTCCGGAATAAAGGTAATGGGGTTCACATCAAGAAGCATGTTGAGGCCATTTGTAATGCCCGTATTCCGGCTGATCAACGAAACCTACAAGAACCTCCTCGGATTCATTCCGCATACGGAAAAGGAAATGAAGAAACTGGCGGACCAGTACCTGCCCATCCTTAATCCCCGTTACGTGAAACTGGTGCTGGATGCGAGCAATCGTCCAATAGCGTTCGTCATCGCCGTACCGGACTTCAGCGAAGGACTTCGACAGGCCCGCGGACGACTCTTCCCGTTCGGCTTCCTGAAGGTTTTCGCGTCGATGAAACGTACGAAGCAACTCGACTTGCTGCTGGGCGCCGTGCTTCCGGAATGGCAGGGCAAGGGTGTGACCACGCTGCTGGCAATTGAACTGCTGAAGGATGTCAGAGCCGGGGGTTTCACGTACATGGACAGTCACCTGATCCTCGAAACAAACCACCGCATGCGCGCAGAAGTGGAACGGATCGGCGGAACTGTGTATAAGCGTTACAGGATTTATAGCAAAGAGCTGTAGTTGGTGGTTGGTGGTTTGATGGAAACAGCTCAAGGTTTTTCCCGGCGGGAAATTTTTAAGACCGGAAGTAAGTGCAAACCGCAAACTACCGACTATTGACCATCGACTACTGACTAACGACTGCCGCCTTATCCAAGGATAAAATCATTCGTCGCAGACTCCCTCCGTAAATGCGCTGCATCACTTCCTTCAACGAATCCTTTCGAGCATCATAACGGAGATAACTTAGGAAATGGGCATTGTTCCATTCGCGGCCAGCAAAAGCATTCTTGAATCGACTTTTGTCCGAGAAAGGCACCGTATCCAGGGTGGCGACCACGGAATCCATCATCGCTTGCTTCAATCGGGGCCGGGAATCCTCCTTCCTTTCAAAAGGCCCGGTCGCATACAGGCGCTGCAGTGCGGCGGCACCTCGCACGAGATGACGTGTCAGCAACTCGTCGTCCTTCAGCCTGTTCACGTAGGAGGCACAGACCGCTGACGTATCCCCGTATTTACGGGAGAGAAAAAGCAATGCGCCCTGTTCTCCGACAAAAGATGCCAGGTTCTCGTTAAGATCCACGTTGCTTTCGAGATAGACAGTCGCGTGTGTGAGCTCGTGCAGTATCAGTTCCGCAAGCCTTCCGTCGCTCCTCCAAAGCATGCCGGAAAGGATGGGGTCCGAAAACCATCCAAGTGTGCTCCAGGCCCCTACATCATAGTCATAGACATCGTAACCTTGCTTACGGATATCGTCCGCCAACTGTGCCGCCTTCTCTTTCACGAAGTACCCCTTGTAGGAAACCTCCCCAAGTAAAGGGAATTTCCAGGTATAGGGTTTAAGCGAATACGGTTCGGAGGCAGTGACCACCCACAGCAACGGCCGGCCGTGCTGGTCATAGTAGGTGCGGTAGTTACTAGTCGGCCGAAGACCGAGAGCTTCCACACCGAAGCGCTCCACGTCGGCAATGAAACGAAGTCGGCTCTTCAGGCTGTCGGGCACAGAAGGATCTTCCAGCAACTCCTCCACAGGACGGGCATTCCGGACGAGAGATAGCTGACCCGTGAGCTGTGCTATTCCGTAATCGACCAGACGGAAGTTTAATAACACGATTGCAAAAAGCAATATCAGCAGGAGCTCAAGGAGTAGCCGGATTTTACCTGCAGGTGTCAACATGCGTCAAGTATAGGAACGGATTCCGAGTTAAAGGCTGAGAGCCGGAAATAAGAATCTCCGTCCGCAAGGGGCATTGTGCATCCGGAAAGCCGGAAAAAAAGGAAGTGTCCGGAAGATCACTTTATCAGCAGTCCGATTCGGAACCCTCCGCTGGCGGAGAAGGAAGATCCTCCTCCGTTCAACACACCGTATTCGATCCCGTATCCCTCAGTATCTGAATCGGACAGGACATATCCGAGCCCGCCGAAGATATCGATCAGGAAAGCATCACTGTAGATCCATTGTTTACCCAATGAAATATTAAACGCGGCATAGCTGATCTTCTCACGCGATGTCCCATAGGTATACATGTAATTATAGGGAGGGAGCGGATTCTGGATGTAGGACTCAGTGGTGCGGGTTGTCGTGTAGGATCCCAGGATAAGGTCGGGCCGCGCATATGCGCCATTGAGCAAATGAGAGAACCGTGTACCTCTGCTGTAGTAATCCGGAGTATTGATGAACTTATATCCTATACGGAAGAATGCGCCGGAAGCCTCGTCCATATTGGAATTTATTCCTACACCGACTATGCCCACATTGGCTTCGATACTCCTGCCGGGGCGAAGGCTTCTTTCGTATCCCAAGGACAGATCATTGCGCAACAGGGAAAAGAAATCGAATTTGACGGCGTTCTTTTTCTGACCTGCATAATTACGGGGATCCGTCATTTCCGGCTGAACGAGCTGGACAGTCCCGTTTGCATAGACGATCTTCTGCAACTGGTCCTTGGCCACGACGACGGTCGGTCCGTCTTCGTATCCCCAAAGCTTGTATTTGACTTCGTCAAGACCCACCTCTGAAATCTTGACGACAAGCACCTCACGATTCAGCTTGAACAAAGTGTCCTGGGCCATGAGAGCATTTTGAATCAGGAAAAACAATGCGGCAAAAGTTAACGTTCTCATAGAAGCGGGTGGATTTGTGATGTTATCGACGGTTTTATCAATTCAAGTATCAACCAAGGGAAGCAAGCTGCTCCTCGATCACCTTGATCTTGGCCAATGCATCGGCCATTTTCTTCTTCTCGTTTTCGACGATTTCCGGTTTTGCATTGGAAACGAAGCGTTCGTTCGCCAACTTGGACTGGACCGACTTGAGGAACCCCTGATTATATTCCAGTTCCTTCTGCAAGCGGTCGCGCTCCGCACCGACATCGACATTGCCGGAGACCGGCACGAAGCACTCGTCCTTTCCGACAAGGAAAGAAAAACAGTTATCGGGCTTGCTGTCGGTGATCTCGAACCGGTCAAGATTCGCCAGCTTTGCGACCACTGTACTAAACATGGAGGCAGTGGCCTTATGGGAACGAACCAGCAGGGATAGAGGTTCGCGGGGTGACAGCCCCTTCGAACTTCTCAGGTTCCGAACTTGAGAGATCGCCTCCGCCGCCCACGAGAAATCGCTCAGAAGGCCCGCATCGAACCGCTCTTGCTTCGGCCAATCTGCGACGATGATGCACTCCCCGGATGCACGCTCCTTCAGATGATGCCACAGCTCCTCCGTGATGAAAGGCATCCACGGATGCAGCACCTTGAGCAACTGCTCGAAATAACCTAGCGTGGCTTCGTAGGTGGAAAGGTCGATCACAGAGGGAGCACCCTCGACATAGGCCGGCTTCACCATCTCGAGATACCATGAACAGAAATCGTCCCACATCAGCTTGTAACTCGCCATGAGGGCATCACTCATCCTGTATTTCGAATAATGATCATCGATCACCGCAAGCTGCTCCTGAAAGCGTTCACGGAACCACTGTACGGCGGCTGCATTTTCCTTTGACTGTACAAGGGAGCTGTCGGGACTCCATCCCTTCACCAGGCGGAAGGCGTTCCAGATCTTGTTGGAGAAGTTACGTCCCTGCTCGCAAAGCGACTCGTCGAACAGCAAGTCGTTTCCTGCCGGAGAGCTGAGCAGCATGCCGACGCGTACGCCGTCTGCACCATACTTGGCGATAAGGTCGAGCGGATCGGGAGAATTGCCCAGCGACTTGGACATCTTACGTCCCAATTTGTCACGGACGATTCCGGTGAGATAGACATTCGTGAACGGCCGCTCACCTGTGTATTCGTAGCCGGCGATGATCATACGGGCGACCCAAAAGAAAAGTATCTCCGGCGCTGTGACGAGATCATTGGTGGGGTAATAGTACTTGATATCCTTGTTGCCGGGATCCTTGAAACCGTCAAATACGGAAATCGGCCACAACCATGAGGAGAACCATGTATCCAGCACGTCTTCGTCCTGCCGGAGATCGGCTGCCCGGACCTGAACGCCTTTTTTCTCAAAAAGCCGTACCGCCTCATCCGCCGTCTTGCAGACGACGAAGTCGTTTCCGGGACCGAACCAGGCGGGAATGCGCTGTCCCCACCATAACTGACGGGAGATACACCAGTCGTGCACGTTCTCCATCCAGTGACGGTAGGTGTTGACGAACTTCTCGGGAATCAAACGGATGTTTCCGTTCAGGACATTCTCCAATGCGGGCTTTGATACACGGTCCATGCGCAGGAACCATTGCATGGAAAGCTTCGGCTCGATGACGGCATCGGTCCTTTCGGAATAACCGACCTTGTTCTTGTAGTCTTCGATTTTCACGACCTGACCCATCGCCTCCAGATCCTTGACGATCTTTTTCCGGACCGTGAAACGGTCCTCGCCCACATAGAACCCGGCAGCCGCACTCATGGTACCGTCGTCATTGATGGTGTCGATGACCTCCAGACCGAACTTCTGTCCCAGGTTATAGTCGTTGATGTCGTGAGCGGGCGTGACTTTAAGAGCGCCGGTACCAAACTCCATCTCGATATACGTATCGAAAACGATCGGAACCGGCCGGTTCACCATCGGGATGACGGCGAATTTTCCTTTCAGGTGCCTGTAACGTTCATCGTCCGGATGCACGCATACGCCTGTATCGCCAAGAATGGTTTCTGGACGTACCGTTGCGATGGTGATGAACTCTTTTCCGGAAAACGACTTGCCTCCAGCCGTGCAGCTCCACCCCTGCTCATCGATCTTCCACGCCGAATCGCCGGCCTTCAAAGCTGCTGCCACGTCTGCATCGACAAGCGGATACTTGACGTGGAAAAGGCGCGACTGGACTTCCTTGTAGATCACCTCCTCGTCACTTAGCGCTGTCTTCCCCTGGGGATCCCAGTTCACCATACGCACTCCACGGTAGATATGCCCTTTGTTGTAGAGGTCGATGAATACGGAAATGACGGCATCACTCAGGTCGTCTTCCATCGTGAAGCGGGTACGTTCCCAGTCACAGGAAGCACCCAGCTTCTTGAGCTGATCAAGGATGATGCCGCCGTATTTCTCCTTCCACTCCCACGCATGTTCGAGGAACTTCTCACGAGTCAGGTCCTTTTTGTTGATTCCCTTGTCACGCAACATGGCGACCACCTTCGCTTCCGTAGCGATGGAAGCGTGATCCGTTCCCGGCACCCAACAGGCATTGTAACCGCGCATGCGGGCACGACGGATCAGTACATCCTGAATGGTATTGTTGAGCATGTGACCCATGTGCAGGACACCGGTCACGTTCGGAGGGGGGATGACGATGGTGTAAGGTTCTCGCCCGTCCGGGACGCTGCGGAAGAATCCGCGCTCCATCCAATGGCGATACCACTTGTCTTCTACCTGCGTAGGGTCGTAGGTCTTGGGGATTTCCATATAGTCTGTGATTCCCCAAAATTAGGAAAAAACGGCCCTGTCAGTGCCTATTGCTCCTGCCGATTTCAACAACGTGATGGAACCGTTCCAGACCCTGCCGGTACAGCTCGTCAAACTCCTCCTCAAGAACAGGCTGCGTTCCGCGCATCTCATGTACGACACTTTTCGCCCATTCGAAATATTCCAGCTTATCACGGTCGGACCATTCTCCCGGAGGATGGTGGAGCAGGTCGTAAAGGTTGCAGATCTTGTCAGAGATCTTGATTTTCCGGGCCTTCAGACTTCTGGCAGCGGCATGCTCCCGCTGAATCGCTTTTCGCTGCTCCTTCGGCAACGATTTGTCGTCGGTCAGTTCGGCGACAAGTCCGGCCACCTCGGAACCGAACTTCGTTTCTAATTCGAGAAGTGTGGTCTCCGTGTCTTCGACAGTGTCGTGCAACAACGCCGCCATGAGCAGGGCCACATCCGATTCGCCTGCGGCCGTCAGGGTGGAGGCGACACGGATGGGATGGTTGATATACGGGGTGGCGTTCTTGTCTTTGCGTCGTTGGAAACGGTGTTTTTCTGCGGCAAAATGTGCGGCTTCGAGTAATCGTACCTCTGCGATGTGAGTGTTCATGGGTGAGAATATAGATGGCTGAAAGTAGGGAAATCTCGAACGACCGGTCATGACATAAATCATGAACCTCACCGGAGGCACGAAAAACCTTTGGTTAAAAAGAAAAAAGGGAAGAAAATATCAGTCCAGTATGACCCGGCGCATCTCACGCCTGCTGTCGGTCAGCAGATTTACGAGATAGACTCCGGAGGGAATCGTCGTCCGGTCCAGCGGCAGCTCCGTCTCAGTGCCTGCAGCTTCCAGCTGCCGGTCAAATACTACGCGGCCGGTGAGGTCGCTGATGGTCACACGCAAAGGTTCGTCAGCCATGAGCCCGCTTACGGTAAAACGGTCCTTGACAGGATTCGGATACAGGAAGAAGGGCGCCTTGTCGGTCAAACGGACAACGGATGGATCGGGGTTTTCGATCGGGGCAAGCGAGGTGGTTCCGGCCAGCCACATGACGGCATTGATGAGCAAGCGCTGGTGGTTTCCGCTGGCGCCGGTACGGTAAGAGGAATAAAGCGCATCGTTCGAATCACCGGTGCCGTCATCCGTAGGGGAACTGTCGGCCATACCGCATACCCGGCCGGTTCCGTAAGTGGAGCTGACGAACATCGCGTTGGTGGTTCCGGTAGTGGAATAACCGGTTCGGTAGATGAGTCCCTTGACATTCGCATTAGCGGTCCGGTTGATGGTCATCGTATTTCCGGCATTATACTGCAACGCAGTGACGTTTCCCGCAGGACCCTTGAGGATCGAATTGGTCGTAACCGACAGGACGTTGGAGGTGGTCAGGGAGATGTTGGCGGCGTCATAGGTAAAACCGAAGGGATTGGTCCGGACACCGTTCGAATTGAAGAAATCATTCAGAATCTGTCCTGCATCCCAACCGTCGTTGTTACGGTCGCTGCCGTTATGGTTTCCGATCAGGAATAACCCGCCGCCGTTCTGGACGAAATTCAATAAAGCCGTCTTCTCAGCGGATGTAAGACGGATATTCGGCTCATCCATGATAAAGACCTTGTAATTGAGAAGGTCTTGGGCGTTAGTGGTACTGCCATAGGTGATCTGACCGTTAT
>JBJOMN010000044.1:0-116396 GCA_046052345.1 Bacteroidota bacterium | reverse complement strand
CTCAACCCCGTGAACCAAAGCAGGAACAGTAACAGCCACCTCTTGATCTTGTTCCATGAAATCAGCTTTGTGGACATGACTTAAATATATACGAAAACCTCTTATTTAACAGGCAGTACGGTAACGGTCTCGGAAGGACCTATGTCGAACCAGAACAGCAGGTCTTTTCCCACCCTTCTCTTGCCGGGAGTTTTTCCCGAGACTTCGACATCCGCCGCCCGTACACAAAGGGAAAGTCCGCGAATGGGGCTTCCGCTTGTGTTATGAACGGAAAGTTGACCGGCCGGCGTCACAGAACAGACGAGAGATTCCCGGGCACTTACATACTCAAGATACTCCCGGACGGTCGTGACCCATAGCCGACCCTCGTCACGGAAATCCGAAAGCACCTTCAGCGCATCATCGAAGAACGGCTGAACGGTCCAGACCGGCTGGTCCCATTGATAAAACGCAGGAACTGAATCGATCCGTGCGGGATAAACGTGTGCCACATAAACCCCCCTGTTCTCTGCAAGAAAACGCAGACGGTCCTTATTCAGGTAATACGGCCACATGGACGGGTCTTTGGGCGCCAACGTGCAGGTAGTGCGGAAATGGCGGACGGTGCCCGTCACCGAAGGATGCCGCCACCACACAGGGCGCGGGTACGCATGGCCGAAAGCCGGGTGCGGAGTAACGAGCTCTGCATTGAATGTCGCATCCTGGTAGAGCGTGGAGTCCTCGTAAAAACAGTTCCAGACATTCTGCACATTGAATTCCTTGAAGAGTCCGGCGATATACATGGGAGATCCCGGAAGAAAACCGTCACACACCAGGTCCTCCCGGTTACTCCTGCGTCCGTTGTCGTAACCGTGGTCGATCCAGGTGCTCAGCCTGAAATCCTTGCTCATCGCCGTGAAGGCCTCGTTCAGGATCATCCGGTTCGTGGTAAAATGGTCCGGCGTATGCATCGCGATCTCATGACCGTTCGAACGGAGGTCCGCAAGAAACTCCTTGAATCCGCCGGTGGATTTGATCGTAGCTATCTCCCCTGAAACGAAGCCCGCGCGATCGGATACGGAGACCTTGTCCGGATTCGTGTAAAAGACCGATTTGGTGACTGGGATCCGATGCGCGACAAATCCGCCGATGGCATCCTTGGTCGAAGTCACCGTGTCTGCACCGAAATAGACCGCACGGTTGGAACGCAGCAGGGTATAGTCGGCATGCTCCGTGAAGATGAATACGCCTTCCCGGCCTTCAGGCGCTTCCGTGAAGGAAGGAAGGGGCAGGAAGCTTCCGTCCCGTGAGATCCTGAAATGACAGGATACACGCTCTCCTGCCCGAAGCACAGTGGATGAACGGTCGATCTTGTAGTTGTTGCTTTCGGATTCCATCGGCCAATAGAGGAGCGGATGATCCAGGGCATAGTCCACATTGATCCAGATGCGGTTGCGGTCGTAATCGAACTGCAGCGAGCTAGCCGTATCCGGGCGGAAGATGGTCCACCTGGAGAGCGAATCGGACCAGGACACCCCTTCCCTGCCTAACCAATATTCATGATCGAATTCCCGGTTTACCTCGAAACCGGTTCCTGCATAGACCGAAGAAACAGCCATGCCGCTGCGCATGACGATACTCTGCCGGTCGAGGACCGTATACTCCGCCACCCGGTACTCGTACTGAACAGTCAGCCACTGCCCGTCGCGAGGAACCGTGAAACGTACTTCAGCTCCCGGGAGGTTACGGACGCCGAAGCGAAAGGCCTTACCCTCTTCGACGAGAACGTCGCCCAGATACGTAAGGAACATCTCCCACTTCGCTTCTGTCTCCCGGATCGTCTCCGTCCGCCTTTGCGTGAACAACCGCACATCATCAAACAGCACATTTCCCTTCTTGTTCAGGATGCGGACGGTTCCTGCCGCCTTGTCATATTGAAAGGAGAACTCGGGGCCCCAGTACAGATCGGCAAACCCAGCGCCTTTCGGTGTTGCGGCCGTCGGCAAGGGAGGCAGGAAGGTGCGCACAGGCTCCGCACGGAACGTGATTTCAAAATCATCGATATCGAGGGGAGATGTCCCCCCGGAATTCCAGACGTAGCAGATGATGCGGTAGTCGGGCGACGTATAGACCGGAGGCACGATCTGCACAAGATGTCGTACCGCATTCCAGTCGGTGTCAACGAGAACCTTTCCCGAGACGTCGATGCTCGACCATGAGATTTTTTCGCCGTTCCTTTCGATGGAGAAAACCAGCTGAAGTGCATTCGCCGGTAGCGGGCACCGCACACGGAAAGCGACTTCCACTCTGGAGGATTGCCTGCCGTTTCCGCCCGGCACCGGTGCAGACCATCCGATTCCGTAAGGATGATCGGCGTCCGTCCGGGAAAAATACCTGTTGCCTTCCTTGAAGCGGGAGGAGAGATTCATCCAGCATGCGGCGCTGTCTGACGGTTCCAACCCGCATGAATATTTCACTGAATCCGACGCTTGAGAATTTGTCGCTGAAGAGGCCCCGGCAGACCAAAGGATGATGCCGAGGACGGCAGACAGGAAAAACCTACAACGCATGAAGCTGGTAACCCTGCAAAGTTAAGGTTATCATCGGATCTCCGTGGCAGGAGGAACCGGTTGGGCGACATCTGTGGAAGCCCTGCGTGCGTAGAGCTCTGCAGACTTCCGGTCGCCCATCAACAGGTACGCCTTGGAAAGCCGTTCCGGCAGATCCGCCGAATTAGGGTGAAGATCCAGGTTCAGCCGTAACAATCGGACCGCTTCCTGGTAACGCCTGCGCTTGGTCAGCTCGGCCGCCAGCAGGGAAATGTGGGACTCATCCGACGGGTACGCTTTCAGCACGGGGTCGGCTACTCCGGGCATGACCAGCCGTGCGAGCACGGTGAATTCGGCCCGGATCCTTCCGATCCGGAACATGAAGTCATCGTACGGGATCATTTCATCGACGAAATCCTTTTCGTAGGCCGACATCGCCGCCTGCAGGAATTCATGGGCTTCGTAGGACTTCATCTGTGGCCTTAGCCGTTGATATTCGTGCATCAGCTTGTCGCCCCGTACCAGATAAACCGTATCACCGTCCATGTCGATGAGTTCCGAAAAATTAAGCCAGGATGCCAATGCGATCTGGGAGTAGTTCTGGGACTCGTTCTTGAATCCTCCGCAGGTAGTACTCCACACCTGCTGCATGAGCGGGATTCCACCGGAGGAAGGCTTGAGCTGATCGATGACGCAACGCACATTACCGGCACCGGCATGATAGGCGTGCAGGACCAGCAGTCGGAACCATAAGTCATGCTCATGGTATTCCACACAGTGCTCTTCCAGGAATCGCCGTATGTAAGGGATGCATGAGGTATTGATCAGGCGCGCTGCGGCCCGTGCCGATTTACGCACATCGGAACGTTCGTCGACGTATTTGGTCACACGCAATCCATAACGTCGTGCGACGGAAGGCATAAGTTGGAAAGGCCCCGATGCACCTACATACGATTTCACTTTCAGCTTTCCGGGGCTCTCGATGAGCAAAATGGTCTGTGCATACCAAGGATCGCAGCCGGCTGCTTCGAACGACTCGATGGCCGTATTGATCAGTGGCAGGGTTTTTTTAACCTCGTAGAACTCCCCCTTTCCTGCAGTGACGAAAATGGCCGAACCGGGCTCTAAGCAATGCGAGGTGCACACGCTGTCCTTGTAGCACACCTTCTCTGATTCGGTCTGCCCCATCCACACTTCGCGGGACACTCTTCCGACCGGCTTCCTGCAGCTTGCGATGTTCACAATGCAGGAGTCTCCGGACATGTTGATCACCTGCTTCCAGAAAGACACCTGTGGCAAGGTGTGCCAACCCTGCGCGAAAAAGGAAGGATCCCGCAGGAAATGCATTTCGGTGGTATCCTGCCAGGAGACAACGATCTTTCGGACGGATTCCGATGATCGGCCGCTGCCGTGTACAGAAAAGAACACCGAAACAGCGGCGATAAAGGCCGTTTTTCGAAGTTTATCGAGATGCATTCTCCCTGTAAGATAAGTTGGAAAGCTGCTGAAGCGCTTGAAATTAGTGCTTTCTCTTACAAGAAAGGTTCAAAGTCCCCGCTCTTTTTCCTTGGCTTTTTTTACCTGCCTGGAAAGTGAATCCATGCAAAGGTCCGTCGCTTCCTCGAACGTACGGCACTGTTCGCTGACGATGATCTGGTTGCCGGGAACCAGCAGTTTGATCTGGACGATCTTGTTCTTTGAATCGCTTGACTTATCAAGCTTGAGAAAAACCTCTCCGCCCAGGATGTTGTCATAGTAGGTGATCATCTTGTCCACCTTCTCCTGGATGAAATCGATGAGTTTTCGGTCGGCGTCGAAGTGGATGGATTGCACGGTGATCTTCATGTTGTTTCTCCTTTCTTTTTATGCCCTGGGATGGGCTTGTTGATATACTTGTTTCAGTTTTTCAATGGTATTATGGGTATAGACCTGCGTGGCGCTGAGATTGGCATGACCGAGGAGTTCTTTCACGCTGTTGATGTCCGCACCGTTGTTCAGCATGTGCGTTGCGAAAGTATGACGAAGCACGTGCGGGCTTCTTTTCTCCAACGTGGTGACGGATCCCAGCCGTTCCTTGACAATCCGGTAAACGAATTTAGGATATACCGGAAGTCCTTTGTCGGTCACCAGCAACGCGTCTCCATCCCCGAAGGCCGCCTTGCGTAATGCGACATAGTGCAGCAGGAGTTCCTTGAGCTTGGGGGAAAAGGGGATGATGCGTTCCTTGTTGCGCTTCCCCAGCACCTTCAGTTGCGCGGAACGCCAGTCGACGGAGGAGTCCTTCAGGCCCGTCAGTTCGGAGAGTCGCATACCCGTGGCATACAACAGCTCCAGAACAGTCCTGTCGCGCACTGCTTCGAAATCCGACTCCTCCGGGAAACCGTCGAACAGCAGCTCCATCTTTCCTCGATCCACAAAGGCCGGCAGCCGCTTCGATGTCTTCGGCGCCTGTACTTTCAGCATCGGATTCGACGCGATCTCCTGCCTCCTCAACAGGAATTTGAAGTAGGTCTTAAGGGATGTCAGTTTGCGGTTAATAGACCGGGGGGCGACTTCCTCCTCGAGCAACCGTACGATCCAGGAGCGGACGACCTGATGCTGCACCTCGGCAGGATCGTCTATGTCATATTGGGCTTTGGCGTACCCGAAGAACTGCCGGAGATCGTTGGCGTAGGCTGTCACCGTGTTGGGTGAGAACCTCTTTTCATAACGGATATATTGAAGAAAAGTGGAAACGGACATGGTATGAAAAACGAAGAGAGGAACCGGTTTTTGGACCGGTTCCTCTCCCTCTATTATTTCGTTACGTTAACAGTCATCTTTCGATGAACATATCAACGTAAATATAAGCAGAAATGTTGCCGAAGGCAACGATACAATTACAACGCTTCGGTGCGCTGCATCATATCGCGGTAACGGGCGCGAAGAATCTGCTGACGACGGGTCACGGATTTCTTCTCAAACGTCTGGCGGCGACGGAGTTCCCGCATGGTACCTGTCCGCTCGAATTTCTTCTTGAACTTCTTGAGCGCCTTGTCAATCGGCTCGTTTTCTTTAATGGGTACGATAATCATGTGTTGTTTCCCTTTAGGGACGGCAAAAGTACGATTTTATTTCAAATCCGCAAAATCAACGAAGGATTTCCCTGGAAATGACCAATTTCTGGATTTCAGAGGTGCCCTCCCCGATGGTGCACAGCTTCGCATCGCGGTAATACTTCTCTACCGGAAAATCCTTGGTATAGCCGTACCCCCCGAAAATCTGGACCGCGTCCGTGGCCACCTCGACGGAAATCTCGGAGGCGTAGTATTTGGCAAAAGCACTCTCCTTTGTGCATTTTTTGCCGTTATTCTTCAAAAATGCGGCTTGGAGGGTCAACATTTCAGCGGCTTCAATCTTGGTGGCCATGTCGGCCAATTTGAAACCAATCGCCTGGAACTCGGAAATCGGCTTCCCGAACTGCTGCCGCTCCTTCGAGTAGGCTAAAGCCGCCTCGTAAGCACCTTTAGCGATACCGATAGCCAGGGATGCTATGGAAATCCGGCCTCCGTCGAGGATTTTCATCGACTGGATGAATCCTTCACCGACTTTTCCCAGGATCTGGCTCTTATGGACCCGGCAGTCCTCAAAAACGAGCTCCGCGGTTTCGGAAGCCCGCATACCCAGCTTGTTCTCTTTTTTTCCGGCACCGAAACCGGGAGTACCGCGTTCTACGATAAAGGCCGTGATACCATGGGAGTCGAGAAGGTCGCCGGTGCGCGCCAACACTACCGCGACTTCGCCGCTCTTGCCGTGGGTGATCCAGTTTTTCGTTCCGTTGATGACCCAATGGTCACCATCCTCCCGCGCCACGCAACGCATGCGCATGGCGTCACTGCCGGTATTCGCCTCGGTGAGTCCCCATGCCCCTACCCATTGACCCGTGGCCAGCAGCGGGAGATACTTCTGCTTCTGCTCTTCATTGCCGAACTGCAGGATGTGACCCGTACACAAGGAGTTATGGGCGGCCATGGAGAGTCCTACCGAACCGCAGACTTTTGCGACCTCGACGATGGCCGACATGTATTCGAAATACCCCAGACCGGCGCCGCCATAATTCTCGGGTACAAGAATTCCCATCAACCCCAGCTCTCCCATCCGGCTGAAAAGTTCGCGGGGGAACACCTGCGACTCATCCCATTCCATGACATAGGGACGGATATGCGACTCTGCGAACTGCCGGACGGAGGCTGTGATAAGTTGCTGGTTGTCTGTAGGATTGAAATCCATGATAAGAAAGAATTGATCAGTAACTGACTATGGTATAGATGGCATCGCTATGCCTGCTGATGATATTGCGCCCGGAGAGAAAATCCAATCCCACGAGGAAGGCGAAACCGGCCGTTTGTGCCCCCAACCGGGAGACCAGAACAGCTGCTGCATCGGCTGTTCCGCCGGTTGCGAGCAAGTCATCATGAATGAGTACACGGGCACCTTTCGGCAAAGCGTCTTCATGGATCTCCACGACGGCGCTGCCATACTCCAGTTCATATTCGTAGGACAAGGTCTTTGCCGGCAGCTTCCCTTTCTTGCGCACAGGAACGAAGGGCACGCCGAATTTCTGGGCCACGAGCATCCCGAACAGGAAACCCCGGCTTTCAATTCCCACCACGGCATCAATCCCCTGACCGACGAACCGCTCATGGATGGAAGCGGCTATGGCATCGCACAAAGCGGGGTCCTGGAGGACAGGTGTTATATCCTTGAAGAGAATACCCGGCTTGGGGAAGTCCGGTATATCGCGGATGGCATCTCGAACGCGTTTTTCCAAATCCATGGCTACAAGACGGGGGTACGTGCGGGGCTCAATCGCCCGTTTTCAGGTACGGCGCAAGTTTACGGTAAATTTCCTCCGACACCAACGGGAGTCGCTTCAGTTCATCAACACTCCTGAACAAATGCTGACGTCGATAGTTCAGGATCTGAACGGCAATCCTGTAACCGATATACGGATGGGCCTTCAATGAATCGGCATCGGCAGTATTCAGATCCAGCAACCGCAGTACGGGATTTGGGGAAATGACCAACCGTGGTGAAAGAATCTGCCATAAAGAATCACTGACCCCATACACCTCCCGAACCTGTTCCGGATACCTGAAGCCGCCAAGACGCTCCCTGTACCGTACGATCCTTCCTGCCAGTGAGGGACCAATTCCCCGAATACGGTCGAATGCGGAACTGTCGGACAAATTCACATCGGCAACAACGGTTTTTCGGGGAGTCGCCGAAGACACCGACGAATCAGGAAGCGCCACAAAACCGTCCCACCTTTGGAGCAATTCAGGAGAAATGACTTTCACATGCGACAGCTCTGACTTGTCGCGGAAGCCTCCGGACTTGCTGCGGTACGCAAGAACCGCATCCGCCTGCCGGGAAGAAAGCCCCAATTTCATCCAGCCGTGCTTACCGATGCTGTTCGGATCGAACTTGTAAAGAGTATCACCTCCTCGTCCGGTTTTATCCGAAGAATGTTCTCTTCGGTGCGGATGGTCAGCCTGCATCCGGGCTGTTACCGAGTCCGCGATTATCGCGAGCTTCTCCCAACCGGAGGGCAAGGCGGGTCGGCTGAAGTTTCTGAGATAGTATAAATACGATACTTCGAGTGATAAGAGCCCTAGCAGAAGGTAAAGTCCCTTTGTCTCCTGGACGGTGAAGGAAAAATGGTCCTTCCAGCGTAGTCTGTAACGGGAAGTGCCCTTTTGTTTTTTAGCCACCGCGGCGAATTAACGGTTGCCGTCAGGAATCGCCAAACACTAACAGCTGTTTTTTTACTACAGCGAGTCCCTCCAAGAATGTGGAAGGCCGAAAATCCAGCTCTCGTTCCGCCTTCCGGATGATGAATCCAGTCACCGGCGGGCGAAGGGCAGGCTGTCGCAGTTCCGCACTCGCAATCGGTCTTATCGGTGATGGGTCCAGTCCGAAGAAATCGGCAACAATCAGGGCCATATCGAGGATGCACATCGTCTCCCTGCCGGATACGTGGTAAATGCCCTGACTTCTTGACAATGCGGCGGACACACAGGCTCGGGCCAGATCCTCGGCTAATGTAGGAGAACGGAACTGGTCCTTGATGACCGTTATCTCCCTGCCTTGCTTGAGGGCATTATACACCCACAACACTACATTGGAGCGGCTGTTGTCGTCCACGACTCCGTAGATGATGATGGTGCGAAGGATGCTCCACGAACCACCGGCTTCCATCACCCGGCGTTCACCTTCGGCTTTGGTCACTGCATAATGACTGAGCGGATGGAGCGGGTCGGATTCAGCATAGGGGCCGTCGTTTCCGTCGAAGACGAAATCGGTGGAAAGATGCACGAGATGGGTTCCGAAATCCCTGCAGATTTCCGCCAATTGATGCACAGCGGTAACATTGATAAGCACAGCCTCCTCGCGTCGCTGTTCGCATGCGTCGACATTGGTCAGTGCCGCGGTATGGACGACTGCATCCGGACGCCAACGCTCCATGGCGGCGAGCACGGCTGCCCGGTCGGTCACATCGAGTTCCTGATAAACGTACCCTTCTTTCAGGGCCATACGGTTCTTGCCGAGACCTGTGGAGATACATCGAACCCCCTCCCTGCCGACGAGATCGTAGACCACCTTCTGTCCCAGCAGCCCGTTACCTCCGGTTACGAGCACTGTTTTCATGAACGCAAGGACTCCTTGAACTTAACGACCTGCTCCGGGGTTCCAAGCACAAACAGCTTGGTGCCGGGCTGCATGACAGTGTCCGGCGTAGGATTGATCTCGTAGTCGCCGTCGGAACGTTTCATGGCGATGATATTCGCCCCTGTACGGTTGCGGACCTCCAACTCGCGTATGGTCTTTCCCTGCATCTCCTGCGACAGCGAACTGCAGAGGATCTCCTCCAGCCTGACGTTGAGCGTGCCGGTGATGTGGTCGATCAGCTCCAGCACGTCCGGCTTGGTGATCAATGCCGCCATATGGGTTCCGCCGATGCGATCGGGCATGATGACGTTGTCGGCTCCTGCACGTTTAAGCTTGTGCTCCGAAGCGTCGTCACTGGCACGGCTGATGATCTTCAGTTTAGGATTACGGTCGCGGGCGGTGAGCACGACGAACACGTTGGCCGCATCGCTGGGCAAAGCGGTGATCAGGGCCTGCGCCCGGTCGATGCCCGCCTGGACCAGCACTTCGTCGTTGGTCGCGTCACCTTCGACAAAGAGGACGTTGTTCTCTTCGCGTATATGAGCCACGATTTCAGGATTGCTTTCCACGGCTACGAACTGCAGATGTCCGGACCGCAACTGGTCGCAGGCCTGACGGCCGTTGCGACCGTAACCGCAAACGATGACATGATTGCTGATTTTCTGGATCTCCTTGTTCAACATATAGTGTCTGAAATAAAGTTGGAATTCCCCTTCGATGATATAGCGTGTGATGACCGTAAGCGCATAGGCGAAAGTGCCCAACGAGAAAAGTATCAGGAAAACGGTGAAAATCTTGCCGGATGTGTCAAGATCGTTCACTTCGCGGAAACCGACCGTACCTACGGTGATCACAGTCATGTATATCGCGTCCAGCCAACCGTAACCCTCCAGCACGACATAACCAAGCACACCGATAACCAGCACAGCGAGTACTGATCCGATAGCGAAATAGAGCTTGTGGAAATACTTGAAGTTAAGACTCAATAGGCGCAGCCTGTCGGAATTCATAACGGCAAGTTACTAATCCGAGGGAAGGGGCGGACAAGTCGCTCTCAAATAGTATCAACGGCCGTTCGGCGTGATTCCGCTGATCCAGACACCGGCGCCGTGGGTTCCCGCCAGCAGGAACCTGCCTCCGGAATCGATGGACAAATCGGAGGTGAAGACCCACGGCATGTTTCCGTTGAAATCGGCCCAAGCGGCGTCCGACGTCTTTCGCCAGACGCCCTCATGCGTGGCAGCATAGAGGTCGTCCGTACGCACAGGATCAAAACAAAGAGCATTCACGTCGCCGCTCCCGGGAAGTCCTGCAGATATATCCCTCCAGGAGCCAGCCTCCCCTCCCCTCTCCGACTGCATGGCCTTTACGGACCAGCCTCCTCGGAATCCCGCTACGATGCGATAGGGATCCTGAGGATGCACGGTGATCGACGTAAGCGAGTTCCAAGCAGCGCCGCGAAGTCCGATGGAGATGTCTTCCCAGGTCTTACCCCCGTCGGATGTCCTGAACAATTTACCGAACACGCTGTCCGACCAAGCCGGCTGGGAAAAGGCTGCATAGATGATGCGGGTATCGGAGGGTGAAACACAAACTGCGATGATTTTCTGCTCAGGTCTTACCTTGGGGATCCCTAGAGGGGCCCAAGAGCGGCCGCCGTCAGAAGAACGGAACAGGTCATCATATCCTGTGTATAGAATGGCGGTATCCATTGGGTCTGTGACAAACGGGCGAAGGTATTCGGCCTGTCTGCCGGCAGGCAGACGAAGCGGCTGCCACGAATTCGTTACACGGTCCCACCGGAAGTTAAGGTTGTTGTTGCCGTCTGTCGTGTACTTCAGTCCGGACGACAGCGGATGAATCGCAGGCTTCATGCCGTCACCTCCGCGGACTATCTCCCACTTGAACGCACCGGGAGAAGAGGGGTCTCCGTTCGACGACTTCAGGATCTCCGCAGCAGGGAATTCAAGTTGAATGGTACCGGCATCCTGCAATCCGGCAAGTATGCACAGTCGCTGAGTATCGGCACACATGGCCACTCCCCAACATTCTGAGACATTCAGGCCGTCGTACAGCAGCTTCCACGATTTGCCGCCGTCCGTGGTGACACCGAGTCCCCCGTCCGTGGAAGCATAGACGCACTTTTCATCCGGCGAGGCTGTCAGCTCATGTACATCGTCATGAAGTCCGGCGCCGGCGAAAACAGCGGAACGTGACTGTCCGTTCTTTTGGAACCTGTTCACTTTGTTGCCGGCGGAGAAATAGATCATATCTCCATCCGCATGTTCGACGGCAAGGGCGGTGCGCCACTCGGGACTGGCCGGACCGGTTGCCGCCAGCCGTAAGGTGTCCTCGAAAGGCTCCTTCATGTAGAGTTGGCTGACCTTTCCCGAACGGAGTGCCACAAGTACATACAGGCGGCCCCGGGCCGCTCCTGATACTGCCAGTTCGCAACGGCTGACGAGCGAATCGGGAGGAAGTCCGAAACGCTGCATGGATTCCCAGGTCTTGCCGCTGTCCATGGAACGGAAAACCGTTCTGCCGCCAACGTAAACAGTCTCCGTACGATCCGAAGAGAACACAAGGTCGCGGAAGCAACCGTCCGGAACCTCGAGGACGGCCTGCCAGCTCCTTCCTGCATCATCACTCCGGAAAACAGTGGCATCGAAAGTGCGCTTACGCGGATCACAGGTATAGACCAAGGCCAGTAACATCCGACGACTTCCCGGAACAGCCACCAGCTTACGGCAGACCTTCAGGGAGGGATACTTCCAGAAGTCGGGCAGAAGTCGGCCGGAAACATCAAACCAACTGCCGATCGGTCCGTCCCATGTACGACCATTGTCGGTCGAACGGTAGAGGCCTCTTGACTGGCAGTATTCACTATTCAGAGAAGGCCCGTCCGGATTCAGGATGCAATCAGCGTCACCTGTCGAAACCAGCAGTTTACGGCATCCCTGAAACACCATGTCGGAAACACCGGACGCCGGCAGACCTTTTAATTCGGGCCGACTCCAGGACGCACCGCCGTTCTTAGAGACACGGTAGCGATCAAAGGGCGTAGATAAGAAAAGCCGTTTCGAATTTGCTTTGGCAGGAAAACGGAGAACCCCTACTCGACCGATTCCTCCGGCCTGAGCTGAAGCGACATCCGCGGGGGATGATAATGCAGGCAACGCGAAAGGCCCTAAAGGAATCCATTGCTGTGCAGATACGTCAGGCAGCGAAAAGAAGGCCAGCAAAAATGCCGCTCTGCGGGATATGGAAATCAAAAAGCCGATCGGTTTCTTCGGTTGCATTACAGGTTGTCCCCGCTACGGGAAGCGCGTAAATCAGGAAGGCAGGTCGTCCGCCGTTGCAAGGGTATGCCGCTCACCAACGAGTTTGTGACCAATACTGCAAGTTAGGCATTTTTTGAGGGAGCAATAGTGCTCATGCAGGTGTAAGAGCGCTTGGGATTGTCCGGCATCAAGAGGCTGCCAACCTGCCGTACGCCATTGACGAACAATCCGGTTGTCTTCGGCCGGCAACTGCATCAGCCATGACACTGCGCGCTCGCACATCTTATCATCGCCGGTACGTTTGCCACGCAGAAACAGGAAGGGCACTACGGTATTGATGACAATCAGTCGGATCGCATCATCCCCCATCATACGGGGAGCATCGGAAGTAGGAATATCCGGCCTCAGATGGGAGCGCCAGTAGGTCGAGACACCGTGACGGAATACATCGAAAAGATCGGGGAGAGAGTGCGCCTCGGCGCAACGCTGGAACACGGGAAATGATACGTGCAATACCATTGCCAACTGTGCGATACGCAGTGTGGGGAAGTTGGCAGGATGCAGGCGAAGAAATCGCCAGCCGGGACTCGGCAACGCATGCAGTTTCATCTTATGCCGCAGGAAAAGGAACTCCTCCCTGAGAAGCCGGGGATAATCGTCCTTCATGTCGTCATTCAGGAATCCCGCCTGACCGAAAAGAAGCGCCTCCAACGATAGCAGACGCTCACGCAGTCGGAGCAAAGCCGTGTATGGCACCGAACGGGCCAACCGTTCGAAGGGATCGGAGTTCACGTGAAAACCGAAGTTCCTGGCTAACGCATGGAAAAATGCTTCCTCCCAATGCCACGTAGTCGCTTCCAACAGTCGAACCATAAGACCCGCCCGGTACTCCAGCCGTTCCACCATCATACGGTCAAGCACCAACGACCGTGAGATGTCGTCGACGGAGGTCAATCTGTCTTCGCAAGGGATGAAACGCTCCTGCTGCAGCAACGTACTGTAATTTTTCGCAAGCAGAACGTCGAATTTGTCGTACAGCTCGAGGGTGGTCAGCACAACCCCGTCGATGTCGCACACCGGTTCATCATGCCTCCAGACGACATGCAGGATGCAATTGGAATACGCAGGATCCTCCTGGTGTCCGTGCCGGATCCAGTCGGAAGAGTGCAGATGGATCTCTACGTTACCGACCCACTGTGTGGCACCGATACGCAGCCGTGCATTGAAAAAATCAGGACCTGCATGATGGTTGTGAAGACCGGGATGAAGTACCTCGACGGTCTCGCCGTCCACGGTACGCAGTTTTTCATGCTGCAACTGCTGGTGTAACCAGAGATAATGAAGAAAAGACTCCGTCATGATGGTTGCAAGGTAAACCCGCAGGCAACCTTGACATGTCCATCAAAAGCGGCTTTTCAGGATTGCAGCCATACTGTCGCGCACTTTCTCCGCTTCTTTGCGTGCCATTTCCGCGAAATCATCACCGTCCGAGGCATACAGTATCTGACGTGAGGAATTGACCAGCAATCCGCATCGGCTGTTCATTCCGGCCTCACAAACGGACTCCAGGTCACCGCCTTGCGCTCCCACTCCCGGAACCAACAGGAAATGGCCGGGTACGATCTTCCGCACGGTTTTGAAAAATCCGGGATGCGTCGCGCCCACCACGAACATCAGCTGGTCTTCCGTCCCCCAGGAGGAGACCTCTTTGAGCACTTTTTCAAACAGGAAACTGGCGGGCTGATCTTCCATCAACCGGAGCATCTGGAAATCCTCACTGCCCTTGTTGCTGGTGAGCGCCAGCACTACCGTCCACTTTCCGGGAAAAGAAAGGAAGGGCGTTATGGAATCGCGTCCCATATAGGGTGCAACGGTGACGGCATCGGCGCCTAGTGTTTCGAAAAAGGCACGGGCATACATGGCCGAAGTGTTCCCGATATCTCCGCGCTTGGCGTCCGCGATGACCAGATGTCTGTCGCCGATATGCCGTACGATCCTCTCGAGCGACCTCCAGCCGTCAGCACCGTATTGCTCGAAGAAAGCGAGATTGGGCTTATAGGCTACGCACAGATCCCTCGTGGCATCGATGATCCTGGAGCAGAATTCGAAAAGGATGTCGTCCGAGCCCTTGATACATGCGGGCATCTTATCAGGGTCGGGATCCAAACCGACACACAGAAACGAATTTCGCTCGATGATGAGGTTGAAAAGTCCTTGGGCATCCATACGACAAAGATACCATTCATCGCGAAGTATTTTTTTACCTTTCCCCAAACACTATAACATGTCCAACAAAAAACTCTCCCTGCTGGATTCAACGACGATAATTGCCGGATCGATGATTGGTTCGGGGATCTTCATCGTTTCAGCCGGAATCGCACGTGACGTCGGCGGCTCTCCCGGCCTGCTGCTGCTCGCCTGGATCCTTACTGCAGTCATCACTGTTCTTGGAGCCCTCAGCTACGGTGAGTTATCCGCGATGATGCCGAAGGCCGGCGGACAATACATCTACCTCCGGGAAGCCTTCGGCCCTCTTCCGGGTTTCCTGTATGGCTGGGCGTTATTTTCGGTCATCCAGACCGGGACCATCGCGGCGGTCGCAGTCGCATTTGCGAAATTCACGGGAGTATTCCTGCCTGCTATTTCCCCGGAGAATGTATTGATTAGTCTCGGCCCGGTCCACGTCAACACACAGCAGCTCCTCGCCGTAGCTCTGGTCATCGGCCTTACGGTCTATAATTACGGCGAATTGAAGGCCAGCGCCTTCCTGCAGAACATCTTCACCATCACGAAAATCCTTGCGCTCTTCCTGCTTATCGGACTCGGCTTGTGGTTCGGATTCAACGGAATGGGCGACTGGTCGCATTTCTCTCCGGCATTTCCCGATGTGATGGACATCTCCACCATCGGAATTTTCGGAGCGGCCATGACCGGCGCTCTGTTCTCCGCCGACGCCTGGAACAACATCACCTATACCGCCGGCGAAGTGGATCGCCCTCAGAGGAATCTCCCCTTGTCCCTCTTCCTGGGAACCTCCAGCGTACTCTTACTTTATATACTGGCAAACATCGCATACGTTTATGTCCTTCCGATGCCCGCCATCCAGAACGCGGAGAACGACCGCGTCGCCACCTTGCTCATGCAGACCATTCTCGGCGACAATGGGAAGCTGTTCATGGCGGCGATGATCATGATCTCCACCTTCGGCTGTCTCAACGGCATCATCTTCACGGCCGGACGTGTGTATTATGCGATGGCAAATGACGGCTTCTTCTTCAAATCCGCAGGCCGTCTGAACAAGAACGGAGTGCCGGCCAATGCGCTCACCATGCAGTGCATCTGGGCTTGTCTGCTGTGCTTTTCAGGCACCTACGGCAGTCTCCTGGACTACATCATGTTCGTAGTGATGATCTTTTATGCCCTGACCATCATCGGCCTGTTCGTTCTACGGAAGAAACGCCCTGAAATGGAACGTCCCTACAAAGCATTCGGCTATCCCGTTTTACCGGCCATTTACATCCTGCTCGCAGTCTGGGTGGTCGGAGTGATGTTCCTGCACAAGATGGATTACTGCCTCTACGGACTGATCATCGTGCTGATCGGTGTCCCGGTCTATTATGCATTCAAAAGAAGGCTCAGGCAGCAGGGTGCCTGAAGGCCGTTAACCGTTAAAAGAAGAGCCATCCTCACCGGGATGGCTTTCTTTTTTCAATGCAATTCGGCGGTGCACGCATTTCAGGGAACGGAACCCGGACATCTGCCATCGTATAAGGATGGAAGACCTGCTACATTCAAAGCCTTGACCGTTCGTCATCATACCGGACCCAAAAGGAATGATCCGCTCGAATTCGGTCTGCTAAACGCTCGGACAGGTCAGCAAGAAATGCCGGAAAAACAAAAAGCCATCCGTTTCGGGATGGCTTTTTCGTGAGAGAAATGCTTTTAGCGTTTCATGGAAGATTTGGGCTTGGTACCCATTCCTACTGGACTTCCGACACGAACCATGGCGCAACGGAAACCGATGTCGTCGGTGCGCTGCTCCTGATCGAGGAAACGTCGGGCGCCCGGAGAACACCAGTAGGCACGGTCCTTCCAGGAACCTCCTTTATAGACACGAGCACGGTCATTGATCATGCTGGTGTTGGCATAGTCATACTTGATGTATTCTGATTCATCGGCATCAAGATAGCTCTTGTAGTCGGAGGTCGTGTAATTGCGACGGTCGACGTTCTCCTCGGCAGTCACATCGCGCAGGATGACGCGACCGAGGCTGTCTTTTTCAACGATATTCCCTTCCTCGTCACGCTGCTGGGTCTGGAACTGATTTCCGCGGAAAGGGTTGAAATCGGATTTGTCTTCGGGAGAGAGAGGACGATAGACATCCATCACCCATTCGTTCACGTTACCGGCCATGCAGTACAGACCGTAATCATTGGGCCAGAAGGAGTGGACCGGTGCGGGACGGTCGGCGTTATCATTCAGATAGCCGGCGGTACCCATGTTGTCACCACGGCCGCGCTTGTAGTTGGCCAACATCTGCCCTTTGAACTTCTCGTCGCTGTTACGCATGACGCTTCCGTTCCAAGGATATTGACGGCGGTCGGTGACACGCTCATAAATGGTATTTCCGATCTGTGAAAGGGCGGCGTATTCCCACTCTGCTTCCGTGGGCAGGCGGTAACGCGGCAGAAGGATTCCGTCCTCCATGCGCACCTTGCGTGTACCGTTGGAACCGGAACTGGGATTCAGGTCCATGAGGTCGTTGCGAACCATGCCTTCATACTGGCCGGCCAGGTATGCATCGGTATTGAAGTTGTCCTCGTTGAGCTGATTCGGGTTCACGCGAAGGATTCCCTCGCGGATCATGATCTGTTCGTTCACGCGATCGGTACGCCAGGCACAGAAGTCAGTCGCCTGCAGCCAGTTGACACCGACAACCGGATATTGCTGGTAGGCCGGGTGACGGAGATAGAGCTCGACCATGGGCTCGTTGTAGCCGACTTTGTCGCGCCATACGAGTGTATCAGGAAGAGCTTTCTTGTAGACTTCGGGATAGTCGGTTCCGAAAACGCGCGTGGTCCAATAAAGATATTCGAGGTAGTGAATGTTGGCCACTTCGGTCTCGTCCATGTAGAAGGAGCTGACCGTCACACGACGCGGAATGTTGTTCCAGTCGATGGTGATGTCCTGCTCTGTACGACCCATCGTATAGGTACCTCCTTCGATGAGGACCAGTCCGGGACCGGTTTCCTGTTCGTCGTAAGCGACTACTTCGAAACCGCCATTCTTGGGGTCGTTGTAGTTCCAGCCGGTAATGGCGGATTTGTCTTTACTGCAGGAAACGAGCATCACTGCCGCGGAGAACAGGGTAATGCCAAAACGCATGAATTTCTTCATTTATCGTTGCTCTTGTAGTGAGTATTAAACGGAGGCCAAAAGTATTTATTTAATTGAAATATGGCAATTTCAGGTCAAAACGTAGGACACTTGATGGTCCTGAAGCGTTTTTTCTTCGGATGGCAGGGGAAAAGGAGTCCCATGGACAGTTCGTGCGATCCTGCCGAAGCATTGTATAGCTTGGAAACCGTTACATCGTAGCTGTAACCGAATTTGAAGATCCCCTGCTGCAAACCGATCAGCGCGATAAATGCATCCTCGCCACGGTACCACAGACCGCCGATCAGCGGACCTTTGGCTGCATAGAATCCGATATTGAACTGCTGGAAATCCCGCTGTTTCTGGTAGAGGAAATTCGGAGAGATGTACATGGAATTGTCCCGTGTTCCGCCCAGCGGAATCATAGCACCGGCATGCACCGTGATTTTCATGGGTAACTGTGAACCCGGAGCCTCTTTGATGTAGTATTCCTGGGGCTCGGTCAGGTGATGGACCGCAACACCGCCGAAAACCTTGTTGCTATAGCCCAGGATTCCTGCCGAGAAATCCATGAACGAGCGGTTCTGGTTGGGGCGCACTTCCTGGGTCTGGTAAACGAAACCATAGCGGGGATCGATCATATCCCCGAAGGTCAGCTTATCCCAATCCACTTTCTTCTGGAAATAAGTGCCCTGAAAACCGGCGCGAATCGAGAATTCACGGGTGACGTTCAGCTGGTAGCTGTAGATACCGCTAACGCTGGTGGTTGTGAGGGTCGCTTCACCGGCCTTGTCGTTCAGCACGATGAGTCCCAAGCCGCCGATGGGGTCGACGTGCTGGTCGTAGGAGGCCGTATAGCTGATGAAATTACCGGAAAGCGCCGGCCACTGGTTACGATAATTGAGACACAGCCTGGGACAGCGCTGAGCGCCGGCAAAGGCCGGATTCAAGTAAAGCGGATTCGCGTAAAACTGCGTGAACTGAGGATCCTGAGCAAAAAGAAGCTCTGGCAATGCCAGTACCGCAAAAAACAATATTCGCCTCAACATGACTACTGGGTTTGAACGGATGATACGTCTTGCAAGGTAGCATGGTTTCGTAATGCATTGGATTGCAATACTAATACAGCCTCCAAGGACGTAAGATTATCTTCACAATTTTAAGGATTTTATCCAATAATCCGAAAAAATTAAGTGGTTTATTGAGCAATGGGCTCATAAACAGTGGGACACTTCCTGCAACTACGCGGTTTATGGGATTTTTTTAATCTTTTTTCGGGTAATTTTGTTCAATTGGCAATAATTCCGGCTTACCGGCCGTTAACCAAACTTGGCCTTCACCTACGAAAGCAAACCATGCGATTTCAACCGACACTCTTGCTCATTCTTTTCATGCCTTTCCTGAGCGTGGCCGCCCGGACAGCATCCGTCCGGGAAACCGTGAGCGGGCAACTGGAGTGGAAAGGCGTCCATGAGACCAAGCTTCCTGATGAACGGGTGTTCCTGAATCAATATTTCGAGGGAGCTGTGCTGGACGGAAACTTTCTCCCCTGCTACGAACAACTTTTCGAATTACCCGCCGGAAGCTACGACGCGAAGCCCCAACTCACGGTCGTACGCACCGAGAAGATCTCTGATACGCGCGGCATTGCTGCAACTGACCTGAGTGCTGATTTCAAAGTCAACTGCAGGACCGTTTACAGGAAAAAGAAGCCCTTCGCCGCCGTCAACGTTTGTGCAATCCGGGCATCAGCCTCCGGCGGATATGAGCGGTTAGTCGAATTCCGGCTCTCGGCACAGCCGCTTGCGGGCACGGCACCCGCGCGCGCGCGCAGGACCGCCGCCGCCTCGAGTGCGCTGAGTGCCGGTGAATGGTACCGTGTCGCCGTGACAGGCACAGGGGTATATCGTCTCAGCTACGCCTTCCTGAAGAACATCGGCATGGATGTGGACCGCATCGATCCGAGGAACCTTCGGGTCTACGGCAGCGGGGGCGGACAACTCCCCTACCTCAATTCCGCAACGCCTTATGAGGAGGCGCCTGAGAACGCCATCTACGTGTACGGCGAATCCGACGGGCGCTTCGACCAGGGCGACTATGCTTTATTCTACGGAACGAGCCAGACGGTCTGGAAGTACGACTCATCGAACGTACGCTTCTCCTACAAGACCAACCAATACTGCGACACCACCTATTACTTCATCACCGCAGACGCCGGCGTCGGCAAAAGGATATCCTCGCGAAGCACATCCGCGTCACAACCCGTCGTCAACGTCACCACCTTCAACGATTACGCGTTTCACGAAAACGACCAATACAACCTCTTGAAGTCAGGAAGGGAATGGTACGGTGAACGGATGGACAACATCAACCCAACAAGGAGTTTCAGCTTCACGTTTCCCAACGTTACGCCCGGATCCCCGATCATACTACGTGCCGGCTTCCTTGGACGTGCCATCAACAGTATCAACAACAACAACAATGCCTTCATCGTGAAGGTGAACGGTACGACGATCGCCACCCAGTATTTTGCCGACGTGGGCACCTCACCTCAAGACAATTATGCCTTGCCGGTAAGCCTTCTCGACACGGTCCCGGCCTCAGGAGCTAACGTCGATGTGACCATCCAGTTCTATTCCAGCGACCCGGGCGCCATTGGCTGGGTCAATTTCATCGAGCTCAACGGTCGTTGTTCGCTGACCGCTAACGGACGACCTGCCCAATTCCGTTTCCGGGATGCTGAATCCGTAGGACCGGGCAATACCGCGCAATTCAACATCCCCGGCATCGGTGCCAACCATCTCGTTTGGGATGTGACGGATCCTGTAGAAGTCGTCTTGCAGGAGACCGCCGACAACAACGGTATCCGGGGTTTCGCCGCATCCGCTGAAGACCTGCACGAATACATCGCGTTTACACCCTCCTCCGCCGGAGATCCGATTGCCGCAGGGAAGATGAAGAACCAGGACCTTCACGGACTCTCCGAGGCGGAGATGATCATCGTGACCTATCCCGGATTCAGAGCGCAATCGGAGCAACTGGCCGCATTTCACCGGTCCCGTGGACTGACCGTGCATGTCGCCGATACGCGTGAAGTATATAACGAGTTTTCCTCCGGCGCCCAGGACGTCTGTGCGATCCGCAACTTCGTGAAGATGTTCTACGAACGGGCAACGACACCGGAGGAGATGCCGCGATACCTGCTGCTCATGGGAGATGCGTCGTACGACAACAAGTACCGTATCACAGACAACACGAATTTCGTACCCTCTTACCAGTCTACCGGTTCGCTGAATCAGACCCAGACCTATACCTCTGACGACTTCTTCGGACTGCTGGACCAGAACGAAGGGGAATGGGGGAACGGAGAGATCGTCGATATGGCGGTGGGCCGTCTTCCGGTCAAGTCCGTTGCCGAAGCCCAGTCGGCGGTCGATAAGATAATAGACTACGGCGGATCGGTGGCTTCTGCAGCAGAGAGCGCCTCCACGCGCGGCGACTGGAGAAACATCGTCGCCTTCGTCGCCGACGACCAGGACAATAACACCCACCTGAAACAGGCGGATGCGTTGGCCGACACGGTCGACAGCCGGCACAGGCTCTACAATATCGACAAGATTTACATGGATGCGTTCAACCAGATCACGACGCCGGGCGGGCAGCGCTACCCGGAGGCGCAGCGCGCGATCGTAGACCGTATCGAACGCGGGGCTTTGCTGCTCACCTACATCGGACACGGCGGTGAGGTAGGTTGGGCGCACGAGCGTGTTCTGGAAGTAAGTGACATCAACGGCTGGACCAACAAGCACCGTCTGGCCGCATTCCTTACCGCCACGTGTGAATTCACGCGTGTCGACGATCCAAGCCGAACATCCGCCGGAGAATACGTTTTCCTCAATCCGCAAGGCGGAGGCATCTGCCTTTTCACGACTTCCCGTCTCGCATTCTCAAGTTCCAATTACAATCTTGCCAAGAAATTCTACACACATGTCTTCGAACCCTTTGAAGGACGCGTGCCTACGTTGGGCGAGGTTTTCGAAGAGACAAAAGCCGACGTTTTTTCCGACATCTATGTCCGGAACTTCCTGCTGATCGGAGACCCCGCATTGCCGCTCGCCTATCCCACCTTCAATGTCCGAACCACTGAAATCAACGGCCGACCGGTTCAGGTAGGTTCAGATACCCTGAAGGCGCTCCGACGTGTGACCGTTTCCGGCGAGGTGACCGACCTTAACGGAAACCGGCTCACCGGATTCAACGGCATCATCACGCCTACCGTCTATGACAAGAAGATGACCTATTATACGCTGGGTAACGACCAGAACGTCTCCAGCGATCCTTCGATACCCCGTCCCTTCACTGCGCAGCGAAACGTCATCTTCAAGGGAAAGACCAGCGTCACCAACGGGAGCTTCACCTTCACGTTCGTGGTGCCGAAGGACATCCAATTCCCTTACGGATTCGGAAAAATCTCCTATTACGCCCAGAACGGCGTAAGCGATGCGACCGGTTACGACACCTCCATCGTGGTGGGAGGGTTCGATGCCGGCATGTCCGGTGACGAAGCCGGTCCCGCGATCCGACTTTACATGAACGACGAGAAGTTCATCCGCGGAAGCATGACCGACGAGAATCCGAAAATGCTCGCCTTCATCTCCGACTCGAGCGGAATCAATGGCGTCGGCAGCGGAATCGGACATGATATGACCGCTGTGCTGGACAACGATGCCGGCAAGACCTTTGTCGTGAACGATTACTTCCAGTACGACCTTGACAGTTACCGGCAGGGCAAAGTCACCTTTCCGTTCGAGGACTTGAGCACAGGACCGCATTCCCTGAAATTCAAGGTATGGGATGTGCACAATAACAGCAGCGAAGCCATCACGGACTTCATCGTCGAGGAATCCGCGGTACTGGCCCTGGACCACGTGATGAACTACCCGAACCCCTTCACCACCTCTACGACCTTCATGTTCGAACACAACCGTCCTTATACGCCGCTTGATGCCCAGATCCAGGTCTTCACGGTCTCCGGAAAACTCCTGAAGACCATCAGCGGCAGGATCCTTAATGAGGGATTCCGTTCAGAAGAACTCAAGTGGGACGGACTGGACGACTTCGGTGACCGCATCGGCAAAGGAGTTTATATCTACAAACTTAAAGTCCGTACACCGGACGGTTCCACTGCGGACAAGTTCGAAAAACTTGTCATTCTGCGCTGATTAGGCATCTACTGAATTGTCACTTATATTTGCCCCCCAATCCCACCCGGCTACATGTTTCCGATGAGAAAATCCTCCGTTGCGGTCGTTCTGGCCTCTGCACTCGCCCTGTCCTCTTCTGCCCAGATTTCGGGCTTTAAAGATTCGTTACTCGGACAGGTCAACACCATCACCACGTCGGTTCCCTTCCTGCTGATCGGTCCCGACTCCAGGGCCGGCGGAATGGGCGATTTCGGTGCCGCTACTTCACCGGATGCGAATTCGATCCACTGGAACGGTTCAAAGCTCGCTTTCGCCGAAAAGGATGCCGGCTTCGCGATCTCTTACACTCCCTGGCTTCGCGCCCTCGTGAACGATATCAATCTGGCATATGTGTCCGGCTACCGGAAGGTAGGCGACCAGCAGTCCATCGGCATGGCGCTCCGTTACTTCTCCCTCGGCAACATCGATTTCACCAATGAGAACGCCGAAAAGACCGGTTCATTCAATCCTAACGAATGGTCCATCGATGTGGCGTATGCCCGCAAACTCGGCGAAAACTTTTCCGGCGGCCTGACGCTGCGCTATATCTATTCGAACCTGACCGGAGGCATCGCCATACAGAACAATACGATCCAGACACGCCCGGGGACCTCTGTTGCGGCTGACCTTTCTGCATACTACACAAAAGAGATCGACCTGTCCGGCAAAGACGCCAAGATGTCTTACGGCCTGAACATCTCCAATATCGGCTCCAAGATCTCCTATACGGATACCAAGTCGAAGGATTTCATTCCGACGAATTTCCGGCTGGGAGGCAATATCGAGATCGAACTGGACGACTATAACACGTTCGCTTTCGGGATTGACATCAACAAGCTGCTGGTACCTACTCCTCCGGTGTACCTGAAGACGCCTGACGGACGTGACAGTCTGGATATCGACGGCAGGAAAATCATCGAATTCGGCAAAGACCCCACTACCGTTTCTGTCGCCAATGCGCTCTTCTCCTCATGGAGCGATGCGCCGGCAGGCTTCCGCGAAGAATTGAAGGAATTCATCTGGTGCACCGGCGTGGAATATTGGTACGACAAGCAGTTCTCCCTGCGTGCCGGTTATTTCCACGAAGCATCCACTAAAGGAAACCGCCAGTACTTCACGCTCGGAGCCGGTCTCCGCTACAATGTATTCGGTCTTGACTTCGCCTACCTGATCCCTACTGAACAGCGTAATCCGCTGGAAAACACGTTACGTTTCACACTGCTTTTCAATTTCGAAGGCTTGAAGGCGGAAAACCAGGACAACGAGTAAACGGATATATGATCATCGACTAAGGGGCCTTCGGGTCCCTTTTTTTATGGATATCAATTCAATCTCCTGCTTCAGGGATAAGCCTTACCTTCGTCGGCACCAATTCGTTTCAACATGCGTATCGGCATCGGCTTCGACGTCCATCAACTGAAAGAAAACCATCCCTTCTGGCTGGGCGGTATCAGAGTGGCCCATGAAAAGGGCGCCTTCGGACATTCGGATGCGGATGTCATCATACACGCTATCTGTGACGCTCTTCTCGGGGCCGTGAATCTCGGAGATATCGGCAAGCATTTCCCGGACACATCAGCGGATTTCAAGAACATCGACAGCAAGATCCTCCTGCACCGGGTGTGCAGCCTCATCGGTTCCGAAGGTTACGAAATCGGGAACATCGATGTCACGCTTTGTCTCCAGCGCCCCAAAATCGGAGCGCTTATTCCGGAGATGATAAAGGTCCTTTGCGGCGTCATGGAGCTCCCACCCGGCGATCTCTCCATTAAAGCCACCACCAACGAGAAACTTGGTTTCATCGGCCGCGAAGAAGGAGTGACGGCATACGCCGTAGCGCTTGTCTTCCGTAAAGGTCAGAAGGAAAAGGCATAACCCGTACTGACGATGAATTCGTCCAGCCAGGGCGAACGGTTGTGCTGTAGCGTGTAAGACACGTCCAGAGCATGATGTCGGTTGAACTCATATTCGATGCCGGCAGAATACCGGAAACGGGTAATGTCACCGTTTCGCTCCGGATCGGTGACCGATCGCAGCAGTACGAACGTCTCGTGCGATACATGCGGCGTCCATCGTCTGCCTGTATCATATTGGATTCCTAAGCGGGCCCTGAAGAACCAGTCAGGACCGGCGGATTCCCTGCTTACCAGAAGATCCTCCCCGCGCCCCTGCAGACGCGCACGAATGCCAATGACCAGCGGCTTGAGTTTCTTCCTGTAAGCCAGATCGGCATAGAATCCGTGACGAGTACTCCAGAACTCAAGTTCGTTGCGACGTATGAAACGGTAGCTGACCGAGGCCTTGAGGTTCTTGCGGATCCCGTATTGGATACCTGCCTGCGTAAAAAAAAGGTCGACTGTTTCCAGATTGCGGTTGGTACGGACCTGCTCCGCCAGGGAAAGTTCCCAGCGGTTGGTCAGCCGGTGCTGCAAAGCGATACTCGACCACCACCCGAAATCACGGTCCTGACAGTGAACGGAAAAAGCCGGCAGCAGAAGCGCGCCGGCTGAAAGAAGTTTGACAAGGGATGAAGGAATACGCATCAACTTTTGCCGACGGTATCCTCATAATAGTAGGCCCTCACTACGGCAATGTCCTTGAGGAAGTCGATCTTGGAGATGGAAACCCGGTGGATGTCAAGCCCCGTGCGTTTGCGCAGGTCCGCCATGAAGGCCTCCTTGTTTTCCGGCTTTATGAGCTCGATGTTCTCGTACTGAATGGTCTTCATGAGCTCGTTACGCATGAAGAGGTTGCCGTCCAGCGCATAGGTGAAACCGATGATGATCAGGTTGATGACCGATAATTCGAAATAGGTCGTCTTGCTGACCGCCGCGATGAGGCCGATGGCGATGGTCACGAACAGATAGGTCATGTCCTTGGTCGTCAGTCCTTCCGTCCTTAATCGGAGGATGGAGAACACGGCGAACAGGCCGAAGGCCGCACCCATCGACATGTCCACCTTGTTCAGCAGGTAGGTGATGACGAAAATGATGATATTGAAGAGAAAGAAGGTGAAGAGGAAATCCTTCTTCTTATGGATTTTGAAATAGATATACCGGACCAGCACGAGCATGGTCAGGAAATCGATCAAAAGTCGGATGAAGAACTTGTCCGAGAGCTTGTCGAACAGATCGACGGAATTTGCTAATTCATTCATGATGCTTTCAAGAGTTTATTTAGATACAATACGATGGGTTTGAAACGGTTCTGCTTCACTTCGGGGTGCAGGCTTATCACACCGAGGCAATACTTGCTGATGGAATTCTCCCGGATGCCGGACGATTTCATCAGGGCGATAAAAGGGCTCTTGTCGAGGCCGCTGCCCTGCTTCACTTCGGCGATGACCAGTCCGTCATAGGATACCTTGCGGCCGTCCTCGACGAAGTTCAGGCCGGTGTCGACCGTGAGGCGCTCCTGAGAACGCTTGTTGACGAAAGTGATCCGAACATAATTCACCCACAGCCTGGGCTGCAGGACAGAAGGATCCACGGTGGACGCAGAACGCACCAGTTCTTCGGTCTTTCCGGTGATCTCGTATGTTATTTCGGACCGCTTGATACGCTCCTTGATGGTACGCCCTTTATTGTTCTTGAATTTGACCTCGAAATAGTAGAGATCCGATTCCACATAGCGGCGTGCACGGAACTTGAACCGGTTCTGTTTCCCGTTATGATGCAGACGGTACAGGTCGAACCCGGCCGTATCGAAATACAGGGTCTCGTAATGGTTATAACGCTTTCCGGCGATGTCCAGGATGTAGTAATCCTTCCGCATCGCCTCGAGGACAGCAGGAAGGAGACGCGCATTGAACATGAATTTCGTGTCCACACGGTCCAGCAGCTTGACACCGTCCATCTGCTGAAGGGTGATGGGGTCGAAAGACTGCAATATATGTTCGTAGCGTTCCACGCAGGTGTTTCAATCAGTATTCGTAGATGTATTTTTTCTCTGAAAGGAGATTGTTCTGTCCGTCGAAAGTCTTTCGTGCGGTCTTCATCCCCTTATTATCATACAGGATGATGACCTTACGCAGGACTTTGTTGTGTGCATCCATGACGACCTCGGCATTACGGTCTCCGGAGGCGGAGTACGTCCAAAGCTCCTTCTCCACCAGCGTACCCGATCCGTCATACCGATCAGCCTGCGTACGGTCGCCGTCGGCATTATACTTCAGCACTTCCCGCTTCTTCAGTTTGCCATCGGGTCCGAAAACGGATTCTTCCGTGACATCACCGTTTCCGTTATATGAATAGGTATGACGGTTCTTGATGACTCCGGCCTCGTTGTAATCGGTCTCCTCCGTGACATTGCCGTTTGAATCGAAGCGCTGAAAGGACTCATTGGCCGTGGAGGAGGTCCCGCCGGAATAGCTGGTGACAGTGATCCTGGTGGATTTGATACGGTTCTTTTTCACATCCTTACGGCTCTGTGCAGAAGCGACAGTCGAGAGGAAGACGGCCATGAGGAGTATGATGTTTTTTCTCATCGTACGTTCAGCGCTTATCGAAGATGACGATGTCAGCTGCGCTGACATCGGATTTGTTATTGCCGACATTCACGTCGACGAAGACAGGCCGTTTAGGACGGTTCGGATCGATCATCTGCTCCGAGAGTCCCGTCGTGTCGTCAGAGTATGCGAAAATGCGATAGTCGCCCTTCCGCAGCTCCGTGAATTCATAAGTGCCGTCGTAACTGCACTTGAAATCATCGTCGTAGGTGCCGTAGCCGCCGCCGTATATGATGTAGACATCCTCCTCCGCGGCTTCCACGGTATCAACTATGGCCATGAGCGAGGGATCATAACGGTAAACGACCACACGGCCACGCACCGTCGATGTGCCACCCGATCCGGCATCTTTCTCGCAGGAAGTTAAAGCCGATAACACGGCCATAAAGGCCAGAAAAGTGGAAAATCTTACAGCATTGACCATAACAGACGGTATTCGGTTGAATTTCACCGTGGCTTCATCAGGATTACGGCCACCGGCGGTTCATTAATTCAGATTTGTGGTACGAACATGACAGGGAAATGTTGTGTCGATCCAAGCATATTTCTTGAGGAAAAAGGCATGCCGTTCCTTTTATCGCCAAGACCTTCCCGTTTTGAGAATGGAAAGGATGGTAAATTCTGTCTATCTTTAGCGTTACGATGCCTTTACCCTACGAGTTGATTTCCCGCTTTATGCGATACGCATCTGTGGATGAACTGCCGGATCCCGACAGGGAACTGGTGGCAAAGGCGCGTTCCGGCGCTGCCGATGCGTATGCGCCCTATTCTCATTTCCACGTAGGCGCCGCGCTGCGTCTGGATGACGGCACCGTGATCGTGGGCAACAACCAGGAGAACGCCTCCTATACCCTCGGCTTGTGTGCCGAGCGCGTGGCATTATTCGCCGCAGGTGCCAATCATCCCGGAAAAAAGATCACTGCGATGGCCATTACTGCCAGGTCGGAACAGTTCCTGATCGACCGGCCGATCGCTCCGTGCGGTGCCTGCCGGCAGTCCATTTCCGAATACGAACACCGATACTCACAGCCTATCCGTCTTATCCTGGTCGGCGAATCGGGAGAAGTGCTGGTTGCGGATTCCGTCGAGGCGCTGTTGCCGCTCCAGTTCACAGCCGATGACCTGAAAGCCAAATAACCTTTCCCGGCAACTTCCATGTGGTCGACACGTCTCTTATACCTGCTGATTATTTTTTCACTGCAGTCTATCGGATCCCTTCATGCCCAGATGAGCGTGAAGGACTCCGTCTTTTCCTTTTCGCTGTGCTCGGTAACCGGAGGTTTTTCTGAACCGGGTGGTGATCTTGCCGACCGTTTCGGTTCCAACTTCAGTATCGGCGCAAATTATTTCCGGAAACTCCGATCGAACTGGATGATCGGCCTGCAGGGCGACTTCCTGTTCGGTGAAAACGTGAATGAGGACGATTTCCTGGATGCATTCACCACCTCTCAGGGTGAAATCATCTCACAGGCCGGCACCTACGGGTCCATACTGCTCTATGAAAGGGGGTGGCGGACGGAAGTACGCGCCGGCAGGATCTTTCCCGTGATCGGGCCTAATGACAATTCCGGAATCGTACTGATGGCAGGAGCAGGATTCATACAGCATAAGATCAGGATCGAAACGCAAGGCGACAACATCCCGTTTCTCGAAGGCGATTACCTGAAGGGCTACGACCGGCTGACGAACGGCTTCTGCTACTCCGGCTTCCTGGGCTATTACAACTTCGGCAACAAGAGACGGGTGAACTTCTTTTTGGGCGTTGAGGCGACACTGGCGAACACGCGCTCGCGCCGCGATTTCGACTTCGATACGCGGCAGAAAGACACGCGCTTGCGCAGCGACAGACTGTTCGGCATCCGAGCAGGATGGATCATCCCGTTGTACAAGAAAGTCCCGAACGCCTATTATTACGACTGATCGTGACCAGGCTGCTTTACAACATCACCATCCGGCTCTACGGAATGTTCCTGCACCTCGCTGCTTTTGCAGGACACCCTAAGGCGAAACAATGGGTTTCAGGGAGAAGAAAGTGGGATGCTGAGTTGGCAAAATGCATACAGGGCGGACCGTGGGTATGGTTCCATTGCGCCTCACTCGGTGAATTCGAACAAGGACGCCCCCTGCTGGAAGCCTACCGTCGCCAACATCCGGAAAAAAAAATCCTGCTTACATTCTTCTCCCCTTCCGGGTACGAAATCCGGAAAGATTACAGGGAAGCCGATTGCGTATCGTATCTTCCTCTGGACACACCCCGCAACGCTGCCCGCTTTCTTGAAATCGTACGACCTGAATGTGTTTTTTTCATCAAGTACGAATACTGGTTCAACTTCCTGAAAGCATGTAACGGGGCAGGCGCACCCGTTTATTTGGTCTCCTCCATCTTCCGTCAGCGCCAATGGTTCTTCGGCCCTCTCGCCGGATCATTCCTGAAAGAGCTGGCTTCGGTGAAACATTATTTCGTACAGGACGAGGAATCGGCGGACCTGTTGCGCAGCAAGGGAATCGGGCAGGTCACCGTAAGCGGCGACACACGATTCGACCGGGTGAAAACCATTGCAGACAGCGGAGAAAAAATGGAATGGCTGGAAACCTGGAAAGGTGCCGGACAGTTGCTGGTGGCCGGAAGTACCTGGCCGGAGGACGAGAAGTTGCTGGCGGAATATGTCTCCGGTGCCGGAAGAGGGATCAGGCTGTTGCTGGTGCCCCACGAGACCGGAGAAAACCATTTGAGGGAAATCGAGGTCTTGTTGGAAAAGCACGGATGGTCGGACACGGCAAAGCGGCTGTCCTCGATCACAGGGCTGCCGGATGCCGATGTGCAGATCATCATTGTGGACCGCATCGGGCTTCTTTCAAAATGTTACCGCTACGCGACAGTGGCTTATATCGGTGGGGGATTCGGAGCCGGCATACATAATACGCTGGAAGCCGCCGTATTCGGCGTCCCCGTCGTTTTTGGCCCTAACTATTTGAAATTCAAGGAGGCAAGGGATCTTGTGCAGTTGAATGCCGCCGTTTCAATAAACGACTTCGAATCGCTGGCCGGAACGCTCGACACCTGGTTCAACAGTTCCGAAACAAGGCTTTCCTCCGGCAGGATCGGTGGAGAATATGTGAGCAAACAGGCCGGTGCCACGGCGAGAATCTTGTCGGAATTATGAATCATGCCGTTGCTCAAAGAAAATAATCCGTACTGTGATATATTTGCATCAACCTATCGGTATCTGATGAGATCGCGCGCGGTAATACCTCTGATTTTTTTGACTGTTTCGGTATTGATGGTCATTTCATCGGGCTGCACTCATGATCCGCTGGAATGTGACCCTGAGGCGATTTACTTTGAACGGGACATCCTTCCGATCCTGAACTCAAACTGCGCGCTGAGCGGCTGTCACGACAATATCACTCATAAGGAGGGTATCAATTTCAGCAGCTATGATGCCATGATGGCTTCTGACGAAGTCATTGATCCTGAGTCGCCCTTGGACAGTGATTTGTTGGAGGTGATTACCGCCTCTCCACAGGATAATGACAGGATGCCTCCGGCACCTAGTCAGCCGCTGAGTCAGGAACAGAAAAGCAAGATCGAAATGTGGCTCTCTTTGGGAGCTAAAAACGAAAAATGTAATTTCTGACGGTTCGATGAAGATCAATCGCCGGTTCATCATACTCCTATCAGTCATTCAGGCATTAGCTGGCATGTCACTGCAAGGCTGCTATTACGACTCCATGGAAGATATCTTTCCTACAACTTATGGCGGAGGCTGCTCGACAGATAGTGTGACATATTCTAATTTCATCAAACCTTTCATCGACGGCAGCTGCCGGGGTTGCCATAATGCGAACAGGATGGATGGAAATATCAATCTGGACGGCTATATGCTTGTCTCACAGCTTGCGGATAACGGTAAATTACTCGGCGTTCTCGGTCACCAGACCGGATATAGCCCCATGCCCAAAAACGGCACGAAAGTTGATAATTGTACCCTTAACAAGTTTTCGGCTTGGGTGAGCTCCGGTAAGCCGCAAAATTGAAGTTCATGAAAAAAAATCTTCTCCGCTTCCTGATCGCCTTCCTGATACTTGGTGCTGCCGGTGCTTACTACGCATGGTACGAATTCAACCGAACCGAGGAAAGCACGGCGGACAAAGAGGTCGAAGCGATATTCCCGGCAGACAGTCTTGCATCCCTGTTTGAAAACGACGACTCCTCCGCGACCGCCCTGTATGGCGGCAAGATCCTCCAGGTGGAGGGGACCGCGGAAGAATGCTCCGCCGAAAACGGGAAAATCCGTATCAAGCTGACCGGTACGGGCATGTCCGGAATCCTCTGTCAGTTCGAAGCAAGCGACTCTGTTGCTGCAGCCGCCGTCGACGAAGGCTCCTTGGTATGCCTGAAAGGCCAATGCGATGCTTATCAGACGGTAGAAATGCTGCCCGGAGGCGACCTGTATCTCAGCCGGTGTGTGATCGTAAAAAAATAAAACTAACACTTCCTATCTCTACTCTAACATGAAAAGATTCCTCCTGCTTACAGCTCTTCTAAGTGCCTTCTCGGTTTCGGGCCAGATACGCTTTTACACTAAAAAAGCGAAAGTCAGTTTTGACGCCACAACGCCGGATTCACCGGAAAAGATCCGCGCACAGAACGAGAGTGCTGTAAGTGTTATCGATGCCACTTCCGGAGCCATGCAGTTCTCGATTTCCATGACAGCATTCGTGTTCGAAAAAGCCCTGATGGGAGAGCACTTCAACGAGAACTATGTCGAGTCGGAGAAATTCCCCAAGGCCGAATTCAAAGGCAATGTCATCAATATGAAGAGTGTCGACCTCGCCAAGAACGGCACCTACCCCGTGGATGTCAAAGGCAGCCTCACCATACACGGGGTAACGAAGGAAGTAGATGCCAAGGGTACGCTCACCGTCATGGACGGAGCAATCGTCGCAGGCAAGTCCGAGTTCAAAATCCTGCTGTCGGACTATAAGATTGAAGTACCGAATCTCGTAACTGACAAAGTTTCCAAGGAGGCCAGAATCAAGATCGATGCCGCCTACGAGCCCGTAGTCGCAAAGAAGTGATCAGAAAGATAGTATTTCGGAAGCCGCCTTACGGGCGGCTTTTTTCATTTGTGAACGCAGGCATCGATGGACCAGCTGTCCCATGCTGCAGGCAATAAAAGAAGTGCAACCACCAGTATCAGGCGGGGGAAATAAAACTGCATGTCCCACATCGCTTTCATCGAGCTGAAGGCGATTCCCACCGCTGCCAGGTCGGCAGCAAGGACCCACAACGAGGCGTCACGGAACAGACCGACTGCCAGGAACAATCCTCCCACCATTTCAAGGTATGAAGAGAGCCACACCAGCGGCTTCAGGAACGCATTCGGAAAGAGGGTGTGCTGAAAAGGTTCACGGAAGGTCTCTACCACCTGGCTGACACCTACTTTGAAAACCTTGTCATATCCCTGGAAGAAGAACAAGGCACCGGCAGCCAGTCTCAGCAATAAAAGAGCTGTTGCCGTATTGATTTCCGTAGTTCCCATGAATGTTGTTTTATCAAAGTTAACAATTGCGTTTTACCAAGACGCATTCACTTCAAGGATGTTTGCAACAAGCGGACGGCTCGATTGTGAAACCGCGGTAAATAAGCAATGCAGCAACCGCCAGGGAAACGTAGGGTGTCCACCCGGCGATGAATTTCCTCATTCGGACAGGAAACAGCGGGATGGCCATTGACAAGGTGAACATCGCAGGAACGGTACCCGCTCCGAAAAGAAGCATATACAAAAGGCCATCAGCCGAAGAGGTGGACGTGGCCGCTCCCGCCAGCGCAAGGAAAACGAATCCGCACGGAAGCAGGCCGTTCACCATTCCTATGAGCAGCATCGCGCGCCACCCTCGGTTGCCGAACAATTTCCGGAAAAACGACTTTACAGTACCCGTATAACGGTAGAGTGCCGACTCCGGGGAAAAACCGTGTATGACCAAAGGAAGAACTGCGAACAGCAGCACAAGAAATCCGGCAACGATGGAAAGGTCACGCTGGAATCCTGCATAAGCGATGACATGTCCCAGATACCCCGCAAGAGCGCCCAATATCCCATAGGTGAAAACGCGGCCGGTATTATACAGCAGTCTTCCGGAAAGGACAGAAAGATTGCCGGTCGGAAGAGCAAGAGCAATCGGACCGCACATGCCTATACAGTGAAAGCTCCCTAAAAAGCCGACAAGGAATGCGCTGGTCCACCACATGACGTACGGTTTCAGTTGATACGGATTTCCTTTTCCTGATAATAGCTGACATTCCCTGAATTCCAGCTGATCTGCAACTGCCAGTGACCCCGCTGCAGATCCGCTATGGAAATCTCCTGGATAGCGGAGTCGTTCAAGGATATCGGAAGATTGAAATCGAGTCGCTTGGCGTCAGGCTTATAGAAGGCGATCGTGCCTTCGGCAGAAACACGGGAAACTTTAGAGGGGAATTCGAGACGTATCCGGTCCGGTCGCTGGTCGATGGCTATTTCCATTCCCTCCTGCACTACGTTGGCTTTGCTGTTGATCCGCTGCTGGTAGTTCAGTTCGTTCTCATAATAGCGTTCGCTTACCAGATCGACTTCCTCCTTCGAGCACCTGTACACCAACGATAGTATGAAGGCAACGAAAGACAATGCCGCAAGCGTAATTCCAAATCCCCAGTTGATTTTCATGACAGGTGCTTATTTTGATTTCAACGGCTGACAGGTCCCATGAAATTTGTCGTGACACGGCCGACCTCTTTGCCCTCCGATATAAGTTTCAGAGTAACGGGGGTCTTGAGTCCCTTGATTGAACGGGTCGGAAGCACGATGAACAGTACGGCCTCCGCAAGCGAATCCTTGGCTACCCGGTCCAATGGCGCACCTACATACCTGATTTCCCCCTTTACACTTTTCTCTGCGAATTCCAGTTGCACCGGCACATCCCGGAAGGTCTTGTTAGCGATCTGTATATTATAGAGATTGCTGTAATGCATCGAATCCAGCTGCTGGTACATCTGACCGGGTGTTCGCAGCAAGGTAGCCTCCACATCGGAACGCATGGCCAGCAATGTCACCAGTGTGGAAAACAACAGCACCAGGAGCAAGGAGTATCCGATAATCCTCCCTGTCACCTTGAAGGAGTTGCCGCTGGCGACATTCTCCTCGCTTGCATACCTTATAAGCCCCTTTCTGAATCCGACCTTTTCCATCACACCGTCACAGGCGTCGATACAGGCGGTACAGTTGACGCATTCCAGCTGTGTCCCGTTCCTGATGTCGATACCGGTAGGGCACACATCCACACACTGGTGACAATCCACGCAATCGCCGGAGGAGCGCACCTGGTCACGGTGTAATTTTCCACGAGGTTCGCCTCGTTTATAATCATAGGCTATGACTACGGAGTTCCTGTCCAGCAGAACCCCCTGTAACCTTCCGTAGGGACACACCACGAGGCACGCCTGCTCCCGGAAGCGGGCATATACTCCATAGAAGACCCCTGTAAATGCGAACAGCGAGAAGAAACTTCCTGCGTGGGCAAGTGGTCCGTCCGAAACCAGCAAGCCCAGCTTATCGATTCCGATCAGATAAGCCAGAAAGGTGTTGGCGATCAGGAACGAGAGCAGGAAGAATACGCCGTGCTTCAGAAGTTTCTTGCGGATTTTTTCCGAGTTCCAAGGTGCATCTGCGAGTTGGCGTTGCCGTTGCGCATCCCCTTCGACCCAGTATTCCACCTTCCGGAAAACCATTTCCATGAAGATGGTCTGCGGACACGCCCACCCACACCATACTCTGCCGAAAACAGATGTAAAGAGGATGATGAATACGAAAAAGGTCAGCATCGCCAGGACGAACAGGAAGAAATCCTGGGGCCAGAAAGGAATCCCGAACAGGATGAACTTCCGCTCAAGCACATTGAAAAGGAGAAAAGGGTGACCGTCCCATTTCATGAACGGACCACTGAAAAGCAAAGTCAGCAGAATTACACTTACGATGGCCCTTTTATTATAAAAGCGTCCGTGAGGCTTTTTGGGATAAATCCACTTCCGTTTACCATCGGAACCGATCGTGCCGACACTGTCGCGGAATGCATCACCCTGCTGAACATTGACCCCTGCATCCATACTGCCAAAGAGAAAATCAGATCTTTACAACTGTCACCGAATCCGAAACGGTGGAATCCGTTACCATAGATACTTCCTTCCAAAGGTCACCTTGCGGCTCCTTGGCACCCGACGGATTCGTTCCGTGAAGTGTCAGTACATAACTGGACACCTCCTGAATTTGCTTTGGAGACAATTGGGACTTCCATGATATCATGCCCTTGGCGGGAACACCTTCCGTGACTGTCCTGAAGATGTTTCCTATTCCGCCGCCATGGATCCAGAAGTCGTCGGTCAGGTTGGGGCCTACGTTTCCGCCGCCGTCGGATTTATGGCAGGCGGCGCAGTTCTTCTCGAATATGCCCTTTCCTTCGGCTACGAGGACTGCATCAGAAAGCACAGTGACATTCTCCGCGGTGACGAATTCTGCGTTATGCTTCATCATTTCCTCTTTCCGGGCCGCCGCCTCCGCCATTTGTTCGTCGTACTCCTGCACTTGCAACTTTCCGGTTCCGGCGAGGTGATATCCGAAGAGATAGAAGACCCCAAAGACGATGGTCAGATAGAATCCGTACTTCCACCACGGAGGAAGCTGGTTATCTAGCTCCCGTATTCCGTCGTAGTCGTGGTCGAGCATCACATCTTTTTCCTGCTCGACGGGAACGGAGCGGGTCATGGAACGGATGAAGGAAATCCATGCGTTCGGACGCTCCCTGTACTCAGCTACTTTGGCGGCCTGGCCTACGGTTTCATTCCGCTTATCCTCCAACAGACCCGTAAGTACGTTTACGGCGCGGGAAAGCGTAAAGAATACCGCGATGATGATACCGGCCGTTACCAGCCAAAGGTAGAACGTCGGCTCCCATAAATAAGAAGGAAGCTGGACAGGCTGGGGAGCCGCCTCTGGTGCGGCAGCTTGCTGTGCACTTGCTTGCATGACCATGGCAACCTGCAGGAGGGAGACGGTCAGTATCCGTGTTTTCATTTTAAGGGCGCTCATACACCGGTCTTTTTGGTCGCGTTGATCGTTGAAGTCGGGGATTCGGAATCATGGAGCGGCAATTCTCCCATCTTGTCGAAAAATGTCCGGTCCGATTTCCATAGGTAAATCACAGTGACGGTAAAAAAGGCGAAGAATATCACCAGCAGCACCAACGGGTAGTCCTGAATGCCTTCGACTCCTTTTAGATAATTCTTGAACATAAGGTTATTGCTGTGCTGTTTGAGTTCCGTGGATATCCTTTCCAAGCCGCTGCAGATAGGCGATCAGGGCAATCAGCTCCGTATTGGAAGAGGCCTTGATGCCGCTCTTGTCCAAATCGTCTGCGATGGCTTTTGCCTGCATTTGAAGGTCCTGCTCGGCTTTGCTTTCATAACCCACCTCATACGGGACTCCAAGGGAGCGCATGACTCCGATCTTCGTCGCCGTAGCGGAACGGTCGAGTTCGGTTTCGGCAAGAAAAGCATAGGACGGCATGATGGAACCGGGCGACATGGTAGTCGGATCGATCATGTGATTGTAATGCCAGGAGTTCGGATATCTTCCCCCCTCTCTTGCCAGATCAGGTCCCGTGCGCTTCGAGCCCCACTGGAACGGATGGTCATATACGAACTCGCCGGCCTTGGAATACTCGCCGTAACGCTCCGTCTCCGAGCGGAAAGGACGGATCATCTGGGAATGACAGGTATAGCATCCTTCACGGATGTAGATATCACGTCCTTGCAGTTCGAGCGGCGTATACGGCTTCACGCTTGCGATGGTCGGGATGTTCGATTTCACGGTAAGCATCGGGATGATTTCCACAAGGCCCCCGATCAGGACCAGCACCAGGCTGAAGAGCAGCATCTGCACCGGGCGGCGCTCGATCCAACGGTGCCAGTGTCCTTTCGTTTCATGGCCGTTTTTCTGCATCGCTGGCGCAGAAGCCTCTTCATCTGCGAGGAAACTTCCCGCAACAGCGGTCTTGTATAGATTGTATACCATGATTCCCGCCCCTGCGATGAAGAGCAGGCCCCCGACTACACGCAGCCGGTACATCGGCATGATGTTAACGACGGTCTCCAGGAAGTTGGGGTATTTCAGCACGCCGTCCGGTGTGAACTGTTTCCACATAAGGCTTTGTGTGAACCCGGCCCAGTACATCGGAATGGCATAGAAGACGATAGCGACGGTGGCGATCCAGAAGTGGAGGTTAGCGAGTTTTTTCGAATGCAGTTCCGTGCGGTACAAGCGCGGAATCAACCAGTACAGGATACCGAAAGTGAGCATTCCGTTCCAGCCGAGTCCGCCGACATGGACGTGAGCGATGGTCCAGTCTGTGAAGTGGGAAATAGCATTGACATTCTTGAGTGAAAGCATGGGGCCCTCGAAGGTGGCCATACCGTAAGCGGTGACAGCCACCACCATGAATTTCAGTATGGGATTCTCACGAACGCGGTCCCATGCGCCACGCAAAGTCAGCAGTCCGTTGATCATGCCGCCCCAGGAAGGAGCGATCAGCATGACGGAGAAGACCACGCCGAGCGACTGTGCCCAATCGGGAAGGGACGTATACAGGAGATGGTGAGGGCCTGCCCAGATGTAAATGAAGATAAGGGCCCAGAAGTGGATGATCGACAGCCGGTAGGAATAGACCGGGCGTTCCGCCGCTTTCGGCATGAAATAGTACATCAGTCCGAGATACGGCGTGGTCAGGAAGAATGCGACCGCATTATGTCCGTACCACCACTGCACCAGGGCATCTTGGACGCCGGCGAAAATGGAATAACTCTTTGTCAGGCTCACAGGCAATGCCAGGGAATTGACAATGTGAAGGACGGCGACCGTGACCACGGTGGCGATGTAAAACCAAATGGCCACATACAGATGACGTTCCCGTCTTTTGATGATCGTTCCGAACATGTTCACCGCGAAAACAACCCAAACCAAGGCGATGAGAATATCGATCGGCCATTCCAGCTCGGCGTACTCCTTGCTGGTCGTGATACCCAGCGGCAGGGTGATTGCCGCAAGCACGATGATGAGCTGCCATCCCCAGAAGTGGATCCTGCTCAGCATATCGCTGAACATCCGTGCCTTCAGCAGACGCTGAAGGGAATAATAGACCCCCATGAAGATGCCGTTCCCGACGAATGCGAAGATCACGGCATTGGTATGAAGCGGACGGAGCCTTCCGAAAGAGAAATACGGGGCCAGATTGAATTGCGGACTGGTGAGCTCCAAGGCTACCCAGAGTCCGACAATGAATCCGACAACGCCCCAAAGGACCGTGGCGACCGCGAAATCCCGGACGATCTTGTTGTCGTAACTGAATTTTTCAAGGGTCATAAGTTGGTGGTTGTAGTGTTGGTATTCGGGGAAGAGGATCCGGGACGTTCATCGTCGAAGAGAATGCGCACGGATGGCGTATAGTCGTCCTCGTACTGACCATCCCGTACGGACCAGACAAAAGCGACCAGGAAGACCACAGCTAGCAGAAGGCTGAAGATGATCAACAGAAAAATGACGCTCATGACACGGAAACGTGATTTGCACCCAAATCTATGACCCGGCAGAGGAGCGGATTGTGACCTTCGTCAGAAAATAACATGATAAAAATCATGTTTTGAACCGAAGCGTTACACGGCTGATTTTCCGCCTTTTAGGGCAACGAGATTGGACATCCCTGTGGTGAACGCTATTATGGTCGCGGTACTCAAAGGCATGAGGATTGCAGCGATGACCGGAGAGAGGGCACCCTGTACGGCAAACCAACAACCGATCACATTGTATACGAGCGCCAGACCGAAACTACCCAGAATGATCCACCTGCTGTAAACAGCGGTGCGAAGGATTCCCGATAATGATGAGAACCTCCTGCCATCAAGAATTCCGTCGCAGGCCGGGGAAAAATTATTGATATCGTCAGAAACGGAAATACCCACATCAGCTTGCTTCAAAGCGCCGGCATCGTTCAACCCGTCGCCAACCATCAGTACGTTGGCACCGGCAGCCTGCAGCTCCTGAATGGCTTCGAGTTTGTCTGCCGGCGACTGCCGGAATCGGATGATGGCGTTTTCACCCAGCATCTCCCGAAGGCGTCGCTCTTCGGTGGCGTTATCCCCGGAAAGTACGACGGTGGAGTAACCTTTTCCGCGGAGCTTACTCACCAGGTCTTCAACGCCCGGGCGATAGGAATTACCGATGACGAATCGCCCTCGTCGTAATCCGTTGACGGAAAGATGCACTTCCGTACTGCCTGCTGCCGGAATAAACGAATCCGGGGCTACGAACGAAGCGCTTCCGAGACGAACAGGAAAACCGAAGACCTCAGCGGAAACCCCCTTTCCGGGATGCTCCTCGAAGGCGATCGCCTCCGGACGTTGCCTGACATCCAGGCAGCTGTATACCAACCGGCTGAGCGGGTGTGACGAATGGACAACCACGGCAGCGACCATCCGCTTCTCCTCTTCACTGAGAGGAGCTCCTTCAAAAACACCATCCGCCTTGTCGGCGAAGTTAAGTGTACCGGTCTTGTCGAAAACGACGGTATCTACCCGTGCCAGTTTTTCAACGACCGGATATCCGCGCAGGTAGAACCTTTGCTTGCCGAATATCCGGAGTATGTTCCCCAATGTAAAAGGTGACGATATCGCTAAAGCGCACGGACAGGCGATGATAAGTACGGCAGTGAATGCATCCCAAGCCCGTGCTGCGTCGCCGTGAAAAAGCCACCAGCCCAGCGAAAGAAGGGAGACTCCCACTATGACGAAGGTGAAATAGTGGCTGATGCGGTTGACCAGCGACTGGAAACCGCTGTCATCCTGCTTCTTCAGGTAACGGTCGTTATTCCACAATTGGGTAAGGTAACTCTGCGATACGTCCTTCACCACCTCCAACTCGAGCAAGGCACCCTGCTGTCTCCCCCCTGCGAAGATCAGATCTCCGGGCTTTTTACTCACAGGCGCGGACTCGCCGGTCACAAAACTGTAATCGACCGATGCCTCGCCTTTGAGGAGTACGGCATCCGCCGGGATAACCTCCTCGTTGCGGACCAGGATACGGTCGCCGGTACGTAATGCAGACAACGGAATGGACTCTTCGGAATCGCCTTTACGCAGCATGACAGATACGGGGAAGAAAGAAGTATAATCGCGCTCGAATGAGAGGGTCCGATACGTCTTATCCTGGAACCACCTGCCTATCAGCATGAAGAATACCAATCCGGCCATCGTATCCATATAACCGGCTCCGCTTGCCGTGAAGATGTCGTAGGAGCTGCGCACGAACATCACCAGAATACCTAATGCGATCGGAACATCGATATTCAGGAACCTCTGGTGGATACTTTGCCAGGCCGAACGGAAGAACTGCGTGCTGCAATAGAACAGCACGGGAAGCGAAAGCGCGAAATTCAGGTAACTGAAGACTCCCTTGAAGCCCGGATCCGTAGCGTCGCTCAGGGAAAGGTATTCCGGGAAGCTGAATAGCATGATGTTGCCGAATGCAAATCCGGCGACGCCGATCTTGTAAACCTGCGTGCGGTCCGTCTTCTTTTTGCCGCCTTTTTCAAGGGAATCGAGCCGTATGACCGGCTCATAACCGATGAGTGACAGTAACTCGACAAGCTGACGCAACGAAACTGCCTCCTGCCTGAATACAAGGTTCGCTTCCTTAGCCAGAAAATCAACGCGTGATCGTGTCACGCCCGGATTGATGCGGTGAAGATTCTCCAGCAGCCAGATGCAGCTGCTGCAATGCATTTTCGGTATATGAAATGTGACTGCGGAATATCCGCCTTCCTCGAAATCGATCAGCCGCCTTCTCACTCCCGGGTCATCCAGGTAGCCGAAACGTCCTGTAGCTCCCGAAGGAGGGGATATCCCGGGCGAGGAATTGAACCTGTAATATGTACACAAGTCGTTCTCCTGCAGGACATCATACACCAGCCTGCATCCTTCACAACAGAAGTCCTTGTCATCGAATTTCAGCAACACATTGGTGCAGACATCACCGCAATGATAGCAGGTGGTCTTCTCTTGGATCAGCTTCTCCACAACAGGAATACAGGTTGATAAGCACCGAATATCCTGCGGAGGACCGGAACCTGATATGACTTTTATCAGTTCATTCCGGAAAAAGCTCCTGTTGGGCTTTTTTCCAGAAGGCAAAGAACGAAGGAAAATAACCTTTGACAGCCGATAACCGTTCCGAGGCATCTTCTATTCCGTTGAAGTGCCGTGAAAAAGGATGCTCCCTGTAGAAGACCGGACGTTCACCCGCCTGTTCCTTCAGCTCCCTGAAGCTGCCGGTAAAGACCTGCAAATCCTCTATCCCTCCGGCCAGAGCAAGGATATGTGCCATTACCGCGGGGCTTACCGGATAGTTTTCAAAATGCCCGGGCTCCAGCAAGAGCACCCTGTTGGCAGGCATGGATTTACGCCAGAGCGGATCAAGGTTATATCCGGTGTACACTACCACGGGAAGAGTTGGGCTGAGTTGAAGCGGCTGAGCGGATGGAAGCGTCGTGCCGAGCTCCGGCACCGAAACAATTTCAAGCGGAGCAGGAACCGGCAATGACGGCAGGGTCTCATAGGATACATCGAGGAAGGTATTCCGCTGGTGCGTCCCGCAATACCGGTTGATGTTCTCCTGGTTGGCGACGTACTTTTTCGAGCTATTGGTACCCGCAACCCACTGCCAGCTAAGCGCATTGCTGCCCCAGTCGCCATCGAGCAGGTGGTAATACATCCAGCGGGCAGGAAGCAACCAATGGCATCCGGCCAAGTTACAGACGACGGAAGCGATATACATCCGCTGATGATTGTGCACATAGCCTTTTCCCAAAAGGTCCCGTATGCCGCTGTCCACGCCCTCGACACCTGTACAAGCATTCAGCACCGCATCAGGAATCGCTGCAACATGTTTCACATCCGACTGCCGTGTCCTCAGGTCTTCGTTGATCCCCTCCCCCTTTTCCGCCCACACCTCCTGCCAATAATCCCTCCAGGCCAGCTCTTTGGCAAAAGGCTCAAGTTGCTCTCTTGAAAAGCCGCGATTCCGGACACGCTCGAAGACGGTCTTCGTACTTATCACTCCGCGGGAAATGTAGGGAGAAAGCCGGGTAACGTGACCGTTCAGGAAGTTGCGGGTACGGCCATAATCGACGGGATCGATCCCGTCGATCCGGTCCAGGAGCTGTTCGTAGGAAAGAAGGGACATAGTCGCAGGATCCGTCCGTTCAGCACTTAACAATCAGATGCAAAGAAGTGTTCAATCGTCGTCCTCGGCTTCACCACCCTGAGAGGGCATGTCCGAAGCGGTCGCTGAAAGTTCGGTGTGACGGATCTTTCCACCCAGCCTGCCGGTATTGAATATGGAGACGGATCCTGCCAGTGCCACCGCCAGTATGGTGAGTTCGACGAAGCGAGGGATCGTTCTTTTAAACGCCCACAACGCGAGTCCGGCGAGGGACAGGATCCCGGCAGCGCCCGCCAACCATGCGGACAGCTCGGCGGACTCCTCGTGGGCCTCGACAACCGTTTCGGAAAAACCGGGAACCGATTCAACACGCTCCTCGGCACCCTCACCCGTATTCATTGTGACCGCGGCAGCGACGGATGCGATGACGAACCCGGCCATTGCAGTACGTTTCAGTATATCGGATTTAAGAACAAGGCCTGCCAGCAGGATGCATACAGAGAAGATGAGTCCGAAAATACCGGCATGATTGAAAATCAGGTGTGCGTGAACGGCGTCCATGGTGTTTCGTGTTGGTGCGACAAGTTAGAAAAAACCTTTGTTCGCGACCATGATAAAAGTCTTAAGAACAGGAAGTCGTCGCTCCGCAGTTTTCGCATTTGAAACACGATCCGTCCCTTCGTGTCCTGAATCCGCAATCGGCGCAGAGCGGGGTTTCCGATGCGGCGGGCCGCAGCACATTCAAAGGCTGCGATTGTTTGCAACCGTCGCGGTAGACAGCCACTGATTTCAAGCCCATTTCCCAACCTCGTCTGAAGCACTCCCCTACCGCATCGACGGTCGCCGAATTCGGAAGGTTGACGGTCTTGGAAATGGCCCCGGAGATGAATGGCTGGACGGCAGCCATCATGGCCAGATGTCCTTCCACCGACACCGTGTTGTCTGCATTACCTGCTCCGGCTGTACCTGCACAGGAGAACACGGGTACATGTGAGGGATCCAACCGAGGTGCACCGGCCACCGTACCGTAGATTTCCGCATAGCGTGACAGTTCGTCGATTTGGCCGGCCGGATAGCCTAAACGCTGCAAGGCCGGTCTCAACTGCGCATTAACAATGCGCAATACCCCGCCTCCTGACAATTTCTTGTCCTTGACGAGGGAGAATTCCGGTTCGATTCCTGTAGTGTCACAATCCATCACCAAGCCGATGGTACCCGTAGGTGCCACGACAGTCACCTGTGCGTTCCTGAAACCGTGTTTCTCGCCCTCGCGACAGACTTCCTTCCAAACCTTCCGGGATTCTTCTAGCAGAGGAAGAGGCACATCCGCTTCCTTCGGCAGAACCGGGGTGACTGACAATCCACTGAGACTTCCATAGTCGGATGCGATGGCAGCACTATGGTTCCGCATCACATGCAGCATGGCATCCTTATTGTCGTTGAATCGCGGGAAAGGAGTCAATTCGGCGGCGAGCTCGGCGGAAGCCGAGTAAGCCGATCCTGTCATGAGTGCAGCGACTCCTGAAGCAAAGCCTCTTGCCTTTGCAGAATCGTAGGGCCAGCCGTTCCGCATGATGACGGCCCCGAGATTGGTGAAACCGAGTCCGACCGTACGGTAAGCTGTTGAATTGATCGCAACCTCCCTTGAAGGATACTGCGCCATGCTGACGGAGATGTCCAGCACAGTGGTCCATATGCGGCAGGCATGCCGGAAGCGAGAAATATCGAATTCCCCTGTGATACTGTCGGTGAATTTCATGAGGTTCAGCGAGGCCAGGTTGCAGGCGGTATCGTCGAGGAACATGTATTCCGAGCAGGGGTTCGACGCATGGATCCGTCCACCGGCAGGACACGTATGCCAGTCGTTTATGGTCGTATCGAACTGCACACCCGGATCTCCGCAGCTCCAGGCGGCATTGGCGATATCCCTCCAAAGCTCACGGGCAGGCAAAGCAGAAAGCAACGCTCCGCCTAATCGTCCCTTCAACGTCCATTTCTCGTCTCCCTTCAGCGCACGCATGAAGTCGTCCGTTACCCTTACGGAGTTATTCGAATTCTGTCCCGAAACCGACCGGTACGCTTCGCCTTCATAGGAACCGTCATAACCGGCGCCGATCAATACATTCGCTTTCCTTTCTTCGTCCATCTTCCAGCGAATGAACGCACGGATCTCCGGATGGTCGATATCAAGACAGACCATTTTAGCGGCACGACGGGTAGTTCCTCCGGAACGGATCGCCCCGGCGGCGGCATCACCTATCCGAAGAAAAGACATAAGGCCGGAGGAATATCCTCCTCCTGAGAGTCTTTCACGCTCGCTGCGGATCGGCGAAAAGTTAGTACCCACACCCGATCCGTATTTGAATATGCGGGCTTCTCGAACCAGCAAGTCCATGATCCCTCCCGGGTTCACGAGGTCGTCCTTCACCGAAAGTATGAAGCAGGCATGGGGCTGAGGGTATTCGTAAGCCGAGGACGAGAGCACCGCCTCCCCGGAAGAGGGATCCATATGATAATGTCCTTGAGGAGGCCCGCTGATTCCGTAAATGTGATAAAGTCCCGTATTGAACCATTGGGGGGAATTCGGGGAGGCTGATTGGTCCAGCAGCATGTAAACCGTTTCATCGTAAAACGCTGCAGCATCTTCCGGTGTCCTGAAGTATCCCAGTTGCTCACCGAAGCTCCGCCACGTTTCCGCCATCCGGTGGACCACCTGTCTGACGGATCTTTCGCCGCCGGTTTTCCCGTCATCTGCAGGCACTCCTGCTTTTCGGAAATACTTCTGAGCGAGGATGTCGGTGGCCGTCTGCGACCAGGAAACCGGCACTTCGACATCGTGCTGCTGAAATACTATGCTGCCGTCGGGAGCATTGATGCTTGCGGTGCGCGTCTCGAATTCAAAATGGTCGAAGACATTCCTTTTGCCGTCGGTGAACAATCGTGAAAATCTCATTCCTCGCCTGACAGACCGGTCCATTTGAAAAGAGTTTAAGGAAACAAGGTAGTAAGAACCTGAAATCCCCGCTTTCAGAATACCGGTGTTCCGGTGGAAGAATATGCATGGAACACCATCAGGGGTAACTCGACGCGATGCGAAAGCCGTTTAGTGAGGCTTCTGCCGGTAAGTCGATCGAACAGGTTACGCCGACGCATGGAAGTGACCACTACGTCGTAACCTGCACGTACGATGTGCTCTTCCAAGGCAGATTCAACGCTATGCCCCGCGAGAAGATCGAAGGTCAGATGGTCGTAAGGGATATTCTGCTGGACCTGTTTCCTGAACCATTCCATCAGCTTCAGCTCGACCTTGTGATTATGGTCGTGCTCGACATGCGCCACCACGATTTCAGTACGGAAAATCTTGAGGAACTCGGTAAGCAGGTAGATGGACTGGAAATCGTTGTCTGAATAGTCGGTAGCGAATAATACCTTCTTAGGTTCATGAAAGACTGCTCCTGCAGGGACGGAAAGGACCGGACAGCCGGATTTCTCGGTTACCTCCATCGTGTTGCTGCCCAGCAAAGCGCCGCTCACTCCATGGGCACCACGCGTACCCATCACGATGAGATCTGCTTCCAGCTCCCTGGCATTATCAGCTATCGCATCAACGGCAAATCCGGACCCTATCAACGGTTCCAATTGCCGGAAACCCGTTTTTGCGGTGACTTCGCTGACAATGGACTCCAGTTTCTGACTTGATGCTGTTTCCAGTTCGGCCTGAGTCTTTACGACAGCGATTCCGTGCGGGTCCACCAGCGGAAAGTGAACGGAATGATAGACCACCACCTTGCTGTTCAATTTTCCGGCCAGTGCGACGGCATAATAAAGCGCGTTAACCGACTCCGGCGAGAAATCCGTGGGAACCAGCAATTTGCGAATGGGATGGATATTCCTTAGGTTCATAAAATAATTCTTCGAAACAAAGATAATTTCGAGGAATAGGCCTACCTTATGACGTTTGTCATGTTCCGGAATGACTTCTTATCGCCACCTTTAAAACCGCGAATACAGTAAAATAAATTAGTGGATATATCCTATTTATTAGGCACAATCAAAAGCCGGTGAACCAACGCAAGAAGAACATACTGTTCAGTTCCATCGTCCTTTCAGCGGCCATATTCGTCAGCAGCCTTTATCTGCCGGACACGGTCCATGTGGAATTCCTGTATCCCATGATCGTCCTCCTGACGATTTCATTGCCGGACAATCGCTCGACCTTCGATGCCAGTGTCGGACTGACCTTGCTGATCGTAGTCGGCTTTTTCCTAAGCGACCTACACCATACGACCAAGGACCTCATCGTACCGTATGCCCTGCCCATCCTCTTCATCTGGAGTTTCACCTTCGCTATCTTCAAATACAAGGAGTCACAGATAAAACTCCTGCGAAGCACGGAACACCTGAATGCCATGTTCAAATATGCGAATGAGGGCATCGTCATCACCAATGAAAAAGGTGATATCATCATGGCCAATCCGACGGTATCCACCCAGCTGGGATACTCCGAAGAAGAGTTGAAAAGCATGAAAGTGGAAGCGCTGGTTCCGGAGCGTTTCAGGGAACATCATCCCAAACACCGTAAGGGGTATTACGAAAAACCCGTCAACCGGCCCATGGGGAAAGGCATTCACCTCTCCGTATGCCGTAAGGACGGATCTGAAATGCCCGTGGAAATCAGCCTAAGCCCCTTCCGCATCGGAAATGAGAACTTCGTCATCTCCTTCATCATCGACATCACCGACCGTATTCGTCAGGAGCAGCTGATACGCAAAGCCAACGAAGAACTTGAGTTCCGGGTCATTTCCCGCACCATGGAGCTGGCTGCGGTAAATAAGAACCTGGAACACGCCAATACCAGCCTGAAAGCTGAAATGCAGGAACGCTCCAAGATCGAAGAAGCCCTTCGCGACAGCGAACGTCTGTACAGTACCATATCGCACAACTTCCCCGACGGGATCATCTGCGTATTGAACAAAGAGCTGGAAATCGTCTTTGTCGACGGCCAGGAACTTGACAGCCTTGGCATCAAGAGCGCCGGGTTATTCGGTCGCAACTGGAGATCCATGGACATCTGCAGCAACAGTAAGGCGGACGATATGGACCTTACGCTGCAGAAAGTCTTCCAGTGGGAAAGCTGTAACGCCGAGTGTACGTTTCGCGACCGGATCTACAGCATGAGTGCCGTGCCGTTGCCCGACAACAAAGGCAATGTCCGTGAGATCCTGATGGTCATCCGGAACATCACGCGAAGAAAGAAAGCGGAAATGGAGATCCTTCAGGCCCTGGACAAAGAGAAAGAGCTCAACGAGATGAAATCACGTTTCGTCTCCATAGCCTCCCATGAATTCCGCACACCGTTGAGCACCATACTTTCTTCGGTTTCGCTCATCGACCGCTATAACGCCACGTCCGACCGGGAAAAACAATTGAAACACATCGATCGGATCAAGTCATCGGTGAAGAACCTGACCGAGATATTGAACGACTTCCTCTCCCTCGAGAAATTGGAAGCCGGCAAAGTGGAAGTGCATCCGGAAACGATCGATCTGACACAGCTTTGCGAAGAGCTGACGGAAGAACTGCAGACGGTAGCCGGAAAGGGGCAAAAGATCATCTACCGGCACCAGGGCGACATGAAGGCCGTACGCTCGGACAAGCAGCTGCTGCGCAACATCTTCATCAATCTGCTGAACAACGCCATCAAATACTCCGGGGAAGACGGGATCATCGAATTCAATTCATTCGTCGACGGTGAAATACGTTTCGAAGTGAAGGACCACGGGATCGGCATCCCGAAGGAAGACCAACCTAAACTTTTCGAGCGATTCTTCCGGGCCACCAACGCCAGTAACATCCAGGGAACCGGCTTGGGCCTCAATATCGTCCGTCGATACACCGAATTGCTGGACGGAAAGATCGGCTTCACCAGCGAAGTCGGACAGGGCACCACTTTCACGGTCCGGCTACCTAAAAAAGACTAACCTAAAACCATTTTATCATGAAAAAAATCCTGTTAATCGAAGACAACACGCAGATGAGGGAGAACACTTCTGAAATTCTGGAACTGGCGAATTACAAAGTCGTCAGCGCACCGAACGGAAAACTGGGTGTAGACCTGGCTATCAAGGAGGTTCCCGACCTTATCATCTGTGACATCATGATGCCTGAGCTGGACGGTTACGGGGTGCTTTACCTGCTCAGCAAGAACCCGACCACTTCCGGAATACCTTTCATATTCCTCACCGCCAAAGCTGAAAAATCGGATATGCGGAAAGGAATGAGCATGGGAGCCGACGATTATCTCACGAAGCCCTTCGAAGAGATGGAACTGCTTAACGCCATCGATGCGCGACTCCGCAAGAACGAAGTATTCAAGAAGGAGTTCGCCAAGAACGTGGAAGGCCTCAACGAATTCCTGGCGAATGCGAAAGGTCTCGACGAGCTGGCCCGCCTCTCCTCCGACCGAAAGCCGCATCACTTCAAGAAAAAGGAGACACTTTACATGGAGGGCGACGAGGCCAACGGAATCGTTTTCATCAACAAAGGGAAGGTCAAGACCTATAAGTCGAACAACGACGGCAAAGAGTTCATCACCGGCATTCATTCCCCCGGGGAGTTCATCGGCTACAACGACCTGATCGAGGACTCGGAACACAAGGAGACCGCGGAGGCACTGGAGGATTGCGAGGTGGTGGTAATCCCTCGTCAGGACTTCTTCTCTCTTCTCTACTCCAACCGGGATGTCGCCGCGAAGTTCATCAAGATGCTGTCGAACAACCTCCTGGAAAAAGAGGAGCGCCTGCTGAACCTGGCCTACAATTCCGTCCGCAAACGCGTAGCTGACGCGCTTCTAACCTTGCAGAGCCGCTACACGCTCAACGGCCAACCCCAACCGTTCACGGTTTCCCGGGAAGATCTGGCCAGCATGGTAGGCACCGCCACCGAATCGGTGATTCGGACATTGTCCGACTTCAAGGACGAAAAGCTCATCGAGATCAAGGAGAAGAACATCGTCATCTCCAACTCCGACCGTTTAGCCAGAATGAAGAACTGAGTCAGCGGTGTACTGAATGAAAAAAATCCCGGCCTTTCGACCGGGATTTTTTCATTCACCCAACAAACCGCCGCGCCCTCAGGCAACAGCGATCTCCTTGGCCTTGGCGACATTGGCTGCTGTCTTGACGACATTGAGCTTCAGGAGGCCATTATCATAGCTGGCCTTGATTCCGTCTTCTTTCACATTCTCCGGCAAGGTGAAGGAACGGGAGAAGGAAGAATAGTTGAACTCCTTTCGGGTATAGTTCTTTTCCTTCGTCTCCTTTTCAGTCTTCTTCTCGGAAGAAATCGTCAGAACGCCGTTTTCGACCTTAATATGAAAATCCTCTTTCTTGAGGCCCGGAGCAGCCAATTCAATGTCGTACGACTTATCCGTCTCGGACACATTGACTGCAGGAATCCAATCCTTGCGGAAGAAGTCGTCGAACTGGAGGTTCTCGTTCTCGAAGAAATCAGAGATCATGTTGCGCATAGCGGGAAAGTAGCCGCCGTTTCTACGTAGGAGTGACATGGTGTTTGGTTTTAGAGGTTAATAACAGATTTTATTTATACCTCAAAATTACATCCAAAGGAACCCGGCAGACATGACCGGCATCAAAGCGCAGATTGATACTCGTCAGCCGACCGGTTGTCAGAGGACAGGACGATCCGAATGGTTCAGCGAAAGCAGCGGTACACGCAGGCGATGGGAAACCAGCCTGGTAACGCTCTGATGGAGCAACGTTTCAGGGAAATGGCGCTGGTGGGAGAACATGACCAGCATGTCTGCGGGATATTTCTTAAGGAAATTTCCGAGACCTCTTACGACCTCGGTATCCTTGGCGATAAAACCTGAAAGTTTCGGATAGCGAATACGGCTCCGTATACGGCGTGTCAGGGCAGTCACCTTCTCGTCGTCATGTAATAGATGACGGTCGTCTACGAACACAAATGCCAGCTCCGCGTCGTGGTGACGGGCAAAAGGCAGAATGGTAGTGGCCGCACGCAGATTGTCGTCGTGAAGATCCGTGGCGTAAGCCATCCTTCGCAAACCTTTGTACACCGCTTCCTTGGGAACGGTCAGGACGGCGCAGGGAGCATCGCGGATCACACGGGCAGCCGTACTCCCCATCATGACACGCTTCATCCTGCCGGAGCCGACCGAGCCCATTACCACGAGATCCATTCCTTTGTCGCTGGCGATTTCCGGTATGCGTACGCCGGCAGGACCCTCTGCAAGTATCTTTTCGGCAAGAAGTCCCGGATTTTCCTTCTTAAGTCGTCTCAGCAGCCGGGTAAGCCTTGCCTCGGCCAAAGACATTAACTGTAATTCCGCCTCGCGGACCGCCTTCATGGGTGTGTCTTCGAACAGCGGAATAATGTCGTAACAATGCACAAGATGCAAGCGGGCGTGCAGGCTTGCAGCCAATGCAGCTCCGTACAGCGCCGCAGCCGTCGAATCGGACGAGAAATCTACAGGACAGAGGATGGATTTCATGCTATCGGCTCATTGTAAAGCTTCTTAAAGTGCCCTTATCGCCCCTTCTCGCGGATTCGGTCGGCCAGTGAATCAATGGCTTTGGACAAGGCGAAAAGCACCACCAACACCATTGACATGCAGAGTAACACGAGGGTGACCCATCCCCATTCAAAACCGCTTTGCACTGCGATGGGCTGAGCACCGGCCATTAGCGGTAATACGGCGAAACTAAGGAGGAGTCTTTTAAGGATCGACATCTGATCAGATTTTAAAACAAAAGTGGGGCAAACGACTAACCGATTGCATGACAGGTATCAAAGAAAAACCTGACTTTGGTCAGGTGCCAAACGACCATTAAAAGGCTATTTGCAGGATCTTAATCCATCATATCATGAAAAAGATACTTGCAGCGGTCGATTTTACGGACACCTCGTTCCATGCGGCCAAGGCTGCCGCACTTATAGCCGGCGAAGAGGGTGCTGAGTTGCACCTGGTGAACGTCTATCATGTCCCGAATCCGCTGCAGACACTGCCCATTGAGTTGATCATAACGACGGAAGAGCTTGAAAAGGAAACGGAATCACGACTGAAGCAACTCGCAGGGCTGCTTGAAAGCGACAGGCTTCCGCGAACCAGGATATTCCTCCATTCACGGAACGGTCATACCGGGAAGGAAATCATCGATATGGGGACGTATCTGGATGCCAGCCTGATCGTGATGGGTATGCGGGAAGAATCCGAGATACAGGATCTGCTCACGGTGAATCCTGCCGAAAGCGTGTCCAGGAAGAGTAATCGACCCCTGTTGCTCCTCCCCGGTGCCAGCAGCTTCAGGAAACCCAAACACATCCTGTTCGCTACGGACGGAAATGACGTTGCAGACAGCGAAACAAATCGTCTGCTCACCGACTGGTGCAATCGATACGGCGCCGAACTGGAGATCGTACATCTGCAACAGCACCGGGAGCCGGCGGACAAGGACCGCATCATGGAGACCCTTGAACCGGGTTTCACCCACATCCCCCACACATATTCATTCCCTGAAACCGAACAGATTACAGAAAGCATCCTGGCCATTGCCAGGGATTCGGGCGCCGACCTCATCGTGATGGAACCGCACAGGCATTCACTGATCGGGCGATTGCTGGGACGCGACCATGTGGAAAAGGTAGTCCACAAGGCGGAACTGCCGGTATTGATACTGCATCGGTAATGCAAACTGTCGCGAAGATTTTGATCTGTGTTTTACTGTTGGCCAACATAGCCCACGGTTCACTTGCTCAGGATGCACGGGAAATTGTTCGACAGGCCGATCAACGTATGAAGGGAAAGACATCCTATGCCAAACTGACCCTAAGGACTGAACGCCCGACCTATTTCAGAGAACTGCAGCTGGAAGCATGGACGATGGGAGACAGTCTTTCCCTGATCCGCATCCTAAGCCCGGCGAAAGACCGAGGGACCTCTTTCCTGCGCAGGGACAAGGAGGTATGGAACTGGCTGCCTACGATAGAGCGCACCATCAAACTGCCACCGTCCATGATGAGCCAGTCATGGATGGGAACCGATTTCACCAATGATGACCTGGTCAAAGAAGCCAGCATCGTTAAGGACTACGAACACCGCCTCATGGGTTCAGAGACGGTTGCCGGACTTGACTGCTACCGCATAGAGCTGACCCCGCATCCGGAAGCAGCTGTCGTATGGGGGAAGATAGTATTGATGATCGATAAAAAAGACCGCATGCTTCTCAAGGCCCTTTACTTCGATGAGGAAGGGGAATTGGTCAACACGATGACCGGCGGCGACATCGGTGTCATGGGTGGGATGAGGATTCCGTGCAGACTGGAGATGTCCCCGCTGAAAAAGCCCGGCAACAAGACCGTGATGACGTATACGGAGTTGCGGTTCGACATTCCGATGGATCCTGAACGCTTCACGCCGCAGAAACTGCAACAAGGGAAATGATCGTCCGACTGATCTGGAGAAACCTTTTCCGCAACAAACGCAGGTCGTTGATCACCATGGCCTCCGTCTCCTTCGCCGTGTTACTGGCCATTTCTTTCCGTTCGCTTCAGATGGGTGTATTCCGTCATTTGATACGGAACGTAGCGGGAATGCATACGGGATATCTTCAGATACACAGGAACGGCTATCAGGAGGAACCGACACTCGACAACTCGCTTGAATTCGACAGTCTGCAAGAAAGGATGTCAGCCTCCTTTGATACGGCTTATACGCTGCTCCCGAGGCTGGAATCATATTGTCTCATCAGCGGCGATTCTGTCACAAAGGGCAGCATGATCATCGCCACTGAGCCCGATATCGAGGATAAATTGACGGCGCTCCGAAAAAGGATCGTAACCGGCAAGTTCATTTCCGGAGCAGGTATCTTGCTGGCGGAGGGACTGGCCGATGACCTTGCGGTATCAACAGGCGACACAGTAGTGGTATTCGGACAGGGATACGAAGGGAACATCGCAGCCGGTAAATATCCCGTCAGCGGAATCGTACATTTCGCCTCTCCCGGACTGAACAAATCCCTGGCCTACATCGACATTGCAACCGGCCGTGACCTGTTCAGTGCGCCCGACAGGATCACTTCCGCAGTAGTGCTGCTGAAAGACGACCGAAATCTGAGCGAAAAAAGGTCGGAGATTGCGGACCGTATCGGCAACGCATACGAGGTGGTGACTTGGCAACAGATCCTTCCCGACATCGACAGTCATATCAAGGCCGACACAGTCTTCTTTTACATTGAGATTGGCGTGCTGTACGTGGTGATAGCGTTCGGTATTTTCGGGACCTTGATCATGATGACGAACGAACGGCGCAGGGAGAACGGGATGCTGCTGGCGGTCGGTATGACCAGAAAACGACTGGGAGCCGTCCTTTTCGGAGAGACCTTGCTCCTTGGCGGGTTGGGGGCATTAACCGGTGCGCTGATCAGCCTGCCGCTGGTCTATTATCTGACGGAACGACCCATACGTTTTTCCGGCAGGACGGCAGAGGTCTTCATCCAGTTCGGGTTCGAACCTGTATTCCCCGCCACGGTGGATCCGATCATTTTCCTGCAGCAGGCCGGAATCGTCTTCCTGCTTTCAGCAGTTCTCGGAAGCTACCCTTACTTGTCGGCACTGCGTATGGACCCGCTCACCTCCATGAAAAACAGCTGAACGTCATGTTACTTAAAACCGCATGGAGAAACATTTGGAGGCATCCGGTCCGAAGCATGGTCATCATGACATCAGTGGCTACCGGACTTTGGGCCGGAGTATCCCTGATGGCTTTTTATTACGGAGTCGGTGAACGTCAGGTGGAGTCAGCGATTTCCGTTGAGACCTCGCACCTGCAACTGCATCATCCCCGCTTCAAGGAGGATTATGACCTCCGCTTCAGTATTCCGGACGAAGAGGAAATCCGCGTGGCACTCTCCCGTGACCCACGGGTGATGTCTTTAGCACCACGCACACTGGTGACCGCTATGGTATCGACCGCCTCCGGAAGCCGGGGAGCGAACGTTTTCGGCATAGATCCGGCCGCCGAGCGCACTACTACGTCGATCGCTCAGAAAATGATCTTCGGACATTATATCGACGCCAGTGAGCCTTATGGAGTAGTGGTGGGGGAACGACTGATGAAAAAACTGAAGCTGAAACCGAAAGGAAAACTGATTGTCACCTTCAACGATACACAGTCGGAGATCACCGCGGGCGCCTTTAAGGTTTGCGGCGTTTTCCGCACGGAAAACTCTCCGTTCGACGAGCAGACCGTCTTTGTGAACCGGACGACACTCAACCGGTTAGCCGGCACCGAGGGAAAATTCAACGAGCTGGCTGTACTGTTAAAACCCGGTATCGAACCCGACAGTGTCCGCAATGAACTTCTAAAGCGATTTCCCGAGGTGAAGACCGAGACCTGGCGCACGCTTTCACCGGAAACCGATTATGTGGTAAGTGTTGTGGACGAGATGATCTACATCTTCATGGCGATCATCTTCCTGGGTATCGGTTTCGGCATCGTAAATACCATGCTGATGTCGACACTGGAACGGCAACGAGAAATCGGAATGCTGATGGCCCTGGGGATGAACAAAGGAAGGCTTTTCATCATGGTCGTCTATGAAACGGTGATGTTGGTGCTTGCCGGAGCCCCTGCCGGACTTATTGCCGCTGCGGGCACGGTGGAATGGCTTCATCGAAAAGGCATCTCCTTCGAGCGCTTTAAAGACGTTTTTTCAAACTTCGGCTACGCGCACACCGTCTATCCGACCTTGGAGCTACGGCATTACCTCACGGTCTCCGTCATGGTGATCGTCACTTCCCTCCTGGCCTCCCTCATACCGGCCTACCGCGCCTTGCAGATACGTCCGGGAGATGCCATCCGAAAATGAACCCCATGGAAAACACCGTCATCGACACCCACGAAGTCAGCCGTATCTATGATGAAAAGACCGTCCCTATCAGGGCCGTGGACAACGTGCACCTACACATCGAAAGGGGGGAATTCACAGCATTGGTAGGACCATCCGGATCGGGGAAGACGACTCTGCTGAACCTCATCGGAGGTCTCGACCGGCCAACAGCCGGCAAAGTCATCATCAACGGCATTGACATTACCTCTCTCTCGGAAAGAGAGCTCGTTGATTTCCGGCTGAATAATATCGGCTTTGTGTTCCAGTCGTACAATCTTATTCCGGTGCTCACCGCGAAGGAAAACATCGAGTTCATTCTACTGCTACAGAAGAGATCGCGCGAAGAGCGTGAAAAGCGTGTGAAAGAGCTGCTGCGTGAGACCGGCTTGGAAGACAAGGCGGACAAACGTCCCTCAGAACTCTCCGGGGGGCAGCAGCAACGGGTGGCGGTGGCACGTGCACTGGCATCAAAGCCTCAGTTCGTGCTTGCAGACGAACCGACCGCCAACCTGGACTCGGTTTCCGCGTCAAACCTGCTGGACCTGATGCTGAAACTGAACCGAGAGGAGAATATGACCTTCCTCTTCTCCACACACGACCAGCGTGTGATCGACCGGGCAAGGAGAGTCGTAACCTTGCAGGACGGAAAAGTGATTTCAGATATCCGACGCTGAAGCCATGCGCATACGTTGGTTGCTACCGGCGATCCTGTTCCTCATATCTGCGCGACCGGCGGCAGCAAAAGGCGAATTTTCATTTAACGGATATGTGAAACTCCTGCACGAAACCGATTATGTGCGGGTCCCGGACACCTTCCTGTCCGGACAGCTGCTTCATCAAAGGCTGATGATGCGTTACGACGCAGGAGAACATTTATACATCCGTACTGACCTGCGAATACGGCTTTTCCGAGGCCATCTCTACGAAAGCAGACCCTACTTCGGGGAGTCACTTAAACACCCTGAAAAACATTTCAGGCCGGAAATCCTCAGTGACATCGACCGGCAGAAAATCACGGTATTCGCAGAAGCGGATCGGGCCTATGCCGGTTATCAGAAAGGAGCATGGGACGTGCGTGTGGGCAAACAAAGGATAAACTGGGGAACCAACCTCGTATGGAATCCGAACGACCTCTTCAATGCCTACAACATACTCGATTTCGATTACGAAGAGCGTCCCGGTACCGATGCCGTGCGTATCCAATACGATCTTCGGGACCGTCGCGCAGCCGAAGTAGCGTATGCTCCCGGAAAGTTCGGAAGTACGGTGGCGGCGGGTATTTATCGTACCCATCTGAAAACCTACGACCTTCAATTCTCTTTCGGTTCCTACCGGCGGCAGGCAGTTGCAGGCCTTGGCTGGGCAGGAAACATCCTCGAAGCGGGATTCAAAGGTGAAATAAACCGCTACTTTCCTGAAGCAGGCAAATCCGCTCAGACCTGTTTTTCGTCCACCGTGGATTATACCTTTAAAGGCGATTGGTACCTGTTCGTTTCCTGTCTCTGGCAGGAGAAAGCGGCAGAATCATCGGATGCTTTCACTTCCGCAAGTCCTGTCATACTGCTCTCACCGAAGCAGCTGATGCCGTTCCGGATGTCGGCATATTGCGGCGCAATGAAAGAACTCTCGCCGAAGTGGTCCTTGCAGCTTGCCGCCATCTACGGAGGAACATCCTCCAACCTTATCGCTTTCCCGGGAGTCACCTGGAGACTTGCCGATGACCTCGAACTGTTGTTGACCGGTCAAGCTTATTTTTCAAGGCAGGAAGAGGATTGGGGCAATCGGGCGGATGCGCTTTTCCTGCGGTTGAAATACAACTTTGAGGGCTACTGACGAATATCATGGCTTGCATCCGGAGCATATGTTAACTTTCGGGCATAAATCTATCCGCCATGGAAAATCAAGGAAACAACGGACGCGTCCTGCTGGCATTGCTGGGCGGTGTCGCACTAGGAGCCCTTTTGGGAGTATTACTCGCACCGGATAAAGGTTCCGAGACCAGGAAGAAGATCGTGGATGAGGCGCGAAAAGCCGGCAATAAGGCCGGAGATGCCATCAAAGAGAAGATACGGGAAAAGATGGCGTCCATGAACGGGTACGATGAAAGTGATATGGTCTAACCGATTTTTTATCAATAAGCGATTGCAATGACAAAAAACCATCCTGTCGACGATCTGGTCGGACATGCGAAACAATATGTCGAGAAGCGCGCGGAGTTAGGAAAACTGCAGTTGGTGGAAAAAGGCAGCGTACTCAGCGGCGAGTTCGTCGCAAGGCTGACTTTTGCGGTTGTTTGGGTGACGGTTCTTACTTTTCTCAGCGTAGCGGCCGCTCTTTATCTTGGTGAGATTTTCGGGAAGAATTATCTGGGGTTTGCTACTGTGGCCTTGGCCTATGCTCTTATCGGCTTTCTCTTTTACCTGAATCGCGACCGTTGGATAAAGCGGCCCGTCGCGGGAGGAATTATCCGTTCACTTCTAAAAGAGGACCATCATGACTAAGCCTGCTATCCGAAACCTGGACGAGTTACGTAACCGTATCCGCCAACTGAAGGTGGAGACAAAAGAGCTTGAAAAAAACCTGCTGGATGATTATGAGAACGTAAAAGCCGAATTCCGGCCGGAGAACATCCTCATGCGGGCACTTTCAAAGCTGACTGGCATCAACATCAACAAGGGTGAATTCCTCAGGAACGGAGTTTTCATGGGAATCAGCATGCTGCTGCAGCGTTTCGTTTTCAAGACGGAGACGTCTTTCGAACGAAAAGTTTACGGCTGGATCGACCGCTTCTTCGACCAGTTGAAATACTATACAAATAAGTTCAGCAAGTCAGGAAGCGTACGTTCTGAAAAGATCGAGGAGGAACAGTGAGTCGCGAGGGTTGGCGCATGGACTCCACCATTCACCGGTTCAGCAGTTTTTCTACTTCCTCATCCTCCACCTGCGGAAACTCCTCGTAGAACTGTCCGACTCCGAAAAAACCAGCGGGCAAGTGCAGGCAAACCACCTCATCCGCTTCGGCGCGGAGTCTTTCGACCGCTTCGGCTGAAGCTACAGGAACCGCCACGATGATCGATGAAGGATGCTCGCGGCGCACCAGCTTCACTGCGGAAACCAAGGTCTTACCGGTCGCCGCGCCGTCATCGACAATAATGACGGTCCTTCCGGAAAGTTCCAACGGGTTCCTGCCGTGCAGAAAAAGCTGCTGCCTTGCTACAAGCAGTCGTTGCAGACGCGCGGTCTCTTCCTCCAGGTAACGCGGGTCGATATCAGAAAATCTTTCTTCAAGAAATACTTCCTGAATGCCCGTGGCGCCGATGGCATACTCGGGATTGTCCGGATGCCCGATTTTCTTGATCATCACCGGCTCGAGCGGCCAACCCAAACCGTCTGCCACGACACGCCCAATTGGGATCCCGCCGCGGGGCACGGCCAGTACGATACCCTTACGACCTTTGTAGGACCGGAGTGCGGAGAGAAGCGCCGAGGCGGCCGCCAGCCGGTCCTTGAAGATGAAGTCGGATACCGGAGGCATTTAAGCCTTCTTCGATGTGTTAAAGCCGAATGGCAGGTATAAAGGGCAGAAGGAAACTACTGAGGTGAGCAGGAAGACTCCTGCAAGGGCCAGTAATACGATTCCCCAATTACCGGTGACGGTTTTCGTATAATACAAGATGGAGAAAAGCACTGCCAGAATGATACGGACAGAACGGTCCGTCGCTCCCATGTTCTTTTTCATGACAAGGATTTTTTTCGAATATACTCCTGCAAGCGTCCGGGAGGACATGACAAAGGTCAGCCGGCGACCTAAAGTAAAAGAGTCACTACGATAAGGGCTACCGCTGCGGCGGTCATCAGAATCAAGGTGATGGCGCCCAGCAGGTTCGAGCGACGGCCATTGATGAAATCTCCCATGATCTTCCGGTTGTTGCAGATATGGAGGATGATGGCGATCATCACCGGGGAAGTAAGTCCGTACAAGACAGCCGTATAGAGCAGGGACTGCACGGGAGAGATGCCCACGAAATTGATAAGTAAAGCGACTGCGACGGAAAAGATCATGACGATGTAAAAGCCCTTTGCTTCGTGGAATTTCTTGTTCAACCCCTCCGTCCAACCGAACGTCTCGGAGGTGATATAGGAAAGCGATCCGGCCAGAACAGGTACGGCAAGGAATCCGGTGCCAAGGATGCCGACAGCGAACAGCAGATAGGCGGCAGATCCGGCCAAAGGAAGAAGTGCGCTAGCTGCCTGGTCGACAGTCTGGATGTCAGTCAGCCCGGCCGGATGAAGCAGCGCACCTGTAGAAAGCATGATGAAGAACATCACCAGACAGGAGAAAAACATGCCGAAATCCACATCCGTCCTCATCTCGGAAAGCAGCTTCTTGTCTACGACCAGCCGCAGCTCTTCCTGCTCCTCGACTTCCATGCTTGTCTGCCAAAAGAACATATAGGGTGATATGGTAGTCCCCAGTACACCGACCAGTATCAGCAGATAGGAACGGTCAAAGGAGAAGTCGGGCACGAAGGTGGCTACTGCGACCTTTTTCCATTCCAGACCGATAAGGAAAGGGACTATGAGGTAGCTGAGCAACCCCAGACACAACCATTTCATGATGGCTGCCAGCTTGCGGTAAGGAAGGTATATGATGACAAACAAAAGCAGGCCCGTGAAGAATACGGAGAAGACTGCCGGATGGACCGAGGGGAACAGCAGATTGGCTACCGCACCCATTCCCGCAATATCAGCCCCGATATTCAAGGTGATAGCCGGAAAACTGAAAAGTATCATGACATACAGTAGCGGCCTGGGGTAATGACGTTTCAGGACACCTGTAAGTCCGGAGGAGGTCACCAAGCCGATACGGGCGCACATCTCCTGCATGGAAGCCATCAGCGGAAACGTCAGCCAGGATGTCCAAAGCGTGTTCAATCCGAAGGCGGCTCCTGCCTGGCTGTAGGTGGCGATACCGGAAGGATCGTCATCGCTTGCGCCCGTTATCAATCCCGGACCCAGCTGACGCCAGAGTGTACGCGTACGCTCGGATTTAACCGTTTTTTCCTCCATGTTTCCTCTAACTCGATGCTAAAGATACTGCCGGGGGATGAATCCGGAAGCTAAGTCGTGCTGGAATGATAAAAATCATGTCGCAATCGGTGGCATTTCGTACTTTTCAAAGCGCATTAAGGTCCGTCGCACCCTGTCTATGACAGACCGTTCCGGATCGCTCCCCTTATGCCAAAATCATCGCCCAACTTCCGAAAAACGTGGCTCGATTTCTTTGAAGAGACCGGCGGGACGGCCGAATTCGCCGGAGGCTTCCTGAAGCAGGTATTCAAGCCTCCCTTCGAATTCAGGGAAGTGTTGCGGCAATGCTATGAGATCGGCTACAAATCATTACCGCTTGTCGCCATCACTTCCTTCATCATAGGATTGGTACTGACCTTGCAGTCGCGACCCACCTTGGTGGAATTCGGTGCGGAAGCATGGCTGCCGGCCATGGTGGGAATCTCCATCATCCGAGAGATAGGGCCGGTTATCACCGCCCTTATCTGCGCAGGCAAGATCGGGTCAAGCATCGGTGCCGAGCTGGGCTCGATGCGCGTGACCGAACAAATCGATGCGATGGAGGTTTCCGGTACGAATCCATTCAAGTATATCGCCGTGACACGTATGCTCGCGACCACGCTGATGGTGCCTATACTCGTCGTGCTCGGCGACACCATCGCCCTGTACGGATCGTATCTTGCGGTGAACCTCAAAGGAGGTATTTCCATGCAGCTGTATTTCCACCAGGTTTTCGAATCGACGGAATTCAGCGATGCGGTGCCCTCGATCATCAAATCCTTCTTTTTCGGCTTCGCCATCGGATTGGTGGGATGCTATAAAGGATACAATTCCCGTAAAGGCACAGAAGGTGTAGGCCGATCGGCCAACAGTGCTGTCGTGGTCTCCTCGCTGTTAATCTTCATCATCGACCTCATTGCAGTGCAGATCACCGAATTCCTCGGACTCCTATGATACTTGCAACATGCCGGAACCTGTCATAGCGATAAAAGGATTGAAGAAGGCCTTCGGCAGCAATAAGGTGCTGACCGGCTTCGACCTTACCGTAGAAGAAGGAGAGAACGTTGTCGTGCTGGGACGTTCCGGTTGCGGAAAGTCGGTACTGATAAAGTGTATCGTGGGACTACTTCCATACGATGAAGGATCGATAAGGGTCTTTGGCAAGGAAGTGTCATCATTGTCCCGGCAGGAACTTGACACCATGCGTGCCCGGATCGGCTTCGTGTTCCAAAGCAGCGCCCTCTACGACAGCATGACGGTAAAGGAGAATCTCTCATTCCCGCTTCGACGTCACGGTAAAAGCCGAACAGAACAGGAGATTAGCGAGATCATCATGGAGACACTCAACAATGTCGGTCTGTCCCACGCAGCCGACCTTATGCCTTCCGAGCTTTCCGGCGGCATGCGCAAGCGGATCGGATTGGCGCGTTCCCTCGTCTTGCACCCTGAGATCATGCTGTACGACGAACCGACCACCGGCCTTGATCCGATCACCGGCCGGGAAATCAGTATGCTCATGCTGCAGATGCAGAAAAAATACAATACCTCCTCGATCATCATTTCCCATGACATGTTCTGCTCCCGTCTTACCGCCAACCGCATGTGTGTGATGATAAACGGGATCAATCATGCGTCGGGGACTTTCCGGGAACTGCAGCATTCCGGAGACCCCGCGGTAAACTCTTTTTTTGAAAACGTATCCGAATGAACACTGAAACCAACCACCGGGTCAAACTCGGGATCTTCGTCATAGCCGGATCACTGCTACTCATAGCAGGCTTGTATCTCATCGGCAAGAACCGTAATCTTTTCGGAAACACCTACACGTTGACGGTCCGCTTCGACGACATCGGCGGACTGCAGCTGGGGAATAACGTCCGTTATTCAGGTATCGATGTAGGCACCGTCGACGGTATCGATATCGTCAATGACACGACGATCGAGGTCCGTCTTTCCATACTACGTAAAATGGAAACGATCATCCGCAGGAATTCCATCGCCTCCATCGGAACGGACGGACTCATGGGGAACAAGCTGGTGAACATAGAACCGGGAAGCACGGATCAGCCTGTCGCCGAGGAAGGCGAAATGCTCCCCTCCATCAAAGCCGTCGATACTGAAAAGATGTTGCGCACGCTTGAAACAACGAACATGAATGTAGAACGCATATCCTCGAACCTGATTGACCTCACCGACAAGCTGATCGGGAGCCGGGGCACGCTATACACGATGCTGATGGACACGACCGTGGCGGGCGGCTTTGAAAACACATTGTCCAACATAGAATCAATCTCTGTCAATCTGAACAATTTCTCACTGGCGCTTTCGAAAATGACCAGCGATGTCCGGTCGGGAAAAGGAGCGCTCGGAGCCTTGGTAAAGGATTCAAGCAGCGTAGCGGTGAATCTGGAGGAAACCATGGCACACCTGCATACCTCCAGTGAACGGATCGAATCGGCCTCTATCCAGATCAACAAGCTGCTGGAGGAGATTTCCGGCGGAAAAGGCAGTGCTGCTGCAATCATCCGCGATACGGCGATGGCGCTCCAATTACGCCGCTCGATCCAGTACATCGATTCAAGCGCCGTGAAACTCAACCAGAACATGGAAGCACTCAAACACAACTTCCTGACAAGAGGCTATTTCCGGAAGGCAGCCCGGGAAAACGAATCAACGGAGAAGAAAAGTAAACCCCTAAAGATGCAGCATGGCAGCGGAAAGTGAATATGAAGGCAGGAAGCTCCGCAGGATGGCGGACTACCTGATCGTGATCCTCGCGGCGGGATCGATGCTTTATCTATGCAGGTCGGTGTTCGTACCTCTCAGCTTTGCATTGTTGGTCAGCTTCCTCCTTTACCCGGTGTGCAAATGGATGGAAGACAAAGGTATTCCTCGCGGACTCGCGATTGGAATTGGGCTTACGGGAGCAGCACTACTCCTGCTGTTGTTGCTATATCTGCTTTTCAGCCAGTTCGCCTTGTTTGCCAACGAATGGCCTGCGATACGGGGAAAATTTTTCTCCAGCCTTGACGAGCTCCAAGCTTACCTGCAGGCACGTTTTCACCTGACTATCGACGAACAGAACGTGTTCATGAAACAATGGATGTCCGGCTCTTCCGGAAGCATGCTTTCGTCCGCAAAAGACCTTCTCTACTCCTCGGTTGTCAATCTGGTCCTTTTCATCCTGGTGCCCATCCTTGCCGGGCTGATCCTTTATACCCGCGAACGGTGGGTGGAAGTCCTATGCAGGATCTTCCCGGACATCGAACGCTCTTCGATCACACACCTGCTTCGTGATTCGATCACCGCCTATTATAACTTCATGAAGGGCATGGGCATCGTATACCTGGTTGTCGGCGCACTGAACAGCATAGGACTGCTCCTGCTGGGAATCCCCCATGCCATCCTGTTCGGCTTCATCGCTTCGATCCTTACCTTCATTCCCTATGTCGGCATCATGGTGGCGTCGCTGCTCCCGATCACATTCGCCTGGATGACCTATGACTCCGTCTGGTACCCGTTGGGAGTCGTCGCAGTTTTCGCCTTCGTCCAGTATCTCGAAGCCAATCTGATTTTCCCGATGGCGGTAAGCAGCAGGCTCAGCATCAATACTCTGGTAACCATTGTGATGATCCTGGCAGGAGGGCTGCTCTGGGGCGCTGCAGGTATGATACTTTTCATCCCCTACACGGCGATACTGAAACTGGTAGCTGACCGTACGGAAAAGCTTAAAACACTTTCGATCCTTCTGGGAAACGAGAGCACGAAAAAATGACTCCTCACCTCAAGTGGTTGTGCGGGAGTTCCGTCATGCGCTCGAGACGGGACTTGGCAAAGGAGTAGCCGATATCGAACAGTTCCTCCAGGTGCGCATCGTCAAAAATTCCGTATTCGGAAAGGCGCGGCGGCTCCAGGAACAGATCACAAGACCTTTTACGTGATTTGACGGTCTGCCAGGCCCCCAAGGTGATCACGCGCTCCATGACCTGGAAGAGGGAATCGCTTTGCAACCCGGAGTGCCACGGATTCACATGAACTCCGACAATCGTCATATCCTCTTCCACAAACGGCTCCACCGGGAGATTGTTGAGAAATCCTCCGTCGACCAGTTGATTGCCTTCTATTATTACCGGCTGGAAAAGAACAGGTATGGAACAGGAAGCCATCAGCGGTCGGATGAGCTCACCTTGCGTGAAAAAATCCGTATGTCCTTCGGTCAGGTCGCTGCAGCTGACAATCAGCGGGAGGTTCAGCTTCTCAAACCGGTCTTGCGGAAAATACTTCTTCAGGACCTCGCCCATCTTCCGGATCGAGAACAGTCCGTCATCAAGCCTCGGCCGCACCAGCTGCAAAAGACGGTGCTCCCGGAAAATTTCAAGTGTCTCTTCCGGTTCATATCCCGCAGCAATGAAAGCACCTACGAGTGCGCCGCTGCTGACGCCCGAAATGGCATCTATGACCATTCCTCGTTCCATAAGCGCTTTGATGACACCGAGGTGCGCGACTCCCCGAACACCACCTCCGGACAAGACAAGATTAACAGGCTGCATCTTTTACGTGATCAGGGATGAACTTCGAACTTCCGGCCTTTCATCGCCGCCTGCCGGAGTAAAATGAATTCCAGTATGTTTTCAAGGTCCACATATCCGTCAATGACGGCCCCTTTCCTTACCAGGATCAGCTGGTCATTACCCGACTGCATGCGATTATAGACCTCTTCAAGTGACTCCCCGCTGTCGGACACCGGCAAACCGGTGCGCATGCATTGAGTAAGCGGTTTATCAGGGCCGAATTCCTCCAGCGAATGCAACAGGATCTTGCGGTCGATCGAACCTACGGGCTGTGTGCCCTCCATGACGATGAACCGGGATGATTGTGAGTCAAGCAATGCCTTCCCCGCTTCTCCAACTGTCACCCCGGCAGGAATGGTCGCCAGGGGACGCATCACAATATCGCCTACCGTGACACCTTTCAGCATCGACCTGCTGAGTAGATAATCGGCCTCCATCTGCGCCCCGAAGAAAATGAAAATGCCGATGAACACCAGCATCGGATTGTAGAAAATCCCGGCAACGAACATCAGGAACGCCATGAACTGACCCAGACGTGCAGCTACCCGCGTGGCGGCAAGGCGATCCATACGCAAAGAGAGCAGACCGCGGAGGACCCTGCCTCCGTCCATCGGAAATGCAGGCAGCAGGTTGAAAAGTGCGAGCACGAGATTTGCGTAGAAGAAATGGGCAGGCCAGGACACAGCATCCGGTTGGCTCAGGGAAGACGCCTCCGGCAACGGGATTGAACGAAAGAAAAGCAGGTAGGTCAGCGCCGCCAGGATCACGTTTACTGCCGGACCAGCCAAAGCCACTTTTATTTCCTGAGACGGCACCTCGGGCAATCGCTCCATCCGGGCGACACCGCCAATAGGCAGGAGAACTATATCTTTCGTCCTGCATCCATATCGCTTGGCGGTCAAAGCATGGCCCAATTCGTGCAGGACAACGGTGGCGAAGACGGAAAGGACAAACAAGGTCAACTGCAACGAAGCAGTCCAGCTTCCGGTTTTCATCAACTCCGAGACTACCAGATATATCAGCAGCAGGAAAAAAGACCAGTGAAGGTAGATGCGGATGCCACTGACCGAACCCAAGGATAGGTTACCTTTTCTTTTTTTCACGGCAGTTCAGGTTTCAAAATTCCATGTAATCGGTCCAGCAATCCCTCCTCCGGTCTGCTAACCCCACCCGCCGAATCAGCTGTTTTCCGAAGCAGTTCCCAAAGCGCATGACGTAATACGGGGGAGACATGATGAAAACCCTGGCCTGTGGCATACGACTCGAATTCCTGGAGTATGGCAGACGGGCGAACATCATTGTCAACGGCTTGGTCAAAGGACACCATTGCCAGAAGCCAGTCCGGCCCTCCACCCTTCCGCTCATCAACGGATGTCAGCTTTAAGATATCCCTGTGTACCCTTTCAACCTCCCGTCGGACCGGCGCACCGTCAATTGCAGCCATCGCATACAGCAGTCGGCCGGAATGTTCGAGATAGGCGTGAACGGACATGACAGAAAAGATGAACGTCCTCAGGCCTCGTGGAAGGCGATCAGGGGTATCCGGGTATGATAGGCCATACGCTTTGTAAGGCTTCGCTCAAACAACTTCTCCGTCAGATTGCGATGATGTATCGTCATGGCCACAAGATCTGCACGTATCTCTTCCAGATAAAGACCCACTGCTTCATAGACGTCTTTCCCGTCCAGCAGCTTGAAGCCGAGTTTCGGATAACGGCTTTCTTCCGAAAGTCGCTCCATGAAGCGCTCCATGGCGTCGAATTCATACGTCCTGTCGTTCTTATCTGAAGCGACATGCAGGAGCACCACTTCAGCGTCCAGCTGCCGGGCGAAGGAGATCATCCACTCTGCGTTTGCGAAATCGCCCTCGGCATATCCGGTGGCGAAAACGATGCGGTCGAAATTCTTCCAGGAAGACTCGGCGGGAACAGCCATCACCGGACACCCGGATTTTTCCATGACAGATGCAGTGATGGTGCCGATCAGCGCCTCACGCAGACCGGACGCTCCCTTGGTGCCCATAACGACCAGATCGGCATGATGTTGCCGGGCGGTTTCTGCAATTTCCTCTTCGGCGTATCCTGCGGTGACGAGTGTCTCAAAACGCATGTCAGGGTAGTCTGCACGGAAGCGTTCCTTTAGTTGACGCAAGCCTTCCTCAGAAGATTTATGCAACTCGGCATCCGTAGGCAGCAAGACCGGGACCTCTGTTGCATAGACAGGGATCAGAAAGGAGTGATGCAACACGATGGTCGCCTTCAGCTTCCTGTTCAACTCGCAGGCGAAACGCAACGCATGCTCCGCGCCGGGAGAGAAATCGGTAGGGACGAAGATCTTCTTCATGGCGATGAAAAGTTTTCAGGGACTTGTTCAGTAACGGTTCACCGATGCAATGCGCTGGAACTGAGCCAGTGTTCCGTCCGGCACGAATTGCACATCGCCTTTGTGACGGATCACATGTTCGATGAGGTCATCGACAGCATCTGCGACAAGACGGTGGGGCGCGGAGACTGGTTCGCCGGGGATGAAGGTATACTCGTCATCTCCGAGCATACCGGCTTCCCTGTAATCCCTTTCAACAAGCAGCAGACGGGCCTTTCCCTCGCTGACAGAACGCCATACTTCTGCTATACCTGCAGAAAACTGGTTCTTGCTGACAAAATGCTGCAGCAACAGCATTGCCTCCTCTTCCTGTTTCTTGTTCAGTCCGTCCAGGATAGGCTGGACCTTTTGGCGAATTTCAGGAACCGTCGCATGATCCAGATTTCCCTCGATGTAACCGATGACCTTCGGAGCGACTGTCGCACCCGTCCGGAGATATCCTAACAGTTTTACATCACCGGCGAAGATGATCGGAAGGTCCTCGTTTCCGACCGCCTTGCGAACCGTTTCGTCGATGAAGTGAAGGTAATTACGGAGATTATTCTCGTCATAGGCCTCCGTATCCAGGTAATCCCAACCGGGCAAGGAATGGCTGTTCTTCACATCGTGGATATTTCGAGGCATGTCTTTGTACTTGACCGGCAGCAAAGCGTTGCCGAAGCCGATTGCGGTCCGGACCCCGTTCTTGGTGACCGACACCAGCAGATATTGCCGGTTCAGCTTGGCGGAATAAATCAGGTCACGTACTTCAAAGGAGTCGTCCACGATGACCTTTTCCGAAACCTCGAATGGAAGGTGAATCACCTTACTGGTTCCCTCGGAGACGTAAATGGCCAGTGACTCCGAAAGGGAAGTATAATCTATGCCGGCGATGGCTTCATGCAGTCGATCCATCAACAGTCCCGTCTTATGCTTGCTGAAGCGTGCTGCAAGCTGGTCTTCCGCCCGACGGACCAGCTCTATCATGTGCTCCTTATCCGCCTTGAAGCCGGGATACTGCGGATGAGTCGGAAGTATGATGGAAATAGCGGGGTAATCCTTGGCACCGATCATCATATCGGTTTCTTGAGTGAAATGCATGGTTTGAGGGGTGTTAACGGTTATTTAAGATGCCTTACTAATGCTCTGTAAACATAGTCTAACCCGGGTGCCTCGGGCCTGACCGGCATCAAAACACCACCTGACATTTGTCATACAGGGTCGGGGAGCTGACTATGACTATAACTTTATCAATCTTTATTCGTTATTTTTGAGTGATGAATGGCATGTTTAACCCTTCGATTTTACGGCTGATCGTACTGTCGGCTCTCGCGGCAATACTCTTGCCGGGTTGCCGCGAAGAGCAGGACGAACCGGTACCGACCAACGGCGTAGTCCATTTCAGGATCACGAACATGGTGGGGAATGATACCTTGCGCCTGAGCCAATTGTCCTATACCAACGCTGCCGGAAACACCTGGCAGGTCGATCTGCTTAAATATTATGTTTCGAACATCACCCTTGTTAAAGACAACGGCACCCTCCACAACCTGAAAAACTACGACTTGGTGGACGAGGAACTCCCGGAAAGCAAGATTATCGGGGGAAATGAGATTCCGGTAGGCAGGTATTCTTCGCTCCGGTTTTATGTGGGAGTAGACAGCACCCGAAACAACAGCCTGGACCAGTCCGGGGACCTGGACCCGAGTTACGGCATGTTCTGGCCCTGGAATACCGGCTATATCTTCTTCAAACACGAGGGCTTTTACATGGACACAACAGGCGCCCTGCAAGCCTTGTTGTTCCACTACGGCACCGACTTGTCGTTGGTGAGCGTGGAGATCCCCGTCGAGCTGAACATTACAGGAGGAAGCAAGACCGTGGATATCGCATTCGACCTGCAATCGCTATATGACTCCCCGAATATCATCGACTTCAATGTGGACAATTATCACCAGTCGACCTTCGGCTCTGAAAGAAGCTGGATCGAGGCGATGAAGCAGAACCTGGCAGCTTCCTTCCGTGTAACCTCCATCCGCTGATTCCAAGGCCATGAGGTATCCGACGATTATTTTTTTGGCTTTATCGGCAGCAGGTATCATATCCTGTGACAAGAAAGATGATCCGGATCCCGTTACAGGCCCTACGCCGTTGACGATTTCAACGCCATTAGGTCTGCCGTCACAGCCTATACCTTCCTCCAACCCGCTGACCGTTGAAGGTGTCTCTTTGGGACGTAAGCTTTTCTACGACCCCATCCTATCCGGCAATAACCAACAATCCTGTGCAAGCTGTCACAACCAGACTTACGGCTTCACCGACAATAATCTCGCCTTCAGCATAGGGATAGACGGCATAGCCGGCAAACGGAATTCCATGCCGCTCTTCAATCTCGGTTATGCTTCCAATTTCTTCTGGGACGGCGGCGCTGCGACTCTTGAGTCACAGGTAGTCGGCCCGATCACCAATCCGGTGGAAATGCACGAAGACCTGTCGAACTGTGTCGCTGAACTGAACGCTCATCCGGAATATCCATCCCTCTTCAAGAAGGCATTCGGCTCCGACTCTGTCACCATCTCAGTGGTCATGAAAGCGGTGGCCCAGTTCGAACGCACACTCCTCTCCGGCAATTCCAGGTACGACCGCTATGTACAAGGCACTGCGACTCTTACCTTGCAGGAACAGAACGGACTTCACATCTTCCAAGCCGCGTCAAAGGGTGACTGCACACATTGTCACACCCTGGGCGGCACTTTCTCCGATTTCGGCTACCGGAACACCGGCCTTGACTCGATTCCTGCAGACAGCGGACGCGCCATAATCACCATGAATATGACCGATGCGGGGAAGTTCAAGACGCCCTCCCTCCGCAATATCGCCTTGACAGCCCCTTACATGCACGACGGCCGTTTTACCACCTTGCAGCAAGTGCTTGACCATTACAACACAGGATTCCACTACCCTTTCAACCTGGACCCGAATTTGCGTAATGCCGTGAAAGGCCGCATGAGCCAACAGGAAATGAGCGACCTCATCGCGTTCCTGTTGACACTCACAGACAGCTCACTGGCAGTGAACCCTGCGTACTCCCACCCGTAATCAGCGGTTCGACGCCCGCCACTTTTTGCCTACCTTTCGGACAAGATTCCTGTCCCATGAAATATTTTTCAATCCTGCTTGCGCTCCTGTGTTCTCTGAATTCGAAGGTTACGGCCTCTTGTCCCTCAGGAAACAGTGAAATCATCATCCAAATCATACCCGATGCCTGGCCTACCGAGATCTCCTGGCAGCTGTCCTATTCCGGAGGATCCATCATAACAAGCGGCGGCTCCGTCGGAGACACGGTTTGCGTCCCTACAGGAAGCTGCGTAGCGCTTACCATGTTCGATTCCTACGGCGACGGCATCTTCGCACCGGGCGGTTATTGGGTATATGTGGACGGGCTACAGGTCGCTCACGGGTACAATTATTCCTTTCAGGAAACAGTGACCATCAATTGCCCTGCAGGAAGCTACTGCAACTCGCCCTCACCGCTGAGCTATGGCTCTTTCTGGACGGGCTTTGACGAGACCTGGTATTCGTTCACTCCCGATTCGGCAGGGACCTACAGGCTCAGCACCTGCGACAGCAACAGTTGCAACACCCAGTTGTGGGTGTACACGTCTTGTCCGGCTTTGCCCTACACGGAAGGACCGATGGGTTCCTTCACCTACAACGACGACTTCTGCGGATCCCAGGCCCAAGTGGATTTCACACTGGCTCCCGGCACAACTTATCTCATCCGAGTCGGCGACCGGCTGAACGACTGCACTGCTCCGATTCATTTCACTTTCGAATACGTCGGTCCGTTATCAGGATGCATGGATACGACAGCCTGTAATTATAACCCGCTCGCGACGGTTGCAGGTCCTTGTTATTATTACCCCAGTCCCGTCTGCCAGGGGCCTGACCTGTTATTCGATTCTCTTTCGTTCCTTAGCAGCATGTCGATGATGACCTTCACGGCATCGACCTGTGACGTGGCGGAAGGATGCGTGACCGGCTACGGAACGCGTCATGTGATCACCTTCACTTCGAAGATCGACAACATCGGGACACTTGACTTCTACATCGGCAATCCGTCGTCACAACCGGGCATGTTCAACACCAACAATTGCCACGGACATGCGCACTACGAGGGGTATGGCGACTACCGTCTCTACGATACCGCGGGAGTCATCATCCCTGCCGGACACAAGAACGGATATTGTGTAATCGACCTCTGCGGCATGGGACAATACACCTGCGGCAACATGGGCATCTCTGCCGGCTGTTACGATGCCTACGGGGCCGGAACCCAGTGCCAGTGGGTCGACATCACCGATGTTCCCGACGGGGACTACCGCCTTGCCATCATCATCAACTCCATGCACCTGCCGGACGCGCTGGGCAGGTACGAAACGAATTTCACCAATAATGCGCTACAGGTATGCATCCGCATCACCCGAAACGCATCAGGAATACCCTCTTACTCCATTCTTCCAAACTGTGCGCCCTTTGTCGACTGCAACGGATTGCCGGGCGGCACAGCAGTGACTGATTGCAACGGTGTCTGCGGAGGTCCCGACCTGTTTGCCGATGCCAACGGTGACGGATCCGTCAACGCTTCCGACATCACCGCATACATGGACCAGGTACAATCCCTTCTGGGTGCCACTCCGTGTAACGACCTCAATGCGGACAGCCTCCTTACCATCTTCGATGTAGCACAGGTGAACTGGTGCGTTTACGGAAATCCGGGGATTCCGGGAGGTACACACAACCATTGCGGCTTCCCTAGAAATATCATCAATAACGGCGACACTACGGAGCTGAGTATCGTATCCTTCGATCCGGTGAACCGATTCTTCGATGTGGGAATCAGGAATCCGCGCACAGGCGTGAAAGGATTTCAGTTCACCGTATCGGGCGTACAGGTTTCCAACTATGCCAGCCTGCTGAATGCCGCACTGTCTCCGATTGACTTGCGTTTTATTCCCGCTACCAGGGAATTCCTGGGTTTCACGTTGCTGGATTCTGTAATTCCGAGATCCTCTTCCCCTCGTTCGATGGTCCGCATCCACTATTCATCACTGACCGACACGGTCATTTGCATCAGCGCAATCAGGGATATCATGAACGAAAGAGCCGAGGGCACTCTTGCCCTGCTTGTCGACAATTGCGTAAATGCGACCAGTGTCGGGCTGAGCGAAGTCTCCCCTGTCCCGGCACTTATCGTCCGTCCGAATCCTGTTTCTAAGGAAGCATTGTTACAGATAACCGACGGCAAATTGGAAGTATCGTCTGTCCGGATAACAGGTGTCAGCGGCACGTCTTTTGCCCTTCCTGTCACACCGGTCGGTGAAGGACGTTACAAGATAGACCTCTCCGACTTGAGTGCCGGAGTCTACAGCGTCACCGCAAGTGACGAACGGAACACCGTAAGCACGCGTATCGTAGTCGTGCGGTAAGACAATTCAGCGGGCCGGGAGCTCAGGACGGCGAAGGATGAAGAAGAGGGTGGTGGCGAAAACCGCTCCTCCTGTATCGCACAACATGTCCTTCTGCGCATCCCAGATATCCCCCTGGCTTCCGAGGTAATTAGCTCCTGCTTCCGGAGCGCTCATGGAGGCATAAGCCCACTCGATGAGTTCGTAGGACATCGCAGCTGTTGCGACTACGAAAACCGGATAGGTCCATAAAAGAAACCGGTTGGAAACCGATCTGTTACGGAACAGCCATTCCGTAACGGGGAAAGCATAGAATCCTACGGTCACATGTGCGAAGCGGTCATAATTGTTCCGCTCGAAACCGAAAAGATCCGTGACGAATCCGAACGGCACTTTCTCGAATGTAAAATGGCCGCCAACCGTATGCATCACCAGCAGCACGCTCATCATTACGTAGGAGGCGTCCGAAAACCTAGCGTTCCGTAAATACATGATTACGATCACGGAAAGCAGGATCCATACCGTGATATTCTCTGCCCACCAGGTCGCACGGTCAACCGGATGTATCGCTAAAAGGCTGCACAATAGCAGGTAGACGGAGAGGAGGACGAGGGGGATTTTACCGTTTGTTATCGTCATGTTCGGAGCTTTTTGGTCAAAGCAAGGTAGAAATTGGTGAATGAAGCGTAAATGCGATTTGTCAGCTCGTATAAATGCTCCCATAGTATGGATTTTTAAAGCGGATTTAGTATTTTTAGTGGTATCCCCTGACTGCGGATACGGCAGCGGGAAATGCCCCTGTTTCGTGAAGTCCTATCTGATCGGATTACTTGTATTCCTTGCCGCATCGGCTGCCGCTACCGCCCAGCCGGTTGCGGATTTCGTCGCCGACCAGACAACGGTTTGTACCGGGCAGCCAATCGTTTTCACCTCTACTTCCACCGGCACGATCAGCTCTTACAGCTGGGATTTCGGTGCGGGCGCATCGCCCGCGACTTCCACCTCTTCGTCTCCGGTAAGTGTTACCTACGCATCAACGGGCTATAAATCCGTTCGTTTGATTGTGAGCGGCAGCAGCGGAGCAGACACTGCGCTTTACACCAACTACATTTTGGTCCGGTCAGTTCCCGTTACTCCGGGACCGGTCACCGGTTCGGAAAGCGTGTGTGCAGGAGCATCGGGAATATCCTATTCTGTGGTAGCAGTCCCGGACGCCACCTCCTATTCGTGGACGTTGCCCGCAGGCGCGACAGTGGCGGGCGGAAGCGGATCGAATTCGATTACCGTTGATTTCGGCACCACCGGCGGCAATGTATGTGTGTCGGCAAGTAACGCCTGTGGCACAAGTCCGGCCACCTGTAAACCGGTCACCGTCGGCAAGGAACGGATCAAGCTGATGACGTACAACCTGTTGAATTATCCCGACCTCGGGAGTTTCTCGACCGATACGGCGCTTAGGAACCCTTTCTACAGGACTGTCATTGGGGCGGCCCAACCGGACATCCTTGTCACTCAGGAGAACCAGTCGCAGTCAGGAGTCACGGGTTTTCTGAATAATGTCATGAACAAGGCCATCGGCGGATTCAGTGCCGCAACGTTCTTTGACGGACCTGATACCGATAATGCGCTTTTCTATAAGAATACGAAGTTCAGTTTCGTCAGTAATACACGCATACCCACCGAACTGCGGGACATCAACGAATTCAAACTTGTGCATCTTCTCTCCGGAGACACTCTAAGGATCTATTCGGTCCACCTGAAGGCAAGTTCGACCACGGCAGACGAAGCCCAACGGGCGCGGGAAACAGATTCGTTGCGTGCCCGTACCAACCTCTTGCCGGCAGGCAGCAATTTCATCGTATGCGGAGACTTCAATTTCTACAGCTCCGTCGAACCCGCATATCAGAAGCTGCTACAGGTCGTATCAGGAAACGAAGGCCACTTCATCGATCCGATCACTATGACCGGAACCTGGAACAGCAGCACCTTCGCCCAGTATCACACGCAGTCTCCGCGTATCCGCGCTTTCGGAGGCGGAACCACGGGGGGATTGGATGATCGCTTCGACCTCGTGCTCTATTCGACTGCAATCAGCCAGTCCGGCGGGATCACTTTCGTGCCCGGCTCAACGACAGCCTTCGGCAACGACGGCAACCATTACAACGATTCCATCAACATGCCGCCTAACACCGCCGTGGCACAGGACGTGGCGGATGCATTACATTACGGTGCGGACCATTTGCCGGTGACTGTCCTGTTGGATTTTGAGAACACCTCCTGTCCTTTCGCCGATGCCGGTGCGGTCGGAGTCGCCAGTCCGGATGCGAATAGCTGCTCGAACGGAACACAATCTGTCGGTGTGCGTGTCAGGAATTACGGCAGCAGCACGCTGAATTTCGGCTTCAATAACCTTACGATCGGGGTGAATATCCTCAGACCCGGCGGCCAGACTCAAACCATAAGCGGAATCGTAAGCAGCGGCTCTCTGAACGCCAATACGGAACAGACCTTCTACTTGACCTCGACAGGTAATTTCAGCGACACCGGCACCTATCAATTAAGGGCCTACACTTCATTGCCGGGTGACACCGTACTTACGAACGACACTTCCGCGATCGGGACAGTGGCTGTCTATCCGAATGCCAATGCCAATGTCTCCGCTTCCGGACCGACCACCTTTTGCGCCGGTGGCTCTGTCCTCCTGCAGGCCGATACGACAAACATAAGCAGCTTCCGTTGGCAACTCAATGGCAGCGATATTCCCGGTGCCTCCTCCTCTTCTTATGCTGCCACACAAAGCGGATCCTACAGGGCAGTTGTGCAACGCGCCAACTTCATCACAACGAATTATCCGGCCTCCGGATTCAGCAACACGAATGCCTACAACATCCCCAGTAACAGCTGTACCGGTGCATCCAGCAGCATCACCGTCTCCGGCTATGCAGGGGCCGTAGCAAGCGCCGGCATTTCAGTCACTGTAAATATCACGCATCCGTATGTAGGCGACCTTGTACTCTTCCTGGAAGCACCTACCGGGCAACGGCTGGGGCTTAGTAACCGCACAGGGAACAATTCCAATGCGGGTGACAATTATACCAATACCATATTTTCGGATGCAGGCAGCAATTCGATTCCCGGAACAGGTGCTCCATATACCGGAACCTACAAGCCGTGGAGCTCGACGTTTTCTTCGTGTGTATCCTCCACGATCACTTCCTTCTCCTCCATAGGAGGCGGTAGCATCGATCCGGACGGGACCTGGAGACTGGTGGTATATGACAGGGCCAGCAGCAATACAGGATCCATTCAGAACTGGACGTTGAACCTCCCCGCTTATTCGGTTACCTCGCAGCTGGTATGCGACCCGGTATTTTCCATGCCTGTTTCCGTAACTGCTGTAGCTGTTCCTGTGATTGCCATTTCTCCCGCGACTGGGGCTGTGTGCAGCGGGGGAAGCGTCAGTCTGACCGCCTCCGGGGCCAATTCATATTCCTGGTCACCCTCCACCGGACTGAGCAGCTCGATCGGAGCATCCGTCCTTGCAACACCGGCATCCGCCACGACGTACACTGTGACCGGCACCGATGCCTTCGGTTGTACCGGCAGCAATACCGTATCAGTAACCATCAGTCAGCCTCCGGTCGTTACGCTTTCGGCCTTTCAGCCGGTCTGCCTTAATTCATCTCCCTTCACACTCACCGGAGGAACCCCATCCGGCGGCATATGGTCCGGACCCGGAGTGAGTAACGGTATCTTCAACCCGTCGACAGCAGGGGTCGGCATCAAGAGCATCAACTATACCTATACCGATGCGAGCGGATGCTCAGTGACTGCAACCCAAAGTCTTGAAGTAAGGGCCTTGCCTGCAGCCTCCATATCCCCGGCCGGCAGCGCTGTTCTATGTTCGGGAAACTCCCTTACAGTGACCGCATCTTCTGCAAGCGCCTATGCATGGTCCACGGGGGCCACCACTCCATCCATCACAGTAACTGCTGCCGGAAGTTATTTCGTGACCGTTACCGATGCGAACGGTTGCAGCAATACGTCTCCTGCGCTCACGGTCACCACCAGTTCATTCACGATGACCGGTACTGTTTTCACGGAGACGATGGGCACGGTAAGCACCACCACCTCCATCGCGACCCATGAAACGAATAACGGCTTCGACAACGATGGCCTGACGATGAGCGGTACAGCAGACATACGCCCAACAAATGCCTCATCAGGTTATACAGGTGCTTCGGGAGCCGGCAACGTCTTCTTTACGAATACGTCCGGCAGATTCTTCACCATAGCAGGAATCAACACTTCCGGCCTGACCAATCTTCAACTTTCATTCGGCATTTATAAGAGCACGGTTGCAGGAACCGGTTCCGACTTCCTCGTACAAGTCAGCACGGACGGTAGCAACTTCACCGGCCTGAGCTTCACGGCTCTTCCCGGTACCGGCACAGGCTGGTTCCTAAGGACCATCACATCCGGAATTCCCGCTTCACCAACATTGTATCTGAGATTCCTGCAGAACTCTACTGCTACTCAGTACCGGATCGATGACCTGCAGCTGACCTATTCAATCACCTCACCGTTCATTACCGCCGGAGGCCCCACCTCCGTCTGCCGGGGAAGCGGGGTCTTACTGACGGCTAGTGCCTCGGCAGCCTACTTATGGGACAACGGCGCCACCACGCAGAGCATTACCGCGACTTCAAGCGGTGACCGTTTCTGCACAGTTACCGGATCAAACGGATGCAGAGCCACCACAGCTCCGCTGACGGTTACAGTTTCTCCTGAGCTTTTCCAGACGACCGGCGGCGGCAGCTTCTGCAACAACGGCGCACCGGGTGTCACCGTCGGATTGGACGGCTCGCAGACGGGCGTCACATACACTGCAGTATTGAACGGCACTCCGTTACCGGGCACTGCGAAAAGCGGAACGGGCTCCGCACTTTCCATGGGCACTTTCACCCAGACAGGGACCTATTCCATATCCGGACTCCATACTGCGACCGGTTGCAGTGCACTGATGTCGGGACAGGCTGCAGTTGCTGCCATTACTCCTTCGCGTTGGTTCGAAGATGCGGACAACGACGGTTATGGCGATCCGGGGACGGTTCTTCTGGAATGCTCGGCACCGGCAGGATATGTCGTCGACAGCAACGACTGCAACGACAATATCTCCTCCATCCATCCGGGTGCGACGGAGATCTGCGGCAATGGCACCGACGACGACTGCGACGGGCTGACCGACGAGAACTGCAGCTCCACACTCGTGCTGAGACTGCTGATAGAAGGGATTTATACAGGAAACGGCCGCATGACGGCGGCAGCGGATCCATTGAACGATACGTTGCACTCCGATACCGTCACCGTGCAATTGGCTGTTTCCGCCAGTCCGTATACGCGTGTCCATTCCTTAAAGATCCTGCTGGCACGTGACGGCAGTGCAACAGCGAACATTCCGTCAGGATTTGTCGGCAGTTCGTATTACCTGGTGATACGACACCGCAATTCATTGGAGACGTGGAGCTCGGTTCCCATAGCAATAACGGCAGGCACGGTAAATTACGATTTCACGGATGCTGGATCGAAAGCTTTTGGTAACAATCTTAAATCTTCGGGCGACGGATATTTCAGCCTCTTCAGCGGGGATGTCAACCAGGACAATGTCATCGACTTTTCAGACCTGGCGGACTTTGATACCGTCAGCACACAGCATCAGACAGGGTATGTACCCTGTGATATCAACGGGGACCGTGTGGTTGAATCTTCGGATGGGAGCCTGATCGAGAACAACGCCTCAGGAGGACGCCAGTCCATACGACCGTAGCGGACGTATCAGGCCGGTGCCGCTTCCAGCGCCATTTCGACCATGTTACGGAGCCCTTCCTGACGTTCCTCCGCAGTCATCTCTTCGCCGGTCCGGATGTGGTCGCTGACGGTCAATACTGCGAGAGCGTTGGCACCGTATTGCGCCGCGACACCATATAGTCCGGCCGCTTCCATCTCTACACAGAGAATTCCGACGTTTTCCATCTGGTCATAGAGCGTAGCTACCGGATGATAGAAATGGTCCGATGAGAAACAGGATCCTGTCAGGACCGAAAGTCCTTTAGCTTTACCGGCGTCCACTGCCCGCCTTGCCAGTTCGAAATCCGCACAGGGAGCGAAGTCGTATCCGGCCAGTCGCGACCGGTTCACGCCGGAATCCGTGCTGGCGGAGAGGGCGACGACGATGTCTTTGAGTCGGGTGCCTTTCAATCCTCCGGCAGTTCCGATCCGGATGATGTTCCGTACACCGTATTCTGTAATGAGCTCCTTGGCATACAACATGCAGGAAGGAATGCCCATTCCCGATCCCATGACGGAAATCCGCTTTCCCCTATAGCTACCGGTATAGCCTAGCATGTTACGGATGGAATTGACCTGCACCACTTCCTGCAGGAAGTTGTCCGCGATGAATTTTGCGCGGAGCGGGTCCCCGGGAAAAAGGACCGTGTTAGCGAAAGCTCCATCAGGAGCATTGATATGGATTGTGGGCATCGGGTGTAAAGCTACACCAGTTGACCGAGATTCGGAACTTGAAAAGGGTACTCATTAGGGTATTTTTAATATTTATATGGGTGTTTTAACCTATTTTATTTTTAAATAATCTGTGATTTATTCCTCCGGACATCTTCCTTAAATCCAACAATAGGGTTATAAAAATGGCTTTTATTAATTTTTAAAGCCTAAAAACGCATTTTAAAGGTTGTAAGACATGACGTAACCTTTTTACCTTTTTGTAGTTATACTCCACTAATTTTATCAAAGTCAATCATTGAAACTACATACACCGCAAAAAAACACCTGCTCATGAGAAACTCTCTCCTTTTGATCGGAATGCTCGGCGCACTGGCTTCCGAGGGACAGCAAGCCACCACGACATCGGGCGGCAACGCTTCAGGACAGGGTGGCACCGTATCCTACACAGTCGGAGAAGTGGCCGCCTCGTTTAGTTCCGGAAGCAACGGCCAGGTTGCAGCCGGAGTTCAACAACCCTATCTGATTCAATCGGTAGGAATCCGGCCGCTGCCCAACCACTTCTTGACAGACGTATATCCTAACCCAACCACATCGGACCTCACGCTGACGGTTTCTGACTTCCAAAGCAATCGGTTGTCGTGCAAGGTGATAGACGCCTTGGGTCAGACGGTGTTAAACCGTGAACTGGAAGGTCCTCAGACTCTGCTGCAAACAGGACACCTGCCTGCCTCCGTCTACTATGTCCAGGTTCTGGAAGGCGATCGTATCGTCCGCTCCTTCCGTGTTGTCAAATACTGAAAAAACAAATCAATCTAAAAAACATACATCATGAAATCATTCCGCATCCTTCTTCTCTCTTACTTCTTCAGCATCGCAGCGTTCGCACAAACGCCGCAGAAGATGAACTTCCAGGCTGTCATCCGTAACTCAGCCAACGACCTGGTCTCTTCACAACCTGTGAACATCCGCATCAGCCTCCTGCAGGGAAGCGTTTCCGGAACTCCTGTATATGTGGAGAACCATGCCGTATCCACGAATATCAATGGCCTTGCCACTCTGGAAATCGGCAACGGTACCGTGCAGTCGGGGGACTTCGCCACCATCGACTGGAGCGCAGGTCCTTACTTCCTGAAGACCGAGACCGATCCGAACGGAGGAAACAATTATTCAGTGACGGGGGTAAGTCAGTTCCTGAGCGTTCCGTACGCACTTTTTGCAGAACGTTGTAACACCCCCGGCCCGCAGGGCGCACCCGGCAACGATGGCTCCTCGGCTTACCAGGTGGCCGTACAGAACGGATTCCAGGGCAGCGAAACACAGTGGTTGGCAAGTCTGCAGGGAACAGCCGGCACAAACGGCACAAACGGTATGGACGGATCGGACGGTGCCTCCGCTTACCAAATCGCCGTACAGAACGGATTCCAGGGCAGCGAAACACAGTGGCTGGCAAGTCTGCAAGGTGCGGCCGGCACAAACGGCTCAAACGGTATGGACGGATCGGACGGTGCCTCCGCTTACCAAATCGCCGTGCAGAACGGATTCCAGGGCAGCGAAACACAGTGGCTGGCAAGTCTGCAGGGTGTAACCGGAGCAAACGGACTGAATGGCAACGACGGAAAAAACACTTTGGTGAATACGACTGTGGAACCCGCAGGATCGCACTGCTCGACCGGCGGCGTGAAGATGGAATATGGAAAAGACGAGAACAGCAACGGGGTCTTGGACGCATTGGAAATCGACAACAGCCTTACCCGATTTGTTTGCAACGGAGCTACCGGTAGCCAGGGACCTCAAGGTCCGGCAGGCACTTATTCGGCAGGCAACGGAATCTCCATCAGCAACGGCACCATCAGTAGTGTCCCGGTGGAATATGCTTACCTGATGATTGGCAATGCCGTTCAGACCTCCGCGCAGATACTCACACCTCAGTGGCAGGTACAGACCAACGGCATATACGTGACCAACGGGACCACCTTCACGCTGAACGCAAACAAACTGTATGAGATCACAGCGGTTTTCCAGATCTACAACGTTGCACCGGAACAATACACATTCATGTTCTACAATGTCACGAGCAGTCAATGGATGGGCAGCTGTGCCGCCTATTTCGGGGAGTCCGGCAACGACCGCAGCTACCGTAACGAAACGATGAAATTCATGTGGAAGTCTTCGAATCCGACCGATTTCGAACTCCGTAAATTCTCCACCAACTCGGTCAATGGCAACCTGATCGGGAGCATCATGATCAAAGAGATCCGCTGATGGTATGGGGACAATGTCCGATCGGGGAAGCACCGCTGTACAGCGGTGCTTTTTCATTTTTGCCCGGATTTCGTTCCCCGCTGATTTTCAGTCTTTTTTTGAAAAAAAGAGGGTTTTTTATCTCTCAATTGATTTTGATTGCAAAAAACACTACTTTTGTAACGCTTTAGTCGCTGACTGAAGCTGAATGCGGAAGTAGCTCATTTGGTAGAGCACGACCTTGCCAAGGTCGGGGTGGCCGGTTCGAGCCCGGTCTTCCGCTCCAAGTCTTAATCCCCTGCCCTGCAGGGGATTTTCTTTTTTCCGAACTTCTCATCGGAAACATCATCCGCCTTCGGCAGCCTTCTGCCGCCTGCGCTGCATCTCGTTGCCACCTGACCCGTTGAACAATCAACTTTCGCTCTTGATAATTGAAGATTGCGGGTCGAACTTCTACCTTTGAAGAATCACAGGTCATCCTGCCCGGATGGTGGAACTGGTAGACACGAGGGACTTAAAATCCCTTGGCCATTGCGGCCGTGCAGGTTCGATTCCTGTTCCGGGTACGACGTAAATCCCTGATACCCTTGTAATCGGTTGCTCCGGCGATTGATTACAAGGGTTTTTTTTGAAACCTCCGGAAGCCGAATGAAAATAGCCTACTTGCCTCCGATCACCTTTCGGATATCGTGCAGCATGTTCAGCGCCTCCAACGGAGTAAGGCGGTCGATATCGGCCTTCAGGATCTGCTCACGCACCTGTTGAAGTACGGGATCTTCCAGTTGGAAGATGCTCAGCTGCATGTTATCGGCACCGCCGGCAGGCCGTGCTGTTTCGCCGGACCCTGTTCCCCGCGTGGATTCAAGCTGACGCAGTATTTCCCCGGCCCGCCCGACCACCTTTGCGGGTATGCCTGCCATCCTGGCCACATGGATGCCGAAGCTGTGCTCGCTTCCTCCGGGAACCAACTTTCGCAGGAACAACACGTTCGTGCCGGTTTCCTTCACCGCAACATGGAAATTCCTGATGCGTGGCTTATCAGCGGCCATCTCATTCAGCTCGTGGTAATGGGTGGCGAAAAGCGTCTTGGCGCGGGCGGTGGGATGGTCGTGTATGAACTCGGCGATGGACCAAGCAATGCTTATGCCGTCGTACGTGGCGGTACCCCGCCCGATTTCGTCAAGCAGCACCAGGCTCCTGTCGGAAAGGTTATGAAGGATGCTGGCCGTCTCGTTCATCTCCACCATGAACGTGGATTCGCCGGACGTGATGTTGTCGGAGGCGCCGACGCGCGTGAAGATCTTATCTACGATTCCGATGTGCGCGCTTGCCGCAGGAACGAAACTACCCGTCTGCGCCATCAGTGTTATAAGAGCGGTCTGCCGTAACAATGCGGACTTACCCGACATGTTCGGACCCGTGATCATCAGCACCTGCTGCGTGTCCGGATCGAGATGGATGTCGTTGGCAATGAACTTCTCACCCGCAGGCAGTTGCTGCTCAATCACCGGATGCCGCCCTTCCCGGATATCGATGATACGGTCGTCGCTCATGTGCGGACGGGTATAACCGTTCCGACGGGCCACCTCCGAAAAGGAGAGATGCACGTCGAGGCGCGCCAACAGTGCAGCATCCTTCTGAACGGCAGGGATATAATCGATCAACGATGCCATCAGGGACGTGAAAAGACGCTCTTCCAGCACCTGGATCTTCTCTTCTGCGCCTAGGATCTTCTCCTCGTACTCCTTGAGCTCGGCGGTGATGTAGCGCTCCGCATTCGTAAGCGTCTGCTTGCGCGTCCACTCGGCAGGAACCTTGTCCTTATGGGTGTGGGTGACTTCTATGTAGTAACCGAAAACATTGTTGAATCCGACTTTCAAGGAAGGGATGCCCGTGCGCTCGGACTCCCGCTGCTGGATCTTCAGCAGGACGTCCTTGCCATGAAAAGCGATTGAACGCAACTCGTCGAGTTCAGCACTGACACCCGTACGGATGACTCCGCCCTTGTTCAGCAAAGCGGGGGCTTCCGGATCCAGTTCCTTCTCGATACGTTCACACATCTTTACGCAAGGATCCAATTGCTCGCCGATGGCACGCAGGGATGCGTCGCCGGCAACCTGCAACGTATGCCTGACATTCTGTGTCAATTCAAGGGAACGCCGCAACTGCAGCACCTCTCTGGGCGTAGATTTGCCGAGCGCCACCTTGGAGATAAGACGTTCAAGGTCGCCTAACGGTTTCAACGCCTCGGAAAGAGCGGCAGCCGTTTCAGGCTGTTCCAACAGGTATCCGACGGCATCCAGCCGCTCCTCGATGGCAGTACGGTCCTTCAGGGGAAGCATGATCCAACGCCTTAAGAGGCGCGAACCCATCGGCGTGACCGTCTTGTCGAGCACATGGAGCAAAGTGACAGCGTTCTCGTGAGCGGATCCTACCAGTTCGAGGTTCCTGACCGTGAACTTGTCGAGCCATACGTAATTGTCCTCCTCCAGACGAGAAATCGAAGTGATGTGCTTCAGCTGGTCCTGACGTGTGTCGGAGATATAATGCAGAGCTGCTCCGGCGGCGATCACCGCCGACTTCAGCTCGTCGATACCGAAACCTTTGAGCGAACGGACACCGAAATGCCGCAGCAGCAACTCGTTCGTATAGTCAGACTGGAAAACCCATTCATCGACCGCATAGTGATAGAATCGGTCACCGATATGACCTTCCATCTCCTGACGGTGAGCACGGGAAAAGATGACTTCCGTGGGCTGGAAGTTCTGTAGCAGCTTCTCTACATAAACCATGTTCCCCTGAGCCGCGAAGAATTCACCGGTGGAGATATCTACGAAGGCGACTCCGACGGTCTTTCCGTCTGCATGGAGGGAGGCGAGGAAATTGTTCTTCTTGTGTTCAAGGATCTTATCGTTGTAGGAGACCCCCGGGGTCACGAATTCGGTGACTCCCCGCTTCACGATCTTCTTGGCCAGTTTCGGATCCTCCAGCTGGTCACAGATGGCCACCCGCATCCCGGCACGCACCAGCTTGGGCAAGTACGTGTCTAAGGAATGATGCGGAAAACCCGCCAACTCGACGAAAGAAGCCGCACCGTTGGCTCGCCGCGTGAGAACGATGCCCAGTATGGAGGATGCACGGACAGCATCCTCACCGAAGGTCTCGTAGAAATCACCGACACGGAACAGCAACAGGGCATCCGGATATTTCGCCTTGATGCCGTAATACTGCTTCATGAGCGGGGTCTCCACCACCGCGCTTTTTGTTTCCTCTTTAAGCAAGATTTCGCTTCTTTGTCCCCCAAAATACCAAGAATGCGCAAGATACGAAACGAGGAGCTGGGGCGGAAGGCCCCTGATGAATTCAGGAAAGCCCCGAAACGCCCGGTAATCGTGGTTTTGGACAATGTGCGCAGCCTCAACAATGTCGGATCCGTTTTCCGCAGCGCAGACGCCTTCCTCTGCGAATCGTTATTCCTATGCGGCATCACCGGGACCCCTCCTAACCGGGAGATCCATAAGACCGCGCTGGGCGCCGAGGAGACGGTATCGTGGAAGTATTTCCAAAAATCAGCAGATGCCATTCTTGAACTCCGGGCCGACGGCTACCGGGTGATCGCTGTGGAACAGGCGGAGGGCGGAATTCCGTTGAACCGATTCCCGTTTTCGCCCGAAGAAAAAACCGCTTTCGTATTCGGCCATGAAATCGAAGGCATCAGCAAGGAAGTGATGGAAATGGTGGAGGAAGCGGTAGAGATACCTCAGTTCGGGAGCAAACATTCCATCAATGTATCCGTGTGTGCCGGCATCGTGCTTTGGCAACACTTCATGAACGACAGGACCTGACAGGCCTACAACATGGTGCCGGCGATACCGGCCGATACACGATGTAGTCCGGGAGGATAGTCACGGTTGATAAGGTCGAGGATACGTTCGTAATCTGAAGGGACATTGACGAAATCCAGATCATTGGTATCGATGACCAGGATTCGCTGGTTATTGAGTGTCCTGAAAAAATCCCAGTATCCTTTTTCCAGACTGCGCAGATATTCGTCAGGGATGTTCTGTTCGTAATCCCTGCCCCTCTTGCGGATATTCTCCTGCAGCCGGGAAACGTCTTTATGAAGATAGACCAGAAGATCGGGCTTGGGCAGCTGGGAATGGATGATGTGGAACAAGCGCTGATAGAGCTGGAATTCGTCCTCTTTCAGCGTGACGCCGGCGAAAATGAGCGACTTGCTGAGAATATAATCGGCGACAGTCTGCTGCCGGAAAAGCTCCCTCGGCTTAAGTTCGTCGTTCAGCTGCTGGAACCGGTCGGCGAGGAAAGACAATTCCAACGGAAAGGCGTATCTGGCCTGATTGTCATAGAATTTCGGCAGGAAAGGATTGTCAGCAAAGCGCTCAAGCACCAAACGCGTATCGTGCTCCGAAGCGATCCGGCCGGCCAGAGAGGTTTTACCGGTTCCGATGTTTCCCTCGATGACCAGGTAATCGTATAACAGCCGGCGGCTCATGCAGTAGCGTGGTGAAGATGTACCGGTAAAGGATCATCGACTGCATCCAGCAATTCCCGGATGGTACGACCCAGAACAGGATGACGAAATTCGGGAAAAATCTCGCACAACGGCACAAGGGTGAATCTTCTAAGATGCAGCATCGGATGAGGCAAAACCAGTTCAGGAGAATCCATGCGATGGTCGCCCAGGAAAAGGAGGTCGATATCGATGATACGGGGCGACCACTTTTCCCCGCGGATCCGGCCGCGGATGCGCTCCGCCGTCAAGGCCTCCTTCAGGACCGATAAAGCGTCCAGTCGGGTCAATCCGCTCACCACACGGTTCAGGAAAGGGCCCTGATCGGTCTTTCCCCAGGCCGCGGTTTCATAAACGGACGACAAACGATCCGGTGCGCCGATGAATTCGGAAATTTGTTCAGTGGCCAGCCGTAATTCCTCCATACGGTCGCCCACATTGGAGCCCAATAGGATGATATAGCGGGTCGGTATCGGCATGCTGATCTTTGTCAGGTACAAAGGTAATTGATCTGACCGTCGTACCTTTACGCGACCAATACTCCTGCCATGAAATCATTCTTCAAATACGTATTCGCATCGGCTCTTGGCTTCGTCCTGGGCAGTATCTTACTCTTCGGCTTCTTTGTCCTGCTGATCAGTGCGATGGTCGCAACCTTGGGAAATGACGGAGAAATCACGGTCAGGGACGGCTCCGTGCTTGTCGTCGAGCTCGATCCGGGAACCACCGAACGTTCCTCGAAGAACCCCTTCCGGAACCTCTCCCCTGCCGGAATGCGTGGCGAGACCCTGGGACTGAACGACATCCTTGAAGATCTTGACAAGGCAAGACGCGATGACCGCATCAAAGGGATGCTGCTGAATCTTACCGCAGTTCCGGCAGGACGTGCTACCAACGAGGAGATCCGGAAGGCGATCCTGGATTTCAGGAAAGACGGAAAGTTTGTTTACGCCTATGGTGATTACTATTCCCAGGGCGCCTATTATCTGGCAAGCGCTGCTGACAGGATCTATGTCCATCCTCAGGGCATGGTCGATTTCAAAGGCCTCAGCATGGAAATGATGTTCTTTAAGGGATCTTTGGAAAAGCTCGAAATAGAACCCCAGATCATCCGGCACGGTAAATACAAGAGCGCCATTGAACCTTTCATCCTGGACAAGATGAGTCCTGAAAACAGGGAGCAGTTGCAGACCCTGATGAGCGGGATCTGGAACCATATGCTGGACAATATTTCCGCTTCCCGCCGCATCCCGGCCGATTCATTGAGCAGTCTTGCCGACGGATTCGTCAGCAGAGACCCGCAAACGGCGCTGAAGTGCGGATTGGTGGACAAAGTCTCTTATTACGACGAGCTGCTGGATGACATGTCGAAAGCCTGCGGTTGGAAAAAAGACGACCAGCCGAAGACGGTCACTTTGCAACGATACGACAAGGCGTATGTCAAATCCGACAGGCCGTATTCTCCCCGGAAGATCGCGGTCATTTATGCAGTAGGTGAAATAAACGATGGCAAAGGAGACGACGGATCGATCGGCTCGGTGACCACCGCGGCGGAGTTGCGAAAGGTGCGACTGGACACCGGCGTGAAGGCGGTGGTCTTGCGTGTGAACTCCCCCGGCGGCAGCGCCCTGGCATCGGATGTCATCTGGCGCGAAGTAGAACTGACGCGGAAGGTCAAACCGGTCATCGCATCGATGGGTGATGTAGCCGCCTCCGGAGGATACTACATCTCCTGTGCCGCCGACTCCATCATCGCCCAGCCGAACACCATTACCGGATCGATCGGCGTATTCGGACTCATGTTCAATGCACAGAAGATGTTCAACGACAAGCTCGGAATCACCTTCGATACCCTGAAAACCTCACGCTTCGCCGACCTGGGTTCCATGACACGTCCGATGCGGGCCGAGGAGCGCGCGATGATCGAGCAGGAAATAGAAAAGATCTACGATGTCTTCATAGGACATGTCGCAGAGGGCAGGAAGATGACCAAGGCTCAGGTGGACAGTATCGGACAAGGCCGCGTGTGGACAGGAACGGATGCCCTGCGCATCGGCCTGGTCGACAAGCTGGGCGACATCGACGACGCAGTGGCGACTGCAGCGCGCATGGCCAAGCTTGACAGTTATCGTATCGTCGAACTGCCTCGCCAGAAGGAATTCATCGAACAACTTCTCGAGGACTTCTCCGGAGAAGCGGAATCCTTCTTCGCAAAACGCGAACTGGGTGCCGATAATTACAGGTATTATTCCGAGATCAAGAAACTGGTATCCCGACAGGGCATCCTGGCACGGATGCCGTTTGAACCGGATATCCGCTGATCCGCCACCGGCTGCGAGCGCAACTGAATACCTGAAATACGGCGGATCAAAACATGACCAACAAGGAAATATCCAGGGCGCTACGACTTGCGTCCCAGTTGCTGGAACTGCACGAAGGAAACCCGTTCAAGATACGTTCGCTCCAGAACGCATCCTTCAAGGTGGAGCGCATGCCTGCAGGCATCTCGTCCATTCCTCCTGAAGAGATCGCATCCATCGACGGGATCGGAAAAGGGACCGCAGAAAAAATCAGGGAACTGCTGCAACGAGGGTCGTTCACTGAACTTGACACGCTGGTAGCTGATACCCCTCCGGGCGTATTGGACATGTTATCTGTAAAAGGCATAGGCCCTAAGAAGGTACGATCCCTTTGGAAGGAACTGGGCGTGGAATCCATCGGGGAATTGCTGTATGCATGCAACGAGAACCGGCTGGTGGAGCTGAAAGGCTTCGGCACGAAGACGCAAGAGCAGATCCGTCACTCGATCGAATACGCCGATTCCAACAAAGGAAAATTCCATTATGCCGTCGCGGAAGCGCTGTCGACGCAGCTGCTGCACGATCTCGAGTCTTCGGGGACCGTCAGGAAGGCATCCTTCACAGGCGCCTTGCGCAGGAAATGCGAGATCTTAGATGTCGCCGAAATGGTGGTCAGTACGGTTTCGAACGATGCATTCACGGACTATCTGAAAAATCACCCATTGGCAGATGCCAACACATTACGGATCAGCGACGGCATCCTTTCAGGCGTTTTCGTGTCCGGATTACGGCTTGAAATACATTTGACAGAAGCTGAAGATTTCGAAACCGTCCTGTTCCGCACGACCGGCTCGCCGCAGCATTTCGTACTATTGAAGGAATGGTCTTCCGGGAAAGAACCGGCCGGAAGCAGCGAGGAAGAGATCTTCTCGCTGGCCGGCCTTCCCTATCTCGAGCCTGAATTCAGGGAAGGCGTTTTCGAGTTCGAATGGATGAAGAAAGGTGTCCTGCCCCGACCGGTCGAGTACGGCGACTTGCGTGGCATTTTGCATAACCACAGCACCTACAGCGACGGCGTACATTCGTTGGAGGAGATGGCTGTGTACTGCAAAGGAATGGGGTACGATTACCTGGGCATCTGCGACCACAGCCAAAGCGCCTTCTATGCCAACGGCCTGAAGGCAGACCGGGTCAGACAGCAGCACGAGGAGATCGACCGTTTGAATGCGAGTCTTGCCCCATTTGTCATCTACAAAGGCATCGAATCCGACATCCTGAACGACGGTTCACTTGACTATCCGGACGATGTCCTCTGTACCTTCGACTTCATCGTCGCCTCGGTACACAGTGTGCTCCGTATGGACGAGGCTAAAGCCACTGCACGCCTTATCAAAGCCATCGAAAACCCTTATACCACGATCCTCGGACACCCTACCGGCCGTCTGTTGCTTGCCCGCGAGGGTTATCCGTTGGACATGAAAAAGGTGGTTGATGCCTGCGCCGCCAACGGAGTGATCATAGAGCTGAACGCCAATCCCTATCGCCTGGACCTTGACTGGCGTCATATCCCCTATGCCGTCGAAAAAGGGGTTATGATCAGCATCAACCCTGACGCACACCGGAAAGAAGGTTACCACGACATGCATTACGGCGTTTGCGTGGCCCGCAAAGGCGGACTGGAAAAAACAATGACCTTCAACGCGCTGGAGGCCGCAGCAGTCGGCAAGCACTTCCAAAGCAGGCGTAAATAAGAATCCCGGTCAAAGACCGGGATCACGTTACTCTTCTATCTTCTTGACCGGCTCCTGAGGAGGCTTAGGGTCGGCATTTGCTGCATCTTTTACCTCCCGTTCAATCCCGCTCATGGCATCCTTGAACTCGCGCATGCCTTTGCCAAGTCCCTTGGCTAACTCGGGAATCCTCTTGGAACCGAAGAATAGCAGTACGACCAGAAGGATGACGAACACTTCGCCACCGCCCATATTCAGAAAAAGAAGGATTGCAGGAACCATGATAAGGACCGATATGATACTTCAAAGGTACGAATTACGGATGAAGGAAATATGTGTATAACCTCAGGAAATAAGAAAGCCGGCCCTAAGGACCGGCTTTCCGTCAAAAACAATCAGTTTCAGCTCTTGCGGCCCAGTTTCTGGAAGTCGATCACAATCGGTGTAGCGATGCAGATCGAGGAATACGTTCCGATGACGATTCCGATGAGCAGCGCGAAGGAGAATCCCCGGATGACCTCTCCGCCGAAGACGAAGATCGCAAGCAGAACGAAGAAGATCGTAAGCGATGTGTTGATCGTACGGCTCAGTGTCGCATTCAAGGCGTCGTTGATGACTTTCTTCTGGTCGGAAGCATGGTGATGCACGCCTACGAATTCACGGATACGGTCGAATACGACGACGGTATCGGTCATCGAATAGCCCATGACCGTAAGGATGGCGGCGATGAATGCCTGGTCGATCTCCAGTGAGAAAGGAAGAATGCCGTTGAAGATGGCGAAGAACGCGAGTACGACGATGGCGTCATGCAGCAACGCCGCAACCGCTCCGAGACCGTACTGCCAGCGCTTGAACCGGATGAAGATGTAAATGAACATCAGGGCGCAGGAGATCAGGATGGACCATACCGCAGAAGACTTGATGTCGTCAGCGACGGTCGGACCGACCTTCTGAGTGCTGAGAACCTCGTATTTGCTGCCGGAAATCGCAGCAAGGCCTTCATCGAGCTTCTCCCTCACTTTGACTTCCGCATCGGAGGACGCATCGTCGATGAGATAGGTGGTGGTGATCTTCACCTGATTGTTATCGCCGAAGGTCTTCACCTCGGGAGATTTGGTCAGCGGCCCTTTGAGGGCATCGATGACGTCTACCGTAGCGACTTCCTTGTCGAAGCGTACCACATAGGTACGGCCGCCTTTGAAGTCAACACCGAAATTGAGTCCCTTCATGACAAACGCGGCGATACCGGCGACGATGATGAGGGAGGAAATCGTGTAATACACCTTACGGCGGTCCACGAAGTTGATGTTGATGTTCTTGAAGGCGCCCTTGGAGAAATTATTCCAGAAACGGATATCCATGTTCCTGCCGTTCATCCACTCGAAAATCAGACGGGTGATGAAGATGGCACAGAAGAGGGAGGAAAGGATACCGATGATCAGCGTCGTTGCGAATCCCTGGATCGGTCCCGTTCCGAAAGTGTAGAGGATGATACCGAGGATAAGCGTGGTGACGTTGGAGTCGATGATCGACGAGTAAGCATGCTTGAAGCCGTCGGAGATAGCCAGACGACCCCCTTTGCCCAATGCCATTTCCTCACGTACGCGCTCGAAGATGAGGATGTTAGCATCCACGGACAGACCGATCGTGAGGACGATACCTGCAATACCGGGAAGCGTCAGCACGGCGCCGAGGGAGGCCAGGATACCCATGATGAAGAATACGTTGGCGAAGAGCGCCACGTCAGCGACCAGTCCGGCATTGCTGTAATAGGAAACCATGAACACCAGCACCAGGATGAGCGCGATGATGAAGGAGAGGAAGCCGGCATTGATGGCCTCTTTACCGAGCGTAGGTCCTACGACCGTATCCTCGACGATACGAGCAGGCGCAGGCAGCTTACCGACCTTGAGGATGTTGGCAAGGTCTTCGGCCTCCTCGAGCGTGAAAGAACCGGTGATGCTGGAGTTGCCCCCTGCGATTTCGCCCTGAACCACCGGATAAGAGTAGACATAGTCGTCGAGCACGATGGCAACGGACTTGCCGATGTTGTCGCGGGTGAGACGCTTCCAGACGCGTGCGCCTTCCGCGTTCATGCTCATGCCGATCTCCCAGTTGTCGGAGAACTGGCCTTTCTGCTTGCGGGCATCAACGATGGCAGAGCCGTCCAAAGGAGCCTGGTTATCGCGGGCGGGCAGGCGGATGGCGACCAGCTGGAGCACACGCCCGTCCTTGTCAATCGGCTTTACGGACCACAGCGGTTTGAAATCCTTCGGGAACTTCGAGCGGACCTGTTCCATGGCCAGATAGGCGTTGACCTTGCCGGTATCCTTTACCAGCGAGGCACCGATGACTGGACCCTTACGAAGCTCCGACTGACCTTGGTCGTTCTGTCCTACAGAAGGCGTCAGGACTCCGAACAGAGGGTTCTCGCGGGCAAAGTCTTCGAAGGTTTTGGCCGCTTGGGAGGTATCGCTTTTCGCGGTATCCTTTTGGTTCGCACCGGCGGCCAACTGCTCACTGAGGCCTGACTTCTTGGAAGTATCGCTCTGAGTGGCCAACGAATCACCGGAGGCCTTCAAGGTATCGTTGCGCTGCGCCATGGAATCCGAAGAGAGTCCGTTGGCTTCGGCAACTTCTTCGCCGATGATCAGCTTGAGCGCTTTGTTCGCCTCTTCCAACCTCGGATAGATATCCATGTTGTCGTAGGTCTCCCAGAATTCAAGCTTAGCGGTTCCCTGAAGGAGCTTACGGACACGCTCCGGCTCCTTGATGCCGGGCAGTTCGACGAGGATACGTCCGTTTCCAATCTGCTGCACGTTCGGCTGGGTGACTCCGAACTTGTCGATACGGGTCTTGATGATCTGGTAAGTACGGCTGAATGCAGCATCCGCTTCAGCCTTGATGACCTTCTGTACCTCTTCGTTGGAGGAGTTGAAATTGATCCTGTCGGAGAGTTCCTTAGTGGCGAAAATGGCAGCAAGTTTGGCATTGGGATCCAGCTTCTTGAACTCGTCCACGAAGAGGGCAACGAAGTCCTTCTGGCTGTTGGCCTGGGCGGCGACGGCGTTCTGCAGCGCCTTGTTGAAGGTGGCGTCGGTGCTGTTGTTGGCCATAGAACGGACAAGATCCACGAGGGATACTTCCAGCGTGACGTTCATGCCGCCCTTGAGGTCAAGGCCGAGATTGAGTTCGTTCTCCTTACACTTTTTGTAGGTGAGGCCGACGACCGGATAGACCTCCTGGGAGTTCATGGAATCCAGGTAGGCACGTTCTTTTGCAACGTCACCCTTTGCGTATTCGCGGGCATCGCTCTCGACGCCCCGGGTCACCAGTGTGAAAGACAGCTGGTACAGGCAGACGAGGGCCAGAAGAACAGCAAACAGTTTGATAGCACCTTTACTTTGCATGGTATGGTTGGGAATTTGAGGAAAAACGCAATTTCACTGATTTTTCGAGCGTGCAAAGTTAGAATTTCAGCCGGAAATTCCAATTAAAAATGCCTGCACGAACAGGTCTAAAAACCGCAAAAAAACACTTTAATGGGCTTTTACCGCGTCAGCACGACCGGATATTGGGTCGGGGCGGCCGGAAGACCGGTTGGGTTGATGTAACTGACCAGAAGAATGACCCCTGCATAAAACACGATCAGCAGCAAAAGACGCCCGGTTGCTACCAGCAGCGAGGACCTGAAATCGGAATGGAATGACATAGGTCCAAGGTAGGCGCCTCCCGAACCGATAATTCTTCGGAAGCGACCATGGTCTGACCGATGTAAGATGCACTGTCACTTTTAAGGGTCGTGCCGACAGGTTTCCCGCATGGGGTCAAAATGTTACCTTTGCAATCCCAAAAATCCTTTTAAAAGATGGCTTTTGACCTCGATATGATCCGCTCGCAGTACGCAAAGATGCCGGAGCGGATTTCCAAAGCCCGACAGCTTGCCGGGCGCCCGCTTACACTGACTGAAAAGATCCTGTACTCCCACTTAGCGGAGGGAACTCCTTCCAATCAGTTCCAACGGGGTGTTTCGTATGTGGACTTCCATCCTGATCGCGTTGCGATGCAGGACGCGACCGCCCAAATGGCCTTGCTGCAATTCATGCAGGCAGGCAGACCCAAAGTAGCCGTACCCTCCACAGTACATTGCGACCACCTCATCACCGCCAAAACCGGCAGCTCGTCCGACCTCGCGGTGGCCGAGAAGGAAAACGAAGAAGTGTATGAATTCCTGAGCTCTGTCTCTAACAAATACGGCATCGGTTTCTGGAAGCCCGGGGCCGGAATCATCCACCAGGTGGTCCTGGAGAACTATGCTTTCCCGGGAGGGATGATGATCGGTACGGACTCCCACACCGTCAATGCGGGAGGACTCGGCATGGTCGCCATCGGTGTCGGCGGTGCCGATGCCTGCGACGTGATGGCCGGACTACCCTGGGAACTCAAGTGGCCCAAGCTCATCGGTGTCAAACTGACCGGCAAGCTGAACGGCTGGACCAGTCCGAAGGACGTCATCCTCAAGGTGGCAGGATTGCTGACCGTAAAGGGAGGAACCGGCGCCATCGTGGAATACTTCGGAGAAGGTGCTACCAACATGAGTTGTACCGGCAAAGGCACCATCTGTAACATGGGTGCAGAAATCGGCGCCACCACCTCCACTTTCGGATACGACGACAGCATGGAGCGGTACCTCCGCTCTACCGGACGTGCCGACGTGGCCGAAGCGGCGAACGCGATACGCGAACATCTGACCGGAGACGCCGAAGTATATGCGGACCCTTCCAAGTACTTCGACCAGGTCATCGAAATAAACCTGGACACCCTTGAACCCTATGTCAACGGTCCCTTCTCCCCCGACTTGGCGACTCCGATCAGCAAGATGAAAGAGGTAGCTGCCGCAAATGGCTGGCCTGTAAAGGTCGAAGTCGGACTGATCGGCTCCTGTACCAACTCCTCTTACGAAGATATCTCCCGTGCGGCCTCATTGGCACGCCAGGCTGTCGAAAAGAAGCTGGTCCCCAAGGCGGAATTCACCATCACGCCGGGTTCAGAGCTGGTGCGTTACACCATCGACCGCGACGGCTTCATTGACACCTTCGAGAAAATCGGCGCGAAAGTCTTCGCCAATGCCTGCGGACCTTGCATCGGCATGTGGGCGCGTACAGGCGCTGAGAAGCAGGAGAAGAATACCATCGTCCATTCCTTCAACCGAAATTTCAAAGCGCGTCAGGACAGCAACCCGAACACTTACGCATTCGTGGCCTCTCCTGAACTGGTGACCGCGCTTGCACTGGCCGGCGACCTCACGTTCAACCCGATCACCGACACGCTTACCAATACTGAAGGGAAATCCGTAAAGCTGGATCCTCCTGCCGGCGATGAACTGCCTTTGAAAGGATTCGATGTGAAGGACAACGGTTACCAGGAGCCTGCAGCGGACGGAAGCAATGTGCGCGTTAACGTGTCCCCTTCCAGCAATCGTCTTCAGTTACTCGATCCCTTCGCCGCATGGGAAGGAACCGACCTGATGAACCTCCGGCTCCTGATCAAGGCCAAGGGAAAGTGTACCACGGACCACATCTCCCCTGCGGGAAAATGGCTCAAGTTCCGCGGCCATCTGGATAACATCAGCAACAACATGCTGACCGGCGCTACAAACTTCTTTAATGAAGCTGCCAACTCCGTGAAGAACCAGCTGACCGGCGAATACGGTGAAGTGCCGGCCGTCCAGCGCGCCTACAAGGCCGCAGGTGCCGGCTCCATCGTCATCGGGGACGAGAATTACGGCGAAGGGTCCAGCCGCGAACACGCTGCCATGGAACCCCGCCACCTGGGTGTCAGGGCCGTTCTCGTGAAGTCATTCGCCCGCATACACGAAACCAATCTCAAGAAGCAAGGGATGCTGGCTCTTACTTTCGCTCAGCCTTCGGATTACGATAAGATCCGCGAAGACGATACCTTCGACATCACCGGATTGAAGACCTTCTCGGCCGGGAAGCCGCTTACCCTTGTGATCCATCACAATGACGGCAATTCCGAATCCATTGCCGTGAACCACACTTACAACGAGAACCAGATCGAATGGTTCAAGGCCGGCGGTGCGCTGAACATCATCAGGGCATCCGTGAGCTGAGAACCTACCCGATAACCCGAAAGGCTCCGTAATTTGCGGAGCCTTTTTTCTGCCTTCCTGCACCCTTTCATTCATGTCAAACTTTCCTCTACGCATCGGCATCATCGGGGGCGGCTTTTGCGGAGCAATGGCCGCAATTCACTTGCTGCGAAGCGGCCGCGAAGGATTGTCCGTGATCCTGTTCGACCCTTCCTCCGAAACAGGAAGGGGAATCGCCTACGCTCCCTATTCGACAGGACATCTTCTGAATGTGAGGGCCGGGAACATGAGCGCCTTCCCGGAAGCTCCGGATGATTTCGTGAAATGGCTGGCACAACACGGCACAGGAAGTGAATTGCAGACGGCGGAGCTCGCAAAGAGCTACCAACCCCGCTCCCTGTTCGGCGATTATATCTCCGGTCTCTTCAGCAGTGAAAAAGCAAAACACGGCGACGCGATCCGAATCGTCCGAAAACGGATTACAGGATTCAGGAAGGATGAAAATCAACATGTACTACGGACACATGACGGCGATGAAGTGAGGGTGGACCGCACCCTGCTGGCTACCGGTAATTTCCTGCCCGGAAAACCGAAAGGAGTACCCGAATCCTTTGTCGGCAGCCCACTTTACTTCAACGATCCATGGTCTGAAGCTTCCGTTACCGGATACAGCGGCGTACTTCCGGTCCTTTTAATGGGAACAGGACTCACCATGGTGGATGTCGTCATAGGCCTTCGTGAAAAAGGCTACAAGGGACCGGTGGTGGCATTATCCCCGAAAGGATTCCGCATCCTGCCGCACCGTGATTATGAACCTCAGCAGGGAATCCTGGAATCGTTACACCCGCCCTACCGGCTCCGGGAGGTGTTCCGGGTGTTCCGCTATCACATCCGGGAGGTCCGCTCCCGGGGGGTCACCGGCGAAGCTGTAGTGGATGCCGTCCGTTCCAGGACCGGCGAAATATGGTCCGGCTTCACGCAGGAGGAAAAGCGTACGTTCGTGTCGCACCTCAGGCACCTTTGGGGACTTGCACGGCACAGACTGCCGGCTACGGTCCATTCACAGATCAGCGAAGAACTGGCAAGAGGCTACCTTGAAATTCGTGCCGGAAGAATGACCGGTCTGACAGAAGAAAACGGGGCCGCTAAAGCGACCTTCTTCAGCCGTGAGTCCGGCGATGCGGAAACCATCTTGGTCGGCCGCGTCATCAACTGCACAGGCCCTCAAACAGACCTGCAACGACTGAGCGACCCGTTGTTCAACGACCTCATCGGGCAAGGATTCGTCACTCCGGATCCGCTCGGAATGGGCATTCACTGCGACCGATATGGTCATCCGATCGGAATGGATCTGAAAACGGACAAGACCATGGTCGCGATAGGATCTTTACTCAAAGGTGATCGTTGGGAAAGCACTGCTGTGCCGGAATTGCGTATGCAGGCGAAAGTCGCAGCGGAACGGTTGCTCGCAACCGACTGACCGTATTCTTTGCCGAACGGCTGCCGCCACGATTCCTGAACAATTCGTAGCACCGGAGTGTTAAAGTTCATTAATAACCACGTGTATGGCACGGTTTTGAATGAAAAGTGGAAAAACACGCCATGTATAGACCCGCTTCGCTCTTTTCCGCTCTGCTTTTGACAGCTCTCTCCGCATGCGGTCAGACTGCGCACAAAAAGAGTCCTACATCCGATAAAACGACCAATATCATCATGAAAGAACCGAAGTCCGTACCGACGAAAGAAGAACTCCGCCAAAGGCTGACGGACGAACAATGGCATATCACGCAGGAGAAAGGAACGGAGCGCGCCTTCACCGGCAAATATTGGGACCATCACGAAAAGGGAACCTACCGTTGTGTCTGCTGTGGCCTGCCGCTTTTCCTGTCAGACACCAAATTCGAGAGCGGTTGCGGATGGCCGAGCTTCTTCCAAGCCGTAAAAAAGGAGAATGTCAGGGAATCGCTGGACACCAGTTATGGCATGATCCGTACGGAAATCACTTGCGGAAGATGCGGGGCGCACCTGGGTCATGTCTTCAATGACGGTCCGGAACCTACCGGTCTGCGCTACTGTCTCAACTCCGGAGCGATGCGTTTCGAAGCTGGGACCGGGCAATGACCCGTACTTTAATGAACGACAGCCACCCGTACCGCTGCTCCGTCCACTCGAACGAAATAGATCCCTTCCGGCAATTCTCCGGAGGGGATTTGTGTTTCCGAGGATGTGACAGCCATGGTTTTCAAGACTCGACCGCAGATATCGGTCACATCCAGCATACGAGTACCGGCCGCGGGGCTTTTGAACGATATATGGATCATATCACCGGCAGGATTCGGGTACACGAAAATCTCCGGCACGACTGAAATTTCGCCGACGGATGCGATTCCGTCGTGCTGATAGTACAGCTCGACGCCGCCGGAAGCATGACCGATCACGAGATCACTGAAACCGTCGCCGTTCAGATCGCCTCCGCCTACGGAAATATTGAAACGTATCCTGGAAGTCCGAGGGGCATCATAGAGCGAATCGATCAGTGAATACCGGCCCAGGATATTCCCGTCGATATTTCCGTAGAAATAGACATACCCGGCCATGTTGGAAGCTACGAGACGATAGCTGCCCGCAGAGTCATAAATGAAAGGCACCGCATACCCGTCCGCAAATCCTGTCATCTGCAGGTTGATTCCTCCCAGCGTGTCCTGTGTGGGAGCGGAAAGGAACGAAGCAGATGCCGAAGTTCCGATGTTTTTGAAGAGATTGATAAACCCGTTCTTCTCGCCGGCGACGATGTCCAGTTTGCCGTCGCGGTCCAGATCCACAAGCTGCGGCGTGCAGTTATTTCCCACATCTATTCCCATGTAATTGGGCGCCGTCAGCAGATAACTACCGGCGTTGTTCTGGAAATATTGCAACTTCCCGTCCTCTGTCCCCAGCAGAAGGTCTTTGTCACCGTCTGCATCGAGATCCCCGAATGCCGGGAAAATGGTGGTATTATAGGCGAAGGAGGATATAGACGCGAGGTCGTCATTGACCAATTGGTAGGAAGGAGCCGAAACGGAACCTGTGTTCCTGAAATAGTTCAGGGAGGTGACATAGGTCCCGTTCGCCGTATCATAGACGGCCCCTCCCACAACCAGGTCCGGAAGTCCGTCGCCGTCGATATCCGTAACTGCAGGAGCAGCGTTCTCTCCAACCTCCAGCATCTCATCCTGGAGGAAAGATGTAGTAAGCAGATTGAAGACAGGAGCCGCTGATGTACCGTTGTTCTTATACACCCATTGAGCCTCCTTGTTCTCGAATTCGTTCGGAGAGACAATCAAGTCCTTGCGTCCGTCATTATCAACATCAACGAAAGCATGGTAATGGAACCCGTTGATGATGGCGGGGATGTCATTGGATGGGTAGTTCACGTCCTGTGAATCCATAAGGGCGACGGCAGACGTTCCGCCGTTGTGCACCATCAGGGTGGTAAGCGCGGAGATATCCCCGACCAGAAGGTCCTTGGCACCGTTCCCGTCCACGTCCAATGCGAAAATACTCGTCACCGTATCGTCACGCCTGGCTTCTCCGGTGTCGAATACGGGTGAGACATTATTCAGATACCCTGACACCCTGCACGGACAGTTGAAACAGCCCACTTCGTTGGCACCGCCGACCTGGAACGCGAAGTTCCCCCAACAGGCGTTGGCGTAATTGAAGCGCAGGGAGTCGCAGGTGCCGAACAGCTCCATGGATTCGTTCTTGTGAAGGATGACCCGCCCGTCCGGTATGGAGTTGTATCCGAGGATGTCCATATCCCCGTCGCTGTCGATGTCGTCAAAAGCAGGGATCAGCACGCCCGATGCGAAAACCGGGAAGGAAGTGGTGCTGAAGGTCTCATAAATCACCGGCGCCACCAGCGTGAATCGAAGGCCGGTCGCCGAGGTATAATCGTTCCTGTAACAGGCTATGCAGGAAGGATACTGCGGCGAAATGGTGAAAAGATCCTCTTTGCCGTCACAGTTGTAGTCGTAGGCGAGCAGCCAGCGGTTGACAGGGGGAAATGCGGATTCGAAACGCGGCGCGTATTTCCAGGCAGCCAGTGAGGGTGTACCGTCGTTGAGGTAGCAGCTCAGTCGGTTGTTCACACGGTCGAAGAGGACCATATCCTTCACCCCGTCTCCGTTCAGATCGATGGAGGAGTACAGCGGAAAGTTGATGCCGCCTGCCCAGGCATTCTGCATCACCTGGCCACCGACTACGAGGGAGACGCTGTCAACACGGTCGAAGCGTACCTGGGAAACGGCCGTGCGGACCGTCACCCCCGAAATCAGCAGAAAGAGTAGCAGGAAGGTCGAGGTATTTCTCAGAAGTCGGATCATGATGGCGAAGTTAAGTACACTGTCGCTGAGTTCGGTAACGGAATTGTCAGGACTTTCAAGCGTCTGTGCACCGCGATTATTTTTACTTTTACGCTGCAAAAACCCGATCATGCCATCTTTCGACATCGTTTCCAAGACCGACCTTCAGAAACTGGACAATGCCGTCAACACAGCCGTGAAGGAGATCCTCAACCGTTTCGATTTCAACGGGTCAAAGACGACGGTGGAGCTGGATAAGAAGACCATGATGATACATATCGTCACGGAAAACGACATGCGCATGAAGGCCATCGAAGGCATCATCATCGGCCGCATGATCAAACAGCAGCTGGAAAGCTCCTGCCTCGATTTCGGCAAGGAGCTCTATGCCTCCGGGAACATGATCAAGAAAGACATCAAAGTGAAACAGGGTGTCGACAAGGATACGGCACGTAAGATCGTCAAGCTGATCAAGGACAGCGGAAAGAAAGTACAGGCCTCGATCATGGACGAACAGGTCCGCGTCACCGGAAAGAAGATCGACGACCTGCAGGACATCATCGCCTACATGGAGAAACAGCCGGTTGGAATCCCGCTGCAATTCGAAAACTACAGGAACTGACCGGGGAAAGGCGCCAAGGCCTTATGCCTTCCGAATGACCGCCCCGACTTCCTTTTCGAGTGCTTGCATCAGCCGCTCCATCACCTTGTCGATCTGCTGGTCCGTCAAAGTCTGCTGCTCGTCCTGAAGGATGAAAGAGACCGCATAGGACTTCTTCCCCTCCCCGATCTTCTCGCCTTCGTATACATCGAAAAGCTGGACGGATTTGAGCAGCTTCTTTTCCGTTCTGAAGGAAAGCTCCTCGATGCGTCCGAACAGCACATCCCCGGAGATGACCATCGACAGGTCACGACGTACCTGCGGAAACCTTGGGATTTCCGAAACTCGTGTAGTTTTCCTCCGCGAAGCACGTAAAACCAAGCTCCAGTCGATGTCAGCAAAAAGGGTGTCCGACTGAATGTCGAACTTCCGGGCAAAAGACCTCTTGAGCTGCCCGAAGACGGCCAGCCGCTTATCGCCCTGCATGAATGCGAAACAGTTCACCAGGGCATCGTGATCGGACTCCGCACCTTTCAATTTATCCATATCGATTCCGTTCACCAGCAGAAGCCGCTCCACGAATCCCTTCATCAGGAAGAAATCCATCGGAACAGCGCTGCCGTTCCAGGCCTCTTCAGTACGGTTACCGCTCATGAACAGGGCCAGGCGCATCCGCTCGGTGTATTTGCCTTCTACAAGGTGATATGTCTTGCCGAACTCGAATAAACGCAGGTTCTGTTGCTGACGATTACGGTTGTACCGGATGACCTCCATGCCGGAGTGAAGCAGGTCCTGTCTCAAAACACCGAGATCCTGGCTCAGGGGATTAAGGAGCGATACGGACTCTGATAAGTCATTCCCTGCGGAATCGCGGTAGGCGGTACGGGTGAGCGAATTGGTGAAGATCTCGTTAAAGCCGTTCGCCACCAGAAAAGCGGCTGTCTTACGCTGAACAGACTCAGCTTCCGAACCTTCGGAAGATGGCAAGGAGAACGTCAGCCGCGCAGGCAAGGGGATATTGTCATACCCATAGATCCGTAAGACCTCTTCAAAGAGATCAACAGGGCGTTTCACATCGACTTTACCGGTCGGGACAAGTACAATACAACCCTCAGGGCCGACTGCTTCTAATTCCATACCAAGGGAAACCAGAATGTCATGGACCGTCTTGCGGTCAAGCACATGTCCGCTGAAGCGATCCAGTTCATTGAAACGGAAGTCAACTCGGGCCGGCTCTATCTTGACAGGGTAATTATCCAGTATGTCCGAAGAAACGGCTCCTCCGGCGATATCACGGATCAACAGGGCAGCACGCTGGAGCGCATAGATGGTGATGTTCGGGTCGGCACCTCGCTCGAAGCGGAAGGAGGCATCTGTTTTCAGTCCGTGTGCCTTGGAAGTCTTCCTCACCGAAGCGGGATCGAAATAGGCGCTTTCAAGGAAAACCGTCTTCGTTGCCGAGGATATTCCTGATTCCAGTCCGCCGAAGACCCCGGCGATACACATCGGCTTCTCCCGGTCACAGATCATCAGATCCGTGTCGCGGAGTTCACGCTCCACAGAGTCAAGCGTAATGAACTTATCTGAAGCGACAGCCCGACGGACCACCACCGTCCCGCCGCCTATACGGTCGGCATCGAATGCGTGAAGAGGCTGTCCGCATTCGTGCAGGACGAAATTGGTGATATCGACGATGTTGTTGACTGTTCCGATTCCGATGGACTTCAGCCGATGCTGCAGCCAGTCGGGCGAGTCCTTGACAGTGACTCCTTCAATGGTGATTCCGGAATAACGCGGACAACCGACCGTGTCTTCGACGACAATGCCGATCGAACGGCCTTCTTTCTCCCTGATAAGGGATGAGACGTCCGGGAGGGAAACCCTGAACCGGTCAGGGGCTCCCGCTTTTAGGTTCAGCATCGCGGCAAGGTCGCGGGCCACACCGATGTGTGAAGCTGCGTCCACACGGTTCGGAGTGAGTCCGATCTCAAAAACGATGTCGTCTTCGATAAGGAAGTGGTCCTTGACGGCTTTACCTACCGGAGCATCCGGTGAAAGGACGAGGATGCCGGCATGGTCGGTACCGAGTCCGATCTCATCTTCAGCACAGATCATTCCTTCGGAGAGTTCACCCCGTATCTTGGACTTCTTAATCTCAAAGGAATCGCCTGCCACGGGATGAACGGTCGTACCGACCGGAGCTACCACCACTTTTTGGCCGGCGGCGACGTTGGGAGCACCGCAAACGATCTGGAGGATCTGCTCTCCACCCACGTCGACAGTCGTCAGACTCAGTTTGTCGGCATTGGGATGGCGCACACAGCTTTTAACTTCACCGATGACCAAGCCCGCGAGTCCGCCTTTCACGGATTGGTAGACCTCCGTGCTTTCCACCTCCAGACCGCAGCCGGTAAGCAGCGCGGAAACCTCCTCTGCGGATGATTCAACGGAGAGATACGTCTTGAGCCAGTTATAGGAGATCTTCATGCCGGCGGATTGAGCGGCAAAGATAATGTATTTCAGCAGGTACTTTCAGGAGATACGTCCCCAGCTGCCCGCCTTTTTGACCACTTCTTCCAGCTGTTCACGTACTCCCCGGTGACCGGCTTCTTCAAGACCCGGATCGCGGTCAAGCAAGGAAATCGCTGCGTCCCTGACTACCTGAAGAAGTGCTCCGTCCTGGGACAGGTCTGCGATCTTGAGGTCCATCAGTCCGCTTTGCCGGGTTCCTTCCGCATCGCCCGGACCCCGGAGTTGCAGATCGAGTTCTGCGATCTTGAAGCCGTCGTTGGTATCGCACATCGCCTTGATGCGGGCTCGTGCATCCTGGGTGAGCTTGAAGGATGACATCAGTATACAATAGGACTGGTCTGCTCCGCGACCGACCCTTCCACGCAGCTGATGAAGCTGGGAAAGTCCGAAACGTTCGGTGTTCTCGATCACCATTACGGACGCATTGGGGACATTCACGCCGACTTCGATGACCGTCGTAGCCACCATGATCTGTGTCTCCTTCCGCAGGAAGCGTTGCATTTCAAAATCCTTGTCTGCGGCTTTCATCTTTCCGTGAACGATGCTGACCCGGTAGCGAGGAGGCGGAAAATCGCGGAGAATCGATTCGTACCCTTGCATCAGGTTGTTGAGATCCAGTTTTTCGGATTCCTCGATGAGCGGATAGACGATATAGACCTGCCGGCCCAGGGCGATCTCTTTCCGAAGGAATTCCCATACCTGTAAGCGGTGCTGGTCGGTGCGATGCACGGTCTGCACAGGCTTCCGGCCGGGTGGCAATTCGTCGATCACGGAAACATCGAGGTCGCCGTACAAGGTCATGGCCAGTGTGCGCGGAATCGGAGTGGCGGTCATCACGAGAATGTGCGGCGGGCGGCTGTTCTTCTCCCACAACCGGGCGCGTTGGGCGACACCGAACCGGTGCTGCTCATCGATGACCACGAATCCCAGATTTTTGAAACGCACCGTCTCCTCGATAACAGCATGCGTTCCGATCAGGATATTCAGGGAACCGTCCTCCGTTTCCCGCAGTATCTCTTTTCGTCGGGAGGGCTTGGTGGAACCGGTCAATAAGGCGCAACGCACCCCTGTCCCCTCCAGCATCGCAGAAATGGAGGCGGCGTGTTGATTGGCGAGAATTTCAGTCGGGGCCATCAGACAGGCCTGATAGCCGTTATCCACGGCGATAAGGATACTCATCAAGGCGACGACCGTTTTTCCGGAACCGACATCCCCCTGAAGAAGACGGTTCATCTGCTTCCCGGAACCGCAATCCTGACGTATTTCCCGGATGACGCGCTTCTGCGCTTCTGTCAGGGGGAAGGGCAGCTTTTCCCGGAAGAAGGTGTTAAAGGAATCTCCTACGGAAGTGAAATCCATCCCTTTGAAATGAAGGGTACGCAGTCGCTTCTGGTGTAACAGCCGCAGCTGTATATAGAAAAGCTCTTCAAATTTGAGACGGGTACGTGCGGACCGCAACGCTTCGGTGGTGGCGGGAAAATGGATGTCTGACAATGCACGACTGCGTCCGGCAAGCTTGAAATCCTTGATCAACTCTGCCGGCATGGTTTCCCGAAGAGCGGGTGGCAGCTGCGACTGGAGGATACGCTGCAGCTTAAGAATACCACGGCTGTCAAGCCCTTTGGCTTTCAGCTTCTCCGTGCTCGGATAAACCGGTTGCAGCGAGGCTCCGGCCTTCAGCACGAAATCCTCAGCAGGCTCCAATTCGGGATGGACGATATTGAAACGGCCGTTGAAACTGGTCGGTTTTCCAAACAGGACATATTCGGCATTGGGCCGTACCGATTGGGTGATCCAGCGTAATCCCTGGAACCATTTCAACTCGATGCTTCCGGCATCGTCCTGGAAAACAGCGGTCAAATGCTTTTTACGTTTGTCGCCGGCAGCTGTCATCCGGATGATGCGGCCACGCAGCTGGACATACGGCATGTCCGCGTTTATTTCTTTCGTTGAGTAGAACCGGGAACGGTCCACATAACGGAACGGAAAATGAAAAAGCAGGTCGCCGAAGGTGAAGATCTGTAATTCCTTGCGCAGAAGTTCGGCCCGTTGAGGTCCTACGCCCTTCAGGAATTCGACCGGTGTTGAGAAAAAATCGCCGCTGCGCATGGCAGGACAAAATTAGGCGATGAACACATCCATGTTCCATACTGATTGCGGATATTTATGGAGATTTCATGACCGATGGAAACCGAGGGACTTTCACCGAACGGCAATGCGCAAGAAACGCCGTATTCAGGAGCGGGGAGCCATCTGCCCGAAAAACCGCCTGTTACCGAAGTCTTTCAGGCTGCGTTATTACCGCTGCTGTTCGCTCTCACGTTATGGGCGATCCGTCTGCTGACCGGCTCCGATGCATCCATGGTTCATTGGGGTATTCGGCCCCGAACGGCGGATGGACTGATCGGGATCTTCACATGCCCGTTCATCCATGCGGATAACGACCACCTGCTGTCCAACACCCTGCCGATACTGGTGGTAGGGACCGCATTGATATTTTTCTATCGCAGCATCAGCCTCCGCGTCATTTCGATGATCTGGTTATTAGGAGGGTTCTGGACATGGCTGATGGCCAGGGATTCCTACCATATCGGTGCCAGCGGGCTGATCTATGGCGCCGTGGTTTTCCTGTTCTTTTCAGGTATTTTCAGGAAAGACGTACGGCTGATGGGCATATCCTTCCTGGTTGTCTTCCTGTACGGCAGTCTTGCCTGGGGTATTCTGCCCATCGACCCGGCCCAATCCTGGGAAGCCCACCTGACCGGCAGTCTGGCCGGACTATTCGCATCGGTGTACTACCGTAACCGGGGACCGCAGCGCACCCGCTATAGTTGGGAAGACGAGCCGGAAGAACCGACAGAGGGGAGCGTAACGAATGACGGGGATATGCCAAACGATGATTCCTCGTCAAATTCGATGAAAATTACCTATCACTACCTGCCCGGTGAGAAACGGGACGGTGCGTCGTGACCGGGGTAATACTCCGCCATTAACAGCTGTTTTGTCGATATTTCCATGAAACGTTATGCCGTTCCCGGCGTATCAAGGGAATATTTTTGATGCTGCGGAAAACCGCGCCCATACTGTTACAATCAAACACCAAGACATGAAGAATCAGTTCACAGTTTTAGTCAGAACCATCGGGTCCATCCTGGTATGTTCGTTGCTGACCGTCGTTTCCGTCCGTTCGCAGGACGTGGGTATCAACGCCTTCGTCTCACCGGGAGTGAGCACACGTGCCGGAAGCGCCAACGTCGTCGTACGGTTGCAGAATTTCGACACCATCTCCGTCAGCTCCATCAGCATCGCGTGGGAGGTCAACGGAGCCGCTCAGGCCCAGGCCGAATACACACGCACGCTTGCCGCAGGTGCATCGGACACCTTCACCATCGGCTCCGTGTGGCTGGTCTCCGGAACGCAGGTAACGCTGACTGCGTCTACAATCAATACCCTGGACGCCAATTCCGCTAATAATTCCGCCTCCCGGACAGTCTTCGTCCCCTTGTCCGGAACGTACACGGTCGGCGGCTCCAGCCCTAACTATAGCCGTATCACCAATGCCGTCACCGCTTTGACCACTTACGGCATCAGTGGCCCTGTCACCTTCAACATGCGTCCGCAGGTGGATACGGTACGCTTCACCATCCCTGCCATCACCGGCAGCAGCGCCACTAATACCATCACCTTCCAGTCTGAAAACGGCGACAGCAGCTCCGTCATTCTCAGATTCACCTCTACCGACACCTCGAATTTGCCAAACGCGGTCATGACCATTGACGGAACGGATTACCTCAATATCCGCAAGATGACAATAGAGCGTTACGGCGCCCGTGCCTATGCCCGCGTCATCGAGATCCGAAACGGCTCCTGTTTCGTGAACATCAGCAACTGCCGCCTGTCTGGTTCATCCGTAGGCTACGTGACCAACAGTCTCGCTGCAGTGCTTTATTCCTCCAGCACCTCGGGTAACGATTCGAGTTATACCATCAACCGCAACCTCATCGAGCGCGGCTCCATCGGCATTTATTTCAACGGAACCTCCACGGCCTCTCCCGAGAACGGCGGCAGGATCACGGACAACATCTTCCAGGATCAGTTTGCAACGGCCATCGACGTCTCCTACCAGGCGAACCTGATCGTCTCCGGCAACACCATCACCACCGCTTCGCCGTACACCGCCGGTACCGCCATCAAATTGAACGCCTCCATCCGCGAACACCGCATTTCCAAGAACCGCATCAGCGGCAACTTCTACCGCGGACTTTACATGATCGACTGTTCGGGCATCAATACCCGTCCCGGAATCGTCTCCAACAATTTCATCCAAGCGACCGACTCCTTCGGCATACGTCTGACGAACGGTTATTACCAGGATTTCTTGTATAACAGCGTGAACACGGTCGGTCCCAATTCGACCGCCTGGGACATCGGCGGCACCGGGGTGACCAACCGGATCATGAACAACGTGTTCGCCGCCACGGGTGGCGGACAGGCATCTCGTATTGCCAACCATCCCTTATCCGGCATATTCATCTGCCGCAACAACGACCTGTACACCACCGGAGGCATTCTGGGCACCTACAACGGAACGCCGGCTGCCGACCTGTCGCTCTGGCAGCTCTACTCCCAGCGCGACAGCAATTCCGTAAGCGTCAACCCTGAATTCACTTCTTCCACCGATCTCCATGCTCTTGCACGTGGGATCGACAGCCGCGGCATTGCGCTTACCTCAGTGATCGACGACATCGACGGCCAGAGCCGTAACGGATTCTCTCCTGACATGGGTGCGGATGAATTCGCTCCCCTGTTCCGGGATGTGGCCGCCATCGGCGTCCTGAGCCCGGTCAGCGGCGGTTGCGGAAACGACACGACACGTGCCAGTGTGATCATCAGCAATCCCGGTTCGATGAATGAAACCGGATTCATGGTCTATCTTACCACTTCGACGGGCAGCACTGTGGCCCAACTTTACACCGACCAGCTGGCTCCCGGAACCACCGATACTGTCTTCTTCGGAAATACGGTCAGCACCACTGCGGGCGGAGCCATCCTGATCACGGCATATACCGCCAATCCGGTCGATGACAACCGGACCAATGACACGCTCAGGGTCACCCGCAATATCATCGCCCCCCCCGCCGCTCCGGTCACTACCGGCGGCTCTGTCTGTACCTCCGGCAGGATAACGCTGGGGGCAGTCGGCGGCGGCGCCATCAACTGGTACAACGCCCTCTCCGGCGGTACGCAAATCGGCAGCGGCAACAACTACCAGACCCCGGTCATAACCAGTACCACAGTATATTATGCATCTACTGTAGTATCCGGATGTGAAAGTGCACGCTCAGCTGCGACAGCGACGGTGAATGCTCCTCCTACCGTGAGCCTTGGCAACGACACCAGCGTGACGCAAGGGGCACAAGTCAGCTTCAGCGCAGGCTCGGGCTTTGTCTCCTATTTCTGGAGCACCGGTCAGACCACCCCCTCCATCAATGTCTCCCTCGACGGTTGCTACACGGTAACCGTGACTGATGCAAACGGCTGCACGGGCACAGACGAGGCATGCCTGACCACGGTTCAGAACACTGACCTCTCCGTCATCAATATCCTCTCTCCCATAAGCGGCTATTGCGGATCCTCGACCACTCCGGTCGTCGTACAGGTCATCAATTACGGACCGTTTGCCGCATCCAACATCACCGTAAATGTCGTCGTCTCGGGAGGCGGTAACGCCAACCTGACCGGGTTCATCGCCGGTCCGATGAATGTGAACGACACCGTGACCTTGACCATCGGCAATGTCAATACCAGCAACGGCGGTGCTTTCACGGTAAGTGCCACGAGCGTTTACGGTGTCGACAATAACGCCGCCAACAACAACCTTTCCGCCACCTTTAACCTGGTGGCCCAGCCGGTGCTGCCGATCGTAGCCAGCGGCTACCGTTGCGGAGACGGCGTCGTCCAGCTTTCTGCAGCAGCATCGCTGAGTATCCTTTGGTACGACGCCCCCTCAGGCGGCAACCTGATCGGATCCGGCAACGTCTTCACCACACCTTCGCTGACCCAGACGACAAGCTATTATGCACAGGCTGGAAATGTCTGTATCGGACAGAGCCGTGCCACAGCTACAGCTACCATCCATCCGCTCCCGAACGTTTACATCGGCCCGGACACGTCGCTGGTCAATCCTCCTTATACCCTTGATGCAGGTGCCGGATTCTCCACATATATCTGGAACAACAACACCAATGCCCAGACCCTTACTGTCACGTCCACAGGAACCTATTCTGTCATCGTGACGGACCAGAACGGTTGTACGGCAACGGATGATGTATTCGTCCAATTCACTGTCGGTGTAGAAGAGGCCGGCCCGCTGGCCGCTATCAACCTCTACCCCAATCCGAACCAAGGACGTTTCACACTTACCGGCGATGTGCATGCGACAGGAGAATTGACCCTTCGGATTTTCGATTCCAAGGGCGCTTCGGTGGTCGCGGAAGTGATTCCGACCAATGCAGCTTTACGTCACGATGTGGATGTCAGCGGCTTGGCTAAAGGCATCTATACGGCCATAGTAAGCGACGGCACGTTCGCCAGACACCTCAGGATCGTGGTGAACTGACCCCTTACGACTCTTTCATTTCAAGGGCTGTCCATCAGGACAGCCCTTCTTTTTTCAGCCGTCTCCGGAATTACCCGGAATTTAGGTACCTTTTGACTTCCGTGATTTAATTGGCGTCCGGCCCGGGATTAAACCTTGGCCGTCGGCCATCGTCCAAAGACAGCCCTTGTTCTGATGCGCCTTTCCCGTCTGCTTCCGATTTATCTGGCTTTACTGCTGGTTCACGGCAGCAAAGGACAGCCGGCAGTGCTTCAATGGGACGTTTCCCGGGCAAACATCCGGGCAAACGCCTGTCGTTTTTATGTGGGCGACATCATCTTGTTCAAAGACCACACCGAGGTTTGCCGCATCCCCCCTCCCCGTCTTATCGATCTCTCTGAAGGTACCGCTGCACTACCGGTCAGTCCCGAATGCCCCGGCGATTTCAATCGAATAGTATTCAGCCTTGGAATAGACAGTCTGACCAACGCCGGTGGTGTAATGGGAGGCGACCTTGACCCTGCCAACGGCATGTATTGGACGTGGCAGAGCGGCTATATCAATTTCAAGCTGGAGACGGACTCCCCTGCCAAACGTTTTCATATCGGAGGATACCGTCGTCCGTACGACAGCCTGCGGAAAGTGGACCTAGTGCTGCCCGAAGGTAAAAACAGCATTATCACTTTCGACATAGACCGCTTCCTTGAATCCGTGCCCGATACCGTCCCTAGCGATGTCATGTCACCCGGCCCCAATGCCTGTCTTCTTGCCGACCGTATTGTAGCCGCTTTTATCACGAATAAACGATGAGCAAGATCCTCGTTGCTGCCATCGGATTAATCCTATTTACTGCTGCTGTCAGGCACGAAAGCTATTGGGAAAATCCGCCCGGATGGCCCGAACCTTCCTACGACTTTTCCGCCAACCCAATGAGCGCTGAGAAAATTGCACTCGGTCGCCGCCTTTTCTACGACGAGATCCTTTCCGCAGATAATTCTGTTTCATGCGCAAGCTGTCACTCACCGTACAACGCCTTCGCTCATACCGATCATACTGTCAGCCACGGTATCCATGACCGGTTCGGAACAAGGAATGCCCCTGGTCTGCAGAATCTTGCCTGGCAGGACGTCTTCATGTGGGACGGGGCGATCCATTATCTCGACCAGCAGGCACTGGCACCCATCAGTCATCCGGACGAGATGGGGGAAGACATCGCTCATGTCGTTTATAAGCTGAGCCGAACCGAAGTTTATCCGGGCCTGTTCAAAAGCGCGTTCGGGGATACGACCATCACAGGAGAGCGCACACTTAAGGCCATTTCCCAATTCCTCCTTACGCTGGTGAGTGCCGGCTCCAGGTATGACAGCGTTCAGCAGCATCTTGCCCGTTTCACCCGGCAGGAAGCCAACGGTGAAGAACTGTTCAACCGACATTGCAACAGCTGCCACAGCGCACCGCTGTTCAGGAAAAACTCATTTGAAAATAACGGTCTGTCGGCAGACACTTCCAGGAACGATGCGGGAAGGATGAAGGTGACCGGAAAGTCCGAAGACTATCTGCGCTTCAAAATACCTACCTTACGAAACATTGCGTATACGGCGCCCTACATGCATGACGGCAGGTTCAGGCGACTGAGCGACGTCCTGAACCACTATTCGACCGGAATCACGGAAAGCCCGACTTTATCCAAAGAATTAAGAAACAGAATTCCTCTGAACTCGGACCAGAAAGCGGACCTGATAGCTTTTCTGCTGACGCTGTCTGACCGTCGGTTCCTTTTTGATACAAGCCATACCGATCCGAGAATACCCCGGCAGATGCAATAGACCCATACTCCATGATACAGAACCCTAAAAACCAAACCTCACCGATGAAAAGACTGCTGTCTCTTGTTATTGCCTTGACACCACTGGTTCTTCATGCCCAGCAACCCATGCTGGACGGCTGGATACGTAATACCAATGGAATAACGGGTAGCCATTACATGAACGGAAACCCTTCTTTGATCACAGACCCGGATTCCGCGAACATCAAGACGGTACTATACTCCTCCAGTTGGGTCTATGTACGTGCCAACGGTGTCCCGGCTTATCCGACCGGACCTTTTCTGGACGGCAATCCATCCATAACCACCAGCCAGAACGGAATTTTCCGTTTCCCGCTGGCACCCGCACAAAACACCGGAATGCCGACAAATACCACGATGGGAAATATCGGAATGTTCGTGAACGGCGTCGCTTTGTTCGATTGCCGTGACGGTGTATCCTGGAGCAGTGCTACCAATTCTCTCAGGGGTGGTCCTTTGGGAGGCGCTGGAGACAACGTATGGAACAGGGACGCCATCGTCGCCGAACGCGCAGGATTCGATTGTTCGAAAGGACATCCTGCAATGGGCAATTACCACCACCACCAAAACCCGAGCGCATTCAAGCTGGACCTGAATGTGATTTCCAACATCTGTAACATCTATGACGCCGACGGGCTCTATTCCATCGACAGCATGCAGCACTCCCCCCTGCTGGGATTCGCATACGACGGATTTCCGATCTACGGTGCATATGCCTACCAGGGAGTCAACGGAACCGGCCCCGTGGTCCGTATGAAATCCGGTTATCATTTACGTAATATCACCACCCGGACCACCTCTCCTGCCGGTGCCACGGTACTTCCCGGCCCGCCGGTGAGCAGCACCTATCCATTGGGATATTTCCGGGAGGATTACGAGTATATCGCTGCACCGGGTCAGACAGATGTCCTGGACCGTCATAACGGCCGCTTCTGCGTGACGCCTGAATATCCGAACGGGACCTATGCCTATTTCTGCACGGTCGACAGCAACTGGAATTCCTACTATCCCTATGCAGTGGGGCCTACCTTCTACGGACTGAAAACAGCTTCACGTGTCACCGCCATCACGGAACCGGTAACGGTTTATATCGGCAGCTCCACGGGAATCAACGCACCGGATCTTGAATCGATGACGGTATTCCCGAACCCGGCGAGCGATCTGGTCGCGATCCAGGTAAGCGGCCTCAACCGCGAGGATATTTCGCTGGAATTATTCGACATGACGGGGAGACGGTGCATGGAATCCTCCATCCGTCCCGGCCAGACCATCGCCTTCTTCGACGTACAGACGTTGCACGAAGGCTCGTATCAGCTGCGGATCAGCTCCGGAGAGAAAACGATTTCAAAGTCAATCATAGTGGCCCGGTAAGAAAACGGAAATCATTAAAAAGCTCCCGGCAATAAAACCGGGAGCTTTTTTTATACGCTTTTTTTAGCGGAGGGAGTAAATGACAGTGGAATATGGAGGCAATTCGATTCCTTTTTCACCCTTCACCGCTTTTCCGTTCGAAAATATCACTTCGGAGACGAGGGCTTTTTCCGATCCGCTGAAAACCGCAGGATTACCGGAAAGATTATGGAGTACGAGCACTTTACCGTATTCCCCGCCGCCTCGGACATATGCCATAACATTAGAATCAGCACAGGCCACCGGAGAAAGATCACCTTTGAGCAAAGCCTCATTCGACTTCCGAAGGCGTATGAGTCGCTTGTAATGGTTCAGGAGCGATTTACCGTCTGTCATCTGACGGTCTACAGCGGCTACCTTACCCTGGACAGAATACACCGGCTTCTCCCAGGAAGTTTGTGCCTTATCAACTGTCGAATAAGACCAAGGCATGGGTTCGCGGATGAGTTCGTCCGGTTTTCGGCCTTCCATACCTATCTCCTCTCCGTAGTACAGATAGGGTGAGCCCGGCAATGTGAGCAGGATGGATGCTGCCATAGCGGCTTTACGGTTATCGCCCTGCATGTTGCTCATGACACGGTCCTGGTCGTGATTGGTGATGAAGGTCGCATCGATGTATTCCGGCGAATAGGACGAATACAAGCTGCGTATGGCGATCAGGCGGTTTACGAGTCCGTTGTCCTTTCCGACCAGTGCAGCCTCGTTGATGTCGCGGGCCAGGTCGAAGTTGAACGCGGCATGCATTCCCTTTTGAAGGTACGGGGCGACCATCTTGTTGTTGTTGGCCACTTCGCCCACCATATAAAAATCGGGGTTGGTTTTCTCCATCTCAGCCCTGAATTCCCTCCACCACGCCTGGGTGGAGGCCTCCTGACCGTCCGGGTAGATATGCTGTGCCGCATCCAGACGGAATCCGTCAACTCCGACGGAATCCAGCCAGAACCTTCCGATCCTTATCATTTCCTGCCGGACCAGAGGATTATCAAAATTGAAATCGGGCATTCCCGACCAGAAGAATCCATAATACTTCCTGAAACCGGGCGAGGTCGTATCTGCCTCTTTGGGAGTATGCCAGTGGTCGTACTCCGAAGAGATGTCGGCCGGAGCCTTCCAGACAAAATAATCCTTGAATTTGCTGTTCGGATTACGGCTGGCGTCGATGAACCAAGGATGCAGCGAGGAACAATGATTAGCCACCAGGTCCATGACCACGACGATTCCCCGGGCATGTGCCTCACGGATGAAAGTCCTGAAATCATCCAGTGTGCCATACTCGGGATCCACGTTGTAGTAATCCTCTATATCGTATTTGTGGTAGGAGGTCGCCGTATTGAACGGGGTGAGCCATATACCTTGGACGCCGAGCGATGCGAGGTAATCCAGCTTGGAAGTGATGCCGGGAAAATCACCGACGCCGTCACCGTTGCCGTCAGCGAAAGAACGCATGAAGATCTCATACATGATGCGGTAGCGAAAACCGGAAGTGTCAGCGACGGAAGCGACGGGGAGGCCTGCATGTGCAGTGAACCGGCAGACGAGTAATATGACGACTAGGAGGGATTTATTCATGAGAAACGGAATATTTCAGGACAAGTGTAATGAAAAAGGGCTTCCTGTCGGAAGCCCTTCGAGGAAATGACAAGCCGGTGATCAATATCCGGGGTTCTGGGTCAGGTTGGGATTCGCCGCCAGATCGGAACCGGGAATCGGATACAACTTGAGATGATCATCTACACCGGTGCCGGCCTGCGGACCGCCCTTGAAAGGCCACAGATAAGTTCCGGTGGTGTATTTGAGGTGGCGGATCAGGTCGGTGCGGCGTGTGCCTTCCCAATAGAGCTCACGCATACGCTCTGCAAGGATATCATCACGTGTCAGTAAAGAAAGCGGTGGGGCGTTGGACCTGCTCCTGACGGCATTGATGTCTTCAAGGGCATTCGTCATTCCCATTTCGAACCTGGCCTCAGCTCTCATGAGGTATACATCTGCCAGACGGAACATCGGGAAATCCGTGTCGACGAATGTCTTAGTGGGATCTGAACCTATATTACCGTTACGGTCCACGTTGCGCCACTTCTTCACGCCGTACCCGTTGGTGAAGGTGGTCATGATGTTGATGTCCAGCGTCTGTCCGGCCGTATGGAAATAGTAGCGGTCGTCCGTGGTATCCAGCACATCCACCAGATTGCGCTTTGCACGCAGACCGGCCCAGCCCGTCGCAACGCCGTACTGTAACGGCACCATGCTCCCGCCGATGGATGCATGCACCAGGAAGGT
>JBJOMN010000043.1:0-58846 GCA_046052345.1 Bacteroidota bacterium | reverse complement strand
CGCGACCGTTTTTTCCGGCATGTCGCCCAGACCAGCGATGCGCCGCCGGCCGTTGAATTCACCTCGGCGGATGGCTGTGTTCTTACCGGCAGCGACGGCAGGTCCTACATCGACCTTATTTCGGGCATTTCAGTCAGCAGCCTGGGCCACAAGCATCCCGACATCATACGCGCCATCCATGAACAGGCGGACCGTCACCTGCATGTGATGGTGTACGGGGAATTCATCCTATCGCCGCAGGTCGAGCTGGCTTCCCGACTGGCCACCCTGCTTCCGGAACATCTGTCATCTGTCTATTTCACCAACTCCGGCAGTGAAGCCATCGAGGGGGCCATGAAGCTTGCCAAACGCTTCACAGCACGTACGCAGATCGCCTCTTTCCGGAAATCCTATCACGGCAGTACCCAAGGCGCGCTGAGCATCACCGGCGACGAGGAAATGCAGCGGAACTTCCGGCCATTACTGCCGGACATCCTTCATCTTCGTTACAACCGCGCTGACGACCTTGCGCTCATCACGGAAAAAACCGCAGCCCTCTTCCTCGAACCCGTCCAGGCGGAAGCCGGATGTATCCTTCCGAACGGCGAATTTCTTGAAGCTGTACGCAGACGGTGCTCGGAGACGGGAACACTGCTGGTCTTCGACGAAATCCAGACCGGTATGGGAAGGACCGGCAGCCTTTTCGCGTTCCAAACAGCCGGCATCGTACCTGATGTACTGGTTCTCGGAAAGGCCTTCGGCGGCGGCTTGCCACTGGCGGCTTTCATCTCCTCCCCTGCCATCATGCACAGCCTTTCGCACGATCCCGTACTCGGACACATCACCACTTTCGGCGGACATCCGTTGAGTTGTGCCGCCGGACTGGCTGCTCTCAACGTGTTGGAACGAGACCGATTGTACGATGACGCAGCTGCCAAGGGGGAACGTTTCCGCCGGCAACTGCAGCATCCGGCCATCCGTTCCGTCAACGGAAAGGGACTGCTGCTGGCCGTAGAGTTCGAAACGGACCGGATCAACAGGCAGATCATCGCGACGTGCATGGAGAAAGGCCTCGTGACCGACTGGTTCCTCTTCGCGCCGCACTGTCTCCGGATAGCGCCCCCGCTCACCATTCCGGACAGCCTGATCGACGAGGCTTGCCGCATCATCCTTGCATCCATTCCCAACTGAACCACCATGAACGTACTGATTGTCGAAGACGAACGTCAGCTCTCCCACGAGATCGAGATCTTCCTCACCAAACAGGGATATAACTGCGACGTAGCCTTCACCGGAAAAAGCGCATCGGAAAAGATCTATGTCAACAATTACGACTTCATCCTTATGGACGTCGGTCTTCCCGACTCCAACGGCTTCAACCTGTTGCGCGAAACCAAGGAAATGGGGAAGGACGCTGCCATCATCGTCATCACCGCCCGCGGTTCGATCGACGACAAGATCACCGGTCTCGACCTGGGTGCCGACGATTACCTGCCGAAGCCCTTCTCTTTGCTGGAGCTTCAGGCACGCATGCAGGCAATCCTGCGGCGCAAGCACGGACTCAAAAACAACATCATCCAGATCCATTCCTTCGCGATGGACATCCAGAACCGCACGGTCTCTCACGAAAGCAATGTGATCCCTCTGACCAAGAAGGAGTTCGATATCCTGCACTATATGGCCTTGCATAAGAACAGGGTCATCACCCGCATACAGCTCACCGAGCACATCTGGGGAGACATCCTGGAAGAGGACTACGAATCCAATTACATCGACGTCCATATCAAGAACCTCCGCAAGAAACTTTCGCAATTCGGGAACTCCGACTTCATCGAGACTGTCAGGGGTATCGGTTACCGACTGAACATGCATTGATCCGCACATGAAACTGCAGAGCAAACTGGTACTTTACAACGCGGTCTCCAAGGCGTTGATCCTGTCGGCCATCGCGGTGATCGTCCCGATGCTCATACAGAAGATCCTGTACAACCACCTCGACAAGCGGTTGGACGTGCGTCACCAGAAACTGATGCGGATGATCCGTATCGGAGGACTGAACGAGATCACGCTCGATCAGGACTGCAGTTTCGATTCCCAGAACATCTTCAAGGAGGAATTCGTAAGCATTTCACCGTTGGCCACCCTGCCGGAGGACATCGACCGCACCACTATCGGCAACGTAGAAAGGATGGTGGACCGTGAAGTGGTAAGGCACCGGGTACTTACAGGTGCTTTCATATACGACAACCAGATCTACAAGATAGAGATCGGTGAAGGCTTGTCCTCGGCTGAGTCGCTGGGCACCTCGATACGGAATTTCATATTGAAACTGATGTTGGTGGTGGTGTTGCTGTCCATCTTCTTCGACCTGGGCTTCGCACAGTTCCTGTTGAAGCCGTTCAACCGCATCGTGAACGACAAGCTGAAGGGATTCAGGCATCCAGCCGGAAACCCTCCTGCGGCGGTCAGAACGAACACTTACGAATTCGCGTATCTGGACCGCTCGATAAACGAGATGATGGCGCGGGTGCAGGAAGCCTTCCAGAAGGAGCGGGAATTCATCACGAATGTTTCACACGAGCTGCTGACGCCCATCTCCATCCTCCAGAACCGGGTGGAGAACATGATCAACGATCCTCAGCTGCCGGACGAAACCGTGAACAAGCTGGCAGATACGCAGAAGACCTTGTCCCGGCTGTCGCGTGTCGTGAAAGCCCTGCTGTATATCTCCCGCATCGAAAACGAGCAATATATCCGGAACGAGCAGGTCGATCTCGACCGGTTGACGAAGGACGTATTGGACGAATTGGAAGTGCTGATACAGGACAAGGACATCAAGCTGGAAGCACGAGACATTGCGCCGTACACCTTCCGGCCGGCCAACCTTTCGCTCCTCCATACGCTGGTCTTCAACCTCGTATCCAATGCGATAAAATACAACCGTCCCGGAGGGTCCATCACTGTGCGCGGGCGAGAACTGGCCGGAGAATATGTCCTTAGCGTATCCGATTCCGGCATCGGCATACCCCGGGAACAGTTACCGCATATCTTCGACCGTTTCAAAAGGATACACCCGGAGACAGAAATGGGATACGGACTGGGCCTTCCGATCGTACAGTCCATTGCAGCCTTTCACGGCATCGGCATCGATGTCACCAGCACGGAAGGAGAAGGTACCACCTTCAGCCTTTCATTCAGAAGTACGCTTGGATGATTTGGAGGACCTGCGTAATCCGACCGCAGGCTTCAGTTGTTTTTTCTCCTGACGTTCGAAATATTTACAAAAGGTCTTTACACCGCATTCGGCGCATTTCGGTTTACGGGCGAGGCATATGTATCGGCCGTGGAGAATCAGCCAGTGGTGGGCCATGGCAATATCATCTTCCGGGATGAACCTTACGAGCTGCCGTTCCGCCTGCAACGGATTTTTAGCACGGACGGTAAGGCCGATCCTTGCCGAAACCCTGAAGACGTGCGTATCGACAGCCATGGCCGGCAGTTTGTAGACGACCGATGCCACGACGTTTGCCGTCTTCCTGCCGACTCCCGGCAAGGTCTGGAGTTCGTCCACGGTAGCGGGAACCTTACCGCCGAAATCGGTGACCAGTTTTCGGGCCATTCCGGCCAGATGCTTTGCCTTGTTATTCGGATAGCTGATACTGCGGATAAGCGGAAAGATCTCCTCCACCGTCGCTTTGGCCAGATCGGAAACGGTCGGATAACGCCCGAAAAGCGCCGGTGTGGTCATGTTCACACGCTTGTCGGTGCATTGTGCTGAAAGTATGACGGCGACAAGCAACTCATAGGGATTGGTGTATTCCAGTTCCGTTTCCGCCACCGGCCGTGAGGTACGGAAATACGACAAAACCGATTTGTAACGTTCTTCCCTGTCCATGCCGCGAAGATACGACGCTGTCCTGACGCCCGTACGCAGGACGTTCGCCCAAGCGCCCGAGGTGTTCACCTAATTATGTTGAACCCACATCGGGACGGGTCTATATTGCTTACATCAAACAACAACATCGCCTATGAAGTAAAGACGATCAAAAAATCAGGCTAGAGAGAAAAAAAACAGCGGGGCCACCCCGCTGTTTTTTGTTTTTGTAATACTGTAGGAAGTACCAAGCCGCCTGCGGCATTCAGGCGAATGACAGGATACGGCGGATGGAGGCTTCGGAAGGTTCCGGAAGCACGACCGTCAGCGAATCAAGATCGGCCACCAGCCGTGAGTAGTCCTCCGTCCTTTCAGGGTCGCCGTCAATGGATCTTTGTATGCGGTCGCAGTCGCGAAGTCCGCATTCGTTGTAGTAGTAAAGAAGCCATTCCTGTTGTTGAGTAAGAGTTATTTCCATGCGGGAATCATTTTGTTTTAGGATTCATTTATAACCGATAAACGGAAGTCCGGAGGAAATATTTCCTCCGGACCTGAAATTTTCACTCGCGCACCCTGTCGGGTACTTTAGCGACCATTTCTCGCATTTTAAGGACGGCATAATGCATACGGCCCAAGGCGGTGTTTATGTTGATATCCAGCATTTTGGATATTTCTTTGAAGGACAGGCCGGCATAATGACGGAGAATTACGATTTCCCGCTGTTCGGAAGGCAGGCGGTCGATCAGGGACCGGACGAACCGGATTTTTTCGTCATAGACGATCTGATCCGCCGCGTTTCGGCCGTGACCCGGAAGAATGTCGAAAACACTGAACTCCTCCTGGTCGTACTGCATCGGCATCAGCTTTTCCTTTCGGAAATGGTCGATGACCAGATTATGGGCGATGCGCAACGCCCAAGGGAGGAACTTCCCCTGTTCGTTATAAGAGTTCTTCCTCAGGCAGGAGATGACCTTGATGAAGGTCTCCTGAAAGAGGTCCTCGGCCACTTCCCGTTTACGCACCAGGAAATAGATCGAAGAGAAAATCTTGCTCTTGTAACGACGGACTAACTCTGAAATGGCGTGTTGGTCGCCTTGCTGATAAAGACGCACAAGGTCTTTATCTTCCAACAGTTGATGCTGAACCATAGACATAGATCTGACTTTGAAGGATTGTGATACAATTCAAAGTAGATGTCGTCTATGCGCGTTCCTTTTTTAGGTGAATGAAAAGCCTGTCGGAGGCCTATTGATATCCAAATATAATGAACCGATTTGGGGAAAGCAAATGAAGAACGGTCGGATTCACGAGGAAATTCCCGGATTTTCTTACGAAGTATCTAATTTCCTTCAGAAGGGCCCTACTCGCGGGTTGCCGCCTGCGGCCGTTTGTCTACCTTTACCGGACGACTTTTATGGGAAAAAGAGCTCAAATCGATGATTCCTCCTCCATCCGCATCAAGGGTGCGAGGGTACACAACCTGAAGAACATCGATGTATCCATCCCTCGTAATAAATTCGTGGTGGTGACCGGACTCTCCGGATCCGGAAAATCCTCGCTGGCGTTCGACACCCTCTACGCCGAAGGGCAGCGGCGGTATGTGGAAAGCCTTTCCTCCTACGCACGCCAGTTCATGGGCCGGATGGATAAGCCGGATGTGGACTACATACATGGCATCTCTCCAGCCATCGCCATCGAACAAAAAGTAAATACCCGAAACCCCCGTTCGACAGTCGGCACTTCGACAGAGATCTACGATTACCTGAAGCTGCTCTTCGCTCGTGTGGGCAAAACTGTCTCCCCTGTATCCGGACAGGAAGTCAGACGTCATTCCGTCGATGACGTGGTCGCATTCACGGAAAAGCTGCCGGCCGGAACACGGGTACAGCTGTTCGCTCCGCTCCTGCTCCATCCCGGGCGACCGCTGCGTGAAGAGCTCAATGTACTTCTGCAGAAAGGCTTCACGCGGGTGAAGGTCTTTGACGAGGTACGCAAAGTGGAGGAACTTTTGGATCAGGGCTCCTCCGCGCTCCTGACCAAGCTATCAGAAACCCTCGACATCCGCGAGCCATTACCGAAGAAACCTGCTTCGGGGAAGAAGAAATCCGCCACTCCGCCGACAGAGGTCCTCGAGCTGAAACGGCAGGAGGTTATCAAGGTCATGATCGACCGTTTCGTCTCCGAACCCGGCGACGACTCCAACCGTTCCCGCATCGCAGATTCCGTACAGACCGCGTTTTTCGAAGGCCAAGGGGAATGCACTCTTGAAGTGTCGGAGGAGGGCAAGCAGCCTGCGATACACGCCTTCAGCAACCGGTTCGAACTGGACGGAATCACTTTCGAGGAGCCCTCCACGCAACTTTTCAGTTTCAATAATCCTTTCGGTGCCTGCAAACGGTGCGAAGGATTCGGCTCGATCATCGGCATCGACGAGGACCTGGTGATTCCGGACAAGAGCCTCTCCGTATACGAGCAGGCGATCGTCTGCTGGCGAGGGGAGAAAATGAAGGAATGGAACGAGCAACTTGTACGGAATGCCTACAAGTTCGACTTCCCCGTCCACCGTCCCGTCTACGACCTTTCGCAGGAAGAGCGGACACTGCTTTGGAGCGGGAACAAGTACTTCAAAGGCCTTGACCGTTTTTTCGAGTGGGTCGAGGGACAACAATACAAGATCCAGTACCGCGTGATGCTCTCCAGGTACCGGGGACGCACACCCTGTCCCGACTGCCGCGGAACGCGGCTGCGGCCGGATGCCAACTTCGTCAAGGTGGCAGAAAAGTCTATCACCGACGTAGTCCTGATGCCGGTCAGCGAATCGCTGGAGTTCTTCCGGAATCTTCCTTTGAGCACACATGACCGGGAGGTGGCACGACGTATACTGGTAGAGATCGGCAGCAGGCTGCAGTTCCTGTTCGATGTCGGGCTGGGATACCTCACACTCAACAGACTCTCCAACACGCTGTCCGGCGGGGAATCTCAGCGGATCAATCTCGCCACCTCGCTGGGTAGCAGCCTGGTCGGTTCCATGTACATCCTGGACGAGCCGAGCATCGGTCTTCATCCCCGCGACACACAGCGTCTGATCGGCGTGCTAAAATCGCTCCGCGACCTGGGCAATACGCTCATCGTGGTCGAGCACGACGAGGAGATCATGAAATCTTCCGACCAGCTGATCGATATCGGTCCGGAGGCCGGAAGATTGGGCGGTGAACTCGTTTATCAGGGTACGTTTTCAGAGATCGGGAAAGAGAAACGCAGTCATACCGGAAAATACCTCAGCGGTGCGGAGAAGATCCCGATACCCTACCGCAGACGGACGTGGACGAACCATATACGTCTGGAAGGAGTGCGCGAAAACAACCTGAAGAACATAGACGTGAAGTTCCCGTTGGGAGTCATGACCGTCGTCACGGGAGTTTCGGGAAGCGGAAAGACCTCGCTTGTGAAGCGTGTGTTGTATCCGGCGCTGCGCAAGCTGCACGGGCAACCCGCGGAGAGGACCGGCACCTTCGATAAGCTGTCGGGACAGTACGGCAAAGTAACTGCCGTGGAGTTCGTCGACCAGAATCCCATCGGCAAATCCTCCCGCTCCAATCCGGTGACCTATGTAAAGGCCTACGATGAGATACGCGCCCTTTTCGCCGACCAACCTGCTTCACGTGCCCGTAAGTACAAACCATCCCATTTCTCCTTCAATGTCGAAGGAGGCCGTTGCGAAGTCTGCGAAGGGGAAGGAACGGTCACCATCGAGATGCAGTTCATGGCAGACATTCACCTGGTCTGCGAAACTTGCGGCGGGAAGCGCTTCAAACAGGAAGTCCTGGACGTGACCTTCAAGGGAAAGAACGTCGCCGACGTGTTGGACCTGACTGTGGACGAGGCCATCGGATTCTTCGGAGCTTCGGCAAAACCCACCGGTAATGAAGCGAAAGTCGCAGCCAAGCTGAAGCCCTTGCAGGATGTAGGTCTTGGATATGTGAAACTGGGACAGTCCTCCATCACGCTGAGCGGCGGCGAAGCGCAACGCATCAAGCTTGCGTCCTTCCTCGGCAAGGGTAATGCCCAGGAGCATACGCTTTTCATCTTCGACGAACCTACGACGGGACTTCACTTCCATGACATTCGAAAGCTGCTGAAGGCGTTCGACATGCTGCTTGAACAGGGAAATACATTGGTCATCATCGAGCACAATACCGAAGTCATCAAATGTGCTGACTGGGTGATCGATATAGGCCCGGAGGGCGGTGAAAAGGGGGGCCGGGTGGTTTTTGAAGGAGTCCCTGAAAAGCTGGTCGGCTGCCGCGAATCCCATACCGGGCGCTACCTGGCGGAGAAGCTCGGCAAGTGACCTTCGAAGCCCTTTAAATTCTTTATTTACAATATTTTACGGCTTTTTCTAAGTTCGAATTTCCGGCCCGGCAGATGAAGAATCGTCAGAATTTGCGGTAACGGGGAGGAAAAGTCTTTTTTTGATGAAAAATTCAACAAATGCAGGGGATTGTGCTCTCCGGCGATAATCATAACGACACTTACAGTGTTTTTCTCTCCGGCCGGGTCGGGTGTATGTGATTATTTCTATTTTTGTTGAAACGGAAAGCAGCATTCTATGTCGGATTACAACAACCATCGCGAAGAAGTCTTCTCCAAGTCGGTACGTGCCGGAAAAAGGACCTATTTCTTCGATGTGAAAAGTACCAAGTCGAACGAGTATTACCTGACCATCACCGAGAGCAAGAAGCGGCTGGGTGATGACGGCAATCCTTTCTTCGAAAAGCACAAGATCTTCCTCTATCGTGAGGACTTCGAGAAATTCATGGACGGCATCCGGGAAGCCATGGAGCGCATACAGACGCTTCAACCGGTCGCCCCCACCTACTCGTCCGGTCAACGTGAATCCGGTGGTTCGGGTAGTTACGGCGATGTGGATTTCGATGACCTCGGCAAATAATCATTGATTGTTATTGTTAGGACGTAAGGCCTCGCAGCAGCGAGGCCTTTGTCTTTTCCGAATGAACATGCTGTTGTTACTTTCCGAGGCCATGGGCAAGGATTTCCTGCGGATTTGTTGGTAACTTTAGTACTTCCTTCCCCTCGTAAAAAGTATCTTTGCGGGTTATCGCACCATGCTAGTCACCAGTTTCGGACATTCCTGTTTCTCGGTCGAGATCGACGGCAAAAAACTGCTGTTCGACCCTTATATCTCCGCCAACCCGTTGGCGGCGCATATCTCCCTGAAGGAAATACAGGCCGACTATATCCTGGTCTCGCACGGTCACGGCGACCACACGCACGACCTGGTCGAACTCGCCTTACAGACAGGTGCTACCGTGATATCGAACTACGAGATCTGTCGCTGGGCTGCTTCCAAGGGAGTCCGCAACACGCACGCCATGAACATCGGCGGACACTGGATATTCGATTTCGGCAAAGTGAAATGCGTGAACGCCATACATTCCAGCAGCATGCCGGACGGAACCTATGGCGGAAGCGCAATGGGCTTCCTGGTGGAGACTCGGTCCGGAAACCTCTACTTCGCAGGCGATACCGCGCTGCATTATGACATGAAGCTCATCGGCGACTATAAACGGATCGACCTCGCCTTCCTGCCGATCGGCAACAATTTCACGATGGGAATCGACAATGCCGTGATTGCCGCAGGGTTCGTGAAGTGCGACAACATAATCGGCATGCACTATGATACCATGGAACTGATCCGCATCGACCATGAAGAGGCGGTCCGAAAGTTCGATGCCGCCGGAAAAAAACTGCATTTGATGAAGATCGGAGCAACTACCGACTTCTGACCCATACCTACGAAACACACCACCACCAGCACAATGGGAAAAATCATCGCCATAGCCAACCAAAAAGGAGGCGTCGGAAAGACCACGACAGCCATGAATCTGGCCGCCAGTCTGGCCGTCCTTGAATACAAGACCCTTATCATCGACAGCGACCCTCAGGCCAATGCCACTTCCGGCGTCGGTTTCGATCCGCGCACGGTGAAGACCTCCATTTACGAGTGTATCATACAGCAGGTAGACCCGAAGGAGATCGTCATGAAGACCTCCACCCCCAACCTCTACCTGATCCCCTCCCACATCGACCTGGTCGGTGCCGAGATCGAGATGATCAACCTGCCCAACCGGGAGCGGAAGATGAAAGAGGCCCTCTCGGGACTCAAAGAGAAATACGATTTCATCATCATCGACTGTTCTCCCTCCCTCGGTCTTATCACGATCAACTCACTGGTGGCTGCCGACTCCGTCATCATCCCCGTGCAGTGCGAGTACTTCGCACTGGAAGGTCTGGGCAAACTGCTCAACACCATCAAGATCGTACAGAGCCGCCTCAATCCGGAACTCGAGATCGAGGGCATCCTGCTGACGATGTACGACCAACGTCTCCGCCTTGCCAACCAGGTCGTCGAGGAAGTCAAGACGCACTTCCAGCAGATCGTGTTCGACACCATCATCCAGCGAAATACGAAGCTGAGCGAGGCGCCTTCCTTCGGGCACACCATCATCATGCATGATGCCACGAGCAAGGGCTCCGTCAACTACCTCAACCTTGCCCGAGAGATTTTGCAGAAGAACAACCTCACGAAGATCCGCGAGTCCGACAAGAAAATCCCCCTGATCAATGAACAATAACCAGAAGCGCAGTGCGTTGGGACGTGGCCTGAGCGCTTTGCTGGAGAACTCGGAAACGGACATAACCTCGAAGTCCGCCACACCCGGCACTCCGTCACCTTCGCCTTCCGGAGGAGTGGCACTGCTGCCGCTGGATCAGATCGAGCCCAATCCTTTCCAACCCAGGACCGAATTCACCAAGGAGGAGTTGAAGGAACTCTCCGACTCCATCCGGGAGCAGGGAATCATCCAGCCCATCACCGTCCGGAAGATGGGGTACGATAAATACCAGATCATCTCCGGCGAGCGCCGGTTCCGCGCCAGCAAGCTCGCAGGTCTCACTTCCATACCTGCCTACATCCGCGTCGCCAACGACCAGGGCATGCTGGAAATGGCGCTGGTCGAGAACATCCAGCGTCAGGAGCTGAATCCGCTCGACATCGCCATCAGCTATAAGCGGCTGGTCGACGAATGCGGCCTCACTCAGGAGCAGCTCAGCGACCGCGTCGGCAAGGACCGTTCAACGGTCACCAACTTCATGCGACTGCTCAAGCTGCCTCCGGAAATACAGGCTGCTTTGCGCGATAACCGTATAACGATGGGCCACGCCCGGGCGCTTCTTGGAATCCGGGACATCGCCGAACAGCTGATGGTCTTCAAGACAATCATCGAAAAGGAACTGACCGTGCGGGAAGTGGAGAGCATCGCCGGGCATTCCAAGCCTGCCAAGCGACCCAACGGAAAAAAGCCCGTAGCTCGTGGCGCCCTTTCCCCCGACCTGGAAAATGTCCGCGAAGAGCTTTCAGAGCGATTCGAGACACGGGTCCAGCTCAGCACTGCTTCCAACGGCTCGGGCAAGATCACGATTCCATTCTCGGGAACCGATGATCTCAACCGTATCCTCGACCTTCTGAATCCCTGATCGTCGGCATGACGCGCGGCTTGAAGAAAAACAACGCCAACCCTTCCTGTTTGCGGACTCCTGCCTTTTCTGCCATACTCCGTTTTATTTTCCTGTCGGTTGCTTTCGTATCGTCAGGTCAAAGCGCATCGGCGGAATCGGAAAAGGATTCCCTGACCGCTATCTCCCGGGCCCGTGCAAACAAAGCCGCATTATATTCCGCCATCCTTCCGGGTGCCGGACAGGTATATAATCACAGGTACTGGAAAGTCCCCTTGGTCGTCGGCGGTTTCGTCGGGCTGTATTATGTCTCCGACTTCAACAACACGTACTACAAGGATTTCCGTACCGCATATATCGCCCGGACCGATAACGACTCCACGACTTCAGACAATTACCCGCTGTATACGCTTCAGGAGATCCGGGTGCGTATGGACTATTACCGCAGGAACCGGGACCTCAGCTACATCCTGATGGGCGGATTCTATATCCTTACAATTGTCGATGCCTATGTGGATGCGCAACTGAAGGATTTCGACGTTAGCGACCGGTTATCGCTGAAAATTCATCCAGAGTTTAGTTTCTCTTCTAATTTCGCACCCGCAGCCGGCATGAAGATCGCATTCTGCCTGCACTGAACTCACCATGAAAATCGCCCTGATCGGCTACGGAAAGATGGGAAAAGCCATCGAAGCACTCGCGCTTGCGGCCGGCGACCAAATCGTCCTTAAAGCCGATCTGCATAACATCGGCAGCTGGACCGACGATGACCTCAGCAAGGCCGATGTCGCTATCGAATTCTCGCGACCGGACAGCGCGGTGGAGAACATATTCCGATGCTTCGGAGCCGGTGTGCCTGTCGTGGTAGGAACCACGGGCTGGCTGGAAAGGCTTCCGGAAGTGAAAAAGCGACTCGGCACAGATGACGGTACACTGCTCCATGCATCGAACTTCAGCATCGGCGTGAACCTCTTCTTCGAACTGAATAAGATGCTGGCACGGCTGATGGACCGTCATCCGGAGTACAGCAGCATCCACATCCACGAATCACATCATGTTCACAAGCTGGACGCTCCCAGCGGCACCGCCATCACCATCGCAGAACAGTTGACCGCAATTCTCGACCGCTTCGAACGTTGGAGATCCATTCCTTTTGAAGCGCGTAAACCTTCGGACTCTGAAGGCGACTCGCTGCCGGTCTATCATACCCGTGAAGACGAAGTACCCGGAACACATTCGGTCCATTATGCTTCCCCCATTGACGAGATAGAGATACGTCATACCGCCTTTAGCCGGGAGGGCTTCGCACGGGGAGCCCTTGCAGCAGCGCATTGGCTGGCGGCAAAGAAAGGCTACTATACCATGGAGGACTTCCTGAAACCGGAAAATAAAGATTAACCGAACTTTAACTATACCGTTTCGTGGACGGTGCGTATCCGTTCCGCCACAAAGAGTACCTTTACTACAACCCCTGCGAACATGGCAAGATTCAGAATAAACTGGGACCTCATCAAGGATATCGTTTTCGGTATTTTCACGCTTGGCGTTTGGTTCCTGCTAAAGACCCGTCCGGGACAGCACAAGTCCGTCGGAAGGGAATGGTTCGATGCGATCGTTTTCGCAGTCATCGCCGCCACCATCATCCGCACCTTCCTGATCGAAGCCTATACGATTCCGACGCCTTCCATGGAGAAATCGTTACTCGTCGGTGATTTCCTGTTCGTCAGCAAGGTGAGCTACGGCGCCCGAGTCCCCATGACACCGCTGTCGTTTCCGCTGACACATAATACCCTGCCGCTGAGCAACAGGAAATCCTACCTCGAGTGGATCAAGTTCGGATACTACCGGTTACCCGGCCTTGGCAGCGTGGAACGCGGCGACTGTGTCGTGTTCAATTGGCCGGCGGAACCGCTCGGGCGTCCTGTGGACAAGAAGGAGAATTACATCAAGCGCTGCATCGGAATTCCGGGCGATACCTTACAACTCAAAGACCAGGCCGTTTACATCAACGGCAGCCTTCAGGCTCTTCCTGAAAAGTCACAGACCTCGTACCATGTGATTACCGACGGTACAGGATTCAGTGCGCAGGCCTTGCACCGCCTCGAGGTGACGGAGGTGGAGCCGATCACACCCATGGAATTCAACTTGCACCTGACACGTGACGCCGCCCGCGAAATGCGTTCTTTCGGAAATATCCGGTTGCTGGAGGCCAACCATGTCCCTGCAGTCAGTTATCAGGATTTCATTTTCCCCTTCGACAGCAAGTATGGCTGGAACGTGGATAATTTCGGTCCTCTTTACATCCCTAAAAAAGGTGCGACCATCCGGCTGGATGAGAAGAATCTGCCGCTTTACAGAAAGGTCATCAACGAGTACGAAGGCAACGAGCTTGAGATCCGTGACGGGAAAATCATCATCAACGGAAAGCCTTCCGACACCTACACCTTCAAGATGGACTACTACTTCATGATGGGGGACAACCGCCACAACTCCCAGGACTCCCGCTTCTGGGGGTTCGTTCCTGAAGACCATATCGTAGGGAAAGCGGTCTTCATTTGGATGAGCTGGGACAGCAACGGCTCTTTCCTCAACAAGATACGCTGGAGCCGTTTGTTCAACCGCATCCGCAACTCATAGTCCTGACAGGAAACGGAGCGTATCAACCCCGTCCGCATAGTCGGTGAGCGACGGAAACTGAGTGCGTCCGAATCCTACCAACGGAAGTCCCTTGCGACCGAATCCGCCGGATGCTATGGTCTCCTCCCCTGCCACTACACACTGCAGGCTCTCCTTGAGAGATTCAAGTTTGTCGGCCGCTGCAGAAATGTCTTTGTACTTTTCATAATGTACGACTGCCAAGGGTGATGGGATGCGTTCGTCCTCGATGAGGATGAGGAAATTGTTCTGCAGGAAAGGGAGCCGTTTCAGCAGGTAAACCGCCTGATGGTAATCGAAGTTATTCATGTACTTATGATGGCTCATCACCTCGTGATAGTCGTAAAGCGATTCGAATAGCCGGCTGAAATCATAGCCTTCGGGCACGTACAGCTTGGAAACGTTCCGGCATCCTAGTCCGTAGTAGTCGAAAATATCCCTTCCTAGCGCTTTCAACTCCGCTTCTGTCTCTTTGCCGGAAAGGACGGCCACTCCGTTACGGTTCCTGCGGATGACATGCGGCTGCTTTCCGAAGTAATATTCGAAATAACGCGCTGAATTATCGCTGCCGGTCGCGATGACCGCGTCCATGCCGATGATCTTGTCTGCGAAACCAACTGACTGCTCCACGCTTGCCGAAACGGACTTCATGATCTGAACAATCCAAGGCAGGAGGAACGGATCGTCAGATGCGTTCTTGCCAACGTAGCGGTGTCCGGACATGAACACGGTTAACAGGTCGTGCAGTCCGACGAACGGTATGTTGCCGGCGTTGATGACACCCACGTTCAAAATCCGTTCAGGTACATCTTTGATCGGGCAGGAAGAAACCCACCGTTCAATTTCCGGTTCTGCAAGAGCTGCGGACCAGGAACATAATGCCCGGTGAACGGAAGCCCTTGTGAACCAGGGATTTTTAGATTGAACCGCTGAAAGGAGCGCACTCCATTCCGACGAAATTTCCGGGATTTCGGGAGCGATTTCCCGGGAGACCTGTTCGAGCCTGATTCCCAGCTCTTTGAGCAAATCCTTTCTGGCTTTTAAATCCATCATGGCGCAAATTTCATCATTTTGCGGTGAACAAATTCTGCTTATTTTTGTTCCTCAAACTGAACACAAAAAAGTCACGCCTTATGGCCATTAAAATCACAGAAGAGTGCATCAATTGCGGTGCCTGCGAGCCCGAGTGTCCGAATAACGCTATTTATGAGGGCGGTGCCGAATGGCGCTTCTCCGACGGCACCACGCTGAAGGGCATGGTGACCCGTATGGACGGTTCCCAGATCGACGCCGACTCCGCCCAGTCACCCGGCGCCATGGATATCTACTACATCGTGACGGACAAGTGTACCGAGTGTGTCGGTTTCCACGACGAGCCTCAGTGTGCTTCCGTTTGCCCGGTCGACTGCTGTGTTGACGATCCGGACCACCGTGAATCAAAAGAAACCCTCACCGCCAAGAAAGACAAACTCCACGCTTGATACGGTGTCGATGATACTTCCGGAACCGCAGTACTATGTGCTGCGGTTCTTTCGTTTCTAAACGGTTCATGCTACGTAAATCCCTCTGTGCACTGCTGCTATTTCCGTTGACCGTCCTCAGTCAGACGGACGAATACTCCGCTGCACCAACAGACTCCCTGGTACGGTGGATGCAACGCGGCGCCGATGACAGGGTTCGCCTGTTGGCGAACGCCGAATTCCAATCGCGCCTGACCGCCTTCCTGTCTACAGACAGTTCGACCGGCCAATGTCCTCGGTTTTCCCAGAATCTTTCCTGCGTATGTGCCGACAATGTACGGGTGCTTACCTGGACCGTTCCTTCGTATGAGGGCGACAAGTACAGCTACTTCGGCTTCGTGCAGTTACGTGATCCTAAGACCGGAGCAACGTCCCTTCACACCCTGTCTGATTCCACCGAGGTGATCCGTAAACCGGAATCCGAAAAGCTGAATGCCTCCCGGTGGTTCGGAGCGGCCTACTACGAAATCATCCCAAAAAAGAAAGCGGGCAGGAAGTATTATACCCTTATCGGCTGGAAAGGAAAAGACCGGCGTGTGACACAAAAGGTACTCGAAGTGCTTTATTTTGAAAATGGCATGCCACGTTTCGGCGCTCCGATCTTCAAGAAGGAAAGCTTCTTCCGGTCAAGAGTGGTTTTCAGCTTCACTTCCCAGGCCACGATGTCGCTACGCTATGAACCCGCCAAACGGATGATCGTCTACGACCATTTGTCTGGCCCCAAAGTCCCCGGTTCCGGCTCATCCGACCCTGCACTCAGCGGACCGGACGGCAGCTACGACGGGTACCGTTTCCGGGGCGGACGCTGGCAATGGTTTGGCGACCTTAACATGCGATCTCCCCGCAGTCCCCGCTGAGGTTTCCCGTCTGAGGACTTAATTATTTACCTTCACAGTCATTTTATGTCGATCGAATTCAAGAAGTTGTTCATCCCGGGACCGACCATGGTCCATCCCGACGTACTGGCCAAAATGGCTACGCCGATGATCGGTCACCGCTCCAAGGATGCCAGTTTGTTGCAGCGAGGAATCACTTCCAAGTTGCAGGGACTGATGTACACCAGAAACAGGATCGTGCTTTCCACCTCTTCCGGTACCGGCCTGATGGAAGGCGCCATCCGGTCCCTGACACGGAAGAAGGCCATGGTCTTCGCAGTCGGTGCCTTCGGGAAAAGATGGCATGAACTGGCGGTACTCAACGGCATCGATGCCGACCTTCACCTCGAGGAACCCGGACAACCTACCATGCCGGAGACCGTTGACAAATACCTGAGGACCGGTAAATACGACGTGGTCACCGTCACGCACAACGAAACCTCCACCGGCGTGATGAATCCCATCGATTCAATCGCCGAAATAATCGCCAAATATCCCGATGTGATCTGGATGGTCGACACGGTCAGCTCGCTCGGGGGCGTACGCATCGAAGTGGACCGGCTCGGCATCGACGTATGTATATCATCTTCGCAGAAGGCACTTGCATTGCCGCCCGGACTCGCGTTGGCTTCGGTATCCCAGAAGGCCGCAGACCGTTGCAGGGAGCTTGGTCCGAGAGGTTATTATCTCGACCTCGGCACCTTGGTGAAATATGTCGACGAGAAAGACCACCAGTATTCCTGTACTCCTTCCCTTTCCCACATGTTCGCGATGGACTTCCAGCTCGACCGCATCATGAATGAAGGACTTGAAAACCGCTTTATCCGACATATGGAGATGGCGGAATTCACGATAGACTGGGCCGGCCGTCACTTCGAATTATTCGCCAGCCCCGGCTTCGAATCCCTCACCCTGACCTGCATCCGAAACACCAGGAATATCGATGTCGCGGAGCTGAACAGGGAATTAGGAAAACGGGGCATGCTGATCTCCAACGGATACGGGGACCAGAAAGACAAGACGTTCCGTATCGCTCACATGGGCGAACTGACCCTGAGCGACTTGGTGGAAGTCACCAAAAACATCGAGGAGATCCTTTCACTCTGAAATTCAATCTACAAGAAACCATAGTCATGGCCAACATCCGCCCTTTCAAAGGCATCCGACCGGATCCGGAACATGTAAAGCAGATCGCCTGCAAACCGTATGACGTGCTGAACGAAAAAGAGGCCCGTAAGGAGTGCGAAGGAAATCCGCTTTCCTTCTATCATGTGATCAAGCCCGAAATCGATTTTCCGGACGGCACCGATATCTACTCGGATCAGATTTACGGCAAGGGAAGATCCAATTTCCTGGAGATGTTCGAAAAGGGCATTTTCACACAAGACAAGAAGGACTGCTACTACATCTACAGCCAGACCATGAACGGCCGACATCAATATGGGATCGTCGGCGCCGCGAGCGTGGAGGATTATCTGAACGACATCATCAAGAAACACGAACTTACCCGTCCTGACAAGGAAGAGGACCGCAAGAAACATGTACGGGTGAGCCGCCTCAACTACGAACCCGTATTCTTCGCTTACCCTCACGTCGACGCCCTGGACGCCATCGTCGAACGCATCGTCGCCGGCAAACCGGTATATGATTTCACTGCCGACGACGGGATCGGACACAGGTTCTGGGTGGTGGATGCTGACAATGACATCTCTTCCATCCGTTCGCTGTTTGAAAAAGTACCCGCGGTCTATGTGGCAGACGGACACCACCGAACGGCTGCTGCCGCGCTCGTAGGTGACGAATTCAGGAAAAACAATCCTAAGCACGACGGCTCCGAAGAGTACAATTATTTCCTTGCCGTACATTTCCCTGACAACCAGCTGTCCATCATGGATTACAACAGGGTCGTCAAGGACCTTAACGGATTGACACCGGAACAATTCCTTGAGAAACTGAAGGAATCTTTTGACGTGGAAAAAATCGGAGCGTTGGCGCACCGGCCTTCCAAATTACACGAGTTCTCTCTGTACATGGCAGGCGACTGGTACAAACTGAACGCCAAAGAGGGCACGTACGACGACAAGGACCCCATCGGAGTACTCGATGTTACGGTGCTTTCCAAGCAGATCCTTGAACCCTTGCTGGGCATCGCCGATCTCCGTACGGACAAGCGCATCGAGTTCGTGGGCGGCCTGCGCGGACTGGGAGAACTGGAGCGGCGTGTGAACAGCGGAGAGATGAAAGCGGCTTTTGCGCTCTATCCGGTCACCATGAAACAGCTGATCGACATTTCCGATTCGGGTAAGATCATGCCGCCGAAGACGACATGGTTCGAGCCTAAGCTTCGCAGCGGACTCGTTCTGCACGCCCTGGACGATCATTATCCGGCCTGAAGTGAAGCAATTGTTCGATGACAGGGTCTACCGCGAAACGGTAAATCGGATCGGTTCCCTACATCCTGACAGCAAGGCCAAATGGGGAAAAATGAATGTCGCCCAAATGCTCTGCCATTGCACCGATCCTTTGCGGGAGTTACTTGGGCTTCGTCCGACGAAGGACATGTCCACCTTCCTGAGCAGGACACTTTTCAAATGGATCTCACTGCGGTTGATGAGGCGGTGGCCGGAAGGCAGACTGCCGACCTCCCGTGAGTACGACCAGATGGCGGAAGGCACGGCCCCTGCCGGCTTTGAAAAGGATCGTGCAGAACTGTTGAGATTGCTCTCAGAAATCCACAGACAGCCGGGTTGGTACCGCTTCCACCGTCACCCCTTTTTCGGAAGACTTTCGCGCCTTGAGACGGGAAGGTTGGTCTATCTGCACTTCGACCATCATCTCCGGCAATTCGGAGTCTGACTTTCAGCGTCCTGTTGCAGATGTCCTGTTGATCCGGTAGTCTGAGAACTGAAGGTATATCATCCCTTTCTGACGTTCCGGCGACTGTTTTCCCCTGCTGCCGGAAGTATTGTTCAAGTCTGCCGACACTGCTTTGGGAATCTTGAATTTGCGGGTATCAATGGTGAAGGTCATGCTGTCCGGTAATGCGAAAGCCGAATATTTACCGAAGTAGTAATCCGCCGTGACCGTACCGTTCGAGCGTGTAGTAAGCTGTGAACGCAGGATGATGTCAGCTGCTTCATCAATCCAAAGCCTTCCGAGAATAAGGTCGGATGTGTCGGAAACCGGAAGGATGCTCACTACGGTGACCGCGACATTCCTGAGCGTCTCTCTGCCTTGCGGCACCGGCAGGTACGAACTTGTGTCCCGAAGATTTTTGAACAGCGTCTCGAATCCCTGCTTCGGAAGAAGGGCGATTCCCGAAGAACGGACAGTGAACCGGTCCGGCTGTGTGAATTCAACTTTCGCATTGACCGGCATCATACGGACGAAAGGTATATCCGTCCGTATCCTTACAGCAGCCGAATAATCGTGCACCCTTTCGAACCGCCTGTTCACTTCACGTATCAAAGTGCGGGCATCCTGCGCCGAAGAAGACCCGGATTTACAGAAAAAAAACATGAGCGTCAGCGGGAAGAGAACGAACCTCAATATGGAATGGACGTGTGTTCTCATGACAAGATGTCTTTTCGGTTGAAATACCAGATGGCCGCAGAAAGGAAGGCTGCAATATGCGCAACCATGAAGAGGATGGAATTTCGGATATCGTCCACCGGCAGCGGGTCTTCGAAAAAGCTTCTCCATGCTGACATATGGGTGGTGAAAAGGTAAGGCTTGACGGCATCGAACAAAGGAACCTCCAATGTTCCGATGATCGTCATCAGTATGATCAAAGCCATCGTCGTGATGATCGGACCGATGGAATTGTCGGAAAGGCAGGACATGAACAACGATAAGGCACCTATCAGCGTAAGAGCCAGAAAGGCCATGCCCAACGCCGCCATGAACCTCCAGAAGACATCCGCCGAGGGAAGGATGATAAGCTGGTCGGTTTTAAGCACTATAAGGTCTCCCGGGCCGAATATGGCCAACCCCGTACCCAGCGATAAAAGTCCCAGAAAGACGAGCAAAAGAAAGGTGTAAACGGATCCTGCGAAGAATTTCGACAATAACACCGAGGTGCGGGAAACAGGCCGTGTGAGAAGAAACCGCAAAGTTCCCATGGCCGCCTCTCCGGAAATCAGGTCACCGGTCACCAGCGCTACCAGCAACGGAATCTGTATGATCAGCATCTGCAGGATGATGAAGCAGATGAGGTTCCCGTTCAGGATGCGGCCTTCAAAAAGAAAAGACTGCTCAACGGACTGGGTGATGAAGCGGATATACTCCTCACCGTCCGCATACATGGCGAACTGGATGAGTCCGGCAATCACCGCAACCGCCGCAAAGCCGATATAACTTCGCGGACGGGCCGCGATTTTTTTCAGTTCAAGGACAGTCAGTCGAAAAAGCATCTCTTCAGCGTGTGAGTTTCATGAAAAAATCCTCGAGGCGACGTTTGGAGACGATTGCAGCGGGTGCCACGCCTTGGGCGCAGAACCACGCATTCAGAGAGGAGGTCTGCTGACGGTCCAGTCGGAACCTGAGCGCATCGGGAAGAACCTCCTCGAGCTTCTCCTCCCAAAACGAACCCGACAAAGCCTTCCGGGCCGCTTCGATTTCATGAAAGCCGAAATCGACCAACAGGTCGTCTGCATCAAGCAGTTCCCGGACACTTCCCTCTTTGACGGCCCTGCCGTTAGAGACGATGACCATCCGTGTGGCGATCAGTTCCACTTCCGAAAGGATGTGTGAAGACATGAAAACGGTCTTTCCCTCATGTTTCAGTCGGACCAGCAGCTCACGCAAATCGACAATCCCCTGCGGATCAAGGCCGGTGGTCGGCTCGTCAAGCAGTATCAATTCCGGATCGTGGAGCAACGCCTGAGCTATGCCAAGACGCTGTTTCATTCCGTGGGAGTAGTTCTTCACCGGTTCTTTTCCGCGCCCGGAAAGACCAACGAGCTCTAACAGTGATTCCAATCGCCCGGAAGAAATATCTGCGCCGCTCATGGACCCAAAGATTTCGAGATTTTTAAGTGCGGAGAGATACCGGTAGAAATCAGGTTTCTCGACGATTGCCCCTATTCTGGAAAGACTTGCGGATCTGGAGTCCCTGAAGGGTCTTCCGAAATACGAGATATCTCCGCTGTCGGGGCGAACCAGTCCGAGCAACATGCGTATCGTGGTGCTTTTACCGGCACCATTCGGACCGAGGAATCCGTAGATATCACCCGGAAGTACCGAGAATCCGAGATGGTCTACCGCGTTCCGGGTTGAGGGACTGGTACCGCCGGATGAGGATACGTGATAGGACTTGACCAGCCCGGAAACTTCCAGAACAGGTGTCATTTCAATTTGGACGTAATCTTATCGTCCATGGGGTTGACTGAGGAGGGATAGAAGCCCAACAATTCACCATCGCCGCTCACCAGGTATTTACAGAAGTTCCATGTGGGCTCCTGCTCGTTCCAACCGTTCATGGATTTGTCGGTCAGCCAGCGGAACAAAGGAGCCTTTTCCTTCCCTTTGACGTCACACTTGGAAAGCATCGGGAAGGAAACTGCATATTTTGAAGAGCAGAAGGACCTGATTTCACCGGCACTCCCCGGCTCCTGGCCTCCGAACTGGTTGCACGGGAATCCCAGTACGGTCAACTTGTCTCCGTATTTCTCCTGCAATTTCTGTAAGTCAGCGTATTGGGGAGTAAAACCGCACTCACTGGCGGTATTCACAATCAACAGATAACGGCCTTTCAGGGAATGGAGGTCGAAGGGCCGACCTTCGAGATCCGTCAGGGCGATTTGGTAAAAAGACATGGTGTCAACGGGTTTTGAGGTGTGTGGAGGACGCTCGGCGGAACTGGTGCAAGCGGCCAGAATGGCCATACCTACTGTTTGAAGGAGCTGGAGTAGTCGCATGATGGATAAGATCTCAGCACGACAACAATCCCTGCAGATGTTTGTTCAAAGAACCGTCGAAAAATCACGAAAAAAGAGATGAATTTGCACGGCCCGGAATAAAACGGGAGGTTAATTTTATCCTATGGAAACCGGTGCAGAAACCATAGCACGTCTTCGCGATGAACTGGCCCCTTTCGCTGCCCGATTGATTGCCGTTTCCAAGACCAAACCGGCCGAAAAGATCCTGGAAGTTTACCGCACGGGACAGCGGGATTTCGGGGAGAATTATGTTCAGGAATTGACAGAGAAGCAACCGTCGCTTCCGCAGGACATCCGTTGGCATTTCATCGGACACTTGCAGACGAACAAGGTCAAGTACATCGCCGGCTTCGTCCATTGCATTCACGGTGTGGATTCCCTTCGCCTCCTGAAGGAGATCGAAAAGCAGGCGGCACGGCACGATAAGGTGATCGACTGTCTGCTTCAGTTGCACATCGCGCGCGAGGAGACCAAGTTCGGGCTCTCGTATGAAGAAGCAGAGGAGATTCTGGAGCAGGCAGACAAAGAAGCACTTCCCCATGTCCGCATAGCAGGATTCATGGGAATGGCCAGCAACACAGAAGATTCCGCAGCTGTCAGAGCCGAGTTCAACGGATTACGGCTTTTTTTCGATCGCATGCAGAAGCGTTACCCTGACCTGAAGGAGCTGTCGATGGGAATGAGCGCAGACTATCGTCTGGCACTGGAAGAAGGAAGCACCATGGTGCGCATCGGGAGTTCTATTTTCGGTGCTCGACCCAATCATTCAGCCTCATGAATACTGCCGGGTTGGTCTTTGCATTGCTCACTACCCTATCGTGGTCCATCGGCATTTTTCCGTTTACAGTCGCCGCAAGGCGTCTGGGGGCCAATCCGCTGAATCATTTCCGGCTGCCGCTTGCGGCCATGTTGATATTCATCATCGCAGCGGTCGCACCCGGATCAGGCGGTATATCCCGACTTTTTTCAGAAGGTATTTGGCAGGCTTGGTGGTGGCTGGGACTTTCCGGACTTATCGGACTCACGGTCGGTGATCATTTCGGTTTTGGCGCTTTTGCAATCCTGGGACCGCGACTGGGCAGCGTTCTAAGCACCTTCGCGCCGGGTGCGGCACTGTGCACCGGATATTTCCTGACCGATGACCGGCTTTCAGTTACCGGCATGCTGGGAATGGCTGTCACGATGTTCGGCGTCATGGTGCTTTCGTTAGGAAGAGAGGAAAGAAGCAGCCTGCCCCAAAGCCCGCACGGCTCTTTGCCCAAAGGTATCCTGTTCGGCATCCTGGCCGCTTTCTGCCAGGGAGCAGGTCTGGTTCTGGCTAAAAAAGGAATGATGTCGGTAGACGGAGGATTAGCTCCCTTTCAGGCGACTTTCATCCGCCTTTCGGCAGCAGCCGTTACATTATTCCTGTTCTCGATACTGACCGGACGTCTCGGAGAAGTGCTGATACCGGTCCGCCAGAACAGGGAATCAGGATTGAGGTTCGCCGTCCTCGGAACCCTGTTCGGTCCGGTGATCGGAGTATCCCTATCCTTGTTCACGGTATCCTATCTGGATGCCTCCGTGGCACAGACGGTCTTCTCCTTGGTTCCTGTGGTCACGCTGGTCATTTCCGCGATCATCCACCGGGAACCTCTTCGCATGAAGATGGTGGCCGGGGTTTTGGTTGCCGTGGCCGGCGTTGTCGTACTGGTTTGGAGAGATGCCATCGAACAGTTTATCTTCCGTTGAAAATCCTAACCCTTAAGTTGCGATGAATCCTAGAAAATGGCTACTGGCTGCGCTGCTTTTCGCAGGGACACTCTCCGTCTACGTATCGACCTCCTCAAAATCGCTGATGTTCGATGACGCCGCCGAATTCGCGCTGGTGATCCAATTGGGCAGCATCGCACATTCACCGGGGTTCCCGTCCTTCATTTTCTCCGGCATGCTTTGGAACGGCATCAGCAAGTTTTTCCTTGACGATGCCATTGTCCGTCTCAACCTTTTTTCCTCCGTACTGGTCTCTACGGCGGCAGTATTGCTCTACCTGGCATTACGGAAAATCACACTCCGGCTCCAAGAAGGAAAAGCGGACTGGAAATCGGAGTTGTCCGCTTTTTTTCCTGCAGCTGTCTTTGCATTCGGCAACACGACATGGCTATGGGCGAATACCATCGAGGTCTATCCCTTTCAGGTGTTCGCCATGGGTTTGCTCATGTACGGACTTTGCAGTTACCAGTCATCGCCGACGTTTAGAAATATGCTCATCTCAGCCGTAGGACTGGCCTTGGGCTGGGGCAATCATCATCTCACGATGATCGTCTTCACACCCTTCGTTCCGCTGTTCTTCATGCAGGGCATCTTTGACCCTGCCCCTGCCGAACAACCTGCATCGAAAAAGAAAAAAACCGGAAAGAAAAGTGTCTTCGCTGCTTACTTCAACACCGTCCTGTCACGGCACTTTCTGCAATTCACGGCAATCTCCGCCGGACTCACACTGTTGTCCTACGGATGGTTGATGTGGCGTGCGCAAAATGACTATCCGTTCATGTTCGGTAAACCCGAAAACCTGGACCTGCTCTTTTACCATATACGTGGCGGCGCCTATACCAAGAACATCACCGACACGACCTCCTCCGTCATTGCAGCGCGACTGCCCTACTTCCTGCAGTTGACGGGCCGTCAGTTCCTATGGTTCCTCCCCTTTGTCCTGCTCGGCATCGCCGAATTATTCAGGCGGAAGACGGGCCGCCTCGCCTTTGCCGTCCTCACGTACTTCCTGCTGCTTCTTATTTACCAGCTTAACAACAACCAATGGGCGAACACGGATGCCTATCTCCTTTTGCCTTTCATGGTACTGAGCATACCGATCGCCTATGCCGTGTACCGCTATTTTGAACGCCTCAAATTATTGATAATCATACCTCTTTTGCTCATCGGCACCGTCGTATGGAGTTATCCCGACCACGACCGGACAAACTATCCGGTAAGTGATTCGCTCATGGACCTTTTGGACAAATCCGCACCCCGGAACAGCGTGGTAGTGCTGTCGGACTGGACGACGGTCATCCAGTATTATTACTACAGGATCATGGAGGACTTCCGCACCGACCTTGATGTCATCCACTATGATTTCAAATTCACGCATCATCACCTGCTTCCGTTGGACAATCCCGAGCTCTACAAACTGATAAAACCGGAATATGACCGGTATGTGGAGACGCTGGGAAGGGTCTATCCCTACCAAATCGTGAACACTGGATGTGATTTGAACACGTTTGAACTGAACAGGGACTTCAAGGCACTGGTGAAACGGCTGGAAACCGCCTGCAAGGAAAGCAACAGGGTTCTGCTCACGGATCCGCGTTGCCATTATATGTACGGAACAAACGGATTCTACGATCCGGCACGATATGTATCCGGTTGCTTCTCCTCGGACAGGGCCGTTGACTCCTCCTACTCCACTGAATTCCTGAGGATGGATTTTCCTTTCCTTTCTTCGCGGCTCCTATACGACGACCCGTCATGTCTGGACAAACTGGTGGATTTTCAGGCCATGTTAGACCAGCATATCTCTTTCTATGCGGCCAACAAAGACAATGGGCACCTCGCTCAGGCGGAACAGGCAAAGGACAAGGTGATGCGGATGCAGCGCGACCTGAAGGAATCGATGTCCTTCGCCTATAAACTGAAATGAAATCACAAATCCCCGGCGGTCCGCTTCTCCAGGAAGGCTTCCACGGCCAGGCGGTAGGACAGCAGACCGAAACCCGTGATGACGCCCAGGCAGTTCCGGGCGGTCAGCGAGGTGTGACGGAATTCCTCCCGGGCATGGATATTAGAAAGATGCACTTCGATGACGGGTGTACGGATAGCGGCGACGGCATCGGCGATGGACACCGAAGTATGCGTATATCCGCCTGCGTTCAGGATGATTCCGTCTGCGTCTTTCCGGGCGGCATGTAAGGCATCGATCAACTCTCCTTCCACATTCGACTGGAAACTTGAGAAGTCCACGATGGGATACTGAGCGCAAAGCTCCTCCAGGAAAGACTCAAAACTCCTGGATCCGTAGATTTCAGGTTCCCTTTCCCCCAGCAGGTTAAGATTAGGGCCGTTGATGATAGCGATTCGCATTTCCGTGACGAAATTACGGACAATAATCCGTAAAAAGGTGTGGATAAAGGGTCGTGAAGCGGAGAAAATACGCCGGACCGGCCGTCTATATTGCAAGTAATAATCTTTCATCCCCTTGAACTGGAGCGTTCATATCAAGGGCTTCAAGACCTACCTGAAACTCGAGCGTTCGCTTTCCGCGAATTCGGTGGAAGCTTATTTGCATGACATCGCCCTGTTGGCAGGGTTCTTGGAAGAGTCGGACATGAAGCTTACGCCGGCACAGGTCACGTACGACCATCTGCAGCAGTTCCTTGTATCCGTCAACGAACGGAAAATCAGTGCTCGCAGCCAGGCACGGATAATTTCCGGCATAAAAAGCTTCTTCAAATACTGCCTGATGGAGAATATCGTCTCCAACGACCCTTCCCAATTGCTGGAGTCGCCCAGACTGGGACGTAAGCTGCCCGACACCTTATCGGTGGAGGACATCAACCGGCTGATCGGCGCCATTGACCTGAGCAAACCCGAGGGAGTCCGCAACAAGGCTATGCTTGAAACCCTTTACAGCTGCGGATTGCGTGTCAGCGAGCTCACCGGACTGAAGCTTACCAACCTGCACAGCGAAATCGGCTTCATACGTGTCACCGGAAAAGGCGATAAGGAACGGCTTGTGCCGATCGGCAAGGTTGCGACCAAACAGATTAAAATGTACCTTGAGGGTGTCCGAAACCACTTGGTGATCCAACCCGGCAACGAGGACTTCGTTTTCCTGAACCACAGGGGACGAAGGCTCACCCGCGTCATGGTATTCACCGTCATCAAGCGTCTCGCGGAAAAAATACACCTGCAAAAGAACATCAGCCCTCACACATTCCGGCATTCTTTCGCCACTCACCTCATCGAGGGAGGCGCCGACCTGAGAGCCGTACAGGAGATGCTCGGACATGAATCCATCACGACCACGGAAATCTACACCCACTTGGACAGGGACTATTTACGATCCACTATCCTGAAACACCATCCAAGGGCATGATAAGCATGTTTCGCCGTCCGGGCAGCCTTGCCTGCCTGTTGTTCATCGCTTCGTATCTTCTCTTTACCTTACCTGTGATGTCCTTACCGGCTGACTCACTCCGAAAGGATACCCTCCGTCATTTCCAGAAGCTGATGAAGGACACCATCCGTTTCGCCGGTTATGACTGGTCGGTAAAAGATTCAAAGGGGGAGCGGACAGGCCCCGGCACGAACCTTTTCTCCGGCAAAAAAGAAAATGTCTGGACGGACGCACAAGGCAGGCTGCATCTCCGGATAACCAACAGGGACGATGAATGGTTCTGTCCGGAGGTATGCATGGTGAAGACGCTCGGATACGGCAAATACACTTTCCATCTGGAAGCATTTCCTCAGGTATTGGACAAGGACGTAGTCGTGGGGATGTTCCTCTACGATCATATCGACACCTACAATCATCACAGTGAAATGGATGTGGAGATCTCGAAGTGGGGCTTGCCACAGAACCTGAACACGCAGTTCGTCGTGCAACCGATGGAAGACAAGACCCACCGTTTCGATGTCGATCTCGGAAGAAAAAGCTCTCACAGCATCGGGGTGACCAAAAACAAGGTATACTTCCGCTCCTGGTATCCTGCTACCGGCAATTCGGTCAACGAGAAGGACGAGACCATCCGTGAATACAGGTTCAAGCTCAAGAAGCCTTACATTCCGGACAATGAAAAAGCGATCATCAACATCTGGCTGTTCCAGACGATCGAGCCCGATAACCTGAAAGAATTCGAAGTCGTGGTGAACGATTTCACTTTCGAACCTTTCTGAGAATCTCCTCCGGGAAAAGGCACGATCTGTTCTCAGTCCAGCACAAAGCGGCTGACCGACATCTTGCCTCCGTCGCGCACTACTGCAAAATAAAGTCCGGGAGATGAAGAGATCCGGAACCTGGTGACGCCTTTACCGGTCGGCTGACGCAGTACCAATCTCCCATTTACGTCAACCACGGTCAACTCGGCATCGGACCGGAAATCTCCGGTAAGCGTAAAAAGTCCGTTCCCCGGATTCGGATGGACCTGCAAAGTCAAACCCGAAGAAGCGGAAGGAGTTGCGCCGTTCGAAGCCAGGACGCTGAGGTCCGTCGCCCACAATCCTCTGCCGAAGGTGCTGACGTATACTTTATTCAATGCCGGATTGAATTCTATGTCGCTGACGATGACGTTCGGTAATCCGGTACCGTATTCCACCCAGACCGTGTCACCGGCCGGTAAAAGATAAACCCCGATATCCGTGGCCGCCAGAAGATCATCGGAACCCGGAACGACTCGTACGCAGGTAACAGGAACATTGGGGAGGTTGAAGCTGATATTGCTCCACGTAACGCCTGCGGTGCCGGTCCGGAAGACTTTGTGGCCGGCCACCAGCCCGGCCATGGAAACATAGGCACGGGACACATCGGAAGGATCTGCTTCGACCGAAGTGAAATAAAGCGAGTCCGGCAATCCGGGGGTGATATCCGACCAGCTGTTGCCGGCAGTGGAGGTTCGGAAAAGACGTGCCGTCTGACCATATTCGTGGCGAACCCTTCTCGCTGCATAGATGACTCCCGGGTTGGCGCGGGAGACGGTGATAGCACAGAGTTCACTCCCGTACTGACCGGCAGACGGGAAAGAGGATATCGAGGCCCAGGTCATACCGTCGTCGGAAGACTTTACGACATTTTCAAATCCGATATAATAACCCTGCGGGTTGAACGGATCCTGAACGATCGGAGTCGTCCACTCCGCATTTTCAGTATCCAAATTCGGCGACCAATACGCAAAGCTTGCCCCTCCGTCATAGGTCTTTGCAAATCGGCCGAACTGATAGGAGGCCACGAAAGAATCCCCCTGTACGGAGTCCATGACGTTGTCCATCCCGTCTCCGCCGTATACCGTGCTCCACACCGTTCCGTCGAAAAAGACTGTAGCATTGTCCTGAGCGCCTGCAACTAACTGCCCGTTGGTGTTACGTGAACCGGAGAGCCTGTAAAAGGAAGTCACATTCATTCCATCGCTCATGTGCTCCCAAAGCGTTGGAAAGGTGCCGCCGTTTTGTAAATAATTCCAACTGACCGGCTGAATTGAATCCGTACGGTCCACTCCTCCGTCGTTGCTCACATACCATTGTCCGGTCAAAGGGTGTGCTCTGAGATCATGGATGTCGGCATGAATGGAAGGCCCGTAATCGGATGTCCAGTATGAAGCGGGATTGAAGGTCTGGGCTCCGTCCGTTGAAGCCCAAAGGTTGATACCGCCGGCATATACTACATCGGGATTCCGCGGATGGACATAAAACCCGATATCGTAATTACCCTGACCGCCATTGCCTGTCCCGTCGTTGTAACCGAGCAGATTCAAGGTATTAGAGGTTTGGTACCATGTCGTGCCTCCGTTGTCACTCCGATAAACAGCATATAGCCCGCCGCGAGTGTCAACCGTAAGGGCGTATAGCCTTGAAGGATTGACGGCCGACTGCGCCAATTTCACGCGCTGCACGGTTCCGCGTGCAGGGATGCCGGTCGGAAGAAGATTCCAGGTCAATCCGAAATCGTTGGACACGTAAATTCCGGCAGATCCTTTGTTGGCATTCTTGACCCAACCTGTAGCGGCATAGATCTTTTGAGGATTAGCAGGATCCTGAAGCATGTCCCAGAAGAGCGAGTCCAGCTGGTTGGTCCACGAAGCTCCGCCGTCTACAGATCGGAACATCCCGCCGACCCCACAGGCCAGCAGTCGGTTGGTGTTTGAAGGATCGATGACGATTTTTCGTATCAAAGATCTATCGCCGTCGTCCAATTGAAAACTCAAGCCGGTCGGAGACCAGGTATTGCCTCCGTTCACGGACTTATAAACGCCCAGACCGTAATGCGTGTGCCTCTTCCTGCCATCCAATCCTAATCCTACGCCGACGTACTCGAAATCGCATAAGGAGATATAGATAACATCCGGATTCACGGGATTGATGGCGATGTCGGAAATGCGGTTGATGGGAAGATTGTCCGTTAACGGCGTATAACTGGCTCCGTCGTCGGTGGTCCTCCACAGTCCGCCCTGGGCCACACCCACGTACCATTTGTTCGGATCCGTGGGATGAAAAGCAGTACAGTTGACACGGCCGATTCCGTTCTGCATATACCCGGTCTGATTGACAGGGACATTGAACGGCCCGACCGGATACCAGAGACCGGATGACGCACTGCGGAACGTAACGTTGGAAGTCGAGGCGTGTTCAACCAGAGCCTTCAGGTAATCCTCTGTGCCGGCGACTTCTCCGCTTCCATCCGTATGGTACTGGACCTCCTGCTCCCATCGCCTCAGGTACTTCCAGTTTTTTTCCCGGGAAAGGTCCGTGACCTGCCTCCATTCGTTAAATCCGCGCTGGTATTGCCGGAAGCTGAAGTGCCCTTCTGCGTCCGGACGCACTTCGAAGGGTTGAGCAGTCAATACCGATGTCTGGAGAAAAACCGGCAAGGACGAAAGAAGAATAAATACTTTGCAAATACGCATATACCAAAGATAAGAATAGGCCTTAAAAATAATCGGAGAGAAACTTCCGACCTGCACTTCCTGCGGATATGAACCATCGCGGCGGGTAGATAAGCCCGTAAATGCAATGATTGACTTTTTCAGTGGAAAACCCCCTTACTTTCATGTTAAAAAAACAGGGAATGCGCTTGTACCTGCGGGTGCTTTCCTGACTACATTTGGCCGACTTGGTTACGAATATGTCCGATTTGAATTTCAATAAGAATGAAGACCAGATGCGGCAGCTGGTGGACCGGTTGCGGCAGAAACTCTTGACGGTGCGTCAGGGCGGCGGGAAGAAGAACGCCGAAAAGCAAAAGAGCCAGGGCAAGCTGCTGGCCCGGGAGCGAATCGATTATCTTATCGACTCCGGCAAGCCTTTCATTGAGATAGGAGCGCTGGCCGCCGACGGCATGTACGAAGAATATGGCGGCTGTCCGTCCGCCGGAGTCGTTTGCGGAATCGGTTATGTGTCCGGCAGGCAATGTGTGATTGTCGCCAACGACGCCACTGTGAAGGCCGGAGCGTGGTTTCCTATGACCGGAAAAAAGAATCTCAGGGCACAGGAGATTGCCATGGAGAACAGGCTCCCGATCATCTATCTTGTAGACAGCGCAGGAGTGTTCCTGCCCATGCAGGACGAGATATTCCCGGACAAGGAGCACTTTGGACGTATTTTCCGTAATAACGCCATCATGTCCTCGATGGGCATCCTTCAGGTGGCAGCCATCATGGGCAGTTGCGTGGCGGGAGGCGCCTATCTGCCGATCATGAGCGACGAAGCGCTGATCGTGGACAAGACAGGATCGATTTTCCTGGCCGGCTCCTACCTTGTCAAAGCCGCTATCGGCGAGGATATCGACAACGAGACCTTGGGCGGCGCTACTACGCAATGTGAGATTTCCGGGGTGACAGACAACAAGTTCCCGGACGATAAAGCCGCTCTGGACTATATCAAAGGAATTTTCAAGCGGATCGGATCTTTCGAGAAGGCAGGGTTCAACCGGGAGAAACCGGCAGAGCCCGCCAAGGATCCGAAAGAGTTGTACGGCATCGTCCCTACGGATCCTACGAAGCAGTACGACATGCGCGAGGTGATTGCGCGACTGGTAGATGATTCCGAGTTCCAGGAATACAAGGAGAAGTTCGGGCAGAGCATCTTGTGCGGGCTCGCCCGTATCGATGGCTGGGCGGTAGGCATTGTTGCGAACCAACGGAAAGTAGTAAAGAGCAAGAAAGGCGAGATGCAGTTCGGAGGAGTCATTTACTCAGATTCTGCCGATAAAGCTGCGCGCTTCATCATGAACTGCAACCAGCGTAAGATCCCTTTGGTTTTTCTGCAGGATGTCACGGGATTCATGGTCGGTTCCCGCAGTGAGCACGGAGGAATCATCAAGGACGGCGCGAAACTGGTGAACGCCATGAGCAACTCCGTCGTTCCTAAGTTCACCGTTATTATCGGCAACAGTTTCGGTGCCGGGAATTATGCGATGTGCGGCAAGGCTTACGACCCTCGACTGATTGCCGCCTGGCCCACTGCGCAGATCGCCGTCATGGGAGGGGCCCAGGCTGCCAAGACGCTGCTTCAGATCCAGGTCAGCTCCATGAAATCGAGCGGAAAGGAGATCAGCAAGGAGGAGGAACAGGACCTGTTGAAGAAGATCACCGACAGATACAACCACCAGATGACCCCCTACTACGCCGCTGCACGGCTGTGGGTGGATGCGGTCATCGAACCGCAAGAGACCCGCAAGTGGATTTCTATGGGTATCGAAGCGGCCGACCATGCTCCCATAAAGGCGTCCTACAACGTAGGCGTCATCCAAACATGACCAGCCATGCAAACCGTAGACAACGAATCCACTGAAACCTATTTTGAAATGCAACCTGTCATGCCGCTCGTCCACAAGATCGACAAGGTGAAGGAATTCCACAGGATCTTCCAGCTGCAGTACCACGAAACACCGGTCGCCGAGCTCGAAGAGCGGATCTACGAGCTCCGTCACCGGCTCATGCAGGAGGAGAACGACGAATATCTGGAGGCTTGTCGCAACAAGGATCTTGTACAGATTGCAGATGCTTTAGGCGACAAGCTGTATATCCTTTTCGGAACAATCATCGCACACGGACTTCAGCACAAAATCGAAGAGGTTTTCGATGAGATCCATCGCAGCAATATGAGCAAGCTGGACGACAACGGTCAGCCGATTTTCAGGGAAGACGGAAAGATTTTAAAGAGCGGCAACTATTTCCTGCCGGATATTGGAAGAATCCTGGACAAATAGTCAGTTTTTTATCCTTTTATAGTTTTTCGAGGCTGTTCCGGCCCTTTTAAGGCCATTTCTGGTAAAGCCATTTGCGATAGGTAATTGTAAGGTTCCCTGCTTTTTTATGCCATGGGACATTCACAAAGGGTGTATCATACGTCATGAATGCGGATACCCGCCTTATAACTATTTATACCCATGGTGAAAAAACCTACCCTCTCGGGAAAATTACGGCAACGTCATCTGCTGAAGCAGTTAAAATGGGTCGCTCTGTCGGGAGCGGCATTTTTGATAGTGCTTTCGCTGTATTTGTCGCTAACCCATCTTTCCAGGCCGGAAAATTCTAGCGCACAGTCCGCTACTTCCACTGTTTTCCAGGGAGGCTCTTTCATCATCAACATGGGATGGACGCCTCAGGACATCGGGAAAGGACTTAAACCGTATGGATTGGTGTATGATTTGGTAGTCAACTCCGGCGTACCGGTCGCGTGGGTGATCAATCCTTCAAAACTCAAAGATGGCATCGATTTCACGCACGAGAATTACGTTTACAAAGGAGGAACCTTTGTCATACCGGCGGAGTACATCACCCCTGTTGTCGCCAACAAGATCGTAATGTGGCAGTTGCAAGGGGTCTTAGGCAGATATGCCGTGACCTCCTTCACAGCCCCGATGTATGAGATGATCACCTCCTACCCCAGAGTCATGATCGACTCTCTGTCGGGCCTGCAGAATGTGATCATCAGTTATTTCCAGAATGCGGGCATCCCCTCCTCTGCCTATTCCATAGGCGCTCCTGCCACGCTTACTTCTTGTTTCGATGTGTGGGCGAATCCTCACGGTGATCCGGTCTGGGCCACCCATTCTCCGTTGTATAACTTCGTGACACAACAGAAAGGATATATCTATGCCCAGTGCCATTCCGTGAGCATGATGGAGAATTCGGTCACCGGAAACCCTATAACCAATCAGCTCAATTTCCTGTCCACTAACGGACTCAAATGCTGGAAGTCCAACGGCTGTGAATACGCCCCCGAGACGCATTCCTCAGGTGCAAATACGCCTTATACCTATAACTACCCTGCCGACCCGGTCATGCAATTCATGGGGACGATGCACAGTGTCAGTTCAGGGGGATCGGAACAGTACTATATTCCGTTATCTACAGGAGGATGGCGCGCAACCACCCGTGTCGGCGTAAGTACCGGAGACGGAATCGCGCCGCGACAGGGAACTGTATTGGTTTACGGACCTGCCTATGGCAACGAGAATAACGGTCATGCCCTTTATATCGGCGGTCACACTTTGGTTTCCGGGACCGCTACCGACCAGATTGCGGCACAGCGTGCGTTCCACAATTTCTTGCTGAAAGCGGGAATCGAAAAAGAGTTGCAGATCAACGCTCAGATGCCCCCTGATAATATGAGCCCCGGCGGAATAGCCCCGGTTTCCGTCACAGTAACCAACGGTTCACCCGGATACACCTATCAATGGACCAGCAGTATGGGCGGAACCTTCACCAATGCATCCGCCGCCAATACCGTTTACACCAGTCCGACCGGCTTCACGACCGACACCTTCGATATTGTAAGTATCCGTGTCACGGATTCCTGCGGCAGGATGAATATCATCACGAAGGTGCTGCGTATCAGCGGCAGCACCACGTTGCCCGTCCGGCTGCTGAGTTTTTCAGGACAAAAGACGAACGAGGGAGTGATGCTCAAATGGTCCACCGCTTCCGAAACCAACAGCGATTATTTCTTTGTTGAACGGTCGACAGACAGCGAATCGTGGACGCACCTGGGCATGCAACCGGGAGCGGGCAACAGCAACTCGATCAATTTCTACTATCTGAAAGACCGGGAACCTTCCCGCGGAATGAACTATTACAGGTTGTCGCAGGTGGATTTCGACGGACATAAGGAAACGTACCGTACCATCAACCTGATGTTCGACGGCAGCGGCGGAACTTCCGGAAGACTGAATATCCACAACTCCCTCTTTTCGGACGGCTTCAGATTCGAGGCGGAGTCCGTGGTGCAGTCATTCGGAAAACTGAAACTCTTCGACAGCACCGGCCGACTGGCGGATGAAAGGGTGTTCCGGCTAAATGCAGGTTCGCAGGTAATCTCCTATGACGACCGCGGACTCAGGAGCGGAGTCTATGTCGTCGTTTTCGAAACGGAGGAAGGGTCCATGATGATTTCCCGCGTGGTCAAACTGTGAAACCCTTCTGATGCCAGGGAACTGAAGCACGGCCGGTATAACCGCCGTGCTTTTTTAATGCGCACAGGTGGATAAAAGCCGAGCTGATGCCGCGGAAATCCGTATTTTTAGGGTTCATTTGTCCCGGTAATACCGAAGAATACGGAAGAACATGTCCACGAACATCCACGTCACTTTCCCGGACCAGAAAGTCCGCGAATACCCCTCCGGCACTACTGCGCTGGAGATCGCCAAGAGCATTTCCGAAGGCCTTGCCCGTAACGTCCTTGCCGCCAAGGTGAACGGTGAGACCTGGGACGCCACCCGCCCCATCACCTCGGATGTTACGCTGCAATTGCTTACTTGGGATGACCGTGACGGCAAATCAACCATGTGGCACTCCTCCGCCCATCTCATGGCAGAGGCGCTGGAAGTTTTCTATCCGGGGGTGAAATTCGGAATCGGTCCTCCTGTCGACAACGGCTTCTACTACGACATAGACCTTGGCGAGCATACCCTTTCCTCGGACGACTTCAAGAAGATCGAGGACAAGATGCTGGAACTGGCTAAACAGGGCAACAAATATGTCCGGAAGGAAGTCTCCAAAGAAGAAGCCGTAAAGTATTTCACCGAAAAGAACGACCCGTACAAGCTGGACCTGCTGAAGGACCTTGAAGACGGCCGCATCACGTTCTACGAACAGGGGAATTTCACCGACCTCTGCCGCGGACCGCATATACCGGATACCGGTTTCATCAAGGCGGTAAAGCTGACCAACATCTCGGGCGCCTACTGGCGCGGTGACGAAAAGAACAAGCAGCTCACGCGTGTCTACGGAATCACATTCCCGAAGAAAAGTCAGCTGGAAGAATACCTGCAGATGCTGGAGGAGGCAAAGAAGCGCGACCACCGAAAGATCGGCAAGGAGATGGAGATCTTCACGTTCGACGACGACGTCGGCCCCGGTCTTCCGCTCTGGTTACCGAACGGCGGCGTACTGATCGAAGAGCTGGAATCACTCGCCAAACGCACGGAACAGAAAGCAGGGTACCACCGTGTACGCACACCGCACATCGCCAAGGAATCCATGTACCTCACCAGCGGCCACCTGCCCTATTACCAGGACAGCATGTTCCCGCCGATGGTGATGGAAGGCGAAAAGTATTTCCTGAAGGCGATGAACTGCCCGCATCATCACAAGATCTTCAAGGAGCTCAATCCTTCCTACAAGGATCTTCCGATCCGTCTGGCCGAGTATGGCACCTGTTACCGCTACGAGCAGTCGGGCGAGCTTTTCGGTCTGATGCGAGTGCGTTCCCTCCAGATGAACGATGCGCACATCTATTGCACGCGGGAACAGTTTGCCCAGGAGTTCCGTGCGGTGAACGAAATGTACCTGAAGTACTTCAAGATCTTCGGCATCGACAAATACGTCATGCGTTTCAGTACGCACGAACCGAAGAAACTCGGCATCAAATACGTGGATAACCCGGAGCTTTGGAAACAGACCGAGGACATGGTCCGACAGGTCCTTATCGACTCCAAGATCCCGTATATCGAGGTTCCGGACGAGGGAGCGTTTTACGGTCCGAAGATCGACGTCCAGGTATGGAGTGCCATCGGCCGTGAATTCACGCTGGCCACGAATCAGGTGGATTTCGCGGTACCTGCCAGATTCGGCCTTACCTACCGGAACGCCCAGAATCAATTCGAAACCCCTATTTGCATCCACCGTGCGCCTTTGGGTACGCATGAGCGGTTCATCGGCTTCCTGATTGAGCATTATGCCGGAAACTTCCCTATATGGCTGGCTCCCAGACAGGTATCCATCCTTCCGATTTCGGACAAATACCTCGATTACGCCAAAAAAGTTTTAGAATTGCTTAGAAATTCCGATATTCGCGGCCACGTTGACGACCGGGATGAAAAAATCGGTCGGAAAATACGGGACGCTGAAATCCAGAAGGTTCCGTACATGCTGATCGTCGGGGAGAAAGAGGCCGCTGATAACCAGGTTTCCATCCGGAAACACGGTGCCGGCGACCAAGGAAGTAAAGGTGTCAACGAATTCATCAAACTCATTCAAAATGAGATTGATGAGTTATTGCATGTAAATGATTGATTAACCAAAAAACAACTTAACTATCGCAACTTCTTTTAACAGGCCCCCTTCGGGCAGTAGGCCACCTTCCGGCCGCCCCTTCTTCCGCGGACGCGGTCCTATCAAGAAGGAACCGGAACACAAGATCAATGAACTGATTCGTGCCACGCAGGTGCGTCTGGTCGGAGACAATGTCGTCCAGAACATCTACTCCCGCGAGGAAGCATTGCGTATCGCGCAGGACCTGGGTCTGGATCTCGTCGAGGTGGTGCCGAATGCAGAACCGCCGGTATGTCGTGTAGTGGAATACCAGAAGTTCCTGTACGACAAAAAGAAGAAAGAGAAAGAACTCAAATCCAAGCAGACCAAGCAGCTGGTCAAGGAAATCCGTTTCGGCCCCAATACTGATGAGCATGACTTCAACTTCAAGGTGAAGCATGCCATGAACTTCCTTCAGGAAGGACACAAGGTCAAGGCGTACGTGCATTTCCGGGGAAGGGCCATCGCCTACCGTGAGCGAGGCGAAGTGATCCTTCTGAAGTTCGCTCAGGCGCTGGAAGAATATGGCAAGGTGGAACTGATGCCAAAGCTGGAAGGCAACCGCATGTTCCTGCACCTCGCTCCTGCTGCCAACAAGAAGAAATCCTGAATTCATCCATCTCCGTTAACCAGTAAAATCAACCGCAATGCCGAAAACAAAAACCCATTCCAGCGCGAAGAAGCGCTTCAAGGTGACCGGCACCGGGAAAGTCAAGCGCAAGCATGCCTACAAGAGTCATATCCTGACGAAGAAGGAGACCAAGCGTAAGCGTAACCTCACGCACGCAGGCCTCGTCTCTTCCGCCGATATGGGCCGTGTAAAGGACATGCTCGTCATGGGCTGACCCGACATCACCTGAGTAACCGAATCATTAACCGGACAAAGAGCTTAAAGATCCCGTCAGCGGGACGCTCCAGTCAAAAAACCGAAAAACAATGCCACGTTCAGTCAATCACGTCGCTTCCAAGGCCCGCCGTAAAAAGGTCTTGCAACTCGCCAAAGGGTACTTCGGTGCGAGAGGAAATGTTTGGACCGTCGCCAAGAACACGGTCGAAAAAGGACTCCAGTACGCTTACCGCGACCGTCGTGCCAAGAAGCGCGACTTCCGCGCACTTTGGATCCAGCGTATCAACGCAGGTGCCCGCGAGCACGGAATGAGCTATTCCGAACTCATGGGTAAGATCCACGCCAAGGGCCTCGAGTTGAACCGTAAGACCCTTGCCGACCTTGCCATGAACCATCCCTCCGCTTTCAAAGCGGTGATCGACCAGGTCAAGTAAGCATCGAAATAACGAATCATTGAAAAGCTCCGGAATCCCGGGGCTTTTTTATTTCTCCTTACCGAAGTGCGATTCAGCATGAACCTGCCCGGCGGGATTACTTCGCGGAGGAATGAAGAATGAGGAATTTCTCACGTTGGCAGACAACCTGGAACCCGCAACCCGTCACTTTCAAAGGTCACTCAACTCCCATCTCCTTCAGCCGCTCCTGCGCCAGTTTATAGGCGGGATAGACAGAAAGTGCCTTCAGGAAATCCTTCTTGGCCGATTCACGGTCGCCTTTGATCTTGTAGGCCATTCCCCGGTTGTAATAGGCCTCGACGTAATCGGGGCTGCAACGGACCGCATCCGTGAAATGAGGGATGGATGCTTCGGCATCGCCCCGAAGGACGAGGTCGATGTAGCCGAGGTTGAAATGGGCATCCGCATAGGCAGGGTCGAGTTTAAGCAACACACCGTAGTCGGCCTCCGCCTGCTCCCACTTTCCGGCGCTCTGCAGGAACAAACCCCTGTTGTATAACGCTTCGGTACTGCGAGGACGCAACCGAAGAGCGTTGCCGTAATACTGCAGAGCCAACGGATTTCCGCGTTTCGAAAAAATATTTCCGAGCTGGATGTAGGCGTCGTACTGCTCCGGATCCAGTTCCACCACCGTCTGGAAGCTGGAGATGGCGCGTGCTGTATCCTTCATCTCCTTGTAGACGAATCCCTTGATGAAATAGGGTTTCGGCATACGGTCGTCGAGTTTCAGGACATCATTGGCATATTTCAGCGCGTCCGGATAGGCTTTCAGATACAGGTTCAGCTCTGCGAACTTCAGACAGGCCTCCTTGTTAGCCGGATCCAGGGAAAGACATTTCCTGAATGCATCTACCGATACCTGGATCTGTAATCCGCGGAACGCATAATCGGCGAGCGCCAGATAAAAGGGAGGATTCACGGAATCCAGCAGGATGGCCTTCTGCATGTCAGCTACGGCAGCCGACAACACTCCACGACGATCGAACAGGTCGGCACGTTCACGATACAATTGCGCGTTTCCGGGGTCGGCCTTGATGCGGTCGTTCACGGCCTTCATCCGCAGATCAGCATTCGTGGAATCCGCATTTCCGGATGTGGCTTTCTCGTCCCGGTTGGGCCGGCAGGAAAACAGCAGCCCGAGGAGGAAGCTGACGACCAGTATTCGATGAAGAGGAAGTCGTGACGGTAGCATGAAAAAGGCCGCAGGAGATCCTGCGGCCCGAAATTAGAGAATTCTCTGGTATGAATCCTCTACCCGATCAGTCATTTTCTGTCTCCACAGGAGCATCGGTCATGGCCGCACGGATCTTGCCCTCCAGCTCGTCGGCCAGTTCGGGGTTGTCCAACAGCAGCTGCTTGACAGCGTCACGGCCCTGTGAAAGCTTGGTGTCGCCGTAACTGAACCAAGAACCGGACTTCTTGATGATTCCTTTGTCCACACCGAGGTCGACGATTTCGCCCACTTTGGAGATTCCCTCCCCGTAAAGGATGTCGAACTCCGCGGTACGGAACGGCGGAGCCAGCTTGTTCTTGACGATCTTCACCTTGGTGCGGTTACCGACTACGTTCTCTCCGTCCTTGATCTGGCCGATGCGGCGGATATCGAGACGGACGGAGGCATAGAACTTCAGTGCGTTTCCACCTGTGGTGGTCTCCGGATTACCGAACATCACGCCGATCTTCTCGCGCAGCTGGTTGATGAAGATGCAGCAACAGCCCGTGCGGCTGATGGTCGCGGTGAGCTTACGCAGCGCCTGCGACATCAGACGGGCATGCAGTCCCATCTTGCTGTCGCCCATCTCCCCTTCGATCTCACTCTTGGGTGTCAAAGCAGCCACGGAGTCGATGACCAGGATATCGATGGCGCCGGATCGGATGAGGTTGTCGGCGATTTCCAAAGCTTGCTCGCCGTTGTCGGGCTGAGAGATCAGCAGGTCTTCCAGATTGACACCCAGCTTCTGGGCATAAAGACGGTCGAAGGCGTGCTCTGCATCGATGAAGGCCGCAATGCCTCCGTTGCGCTGCGCGTTAGCGATGGTCTGGATAGCCAGTGTCGTTTTTCCGGAGGATTCCGGTCCGTAGATTTCAACGATACGGCCTTTCGGAAGACCACCTATGCCGAGTGCGCTGTCCAAAGTGATGGAGCCCGTTGAAATCGCCTCCACCTGTTCGACGGCTTCGTCGCCCAGCTTCATGATTGTTCCTTTTCCGTACGTCTTCTCGATCTTGTCGATCGTCAGCTGAAGGGCCTTCAGGCGCTCCTTCACATTCTCCTTTACTTCTGCAGTTGCCATGGTTTTGATGATTATGATTGGTTATATGTTCAGCGAATCAACGGCACAAATATACACTGTTTGTATTACGATCATGCACGATGATTGTTAAACAATCAAAATAGTTTTCAACAAAGGTCGTAAAACAATCGCGCTACAAAATCGAAAAAGCTGAAATTACGCTCAAAAAGCCCCTATTCTAAGCAGATTTCACTAATAAAAAGCGCATCACTTTCGCCCGACATATACTTTACGATAGTTTGTGGCCAGTGGTCTGTCCGATAAAAAAGGCGGAAAAAGGACGTGCCTGCGAACAGTCTCCTCGTCAAAATCCTTCTCGTCCACAACAGCTGCCCGGAATCCGGCCTTTTCCAAGGACTGAACGAAATCGCTGCCATAGATCCTGTAATGGTCGCGTTGGCCGAACCGCCGCTCCCGCTCCTCAGGTGTTAAAGCTGATATGTCGCTTTCAGTACTGACCGCCCCGTCGCGCTGCGGAACCGTGAGCAGACAGCTTCCTCCGGGACGAAGTATCCTGTAAATCTCCGAGAGCGCTTTCCTGTCATCCCGCACATGCTCCAGGACATCACACGCAATCAGGCAATCGATACTTTCGTCGGGTAGGCGGGCCATGTCCGAAATGTCGAGATCAAGGTCAATGTCCTTGTAACTGTAGCCGGGGGCGAAACTGTCGGCCGTCCGATACGTCCCCGAAGATTTTCGGATGCGGTCCCTGAGCACCTTCTCCGGTGCAAAGTGGAGTACGTCCTTTCCGGAAAGAAGCGCTTCCTTGTGATAGACGGGATGCGACAGGAACATCTGCCAGAGCAGACGCTGGCGGACGGAGGAGCCGCATCGCGGACAGATGGAATGACGGTGCCAGCTGTCGTCGTGCAGGTGGCCTGCCGTGAAGCCGCAAATATTACACATCACGGAACCGCCGAAGACGGTGTGATATCCCTGAACAGATACGTAATATACTTCCCTCAGGGAACTTCTTAAAAAGCGGTAGATTTTTCCGGGCAGCACGGAAACGAAGATACGATGATTGAGCACTGCTTCGTAACCGACACACAGCTGCCATCATGCATTCGACAGCTTATTTTTCATGTACACGAATGCCGTTGCTGTCAATGACGACTACGGCACCTTTCCGGTCCCGGATGCGAATACCGTTACTGTCCGCTTTGAGCACTCCTCCGTCAACACGGATATCGACAGCATCCCCTCCTACCGTGGACTCGCTTCCGTCACAGTCCAGACAGGACAATCCTGCTGCAGTCATGATCCACGACCGTCCGACCATGTCCTTGTCATAGATGTTTTGAAGATTACTGATATCGTAGATGACCCCTTCCAGGGAACGATCGATGATCACTTTTCCGTCCAGGGGTACCTGCAGGACCAGCTGCACACGTTGATTGCGAAAAGGCTCTTCGGACGGAAGGGACAAGGTGCGGTCCAGGGTCACCAGCGAGTCGCGCTGCATGAAACCGAATAGGATCCGAGCAGCGGCTTCCCTGGCCTGCTCCTGATCCGTTCCCCGAGCATACTGCAGCTGGACAAGATGGAAGCGGTCGTCCGGACTGCGTACGATGTCCATACGCACATTCCTGCTCCGCAGGGTTCCGTTTTCCGAAACGACTCCCCAATCATCGTCACCGTCATTTCCGTCACGGTACTTGTCAAAGGCATTACTTCCGTCGGGCGATGACAACACAAGTACGCCGGAGGAAGGAGTAGAAAGGACTTTTTCGACACGTATACTACCCTCTTCCCTGAACTGCCGCGCGGCCCGGATGCCCAGCCATGCCGTCAGGCAGACTCCGATCACCCAAAGACCTAACGACATATAACCGAAGATCCGAGGGAGACGCACATTGAAGAGGATCTTCGCCCCGGCCCATGCCAATGCCAGAAAAGGTATTCCGACCGCCAGTGCAGCGCCGAGCGCGGCCCATACGAGCCAGGTATCCTTGCTGAGCAGTGTATCGAGCGGCAAAGGAAGATCGACTCCCGGGACATGAAATACGGCAGCCGTCAGGGCGACGAACAAAGCGAAAGAGACTACCAGACCGATGAACAGGAAAAAGAAAGCGATGACCTTCGCAGCGACTTTCAGCACATATCCGGCCAGATCGACGATACCTGTCGTAGCCCTCCTGAAGAAGGATTCTCCGTGCGCCTTTCCGGATGCAGCCATGGAGGAAGCACGTTGCCGAACCTGCTCCATCTCCTCCCGCAGGTTGCGTTCGATGGTCGAGAGGTTGACCGGTTCGCCGCGCATACGAAGCTTGTCGGCGGTAGTGCGTGCTTTCGGTATGACTATCCAAAGGATGATATAGAGCAGCAATCCGGTGCCGAATCCGAAGAACAGGAAGGCGAAGAAGAGGCGTAACCATATTGCGTCGATTCCGAAGTACGCCCCGATTCCCGAACATACGCCGCCGAGGATTTTGTCGTCGGGATCCCGGAAGAGCTTTCTTGAGACGGGAACGGCGAATTCAGCGGACGAAGGCTCACCTCCGGCGAAATCCTCCGGCTTCCCCATGGCAGCAATTACGGCTTCCACCTGCTTCACAGTGACGACCTGCCCATCGTGTCCGATCATTTCCCGGAGCAGTTCCGCGATGCGGGCTTCGATGTCCTGCAGGATCTCCTCACGTCCCTCCGTACCTGCAAGGGAACGACGGATGGAATCGAGATAGCTCCTGAATTTCTCATAAGCGCTCTCTTCCAGATAGAAATTGATGCCGCCGATGGCGGCTGTAACGGTCTTATTCATAGGTCTCGGTTTTTTCGTGTAGCGTTTCGGACGGCTTGCACCAGTTCTTCCCAGGTGGCGTCCAGGGCATGCAGGTATTCCGTGCCTTGCGCGGTAAGCGAGTAATATTTACGCGGAGGACCGGAGCGGCTTTCCTCCCACCTGTACTGCAGCAATCCCGCATTCTTAAGGCGGGTCAGCAGCGGATAAAGGGTCCCTTCTACGACCATCAGCCGGTAATTCTTCAGCTCGGTGATGATATCCGACGGATACACCTCTTGTCGCGACAGGATGGAAAGGATGCAATACTCCAGCACGCCTTTGCGCATCTGCGCCTGAGAGTTTTCAAGGTTGCTGTTCATCTTCCTGAATTTGTCAGGACAAAGATACCTTAATATTTCATTACCTTGTATAGCAAGGTACTAAAATAATTATATTTAATTGATTTTTAACTATTTAATTTTCATTGAATAACAGGGATGCCAATAAAAAACCCCGGACACATACGTGTCCGGGGTGAAATACTGTCTGCGGCGGGATTACTTCTTACCCTTGATTTCGATCAACTCCACTTCGAAAATAAGGGTGGAATTGGGACCGATTTTCGGACCTGCCTGACGATCGCCATAGGCGAGCTCGGACGGGATGAAGAGACGGTACTTGGAACCGACGTTCATAAGCTGAAGCGCTTCCGTCCAGCCCTTGATGACGGCGCCTACCGGGAATTCTGCAGGTTGACCGCGATCAACAGAGCTGTCGAAAACGGTGCCGTCGATGAGGGTTCCGTGGTAATGCGTTACGACCGTATCGCTGGCAGTCGGCTTGGGTCCTTTGCCCTGGGTTATGACTTCGTACTGAAGTCCGCTGGCCGTGGTCGTTACGCCCTTCTTCTTGCCGTTTTCCTCGAGGAACTTCTTGCCGGCGCCCACGTTCTTCTCGGATTCCTCCTGCTGACGCTTCTGCATGAAGGACTGGATGCATCCTTGTGCGTCCATCTGTGAAATGAGCAGGGAATCGCCTTTGAGGGCTGCCGCCATACCTGCCTTCAGGATATCGAGATCCAGTTTGTCCAGGTTGTCTTTTTTCATGTTGGATCCGATCGAAACGCCGATACTGTAGGCAGTTGAATCGGAGAGGTTCGTGAGAGTGACGTTCTGTCCACGCTGTCCATTACAGGAAATCAACGACGCACTGAAGGCGGTCGCCAGAAGATAAGCTTTGAATTTCATAGTGCTGAATTTGAGGGGGCGAAGATAGTGATTTACTCGTATTTAGGATTAACTTTAACCTGCGATTCAAGTACTGTGCCAAAAGTCCTGCGCATCATCAACCGCCTCAATCTTGGCGGACCCACCTTCAATGCGGCGTTACTGAGCCGGCATCTTCCCCCGGAATTCGAGACGCTGCTGGTTGCAGGAACACGTCAGGATTCCGAGGAGAGTTCCGGACATATCGTCCGGGACCTCGGTTTGTCGTTTACCGAACTCCCTTCCATGCAGCGTCAAATTCGTCCGTGGAAGGACTATGCGGCCTATCGCGAGATCCGTCGGATCATCCGCGACTTCCGACCGGACATCGTCCATACGCATGCCGCCAAATCGGGAGCGCTGGGGCGGATCGCCGCCTTCCACGAAAATGTCCCGGTGGTGGTACATACCTTCCACGGACATGTGTTTCACTCCTACTTCTCCCCTACGGTATCAAAATCCTTTCAGTTCATCGAACGTAGACTGGCCCGCCGGACGGATGCCATCATCGCATTGAGCGGTAAACAGAAAGAAGAGCTTTCTGCGGAGTTCGGCATCGCCGGTCCGGAGAAATTCGAAGTGATTCCGCTGGGGTTCGACCTCACCCGTTTCTTCGAGCCCCAAGAGGCCAAGCGAAATCTTTTCCGGCAGGAATACGGTTTGTCGGAGGACGTGACCGCAGTCGGCATCGTAGGCCGGCTGGTGCCTGTGAAGAACCACCCGATGTTCGTTGCTGCGGCGGCAGAGCTGCTGCGCCGTCATCCCGGCAAAGTACGTTTCTTCATCATCGGTGACGGAGAATCACGGGCAGAGCTGCTGGACACTTGCGAAAAACTTGGCATCGACCACACCTATTTTCCCGACGAGCCCCGTACCGCCGGCCTCACCTTCACGAGCTGGCGAAAGGATGTGGATACCGTGATGGCAGGTCTTGACATAGTTACGCTTACCTCCTGGAACGAGGGAACGCCGGTGAGTCTGATCGAAGCTCAGGCGTCCGGAAAACCGGTCGTTTCGACCGCCGTGGGCGGCATCGAGGATGTGGTCCTTCCGGGAACGACAGCCCTGCTAGTGCCTCCGGGAAATCAGGAGGCATTCATCGGTGCCCTGGAACCACTTATTCTCTCCCCCGCCGACAGAGATGCTCTTCGCCGGGCCGGGGCCGACTTCGTGCGGCAAAAATTCGATTACAGGCGCCTGTGCGGTGAAATGGCGGCATTGTATCAAAGGTTACTGAACAAGTCGTAATCAAGATCCGGAAACGCTGAATTCAGCTCTTTATCGGGCTTTTCTTATTTGCTTCGTACCCCGTTTCGGTCGTATTTTTGACGTTCTACCTGCTCTGATGCGGCACCTCTTTTACCTGGCGATCATCGCCCTCCTTTTTTCTTGTAAAGCCTTGGCTCCCAACCGGATGTTCAAATCCGCGGAAAAATTCCCGCAGGCCGCCGATTCCTTGAACAATATCGATGCCTACGTCCTCTCCCCGTTCGACCATATCACCCTCAGCATTTTCAGCAATGACGGATTCAAGCTGGTGGATATCGCCAATCAGGGCTACATGGACTTGCGGAACTCCTACATCGAATACGTGCTGAACCAGGACGGCAGGGTCAAGTTGCCGGTCATCGGCTATGTCGAACTGAAAGGAATGACACTGGAGGCGGCTGAGCGTTTATTGGAATCGAAATACGATCGTTATTTCAACCAGTCGTATGTGCACATCGAGGTACTCAACCGCCAGGCAATCGTCTTCATCGGCGACGGCAAAGGTCAGGTGGTTCCACTCAAGCACGAGAATACGACGCTTTTCGAAGTCCTCGCCCTCGCCGGCGGCATCACCGACCTGGGCAAGGCCTATCGCATCAAGGTGATCCGCGGTGAAGGCCCTCATCCGAAGATCTACGAGGCGAACGTATCGGAGATCAAGGAGATCGCTGACGGAAAGATCTATATCCAGTCCAACGACATCATCCATGTGGAGGCATTCCCGAACTACTTGGGACGCATGAACCAGCGGTTGCTTCCGCTCTTCGGCATCCTTACGACCGTATTGTTGATCTTAAACCTCACCCGGTGACATGGCAAAGAAGCGTATCACCGGACTGAACGAGGAGTTCGACGCAAAACTCTTCACCATCACCGCCCGCAGGTATTCCTATTGGGTGTTCGCGCTTGTCACGTTATCTCTGCTCAGCGCTTATCTGTATTTGCGCTACACGCCTCCGACCTATCAATCGGGCTCCACGGTGAAGATTGGCATGGATAATACCGCCAATGCACTCTTCAATTATCCCAGCGCACAGTTTACGGATATCCTTGGCATCACTCAGCTGGCCGGTGATGTGGAACTGCTGCGATCGAGGAAGCTGCTGGCGCGGGTAGTGGCAAGAATGCCCCTGAACGTCAGTTATTATTCCCGCGGCAGTGTCCTGGAATTCGAGAACTACCGGAACAGTCCGTATCAGGTCGAATACCTTTTACTCGATTCAGCGGTCTTGGGCACCCGATTCGAGATCTCGTTCCACAACAACTCTTCGTTTCGGATCCAATTCAAATGGGGGGGCAAGGAGTATGCCGTCGACGGAAGGAGCGGTGAGTGGCTCACGACCCAGGGGATCCGGCTGAAAATAATGATCACCGATCCCGTGCAGATCGCCAACCGGCAGGAATCTATCTCCAAGGACTCCTACTATTTCGTGGTGAACAATCCGGCGGACCTGGTGGACCGTTTCCTTGCAAGAATGACGGTGTCCGTGCTCAACCAGAACGCACAGACGATCCGGATCCAGTGCACCGACAACAATCCTGTGAAGGCGGCAGACTTCGTCAACACCGCCATGGATGAATTCAACGACTATGATCGGGAACGCAAGTCGGAAGGCGCCATCCGTTCCATCGACTTCATCGACGAGACCATCCTGGCGATCGACAGTCAGCTCCGCACCTCCGAATTCTCGCTGGAAAGCTTCAAGAAATCGAATATGGTGATCGACCCGACGCAAAATGCGGCGGATGTCCTGACCCATATCAATACGTTGATCGACCAGCGGGTGCTGTTCCAACTCGACCTTGCGGTATTGGACCGTCTCGAGAAATCCGTGACCGCCAACAAGAAGCTGGAAAACCTGCTGCCGTTGCTGGCCGGGACTCAGTCCGATGAAGTGGTGAAAGGGCTTGTGCAGCAGATCCAGGAACTGGAAAACGACCGTTCGAATCTTCGTTTCACCGCCACCGAGGAGAACGCGAGCGTACAGGCTCTTGACATTGAAATCGGCAACAAGAAGAAGATCCTCTACTCTGCCATCACCAACGCCCGGTCGGCACTGGCTGAAAAGATCCGCAGTCTGGACGACCGAATCGCTGAATTCGAAAGCTCTTTCGTGAAGCTGCCCGGAAAAGAAGCCGAGCTGGCTCGGCTCAGCCGCCTTTACGAGGTCAACCAGAAGTTCTATCAGCTTTTGCTGGAGAAAAAAGTGGAGTTCTCGATCAACCGCGCCGGCATCACATCCACCAACATCGTGCTGGAAAAAGCCGTAATCGCAGACGCTCCCATTTCGCCCAACAGGAAACTCGTGATCGCCAGCAGCCTGCTGATCGGCCTGCTGATAAGCTTCCTGCTGATCTTCCTGAAATACCTTTTCTACAATGAAATCACTTCACTGGAGGAGGTCGGACAGTACACCGACGCCGCCTTGTTGGGTATGATCCCGCGTTACAAGAACGACATCCCTGTCTCCCAACTGCTGGTCGACAAGAATCCGAAATCTGCCATTTCCGAAGCATTCCGCTCGGTGCGCACCAATCTTCAGTTCATCAGCAACGAGGAGAAGTCGAAGATCATCGCCATCACCTCCACCATCTCCGGCGAGGGAAAAACTTTCGTGGCCATCAACCTGGGCGGAGTCATCGCCTTCTCCGACAAGCGGGTGGTGATCATCGACCTTGACATGCGTAAGCCGAAGATCCACCTCGGTTTCAATTCGCAGAACCAGAAAGGCATGAGCACGATCCTGATCGGAAAAGACGAGCCTCAGGACTGCATCCAGAAGAGCACCCTCAAGAACCTGGACTTCATCACGGCGGGCCCCATACCTCCCAACCCTTCGGAGCTCATCCTCAGTGACAGGATGAACCGGACCATCGATTACCTGAAAGCGAACTACGACATTGTCATCGTAGACACCCCACCCGTTGGAATCGTCACCGACGGGGTACATCTGATCCAACAGGCCGATTATCCGCTTTACATCATACGTGCACAGTACTCCAAGAGGATGTTCATCAACAACATCAACAAGCTGATGCAGGAGAACAAGATCAGAAGCCTCGGTGTCGTACTGAACGGTGTGGAGTCAAGCCGGTCACGTTACGGTTACGGAGGTTACGGGTACGGATACGGTTATGGCTACGGGTACGGCTACGGTTACGGTTACGGTTACGGCTACGGATATGGCTACTATGACGAGGACCACAAGCACGTGCCGGGACGCTGGGAACGCTTCCGCAACCTTTTCAAACGCTCCGGCTGACCTTACGTATGCGCTTCCTGAAAACCCCCATTGAAGGATTATTGCTCGTAGAGCCTGCCGTACACCGCGACGGACGGGGCGCTTTCATGGAAACATTCAACGCCAGGGCTTTTGCAGAGCAAGGTATCGGGGACAACTTCGTTCAGGACAACCAATCGGTCAGCCGAAAGGGTGTGATACGCGGGCTGCATTTCCAGACCGGAAACCACGCACAGGGAAAACTGGTGCGCGTGATACATGGATCCGTACTGGATGTCGCCGTAGACCTTCGTGACGGCTCACCTACCTTCGGACGACACTACTCCGTGGTCCTTGATGCATCCGCAGGTAACATGTTGTGGATCCCTACCGGCTTTGCACACGGATTCGAGGCGCTGGAGGACGACACTGTCTTCCATTACAAGGTCACGGCCTACTATCAGCCTGCTGCCGAAGCGGGCATCCGTTATGACGACCCGGGACTAGGAATCGAATGGCGTTCCCGCAACCCGCTTGTTTCTGACAAAGACCTACTACTTCCCACCCTGCGCGAGTGGGCTGACCGATAGCACAGAAGATGGAAACCGGTATCCTCTACGCATTCTATGTGCTCTGCTCGTTCTTCCTGCTGTCGGTGCTTTTCTCGTTCCAGATCAACCGGCTGTTGCTGAGGTTCGTCCGTACGCTGGGCATACGCAACACCAACGATACGGTCATACGGTGGGGTTCACAGTCCAAACCATCTGTCGGCGGACTCTCCTTCTACATCCTGTTCCTCCTCTCCATCATCACCTTTGCAGTCACCTTCGACAGCTCACAGGTCTTCCTGAACAAGGAGTTCATCGGGCTACTGCTGGCAACCATGTTAGGTTTCCTGCTGGGTCTGGCCGACGACGCCTACGATACGAGGCCGGTGCTCAAACTGCTCACGCAGATCACCTGCGGTGTGATTCTGATGGTGACGGGGACACAGATCACCATTTCCTATCTGGAGCCGGTGAACTACGTGATCACCGTATTCTGGGTGGTTGGGATCATGAACTCGCTGAACATGCTGGACAACATGGACGCCATCAGCACTACGGTCTCCATTTCCATCATCCTGTCGGTTCAGATGACCCTCTGCTTCGGCGGTGATTTCAACTCCGTGTATTTCATGATCCTGACGGGCGTGCTCGGTGCGCTCACAGGATTCCTGTACTTCAACTGGCATCCTTCCAAGATATACATGGGGGATACCGGAAGCCAGTTCCTCGGGGTTTTCCTCGCGGCCATCGGTATAAAGTATCTTTGGAATTCACCGGTTCACGGCGGAGACCTGATCAGCGCCAGAAACTTCTTCCTCCCCCTGATGGTATTCCTGTTACCGATCATCGACACTACCACGGTCACGATAAACAGGCTATTGGCCGGAAGGTCACCGTTCATCGGCGGGAAAGACCATACTACGCATTCGCTCGGATATCTGGGGCTCAGCGACCGTCAGGTGGCGATTGTCTTCGCGGTCATCTCGCTGTTTTCCGTATTCATCGTGTACATGATCGAGCGCTTCCTGCAGGGATGGGACCACGTCTACACGGCGATTTTCTCCGCCTACTTCCTTGCCATCTTCTCGCTGTTCTATTACGCTTCGCGGGTAGCGCAGAAAAACCGGTGAAACTTCACTTCACGTTTCGTGAAAGCCAGTTACGAAGATGTTCCAGCGCTCTGCCGCGGTGTGAAACAGCATGTTTGGTCCCGGGCGGAAGTTCCGCAAAGGTTTTTCCGAAACCATCGGGGATGAATACAGGATCGTAACCGAAACCGCCGGCTCCGGAAGGAAGTTCGGCGATACACCCCTCCACCGTTCCTTCAAAACTCACCGGAGCACCCATGCCGTGCAGGCTGACGACCGTGCGGAAACGGGCCTTTCGGTCGGTGGCGTCTTTTAACTCACGCAGCAGGCGTTCCACGTTTCTTCCGGAATCAGAAGGCGTTCCGGCATAACGGGCCGAATACACCCCGGGTGCTCCGCCGAGGGCGTTAACTTCCAAGCCGGTATCATCGGAAAAACAGGATACACCATATTTCTCGTGCACATACCGAGCTTTCTGAAAAGCGTTGGCCTCGAGCGTGTCACCGGTCTCCGGCAATTCCTCTTCACAGCCGATGTCCTCCAGGGATAGGATCGTAAGGTCGGCAGGCAGGATCTCCCGGGCCTCCTTCAACTTATGCCGGTTGTTGGTAGCGAATACGATGGAAAGGGTCATCAAGACAAAAAACGACAAAAAAAACCTATATTTGAAGTATTCACCCGATGAAAACAGCTTTGATTACCGGTATCACCGGACAAGACGGCGCTTATCTCGCGGAACTTCTGCTTGAAAAAGGGTATTTCGTGCATGGATTGAAACGGCGTAGCTCACTTTTCAATACCGAGCGCATCGACCATCTTTACAACGACCCGCACGAATCGAATGTCCGATTCAAGTTGCACTACGGGGACCTCACGGACAGCACCAATCTTATCCGGGTCATCCAAGAAACCCGGCCCGACGAGATCTACAACCTTGGTGCCATGTCGCACGTCAAGGTCAGCTTCGAAGTTCCCGAATACACGGCGAATGCGGACGGAATCGGAGTGCTTCGTATCCTCGAGGCCGTGCGTCTGCTCGGCCTGGCCGAAAAGACGAAAGTCTATCAGGCATCCTCTTCTGAATTGTACGGACTCGTACAGCAGGTCCCTCAGAACGAAGGAACACCCTTCTACCCGCGCTCACCGTACGCGGCTGCCAAACTCTACGCTTACTGGATCACGGTGAATTACCGAGAAGCATACGGCATGTTCGCCGTGAACGGCATCCTGTTCAACCATGAATCACCGCTGCGCGGAGAGACCTTCGTTTCCAGGAAAGTCACAAGAGCTGCCGCACGCATCGCTCTTGGACTACAGTCTCAGCTCTTCATCGGCAACCTCGATGCAAAACGCGATTGGGGCCATGCAAAAGATTATGTGGAAGCCATGTGGCTGATGCTTCAGCAGGAAAAACCGGAAGACTATGTCATAGCCACCGGAAAGACCACATCTGTCCGGGACTTCGTCATCATGGCTTTCCGTGAAGCCGGAATGGATCTTGTATTCGAGGGTACCGGCCTGGAGGAGCAGGGAATCGTGACTGCATGCAGGTCCAAGGAATGCAAAGTCCCGCCGGGAACTACGGTGGTACGAGTCGATCCGCGCTATTTCCGTCCCTCGGAAGTGGAAATCCTGATGGGCGACGCGAGCAAGGCACACCGGCAGTTGAAGTGGACACCGAAGTACGACCTGAACGCGTTGATCCGGGAAATGGTGGCTTCCGATCTGGAGTTGTTCCGAAAGGACCGTTACCTGAAAGAAGGCGGCCACAAGACCCTCAATTACAATGAATAAGGATTCCAGGATCTATGTCGCAGGGCACCGCGGCATGGTCGGGTCAGCCATTGTCCGGAAACTACGGTCCTGCGGGTATGAGAATCTCATACTCCGCTCCTCGACCGAAACAGATTTGCGGGACATGCTGGCTGTGGAACAGCTCTTCCAATCCGAGCAACCCGAATACGTCTTCCTGGCGGCAGCCAAAGTCGGCGGTATCCACGCCAATAACACTTTCCGTGCGGATTTCATCTACGATAATCTGGCGATAGAACTGAACGTCATCCATGCCGCTTACCGACAAGGCGTCAGGAAACTTCTCTTCCTTGGCTCGTCATGTATCTACCCCAAGGACGCTTCTCAGCCGTTGAAGGAAGAATATCTTCTCACAGGGCAACTGGAATCCACGAACGAGCCCTACGCCATAGCCAAGATAGCGGGCATCAAGCTGTGTGAAGCGTACCGTGACCAGTACGGATGTGATTTCATCTCGGCGATGCCTACGAACCTTTACGGCCCCAACGATAATTACGACCTTGAATCCTCCCACGTCATTCCGGCGCTGATTCGCAAGTTCCATGAGGCGAAGAAATCAGGAAAAGAGTCCGTAACCGTCTGGGGAAGCGGAAAACCGTTGCGGGAATTCCTGCATGCGGACGACCTCGCAGCCGCGTGCGTCTTTCTGATGGAGCGTTACAGCGACCGCCGGTTCCTGAACATCGGTTACGGAAAAGACCATTCGATATCCGACCTAGCGAAGATGATATCGGACATCGTAGGATTCCGGGGGCGCATCGAGTACGACCCTACCCGGCCGGACGGGACCTACCGCAAACTGCTGGACTGTTCACGCCTTTTTTCCATGGGCTGGTCCCCCTCCATATCACTCGAGGAGGGATTGCGGTCCACATACGTCTCTTTTCAGGAAAGCGAGGCCTCCTGCACACTTTGATTTATCCACCACTGAGCGGTGTAAATCACCATTCCTTCTCCGCTTCCCGGCACGAATAGTTCGTACTTTTAGGAAGAGAAGATTCCGATCGATTCCCTTTCCGTGATGTCATCCGTTTATCGCTTACTTTTATTATTCCCGGCTCTTGTCGCCGAACTTACTGCCGCGGGACAATGTCCGTTGATTTCCGTACAAACCGGCGACAGTGCCTGCGCAGCGAGTACGGTGAACGTTTCAGCTTCCGTGAACCTTCCCGGAACATACGACTGGGATTTCTGTTCCGGCGACTTTATCAATCCGGCCTTCGACACCGCATACTCGGATGCGGCAGGGCTGCTCAACATCGTGGCGGGAGTGCGGGCTGTCAGTGACAGCTCCGGCGACCATCTATTCGTCTGCAGCCGTGACAATGGCAAACTGGTGCGGCTTGATTTCGACAACGGTTACGGATCAGCGCCGACAGCCACCGCGGATCTTGGCAATCTTGGCGGAAGCATCTCCCGGCCCAATTGCCTGCAATTCATCCGGGAAAACGGTACTTGGTATTCCCTCACCGTTGACGTTTTCAGCAATACCGTCACCAGAAGCGAATTCCTGAACGGACTTGACTCGCTGCCTACCTCCTCGGCGAACATCATCACTACTGCGCTGAACCTTCCGGAAGGTGTGGACATCGTGCGCACAAGTGACGATTCCGTGTTCGCGCTCGTTGCGAATTTCCAGGACAACCGAGTCCTGGTCTTTTCCTTCGGCACCTCCATATTGAACACCCCTGTGCTTACGGATTCTTTTACGGTGACAGGAGCAGACGGCATAACGGACATCTCTGTCATAAGAGACTGCGACCGTTGGTTCGCAGCCGTGACTGTATTCAGGACACCCGACCTGATCCTTATCGATCTGGGCACGACTCTTTCGGATGTTCAACCTCAATTCACCGCCTTCAACAACGGGCAAGTCTATCCGTACGGCATACGTCTGGTCCGCGACGGCGGCAGAATTTACAGCTTCAACTCCACGGCTGTCGGAACCCTTAACATCCACGACCTGGGAGTACGGCTTTCATCACCGTCCATCACTTTCAAAGGAAGCTATTCTGTCAATGCCGGAACGATTTCAGGCATCGACCTCATCAGAAAAGGTTCCTCCTGGTTCGGATTCGCTTCGGTGGAATCGGCGAACATACTCAAGCTGCTTGACTTCAGGGATACCTGTTCCGCTTCGGCCGGGTCGGATACCACCTCTGTCTCCGCCACGGTTCAATACTCGGAAGCAGGCGATTACCTGGTAGCCCTCGGTTACACGGATACTGCAGGAAACGTATCACATGCCGCTGCGCCGGTGCGCATACACCCCCTTCCTGCAACGGCGGCAACCCTTTCCGGCAATTGTCTTGGAGACAGCACAAGGCTTACCGATATCTCGACCATTTCCGACGGCAGCCTTTCAGGAACTTTATGGCATTTCGGAGACGGGGATTCCTCCCTCTCTTCGCATGCGACCCATCTCTATCAGGATACCGGAAGTTTTTCATTGACCTTGACCTCCTACTCGGACAGAGGATGCAGCCGACAGCTGGATACGGTCTTCCGGATAGCACCGCTCCCGGTCGCCTCCTTCGTTGCCGCCGACGCCTGCTCCGGTAGTCCTGTAAACATCACGGAGCAGTCGACAGTAGCCACTGGCTTCATATCCTCCTATTCCTGGATGTTTGGTAATGGAGATTCGCTGAGCGGTACCCTGCCGGTTTACAGTTATCCCGCATTCGGAACCTACCTCATCCGCCTCGATGTGGTATCCTCCGACGGCTGTTACGGTTCAGATACGCAATCGGTACAGATTGCCGAACGGCCTTCAGGCAGTTTCAGTGTCTCCAACACCTGTGCTGACCAACAGGTGCAGTTCATCGATCTTTCCGGCGCAGGGACTTCGTCCATCATTTCCCGGTTGTGGGAATTCGGCGACGGTGACACATCCACTGCCGGCAGTCCCTCACATCAGTATCCTCCCGGCACAGGCGACTATGATGTCCGTCTTCTGGTGAATGCCTCGAACGGATGCTCCGACACGGTGGAACAAACCATCCGTATCAATGACCCTCCCACCGTCCGATTCAGCGTATCAACCTCCTCCATTTGCGAGCGCAGCGATGTCGCCTTTTCGGATTCGTCCTTTGTGACGGGAGATACGGTATCCGCCTGGCTCTGGGATTTCGGTGACGGTTTAACCTCCGTTGAAAGGAACCCCGTTCACCGTTTCGATACGGCAGGAACCTATGTGGTGACGCTTGTCGCATACTCCCCCACTTCCTGTCCCGGATCATCCTACCAGCTGCCGATCACGGTGCTGGAGAGCCCTCGCGCCGGCTTCACTGCATCGCTGACCTGCCTTGGTGCCGTTACCTCGTTCACGGACACGTCTTTGTTGCCTGCGGGTGCTGCGCTGGCATCGGTAACATGGGTGTTCGGAAACGGAGACTCCTCCTCGTCCTCCAATCCGGTCATGCTATACGATACAGCCGGACTATACACCGTTTTGCAGACTGTGACCACGACGGACGGATGCACATCACTGGACACGGGAGAGGTAAGGGTCTATGCGCCACCGAGCGCCGCTTTCATCTTCGACCGGCCCTGCAACGGCCAACCGGTCCGTTTCACGAACACATCGTTCTCGGATACATGGTCGAATGTGCAGTCCGTCGCCTGGAACTTCGGTGATCCTGCGAGCGGAACGTCGGACACCTCGAGTTCACTCCAACCTGTCCATATTTTCACCGGCTCCTCGACATATTCGGTGTCCCTCATCGCCGTCAGTGACAAGGGTTGCAGGGATACCGTGCAACGCCCGGTCACCCCTCTTCCCACCTCTAACGCGGTATTCACCTACGCTCCGACCTGTTACGGAGACCTCATGCAGTTCTTCAATCCCGGATCGCCGTTGGACAGTCTGTATGTCTGGCAATTCGGCGACAACCAGACCAATTTCCTTCAGGAGCCGGCCCACTTTTATGCGCTACCCGGCAATTACACGGTGACGCTGAGCGTGATAGCCGCTACCGGATGCATCTCCACTGCGTCGCGCAGCGTAACCGTCAGCCCCTTGCCTGTCGCAAGCTTCTCGGCAGGCAATTCCTGTCTGGGAAGCAACTGCTTACTCACCGACCAAAGCACGGTCGGCAACGGCACTATTACCACTAGGGCATGGTCCGTGGATGGAATCGGAGGTATCGGCAACGGAAGTACAAGCCTGATTACTTTTCCGGACACCGGAAATTACCGGATACGGCTGACGGTGACGTCCGACATCGGCTGCACGGACACCGTAAGCACTGTGGTAATGAATCACCCGCTACCGGAAGCTTCGTTTTCATTCAACCCACAATTCGGCAACCCACCGCTTGATGTCGATTTCCAAAACCTTTCTGCGGGAGCCGGGACCTATACGTGGCATTTCGGTGACGGTGACAGTTCGATTTCAGCCGATCCTTCCCACACATATGCCGATTCCGGCCTGTTTGCTATCAGGATGATCGCCACCAGTGCATTCGGATGTTCGGATACAGCCCTGAGTTCCATCTATGTTGTTCGTCCCGTCCTTGATATAGCTGTTACCGGAGATTCCTCCTACCGGTCAGGGGACTATTTCCATATCGTCACACGGCTGGCGAACCTGGGCACAAGAGCGATCGACCGCGTCTGGCTGGAAGCGCGACTGGAAAACGGATCCGTGATCCGTGAACGATTGACACGCGACATCCCCACCGGAGTCAACGGAACTACCACCTATACATTCAGCGCATCCTTCCTCTTGAACGGAAATGAAGATCCTGAATATTATTGCATCAAAGCCACAGATCCGAACGACGAGGAGGACGATGTTCCGTCCAACAACGAGCGATGCTACAACCGTACTTCCGAACCGGTTATCATGGTTTACCCCAACCCGACAACAGGAATTTTGTCACTGGACTTACTGATGAATTACCGGGAAGAGGTCGACATTGATCTTTACGATAATTTGGGACGTTTTCTTGAGAATATCAGCCGAAGCAGACTGGAACCCGGCTTGAATCGTGTCGAGTTGGATATCCGCGACAGGTCTGCGGGCAACTATTCGCTCAGAATCGGTTTCAGGGATAAGACCTATACCCGGAGCATCCTCCTTGAAAAATAGATAAATAACTGTTTTTCAATTAAATATGAATATTTCCGGGGGCTTAGCACCGGCCTTTCGCCGCTTTTACAGCCGCCTGAATTGGATTATTATTGTACTGACCTATGCAGTTTGAAATCCGCCCGGTAAGCCGTTTCCGAATCGGAGCGAAGGAGTTGTGGGAGTACCGCGAACTGTTCTTCTATTTCACGTGGCGGGACATCAAGGTCAGGTACCGCCAGACTTACCTTGGCGCACTTTGGGCCGTACTTCAACCGCTTCTGCTTACAGTTGTATTCACCTTCTTTTTCGCCCGGACCCTAGGTATAGACAGCGGTAAACTTCCCTACCATCTTTTCGCTTTCGCCGGAATGATGACCTGGTCATTCTTTTCCACCGGACTTACCACCGCATCGAACAGCCTGGTCAGCGCATCCAACATCATACGTAAAATATATTTTCCTCGGCTGATCCTGCCGGTTTCCGCCATCCTGGCTGCCTTGCTGGATTTCGCCGTCACGTTCGTCCTGCTCATCCTCCTGGTACTGCAGGACGGACTGTCGGACCGGATTCCTGCCCTGCTCCTCTC
>JBJOMN010000042.1:0-46547 GCA_046052345.1 Bacteroidota bacterium | reverse complement strand
CTGCGACACCGACCGTAACCACCGGCGGTGGGTACACCTACGTTGTCACCGGATCAAATGCCGCCGGTTGTTCTTCCAGTGATACTGCGACCTACCGTATCGCGGGTACACCGACTGTGACCGCAACACCTTCTTCGGTCAGTCTTTGCATCGGTGATTCCGCGACGCTGAATGCCACCCAGACCGGTACCTCTTTCACGGTGACCTACGCCTGGAGCAACGGCGCCACCGGTAATTCCATACGTTATGCCGTTACCGGCAATGACACTGTTTACGTCATCGGTACTTCCAGCTGGGGTTGTTCCGGCCCTCAAAGTATCGATACGGTTGTGATCGGCACGCTTGGTGCTTCTGTTGCAGGTACGGTCACCGCCTCCGATACGTTGATTTGCGGCGGATCAGGCACCGTCCAACTTACGGCAGCCGGTTCCAGCGGTGTTGCGAACATGTGGTACACCAGTCCGACCGGCGCTGCCGGCTCCTGGACCGCTACCGGTACCAACGCTACCACCCTCAGCGATTCCATCAGCGCATCCACGTACTACCTGTTCGTCACCTCTTGCGGAACGGATTCCGCAGCCTCCAACATCACGTTGGTCAATGTCAGCTCCGGACCGCTGCCGGTCATTACGGTAACGCCTGATTTCAACGCTTATTGTCTCAACAGTGGCGACACCGTTCCGACCTTCGTCGCATCCGGTGGCGTTTCCTACACCTGGAGCAACGCCAACAACCTTACTATCACTGCTGCTGGTGACTCAGCTACCCCCACCGTCACCAACGGCGGCGGCTACACGTTCGTCGTGACCGGTTATGACGCCATTGGTTGTTCAGCCGTGGATACCGCTACCTACCGCATAGCCGGCACGCCTGCTGTCACCGTAACTCCGGCTGCCGTCAGTGTTTGCGTCGGCGATTCCGTTACCCTGAACGTCAACCAGACCGGCACCTCGTTCCCTGTCACCTATGCCTGGAGTAACGGCGCTACGGGAACTCCTTTGACACTGTCCGTCAATTCTGACGACACCTTGTACGTGACCGGTACTTCCAGCTGGGGGTGTTCCGGGTCACAGAGTATCGATACCGTAATCATACAGGCGATCTCTGCACCGGTTGCCGGTTCGATTGTAGCGGTCGATACGGTCCTCTGCGGCGGATCGGGCGTCACTCAGCTTTCGCTCAACGGCGCATCCGGCGGCAATTATACCTGGTACTACGGAAGTTCGTCGACCGGTCCCTGGACGCCTACCACCGATCAGGGTTTGGCGATCAATACCGACACGTTGACTGTCGGAACCTACTTCATCGCCGTCGCAGCCTGTCCTTCCAATCCGGCTGCTTCCGATACCACGGACGCTCCCGCCTTTGTGAATGTATCCAGCAATCCTCCGCCGGTGGTCACCACCAACGTGCCTCAGGTGTTCTATTGCAATAACACGCCGCCGGCGCAGGTTTACGCCACCGGTGCGGTGAGCTATACCTGGTCTCCTACGACGGGAATTTCCGGTTCCACGACCGATTCCCTCATCAACGTGGTAGTCGCACAGAGCACATATTATACCGTGACCGGCTACGACGCAGCCGGTTGTTCTGATACCGGTGTTGTCTGGGTGCGTTTCCGTAATAATCCCGCCGTCTTCGTTACGCCCGGTTCCGGAAATGTCTGTCAGGGCGATTCCATCACCCTTACGGCAAACGTTTTCAATAATATAGGTACCGGCGGAACAATGACCTATACTTGGCAGCCCGGCGGATTCACCGGAAATCAGCTGACAGTTTCCCCTGCCTCCAACGAGACATACATCGTCACCGGTGTGTCCAGTTTCGGTTGCTCGGATACGGGCAGTGTGGATACGGTGGAGGTCGTGGTCGACCCCCTGGCGATCGCCTCCTTTACCTATAACCTTTCTGCCAATGACCTGACACTGAACAATACCTCGGCCGATTATACCTCTTACACGGTCGAATATGGCGACAACACAGGTCCGACTACCAGCCTCGTACATAATTACCAGGCTATCGGTCAGTACACGGTGACGCTTATCGCCACCAACTCCTGTAATTCCGATACTGCGACGGTAGTCATCGACGTGTTGTCGATCGGCATCGAAGAGGCGACTGCCGTACATCTGGCCGTATTCCCCAACCCCGCGAACGATCGCCTGCGTGTCGACTTCAACGGTCCGGCTGCATCGGTGGAGATCCTCGATGTCCTCGGTAACAAGGTCGTCAGCCGCAAGGTCAGTCCGGCCGACCGCCAGTCCGTATCCATGGACCTCTCCGGAATGGGTGCGGGTGTCTACTTCGCCAGGGTGTCGTCTGCGAACGGCACTACCGCGACGGTACGCTTCGTGAAGCAGTGATTCATATCTTTAATAACGAGAAAGGGCCGGGAGCGATTCCGGCCCTTTTTTATTTGCTGACTGCACAAACCTGCGGCGGGTGCATCGCCTATTCGAAAACCAGGTACAATCCGACGAAGATCATCAGGATTGCAAGCGAAGTAACGCCGTAAAGGAGCAAGTCGTACAAAGCGGGTACCGGGTTGATGATGGTAAGAACACAGCTGGCGAATCCCAGGAAAGCGCCTGCAGCGGTCCAGATGAAGCCTTTATTCCTTCTTCGCGAACGTGATTCGGTTTCGGTGGTCGGTTTCATGAAAAGTTGTTGTTGGTTCCGGTTTAAAGCTCTATCCCGAACTGCACATCCCGTATCTTGCTAAATTCTGCATTCTGCATTCCCTTAGTCCGCCCCGATCTCCTGTACCAGCCGCTCGCAACCTCCGAGCCGGTCGATGATGAAAAGCACATACCGTATATCTACGGCGATGTTGCGGCTGAGGGCCGGGTCGTAGTACAGATCGCTCATCACCCCTTCCCATATCCGGTCGAAATTGATTCCGATCAGTCGCCCTTTCGCATCCAGCACCGGACTTCCTGAATTCCCTCCTGTCGTGTGGTTGGAAGCGATGAAGGCGACGGGCAGCTTTCCGCCCTGTGCATACGGTCCGTACGCACCGGCTTCCAGCAGTTTGCGCAACTCCGAATCAAGCAAGTAATCCTCTTCTCCGGTCATTGATTTCTCGAGGATACCTTCCCCGAAGGTCTGCCATCCGTACTTCAGGCCGTCCTTAGGCTGCAGTCCTTCCGTTTTTCCGTACGACACCCTGAGTGTGGAATTGGCATCGGCCGCCATCGGGGTGCTGCGGGTTGCTGAGAGGTAGGCGATCCAGCGACGTTGGCAGGCGGCAATGGTTTCGTTCAGCTTGTTAAGCGGACGATCTATCTTTTCTGTCCTCGAGGAGTTCAGCTGAAGCTGAAATTTCCATGCGGGATCCTCTTTTAGCTGTTTTCCTTGCTTGCTGCTGAAATCCTTCAGCAGTGTTTGGAATCGGTCCGGCTGCGTCAGTAAAGACCGGTTGTAGAGAAGGTCGAGGAACTTCACAGGATTCTTCCTGTAGTCGGAGATGAACGGAGGCTGCAAAGAATCCGGAATGCGGGTGCTGCAGGTTGCAAGGACAGCGGCAGCCACCTGCCGGTCAAGCATGGCACTGTAATTCCTGTAAAAAGATTCCATTTCCACGGAAAGTTTCGCAGACTCCTTACGGATCTTCTCTTCGTCCGGTCTTTCAGCTGCACAGAGGTCCAGTAACGTTTTCATCTTAGCAGCCTGTGCGGTCAGTTCGATGGCAGCATACCCTTCCGTATAGTAATCCAAGGCGTTGTTGTAGCCGGCCGAGGCTTCTACAGTCCGGTTCAGCGATTCCAATATCGTTTCCGTTTCGCCGGATGCAGCGCTCTCCGTTTCCTTTTTCCGCTTGTAGACATCCGCTTTCCGCAGACCGATCAGTTCCCCTTGCCATTTCTTATAGGCATTCGCGAGGCTTTTGAATTTTCCGGCATATTGCAATCTGACCGTGTCATTGTCCCGCATCGCTTCGCGGTAAAGGTCCATGCGGATATCGCGCAACGCTATCCGGTTCGGATTCGTCTGCTGTTCGATCAGGCGGATGGAAGCGGAGGTCAGGTACTGCTGGGTCCGTCCGGGGAATCCGTAAACCATCGTGAAATCTCCTTCTTTGATTCCTTCCGTACTTACCTTCAAATACCGTTTCGGCTTGTAGGGACGGTTGTCCTTTGAGAAATCAGCAGGGTTGTTGTCTTTATCGGCATAAATGCGAAAAACAGAAAAGTCGCCGGTATGGCGCGGCCATACCCAGTTGTCCGTTTCACCGCCGAAGTTGCCCACCGACAGCGGAGGCGTACCGGCCAGCCGTACGTCCCGGAAAGTTTCGGTGATAAAGAGGAAATATCTGTTGCCTCCGTAAAAAGGCCGGATCATCGCTTTACGACCGTCAGTTGCCGAGGCTTTCTCGAGGCTGTCAACGGCTTCTTTTACCGACTTGGTGCGTTGCTCCTCCGACATTCCCGGGTAGACCTTCTCCAGGACCGTTGCGCTTACTTCCAGTATGTCGCGGATAAAAGTGACCGTAAGTCCCGGGCACGGCAGCTCGTCCTCGAGGGACTTTGCCCAATAACCCTTCTCCAGGTAATTCTTCTCGAGCGTCGACAAGGCCTGTATCTGTGAAAAGCCGCAGTGGTGGTTGGTGAATAAAAGCCCTTGGTCAGAGACGATCTCGCCGGTGCAGCCACCGCCGAACTGTACGATTGCGTCATTGAGTCCGCCGCTTTCTCCGTTGAACAGTTCTTCGACGGGGATGATGAGTCCCATGCTCCGGAGGTCCGATTCGTTCAGCTGCTTGAGGAGACTTGGGATCCACATCCCCTCTCGGGCCGTGAGTCCGTATGGTAAAAGAAGCAGAAGAATTGACCATCGCAGCAGCAGAGGCGCAAGAAATACAGAAGTTCGTTTGTGCATATGTAGTATGAGAAACGTAAAAATAAAAAAGCCCGCCGAAGCGGGCCGGGTTGGAGTATAAGTTATGTCAGGCTACTGCCATGGTTTCTATCTCCTTGCGCAACTCGAGGAGCTGCTCCCTGACTTTTTCGAGGGAAGAGCGAAGCGCCATCCTGTCGACGAAGTCGTCGTTGTTGGCGGTGGGAAGGGGAGAGGTCCCCTCTGCCGACAAAGGCCGGTCGAACAGGGTCGGTTCCGAGGCAACCGATAATGTTTCCGTTTCGGTAAGTTCTTCCACAGCTACATCGGTGCCCGGGCGCAGCTTCATCTCCTTCAATTCGGTTTTAGCGCCACGGAGCGTGTATCCTTTCTCCTTCACCAAGTGATAGATCTTACGGAAATTATCGATGTCGTCCCGGGTGTAAAGCCGGTTGCCCTTCTTGTTGGTGGCGGGACGGATCACATCGAATTCGTTCGACCAGAAGCGGATGTGCGAAGTGTTCACGCCGAACATGTCCGCTACTTCACCGATGGAATAATACAGTTTCTCGATCTCTTTCTCTTTATACGGCATGACGCGTGTGTTTGATTACGAAGTTAATCCAATCAGGTTGATTTGCAAGGGGTTGTTGACGTAAATATCAACAGGTGCCGGTGAGCGGCATCAGTCGAAGGACTGGCCGGACTTGGAGGAAAGCTCCACCATCAGCTCGTACTCTTCCGGCGAAAGGTCATTGTAGTAATAATTGACCGGATTCACGGGATTGCCGCCCCTGTGCACCTCGTAATGCAGGTGGGGTCCTGTCGAAGTGCCGGAATTTCCCACGTAACCGATCAGGTCGCCGCGGTTCACCCGTTGGCCGGGCCGGACGGACATACGGCTCATGTGTCCGTATAAAGTCTGATAGCCGTAGCCGTGATTGATGACCACGTTGTTTCCGTAACCTCTGCCATTGAATTCCACCTTGGAAACGACGCCGTTTCCGGTGGCCCTGATTTCCGTGCCGACAGGGGCAGTGAAGTCCATGCCGGTGTGGAGTTTGAACGTCTTGTAGATGGGGTGGATACGCATGCCGTATCCGGATGCCATACGTTTCAGGTCCTTGTTCGCCACCGGTTGGATAGCCGGAATGGATGCGAGCATGGCGCTCTTGTTGCGCGCAAGGTCCCATACTTCGTCAAACGATTTCGACTGGACGTAGAGGCGCTTGGAAAGCTTGTCGACCTGCTTGGTCACATCGGTGACCATTTCCGCATCGTAGAGGTCGCGCAGGGAGCGGTAACGGTCTGCTCCGCCGTAACCGGCTTCACGGACCGTCGACGGAATCGGATCGCTTTCAAAAATGACGCGATAGATGGTGTTGTCCCGCTCTTCGATGTCACGGAGCACAGCTTCTGCCTGCTCGGTCCGCTGTTTGAGCAATTCCAGCTGATAGGATGTCTCGTCGAGCTGCCTTCGCAGTTGTTTCTCCTTGGGAGAGTCGAAGAGGTTGTAGGCGAAGACCATGGTCGCCACGCCGAACACGACCGCGGAGGACAGCCAGCCGAATACCCGCAGGATGCGCTTCTTCCAGCCGATGACCACTTTCTCGTATTTGAGCGTGGAGGTGTTGAAATGGTATTTGACTTTCGCCATTTTTGCCCGATTTAAGGCGAATCCTGCGTATATTCGCCCTTGGGTCGTGCAAATATACGACCCGCGGCGTTATCACCCAATCCAGCTGAATACCAATGACATCCCACGAAATCCGCGCAGCTTTTCTTTCGTTTTTCAAAACCAAAGGCCATCAGATCGTCTCTTCGGCGCCCATGGTCGTAAAGAACGACCCTACGCTCATGTTCACGAATGCGGGCATGAACCAGTTCAAGGACCTTTTCCTGGGAAATGCCCCGGTCAAATACAAGCGTATCGCCAACACGCAGAAATGCCTGCGCGTGTCCGGCAAGCACAACGATCTGGAAGAGGTAGGTATCGATACCTATCACCACACCATGTTCGAAATGCTGGGCAACTGGTCGTTCGGTGACTACTTCAAGAAAGAAGCCATCTCCTGGAGCTGGGAGCTGCTGACGGAAATCTATAAGATCGATAAGAGCCGTCTGTACGTCACCGTCTTCGAAGGAGATGCGAAGGAGAAACTTGCCTTTGATCAGGACAGTTATGATTTCTGGAAAGCGCTCATCGACGAGGATCGCATCCTGCGCGGCAACAAAAAGGACAACTTCTGGGAAATGGGCGACAGCGGCCCGTGCGGTCCCTGTACCGAGATACACGTCGATCTGCGCTCCGAGGCCGAGCGCTCCAAAACTGACGGGAAGGCCTTGGTGAATGCCGGGCATCCGCAAGTCATCGAGATCTGGAACAACGTCTTCATGGAGTTCAACCGTAAGGCGGACGGATCCCTGGAGCCGCTGCCTGCACGGCACGTCGACACCGGCATGGGATTCGAGCGGTTGTGCATGGCCTTGCAGGGAAAGACTTCCAATTACGATACGGACGTCTTCCAGCCGCTTATCCAGTATATCGCCACGCGTTGCGGCGTGAAATACGGGGCTGCCGAGAAAACGGATATCGCCATGCGCGTCATGTCCGACCACATCCGCGCCATCTCTTTCGCAGTTGCGGACGGACAACTTCCTTCCAATAACAAAGCCGGCTATGTGATCCGCCGCATCCTGCGCCGCGCCGTTCGTTACGGCTTCACCTTCCTTGATTTCAAGGAGCCGTTCCTCCATTCCCTCGTTCCCATACTCGCCGAGCAGCTGAAGGATGTCTTCCCCGAGTTGAAAGCGCAGCAGGATTTCGTCGTGCGTGTGATCCGGGAGGAGGAGGCTGCATTTCTCCGGACCCTCGAGACGGGCATCCGCAAGTTCGAAGAGCATGCCGGAAAAAACGTGGAGGGTGCCTTCGCTTTCGAGTTGTACGACACCTATGGCTTTCCGATCGACCTCACGCAACTGATGGCGCGTGAAAAGGGAATGGATGTGGACATGGACGGCTTTTCAAAGTGTCTGGAGGCGCAGAAGGAACGGTCGCGTTCCGCCGCTGCCGTGGAGACCGAAGATTGGGTGGTATTGCGTCCGGCCGAAGACGCGGTGGAGTTCGTGGGTTACGACGAGCTCTCCTGCGATACGGAAATCCTGAAATACCGCAAGGTGACCACCAAGGGAAAGACACATTTTCAGCTCGTGCTGAACCGTACTCCTTTTTATGCTGAAAGCGGCGGACAGGTCGGTGATACCGGTTTTCTCATCGACGGAAACGATAAGGTCCGGATACTTGACACCCGCAAGGAGAATAACCTGATCGTGCATCTTTGTGAGAAGCTTCCTAAGGACGTGTCGGCAGGCTTCAGGGCCGAAGTGGATGCGTCACGCAGAAATTCCATCTCAAACAATCATTCCGCCACGCACCTCATGCACAGCGCGCTCAAGCAGGTGCTCGGAGTGCATGTCAATCAGAAAGGTTCGCTGGTGAACGATGAAGTGACGCGTTTCGACTTCTCGCATTTCGCCAAGGTGACCGACGAGGAATTGTCAGCCATCGAACGCCTGGTGAACGAGAAGATCCGTGAGAATATCCCGCTCGATGAGAAGCGGAATGTGCCGGTGCAGAAGGCGATGGAAATGGGAGCGACCGCCCTGTTCGGCGAGAAATACGGAGAGTTCGTACGGGTCATCACTTTCGATCCCTCCTATTCCCGTGAACTGTGCGGAGGTACGCACGTGCCTGCCACGGGACAGATCGGTCTCTTCAAGATCGTCTCCGAAGGCGCAGTCGCTGCAGGTGTGCGCAGGGTGGAGGCGATCACTGCCGGTGCTGCCGAGAACTATTACCGTTCGGCCGTCTCTACGCTGGATGCGTTGCGCGAGACGCTGAAACAACCTAAAGATGTCCTTGAAAAGGTGAATGCACTGTTGGAGGAGAATGCGGCACTTCGTTCGCGGATCGAGTCCATGTTGGCGGAGAAGGCACGTATGCTGAAGGGCGAGCTGATCGCAAAGGCGCAGGTGGTCGGCGGCGTCCGGCTCATCGCCGAGGTGGTCGATCTCCCCTCTGCCGATGCCATCAAGGACTTGTCTTTCGATCTGCGTAACCAGTTCAATGACCTTGTTTTCCTTGCCGCCGCGAACATCGACGGTAAGCCGTACTTGTCATTGATCATATCCGATGACCTGGTTTCGGGACGCTCACTCAACGCGACGACCATGATCCGTGAACTGGCCAAGGAGGTGCAGGGCGGAGGAGGCGGTCAGCCTTTCTATGCCACGGCCGGAGGGAAGAATACCTCAGGATTGTCTGCTGCTATCGCCAAGCTCAGTGGTCTGATCGGCTGATTTTTCTCATGCCGGGTACTGCCGGTCTGCAATATCTTCAGCGGCGATGATGTCCCTCGATTTTTGGCTTTTTCTTGCCGGACTAGCCCTTTTTATTTACGCCATCCGTACACTGGAGGGGGCTTTGCGCTCGCTGGCCGGCCGGCCGTTCAAGAAATTCCTTCAGCGGCAGACTGCAAGCAGGTTCCGGGCAGTCGTAGGAGGAGCTGTTGTCACTGCCGTGCTGCAAAGCAGCTCAGTGGTTTTGCTGATGACCTTGTCGTTCGTCGGGGCAGGTGTCATGCCGTTGCGTAACGCTTTGGCAGTAGTGCTGGGTTCCAATTTCGGCACTACGCTGGACAGCTGGATTATCGCCTGGCTCGGCTTCCGTTTCGATATCGACGCGCTGGCGTATCCGGTGCTTGCGGTAGCGCTCGCAGGCTTATTGTTCTTCGGGCGCAGAAGTGTGATCCAGTCGTGGTCCGGGTTCCTGGTTTCTTTCGCTTTGATCTTTATCGGTCTTGCCTATATGAAGGCATCCTTGTCCACGGAGTACGCGCTTTCCTTCTTTTCCCGCTTTTCCGGCTACTCGCCGTATTTGTTTGTTTTGCTGGGCTTCGTCGTGACCGGCATCATCCAGTCCAGTTTCGCCATGATGGCCATTCTGCTCTCCGCCCTGCACGCGCACGCGATTCCTATGGAACACGCGGCGGCCGCGGTGGTCGGATCCGAACTTGGGACGGCGATCAAGCTGGTCTTCGGCTCCGTGAGCGGCTCGGCCGATAAGCGGCGATTCGCCTGGGGTAATTTCGTGTTCAATGTGCTGTCCCTGTCGTTAGGCATGGTGTTCTTGTTTCCATTGGTGCACCTGATCAGTCACTACCTGTTCCCCGGCAATCCGCTGATGGCTCTGGTTTCCTTTCAAAGTATCCTCAATCTCATCGTCGTCATCCTTAGCTATCCGTTTCTCCGTCAATTTGCGGAATGGTTGGAAAGTACCATCCGCCCTGAACATCAGGAGCCGACGGAGACGGCTTCTTCCGGGTTGGAGCTGTATTCCGACGATCGTCTGCGCCTATTGCGTGAGGGTACGCTCAACCTGTTTTATCGGGTGATACGACTAAATCGAAAAGCGCTGGGAATCACTGCTGAAGGTTCCGTGCAAAAGCGTTCCATGTTCCAAAGATTGACGGAATTGTCGCGGGCAGTCCCTTTCATCGACGAGTACCGTCAGTTGAAGCAGGAGCAGGGAGAACTTCTGGAGTCGTGCGCAGACCTGCTGCGTGAGGAGCTTTCGCCGGACGAGTCGGAGCGGCTGAACAGGTTGGTAGTCGTCCTTCGTAATTGCGTGCATGCGGCAAAAAACCTAAAGGACATACGTCACAATCTGAAAGAACTCTCGGACTCCGCCAACGACCGGCTGTTCGGTCTTCTTACGCAGCTGCGCGAGAGAGAGGCTGCTTTTTATAAAGGCCTGGAGGCGGAAGTGAAAGCTGCCGATAAGGAATTGGGCAGACGGCTGGAGGAGAACAAGGACGAGCTGGAACGGCTGACCGCGCACGCGCTGACGCTTTTGCAGGAACATGCCATAAAGGAATACGAAGCATCGACGCTCATGAACGTCTATCGCGAGGTGTATTCGTCGCACAAGGCGCTGTTGAAGGTGAGGGTAGAGGCAATGGGGAATTGAGAATGCAGAATACCGACGGATCGTTACAAAGGTGCGGGTTGCGGGTTGCGAGTAGCGGGTTGCGGGTAGCGGGTTGCGAGTAGCGGGTTGCGGTTAGCGAGTTGCGATTTACCGGCTGCAAACTGTAAACTGCAAACTGGAAACTGCAAACCGGAAACCGAAAACTGGAAACTGCAAGCCGGAAACTGCTGACTGGAAACTGCAAACCGGAAACCGAAAACCGGAAACTGCAAACTGCAAACTGCAAACTGCTGACTATCTCTCTCCGCCACAAAGCAGCACTCTCCAAGCGGTTTCCACTTCGTTGCGTTCAAGGAGCGCTTTGGCAAGTTCGTGCAGTTTCTGCTCGAACATCTTAGGGTCGTGTCCGAACCGGGAACGGAGTTCGCGGATGAAATCTTTTGTGGAAGTTTCCAGTATATGTTCTTCGGAGGGGAATTCCGGGTGGTTGCCCAATTGCCCGAGGTTGTTGCCCGTGAGGACGCTGCTGTATCGGATGGAATGCGGCAGACGGTCCACGCCGATGCCGGGCGCTGACAGCGGTTTTGCAACCTGAAACAATGCGCTGCCGGAGGCCCTGCAGTACCATTCCCCTCCCATGCGGCCGATCAGGTCGATCTTCTGCGGATCAATCTTCTTATCCGCATCAAGTACGGATTCGTCGATGTGCATACGGACGACTTCGCAGATGATTAGATTAGCAGCTCCTCCTTCCGTGCCGGTCTCGATCACGTTCAGCACTTTGCATTCGAACTGGGCGGGCGACTCCTTTACACGGAAAGGACGCACCACGTCTGAGGCCACAGCCGTGAAGCCTGCTTTCTCGAATTCGTTGACGCCTTTCGGATATTCGGTGGAGGATAGGGACATCTGATGGACCATGGCATGGTTCACCACGTTGATGACGACTTCCTTCGTCTCGTAGATGTTCTCAAGCGTGTGCTTGATGGTATTGTCCCTGACCCGGCGGGCAGGGGAGAAGACGAGGATCGGAGGGCGGCTGCCGAAAGCGTTGAAGAAGCTGTAGGGCGAGAGGTTGGGCTTCCCGTCCTTGTCGACGGTGCTGGCGAACGCGATGGGTCTGGGGGCGATCGCAGACAGCATATAGCTGTGAAAAAGCCCGGTTTTCATCTCCTTCGGATCGATGGTCATCATGCCGCGAAGGTAAGGAATGAGCGGTGACGCTCGACTGATTACGGGTTGCGAGTTGCGGGTAGCGGGTTGCGAGTAGCGGGTTGCGGGTTGCGAGTAGCGGGTTGCAAACTGCAAGCCACAAACCACACCCCCTTTCCCGGCTTATTGGAAAACCGTACCTTTGCGCTCCCCAAAACGGGAACGCTGCGGTCGTGGCGTAATTGGTAGCCGCGCCAGACTTAGGATCTGGTGGAGCAATCCGTGGGGGTTCGAGTCCCTTCGACCGCACTTATTTCGTTAGATCTGCATCTATAACGCCCAACCGATATCCTCTACGCACGATGAATATCAGCAAACACCAGCACGACGACCTTACAGCAGTCATCAAGATCGAGTTAAAGCCCGCAGATTATCAGGACCGGGTGAATACCGTCATCAAAAAATACGCGAAAACGGCGTCTGTTCCCGGTTTCCGCCCCGGCCATGTTCCGGTGGGAATGATCCGAAAGATGTACGGCAATTCGGTGATGCTGGAGGAGATCAACAAGATCGTCTCCGAGAACCTCGGGCAGTATATCTTCGACAACAAGATCGAGATCATCGGTTCCCCGCTCCCTAAGCGTGGTGAGAATGAAATGATCCTCGAAGAAGGAAGGGACTTCGAATTCCTGTACGAAATCGGTCTTGCACCCAAGATCAACGTTGCGCTTCCCAAGTCAAAGACGCCTTATTTCACTGTCAAGGTCGATGCCAAGATGATCGATGATGACGTAAACGACATGCGCCGCCGTTACGGCAAGTTCTCCAATCCGGAGGCTTCGGACGAGACGTGTATCCTTTACGGTGAATTCAACGAGCTGGATGCCGACGGCAACCTCCGGGAAGGAGGAACGAAGACTACGACCACGTTGGCCATCGATCGGATGCCGGAAGCCAAGGATCGCAAGAAATTCACCGGCCTTAAGAAGGGCGATACCGTCGATTACAACCCCATGAAGGCGATCGGAAACGAGCCGGAGGTGGCGGCCATGCTCAAGATCGGCAAGGATCATGCTTCCATGAAGTCGGATTACCGTTTCACGGTGATGACGGTCTCCAAGATCGAGAAGGCCGAACTGAACCAGGAGCTGTTCGACAAGCTGTACGAAGCAGGAACCGTGACCGACGAGGCGACTTTCCGCGAAAAGGTGAAAGAAGGCATCGCCTCCTACTTCGAGCGCGAAAGCGACCGGAAACTCCGGAAAGACCTTCGCAACGCCATTCTTGAATCCACCGATATCCGGCTCCCGGACGACTTCCTGCGCCGCATGGTGAAGGCCAACCAGGAGAAGCCCATGGACGACCACGAGTTCGATCATCAGTTCTACCACATGGTCGAAGACCTGCGTTGGAACCTCATCCTTTCCACGATCGCCGTGGAGCAGAACATCGTCCTTACCGAGGAGGAGATCCGTAACGCATCCCGCGCGATGATGCGTCAGCAGTTCGCACAGTACGGCATCTACGACATGGATGATGCGAAGGTGGAGGACATGTCCAACCGTTACCTCACGGAAGAGGGGAATTACGAGCGTTTCGAGCGTACCCTTCGCGAAGGAAAGGTGTTCGAGTACCTGAAGAAGACGGTAAAACTGGATACCAAGGAGCTTCCTTACGACGACTTCGTGGCCAAGCTGAACGAGAAGACGGCCCACGAGTTGGAGCATCACCATTGATATCCCGGTCCGGCGGTTCGGCCGTAAGACCTCGGTAAAAGGCTTTCCTCGGAAAGCCTTTTGCTTTTTTAGGGAAGTTTTATTGTTGAAAAATGACTTTGGGCATGGACGGAGGGGGGCTCAGGGTGTTTAATTTCGGGTTGCCGTAACATTCCGGCCTGATTCAACGTCTTAAAACATCCAATCCGACTTCTCATGAATTTTCACGACGAATTCCGCAAGTACGCTGTCAAGCATCGCGGCATCAGCAGCACCACCGTTGACAGTTTCGTGTCCGCGGTACGCAACGATTACATCTCCCCGACCATCATCGAGGAACGTCAGCTCAATATCGCCACCATGGACGTTTTCTCCCGTCTCATGATGGATCGCATCATATTCCTCGGTGTCGGCATCAACGATTACGTCTCCAACATCATCCAGGCGCAGTTGCTGTTCCTCGAATCCGTGGATGCGAAGAAGGATATCCAGATCTACATGAACAGTCCCGGTGGATCCGTCTATGCGGGATTGGGCATCTATGATACGATGCAGTTCGTCCAGCCCAGCATCGCTACCATCTGTACCGGCATGGCTGCTTCCATGGCTGCCGTGCTCATGTGTTCCGGCGAGAAAGGCAAGCGTGCCGCACTGAAGCATTCCCGCATCATGATCCACCAGCCCCTCGGCGGCGCGGAAGGACAGGCTTCGGATATCGAGATCACAGCTCGGGAGATACAGAAGCTCAAGAAAGAACTCTACGAGATCATCGCCTCCCACAGCGGCCAGGAATACGAGAAGGTCTGGAAGGATTCGGACCGCGACTACTGGATGACAGCCGACGAAGCCAAGTCATACGGCATGATCGACGAGGTCCTGACGAGGAAGAAGGCCTGACGGTTGACGGTTTAAGAGTGACGGATTTCGGGTTGCGAACTGCATCCGGGAACTACTCCGCTCATTTTCAGTCAATTATCCTTGTTTCCGGTTTTTTTCACCAAATAAGTTGGGTTCCGGGGTGTATCTTTGCGTACCTTAATTTAGGTCGTTTCATTATTACGGCCTTTTCCGGATCATGAAGAACCCAAAAGAAATCAAATGCTCGTTTTGCGGGCGGGACAAGAGCGAGACCTACGTCCTGATTGCCGGCATCACCGGGCATATTTGTGACCAGTGCATCGGCCAGGCGCAGGGCATCCTTAACGATGAGATGAACAGTCGGCTCAAGACGTCCATCAACTCGCACCTGACCCTGCTGAAGCCCACTGAAATCAAGAAGTTCCTCGACCAGTACGTCATCGGCCAGGACGAGGCCAAGAAGGTCCTGGCTGTAGCTGTTTACAATCATTACAAGCGGATTTCCTCCAAGATCAAGAAGCAGGACGATGTCGAGATTGAAAAATCCAACATCCTGCTGGTAGGAGAGACGGGTACCGGAAAAACGCTTTTGGCGCGTTCCATCGCCAAGATGCTGAATGTTCCTTTCTGCATTGCGGATGCGACCGTACTGACCGAAGCCGGCTATGTAGGCGAGGACGTGGAAAGCATCCTTACACGATTGCTGCAGGCGGCGGATTACGATGTCGCTGCAGCTGAGCGCGGTGTGGTGTATATAGACGAGATCGACAAGATCGCCCGCAAGGGAGACAATCCTTCCATAACGCGCGATGTCAGCGGCGAGGGCGTGCAGCAGGCGCTGCTGAAGCTGCTGGAGGGGTCCACAGTCAATGTCCCGCCACAGGGAGGCCGTAAGCATCCCGAGCAGAAGATGATCAGTATCGATACTGCCAATATCCTTTTCATCTGCGGGGGAGCATTCGACGGGATCGACAAGAAGATTGCAAGGCGTCTGGAGACGCATGCCATCGGCTATTCCAGCTCCAAGAGCAAGGAGTCGCTGGACAAATCGAATTATCTGCAGTATATCAGTCCGGCCGACCTGAAGTCGTTCGGGCTCATTCCGGAGCTCATCGGCCGACTTCCTGTTCTGACGCATCTGGATCCTCTTGACAAAGCGACGTTGCGGGCGATCCTGACCGAGCCCAAGAACGCTTTGATAAAGCAGTATGAGAAGCTGTTCCAGCTGGAAGGGGTCAAGCTGGAAGTGGAGAAGGGGGTCTTTGATTTCATCGTCGACAAGGCATTCGAATTCAAGCTGGGTGCAAGGGGGTTGCGCTCCATTTGTGAGGCTATTCTGCTGGATGCGATGTATGAGATTCCCACCGGCAAAGCCACGAAGGAATTCAGACTGACGTTGGGGTACGCAAAGGATATGTTTGAAAAATCGAACGTAAACCGCCTTCGGGTCGCTTAATCGTCTGTTTTGCAGAAAAATAAGATAACGCTCGCCGTCCGGCGGGCGTTTATTTTTTATGCTTGATAATCAAGTAGTTAAATACCAGCCAATATCGCACCCTTAAAATTTCACTGTTTTTCGGCTTCCGGCCCCCAAGAAGCCGCCCTGTTTGAAATATTTTTTTGACAGGTTTTGGTAAATAAAGGCAAAGTGGTACCTTTGCGTTCCCTAAAATAAGGCGAAAAACGCCTAATTGACTGAAGATTAACCTGAAAGAATAGCCTGGAATGCCAACCATTTCACAGTTAGTCCGCAACGGACGCGAGAAGCTGATCGACAAGAGCAAATCGCCAGCCCTTACTTCCTGCCCGCAGCGTCGTGGCGTGTGTACACGTGTGTACACGACTACGCCTAAGAAGCCCAATTCGGCCATGCGTAAGGTCGCCCGTGTGCGTCTGACGAACAAGTTCGAAGTGACGGCTTATATTCCCGGTGAGGGTCACAACCTGCAGGAGCACTCGATCGTGCTGATCCGCGGAGGCCGTGTGAAGGATCTTCCGGGAGTTCGTTACCACATCGTCCGCGGATCCCTTGATACCGCCGGTGTCGACGGTCGAAAGCAGCAGCGTTCCAAGTACGGCGCCAAGCGTCCGAAAGCCGGAGCTGCCGCAGCACCTGCCAAGAAGAAGTAATCGTTAACAAGAAGTAACAAGTAAATACCCGACTGATTCCATGCGTAAGACGAAACCGAAAAAGCGCATCCTCCTACCGGATCCCAAGTTCAACGACACGCTGGTCACGCGTTTCGTGAACATGATGATGTATTCCGGTCAGAAGAACAAGGCCTACTCCCTTTTCTATGACGCCATCCAGAAGGTGGAGGACAAGACCAAGGAGAGCGGTCTCGAAGTATGGAAGCGGGCGATGACCAACCTGACCCCGACGGTCGAGGTGAAGAGCCGCCGTGTAGGTGGTGCCACCTTCCAGATTCCGAGCGAAATCCGCCCGGACCGCCGGATCAGTCTGACCATCAAGTGGATGATCCTCTATTCCCGGAACCGCAATGAGAAGACCATGGCGGACCGTTTGGCGAACGAGATCATCGCAGCCTCCAAGAACGAAGGTGCCGCCATCAAGAAGAAGGAGGACACCCACCGTATGGCCGAGGCGAACAAGGCCTTCTCGCACTTCCGTGCGTAAGGCTTCAAAGTGAAGAGTACCCCTGCGGCACCCCTGCAGGGCCCTAATAAAGAGTGGTAGTTCTTTCTTTTACGGGATAACCCCCTGACTTGCCGCAGAAACGAGCAAGAATCTACTGGATAACTGAACGGATCCAGCGCCTTGTCTGACAAGACGGCCGTTCAAAGTGTCCGGTTATCACGAGAAAAAGAGAAAACTATCGTTAGGATTAACGGATAACTAATCAAATGAGCAAAGAACTCAAGTATACTCGAAACATCGGTATCGCCGCCCACATCGATGCAGGCAAGACGACGACTACCGAGCGTATTCTCTACTACACCGGTGTCGTGCACAAGATAGGCGAAGTGCATGACGGTGCCGCCACCATGGACTGGATGGCGCAGGAGCAGGAGCGTGGAATCACGATTACATCCGCAGCTACCACCTGTTTCTGGAATTACCGCGGTGAGAAATACAAACTGAACATCATCGATACCCCCGGTCACGTTGACTTTACCGTCGAAGTGAACCGTTCCCTCCGTATCCTGGACGGACTGGTGTTCCTTTTTTCCGCTGTTGACGGTGTCGAGCCTCAATCTGAAACCAACTGGCGCCTGGCCAACAACTACAACGTCACCCGTATCGGATTCGTCAACAAGATGGACCGTGCCGGTGCCGACTTCCTCAATGTCGTCAAGCAGGTCCGCGAGATCCTTGGCGGCAACCCGCTTCCGCTGCAGCTGCCGATCGGTGCCGAAGACGATTTCAAAGGCGTCGTCGACCTGATCAACAACCGCGGTATCGTCTGGAACGAGCACGACAAGGGCATGACCTTCACGGAGGTCCCTATCCCTTCCGAAATGCTCGACGAGGTGAAAGAATGGCGCGAGAAACTGCTCGAGGCCATCGCCGAGTTCGACGACAAGCTGATGGAGAAATACTTCGAGGATCCCAACTCCATTTCCGAGCGTGAGATCTTCGACGCACTGCGCAAGGCCTGTATCGCCAACAAGGTGGTCCCGATGGTCTGCGGTTCCTCGTTCAAGAACAAAGGCGTACAGACGATGCTCGATCTTGTGATGGAGCTGATGCCTTCGCCGCTTGACAAAGAAAACATCCATGGGACGAATCCCGATACCGGTGAAGAAGTGGTCCGTAAGCCGGATCCGAAGGAGCCTTTCACGGCTCTTGCCTTCAAGATCGCAACCGATCCTTTCGTAGGACGTCTCGCTTATTTCCGCTGCTACGCCGGCCGTCTGGACGAAGGTTCTTACGTCCTCAACACCCGCTCGGGCAACAAGGAGCGTATCTCTCGTATCTTCCAGATGCATGCCAACAAGCAGAACCAGATCCCGTTCATTGAGGCGGGTGATATCGGTGCTGCCGTAGGTTTCAAGGATATCAAGACCGGCGATACGCTGTGCGCCGAGGGCTCACCGATCGTCCTCGAGGCCATGAACTTCCCCGAGCCGGTCATCGGTCTCGCCATCGAAGCCAAGACGCAGGCCGATCAGGATAAGCTGGGTGTCGGTCTCGGAAAACTTTCTGAAGAGGATCCTACCTTCCGTGTGAAATCGGACGAGGAGACCGGACAGACGATCATCTCCGGCATGGGTGAATTGCACTTGGAGATCATCATCGACCGTCTCAAGCGCGAGTTCAAAGTGGAAGTCAACCAAGGCGCTCCCCAGGTCAACTACAAAGAAGCCATCAACGGTACCGTCGAGCACCGTGAAGTCTATAAGAAGCAGACGGGTGGTCGCGGTAAATTCGCCGACATCAAGTTCGTCGCCTCCCCGATCGACTCCGACTTCGAAGTCACGGACAAGAACCTCGGTCTCCAGTTCGTCAACGAGATCTCGGGCGGTAACATTCCGCGTGAATTCATCCCGGCGGTTGAAAAGGGTTTCCGTTCTGCGATGACCAACGGTGTCATGGCCGGCTATCCGCTTCAGTCGTTGAAGGTCCGCCTGATCGACGGTTCTTACCACACGGTCGACTCCGATTCCCTCTCTTTCGAAATCTGTGCCCGTACGGCCTTCCGTGAAGCGCTTCCGAAGTGTAAGCCGGTGCTGCTCGAGCCCATCATGAAGCTCGAGGTGATCACGCCCGAGCAGAACATGGGCGACGTAGTCGGTGACCTCAACCGCCGCCGCGGCCAGGTGGAAGGCATGGATTCCAAGGGCGGTGCCCAGGTGGTCAAGGCCAAGGTGCCGCTGTCCGAAATGTTCGGATATGTCACCCAGCTGCGTACGATCACTTCCGGACGTGCAACGTCCACCATGGAGTTCTCCCACTACGCCGAGTGTCCGCGTAACCTCGCCGAGGAGGTGATCGCCAAGTCCAAAGGCAAATCCAAGGCTTCCGTAGAATAATCATCCTCACTCAATAAACGTTCTTTCAAAATGTCCCAGCGCATCCGCATCAAACTGAAGTCGTACGACCACAACCTCGTGGACAAGTCCGCCGAGAAGATCGTTAAGACGGTGAAAGTCACCGGCGCAGTCGTCAACGGTCCTATTCCGCTGCCGACCGACAAGAAGATCTTCACGGTTCTCCGTTCCCCGCACGTCAACAAGAAGGCGCGGGAGCAGTTCCAGCTGTGTGCGTACAAGCGTCTCCTGGATATCTACAATTCGACCGCCAAGACGGTTGATGCGTTGATGAAACTGGAGCTGCCGAGCGGAGTAGAGGTGGAAATCAAAGCATCATAACCATCCAACCGGGTATATAACCTGCTATGTCGGCACTGCCGACCAATGGCGCAACAAAAAAGAAAATGTCAGGAATCATCGGAAAGAAAATCGGAATGACCAGCGTCTTCGGTGCTGACGGGAAGTACATCCCCTGCACCGTGATCCAGGCCGGACCGTGCGTCGTCACTCAGGTGAAGACGGACGCGACCGACGGCTACAATGCCGTGCAGCTGGCTTTCGCCGATAAGAAGGACAAGCATACGACCAAGGCCGAGGCCGGTCATTTCAAGAAGACGGGAACTACGCCGAAGCGCAAGCTGGTGGAGTTCCGTGATTTCCCCGAGGCTCCGGCCGTCGGTTCCGAAATCAAGGCGGACCTCTTCGCTGCCGGCGATTTCGTCAACGTGGTCGGAACCTCCAAAGGTCGCGGCTTCCAGGGTGTCGTCAAGCGTCACGGCTTCAGCGGTGTCGGTATGCAGACCCACGGTCAGCACAACCGTCTCCGTGCTCCCGGTTCGCGTGGCGCTTCCTCGTATCCTTCGCGTGTATGGCGCGGGCAGCGTACGGCCGGCCATATGGGTGTCGCACGTGTCAAGGTCCAGAATCTCGAGATCATCAAAGTCATGCCGGAGCAGAATCTCCTTCTTGTGAAGGGCGCTCTTCCCGGCCATAATGGTTCCTATGTAATCGTGGAGAAGTAAGACATGGAAGCGAACATCCTGAACATATCCGGTAAAGAGACCGGCAAGAAAGTAAAGCTGAGCGAGAAGATCTTCGGTATCGAGCCGAACGATCACGCCATCTACCTTGACGTGAAGCAGTATCTGGCTAACCAGCGTCAGGGAACGCACAAATCCAAGGAGCGTGCAGAGATCAACCGCACCACGAAGAAGCTGAAGCGTCAGAAGGGTACCGGCGGAGCCCGTGCGGGTTCCATGAAGTCGCCCCTCTTCGTCGGCGGAGGCCGTGCCTTCGGTCCGCGTCCGCGCGACTACTCCTTCAAGCTGAACCGTAAGCTGAAGCACCTGGCGTGCATGTCCGCGCTGACCTACAAGGCGAAGGACAAGAACATCATCGTGTTGGAGAACTTCAAGTTCGACCAGCCGAAGACCAAGAATTACACGGACATCCTGAAGAGCCTCAACCTTTCCGACAAGAAGGCGCTGGTGGTTCTTCCGTCCCACGACAACAATATCTTCCTGTCATCCCGTAACGTACAGCGCAACAAGGTGACTACGGCTTCCGAGCTGAACACCTACGATGTCCTCAACGCCCATCAGCTGGTGATCGTCGAGGGTTCCGTTGCAGCACTTGAAAACCGCTTCTTGTCATGATGATCCTCAAGAAACCCCTTATCACCGAAAAGATGACCAAGATCAGCGAGAAGCTGAATCGATTTGGTTTCATCGTGGACGGCAACGCCAACAAGGTCCAGATCAAGAAGGCTGTCGAGAAGATGTACAACGTCACCGTCGAGAGCGTCAACACGATCAACGTGGCCAGCAAGCGCAAGCAGCGTTACACCAAGACCGGATTCGTCTCCGGCAGTACCGGAACCTACAAGAAGGCGGTCGTCACCCTGAAGAAGGGCGACACGATCGATTTCTACAGCAACATCTAACCTGAAGGGAACTGAATCATGTCAGTAAAGAAACTTCGCCCGATGACCCCCAGCCAGCGCCACATGCTGGTTGACAACTACGAGGACCTCACTGCCGGCAAGCCGGAGCAGAGTCTGCTCGTCCGTAAGAAGCGCTCCGGCGGCCGTAATGCCGACGGAAAGATGACCATGCGTTACATCGGCGGCGGACACCGCAAGATGTACCGTCTCGTCGATTTCAAGCGTGACAACCACGGCGTGGTCGGCACGGTGAAATCCGTCGAATACGATCCGAACCGTTCCGCGCGTATCGCATTGGTCTACTACAAGGACGGCGACAAGCGTTATATCGTAGCTCCTACCGGACTGAAAGTCGGTCAGACCGTGGTATCCGGCACCGGTGCCGCACCGGAGATCGGCAACGCCCTGTTCATGCGTGATATTCCGCTGGGAACCCTGATTCACAACATCGAACTCCGTCCCGGCCAGGGTGCGGCCATGGCACGCAGTGCCGGCACGTATGCCCAGTTGGCCGCCCGTGACGGCGATTACGCCATCCTGAAGATGCCTTCCGGAGAGACCCGCAAGGTCCTGAGCAGCTGCATGGCTGTCATCGGAACGGTATCGAACCCTGACCATAACAAGATCTCCCTTGGCAAGGCCGGTGCCTCCCGCTGGGTAGGTCGTCGTCCGCGTGTCCGCGGTGTCGCCATGAACCCGGTCGATCACCCGATGGGTGGAGGCGAGGGACGTGCATCCGGAGGACATCCGCGTTCACGTAAAGGTCTCTATGCGAAAGGCCGCAAGACCCGTCGCAAGAACCACGTCACGGACAAATACATCATCGAAAGAAGGAAGAAATAATCAGACTGCCGTACGGCGCGTGGCAGCATGACACGACCGGAAGGCATATCAACGACAAAGCAACCAACAATGGCTCGTTCGCTCAAAAAAGGCCCCTACATCGCTCACCATCTCGAGGCTAAAGTCGCCAAGATGAATGAGACGAATAAGAAGTCGGTCATCAAGACCTGGTCCCGCGCTTCCATGATCGCTCCGGAATTCGTCGGACACACGATCGCAGTACACAACGGGAACAAGTTCATCCCGGTGTACGTGACCGAGAACATGGTCGGCCACAAGCTCGGGGAATTCGCTCCGACCCGCACGTTCCGCGGCCACAGCGGCAACAAGAACGCTTAATCAACCTGACAAAAAGAAAGATCCGTCATGGGACTCAGAAAACGTGAAAGCGCCGAGAAGCGCAAAGAGATGATGAAGACGACCGCTGTCGCACGGTTGGCGAACGTTCCCACGTCGCCCCGCAAGATGCGTATCGTCGCCGACCTGATCCGCGGCAAGGAAGTGATGCAGGCGATGAACATCCTCCGTTACAACGCGAAGGCTCCGGCCGAGCGTCTGGAGAAGCTCCTTCAGTCGGCGATCGCCAACTGGGAGGCCAAGTCGGGAGATAAGATCGACGAAGGAAAGGTATTCGTGAAGACGATCAACGTGGACAGCGCACGCATGCTGAAGCGTCTGCGCCCGGCTCCTCAGGGCCGCGGTTACCGGATCCGCAAGCGTTCCAACCACGTGACCATCGTGCTGGACACGATTCCTGCCGGCAAGGAAGAAAAGGCCGCTGCCGAATAACATCAACAATCGAACAACACCCAATCCAACACTTTAAAATGGGACAAAAAGCAAACCCGATCGGTAACAGACTCGGTATCATCCGCGGATGGGACTCCAACTGGTATGGCGGAAGGAAATATTCCGACAAGCTGGTCGAGGATTCCAAGATCCGTAAATACCTCAGCGCCCGTCTTGCCAAAGGCGGCGTCGCCAAGATCGTTATCGAGCGCACCCTGAAGCTCATCACTGTCACGGTTCACACGGCCCGTCCGGGTATCGTGATCGGTAAGGGCGGCCAGGAGGTCGACAAGCTGAAAGAGGAGATCAAGAAGCTCACGAAGAAGGACGTCCAGATCAACATCTTCGAGATCAAGCGTCCGGAACTGGATGCGCAGCTGGTGGCCGACGGTATCGCCCGTCAGATCGAGGCCCGCATCTCTTTCCGTCGTGCAGCCAAGATGTCCATCGCTTCCACGATGCGTATGGGTGCCGAAGGTATCCGCGTAATGGTCGCCGGCCGTCTGGGCGGTGCTGAAATCGCGCGTACCGAGCAGTACAAGGAGGGCCGTATTCCGCTGCACACCTTCCGTGCCGATATCGATTTCGCCATGTCGGAGGCTCAGACCTCTTACGGCAAGATCGGTTGCAAGGTGTGGATCTGTAACGGCGAGGTATACGGTAAGCGTGACCTGTCTCCGAACATCGGTTCTTCCTCCTCTACGGCAGCGCCGAAGGGACTGACCGGTGCAGGACGTGAGCGTGGCGACCGTGGTCGCGGCGGACGCGGCGGTGACCGTGGCGGACGTGGCGGTGATCGCGGCGGACGCGGTGGACGCGGCGGCGCGAAGAGGGATTAATCATCGGGCTCCCACCCGGATTTTAAAAAACAAAGAAGCCAATACATCATGTTACAGCCGAAAAAGACCAAGTTCCGCAAACAGCACAAGATGGTTCCCAAGGGATCCGCCACGCGCGGCTACTCCCTGGCCTTCGGTTCGTTCGGAATCAAATCCCTCGAGACGGCGTGGATCCCTTCCCGCCAGATCGAAGCAGCCCGTGTCGCCCTGACGCGTTATATGAAGCGTGAAGGACAGGTATGGTGCCGTGTGTTCCCGGACAAGCCCATCACCCGCAAGCCTGCCGAGGTACGTATGGGTAAAGGAAAGGGTAACCCTGAATTCTGGGTGGCGGTCATCAAGCCCGGCACTATCATCTTCGAGGCGGAAGGTGTCCCTGAGGCTACGGCGCGCGAGGCGTTGCGTCTGGCCGCTCAGAAGCTCTCCGTTAACACCAAATTCATCATCCGCCGCGACTATTCCGCAGCCTGATAACCGGCCCAGGGATAACCGAAAAAACACCGTGTCATGAAAAAAGAGGACATCAAAGAACTGACTACCGAGGAGCTCAACCTCCGTCTTCAGGAGGAGCGCGACCAGTATACCAAGATGAAGATGAATCATACCATCTCTCCGGTCGACAATCCGATGAAGATGCGCGAGAAGCGCAAGGGCATCGCCCGCATCCTGACCGAGCTTACGGTCCGCAGCAAAGCCACTACCAATTCCTAATCCTTGCATACAGAAACGATGGAACAGAAAAGCACTGAGAAGCGCGGTCTCCGCAAAGAGCGTACCGGCGTCGTTGTCAGCAACAAGATGAGCAAGAGCATCGTCGTTGCGGTCGAGCGGAAGGTGAAGCATCCGATCTACGGAAAATTCATCAAGAAGACCACCAAGTTCATGGCACACGACGAGAATAACGAGTCGAAAGTCGGAGACCTGGTGTTGATCGCCGAGACCCGTCCGATGAGCAAGAACAAGAACTGGAGGCTCAAGCAGATCCTCGAGCGCGCCAAGTAATCGTCGCCGGTCCGCCGGCAGTTGAACAGAAAAAAAACAACAGAATATGATCCAGCAGGAATCCAGATGTATAGTCGCCGACAACAGCGGTGCGAAGGAAGTCCTTTGCATCCGTGTGCTGGGCGGCACCAAGAAGCGTTATGCTTCCGTCGGCGACAAGATCGTCGTTACGGTGAAGCACGCGCTTCCTTCCGGCAACGTGAAGAAGGGCACCGTTTCCAAGGCGGTGGTCGTACGCACCAAGAAGGAAGTCAAGCGTCAGGACGGTTCTTACATCCGCTTCGATGACAACGCGGTGGTGTTGCTGACGGCTACGGACGAACTGCGCGGCACGCGTATTTTCGGTCCGGTCGCCCGTGAGCTCCGCGAGAAGCAGTTCATGAAGATCGTCTCCCTGGCACCTGAAGTGCTTTAATCCCAAATTCTCAAGAGAACCGAAGCGATGGAAAGAAAATCCAACAAGCAGCCGAAGCTTAACGTACGCAAGGGCGACACCGTGAAGGTGATGGCCGGAGACTCCAAGGGAGCTCAGGGACGCGTACTCGAAGTGATCGTGAAGGAGCGCCGTGTCCTGGTGGAAGGCGTCAACATGGTCACCAAGCATACCAAGCCGAACGCAAAGAATACCCAAGGCGGTATCATCAAGCAGGAGGCACCCATCCACATCTCCAATGTGATGGTAGTCGACGGAAAGGGCAATACGACCCGTGTCGGCCGCCGCATGGAGGATGGTAAACTAGTCCGTTATTCCAAAAAATCAGGGGAGGTCATCAAATAATGAGCTACGTACCGCGCCTCAAGGAGAAATACCGGAACGAAGTCGTTCCCGCTCTCCAGAAGAAATTCAACTACAAGAGCATGATGCAGGTTCCGCGTCTGCTGAAGATCAGCGTGAACCAGGGTGTCGGCGACGCCGTCAGTGACAAGAAGCTGGTGGAGTATGCGCTGACCGAACTCGGCACGATCACGGGCCAGAAGGCGGTTCCGACCAAGTCCCGCAAGGACATCGCTAACTTCAAGCTGCGTGTCGGTGTTCCCATCGGCGCCCGTGTCACGCTGCGTGACGTGAAGATGTACGAGTTCCTCGACCGTCTGATCTCGGTTGCGTTGCCCCGTATCCGTGACTTCCGCGGCATCAATCCGAAAGGATTCGACGGCAACGGTAACTACACCCTCGGCGTCACCGAACAGATCATCTTCCCGGAGATCGACATCGACAAGGTGAACAAGATCACCGGCATGGACATCACGTTCGTGACCAGCGCCACGACCGACGAGGAGGCGCTCGAGCTCCTGAAGGAATTCGGTTTCCCCTTCCGTTCCAACTGATAACCCCATCAACGACAATACTCATGGCAAAAGAATCGATGAAGGCCCGGGAAGTGAAGCGCCAGCGCATGGCCGCCCGTTATGCCGAAAAGCGCGCTGCGCTCAAGAAGGCAGGCGACTACGCAGCACTGGACAAGCTTCCTAAGAACGCATCCCCGATCCGTCAGCACAATCGCTGCAAACTGACCGGACGTCCCCGCGGCTACATGCGCATCTTCGGCATCTCCCGCGTCCTGTTCCGCCAGATGGCGCTTGACGGCAAGATTCCGGGCGTAACCAAATCCAGCTGGTAACCCATCGTTGATTACAATCAAAGACCAAAAAAACTCACTACGATGACTGATCCGATAGCAGACTTCATCACCCGGGTACGCAACGCGGTACGTGCGAACCACCGTATCGTCCAGATCCCGGCCTCCAATATGAAGCGCGAGATGACCAAGATCCTGAAGGAGAAAGGCTACATCCTCGACTACAAGTTCGAACAGGACGACAAGCAGGGAGTGATCAAGATAGCCCTGAAGTACCATCCGGTCACCAAGGCGCCTGCGATCCGCAACCTCACCCGTATCTCCAAGCCGGGTCTCCGCAAGTATGCCGGCGTGGACGCCATGCCGCGCGTCCTCAACGGTCTGGGCATCGCCATCCTTTCCACCTCGAAGGGACTGATGACCGACAAGGAAGCCCGCAAGGAGAATGTCGGCGGCGAAGTGCTCTGTTACGTCTATTAATCAATAAGAAAATCCGATAACATGTCACGGATAGGAAAACTTCCGATAAACATCCCGGCCAAAGTCGAAGTCAAGGTGGCGGGTAACACGGTCACGGTGAAAGGACCGAAAGGCGAACTCCGCCAGGACCTGAAGGACGGCGTCACCGTAAAGGTGGACGGCTCCGTCGTCAACGTGGAGCGCGCCAGCGATGCGAAGCATCACCGTTCCCTGCACGGCCTGTACCGCGCACTGATCAACAACATGGTGATGGGAGTCTCCCAGGGATTCACCAGCACCCAGGAACTGGTCGGCGTAGGTTACAAGGCCACCAACCAGGGCCAGTTGCTCGACCTCGTGCTCGGCTACTCCCACCACTTCGTGTTCGAATTGCCGGCCGAAGTGAAGGTGACCACCAAGCAGGAGAAAGGTCAGAACCCGACGATCATCCTGGAGAGCGCCGACAAGCAGCTGCTCGGTGCCGTCGCCGCCAAAATCCGCTCCTTGCGCGCCCCCGAACCTTACAAAGGAAAGGGTGTCAAGTTCCAGAACGAACCCTTGCGTCGTAAGGCAGGTAAGTCCGCAGCTAAAAAATAAGTAAGTCATGTCCAACAAACTGAACAGAAGGCGGAACATCCGGTTCCGCATCCGCAAGAAGATCAAGGGTACCCCGGAGCGTCCCCGCCTGTCCGTCTTCCGCAGCAACAAGCAGATTTCCGCGCAGCTGATCGACGACATCAACGGTGTGACCATCATGGCCGCATCTTCCGGCATGAAGGATTTCCAGTCCAAAGGCCCGAAAGTGGATCTCGCCCGCGAGGTAGGCAAGCAGCTGGCGGCGAAAGCCGTCCAGGGCGGTATCTCCAGCGTCGTATTCGACCGTGGTGGCTACCTGTACCATGGCCGTGTTAAGGCGCTTGCCGAAGGCGCGCGTGAAGGCGGACTTCAATTCTAATCACAACAAGAAGAAGCAACAGAACCCATGTCTGCAACAAACGTAAAGCGAGTAAAATCCAGCGAGATCGAACTGAAGGACCGCCTGGTAGGAGTGAACCGCGTCACCAAAGTGACGAAGGGCGGCCGTGCCTTCACTTTCGCCGCCATCGTGGTGGTCGGTGACGAGAACGGCGTGGTCGGTCACGGTCTTGGCAAAGCCAAGGAAGTGACGGATGCCGTCCAGAAGGGTATCGACGATGCCAAGAAGAACCTGGTGAAGGTTCCCATCCTGCGCGGAACGATTCCTCACGAGGCTCACGGCAAGTTCGGCGGAGCCTATGTGTTCCTGAAGCCTGCAGCTCCCGGTACCGGTGTCATCGCCGGCGGTGCCATGCGTGCCGTACTGGAGAGTGTGGGCGTACACAACGTACTCGCAAAGTCCAAGGGAAGCTCCAACCCGCATAACGTGGTGAAAGCCACGATCGATGCGCTCGAGCAGATGCGCGATCCGGCTACGGTCTCCCAGCACCGCAGCCTCAAAATGGAAAAAGTGTTCAACGGCTGATTGCGATCAGCGACAACTGCATAGTGTCATGGCAAAGATGAAAATCACCCTGGTCCGCAGCGGCATCGACCGTCCGGAAAACCAGAAAAGGACCCTGAAGGCGCTCGGCCTCACCAAGATGCACCGTTCGGTGGAATTGGAGATGACGCCCCAGGTGAAAGGAATGATCGGTAAGGTACAGCACCTTGTCGAGGTGAAGGAACTCTGAAATCAATAAAACAATTAGAAAGGAATCCTATCAATGAACCTGTCTTCGCTCACTCCTGCCAAAGGATCCGTACGCGACAATAAACGTCTCGGCCGTGGTGCCGGCTCCGGTAGCGGCGGTACCGCTTCCCGTGGTCATAAGGGTGCCCAGTCCCGTTCCGGCTACAGCCGTAAGCGCGGCTTCGAGGGCGGTCAGATGCCGCTTCAGCGCCGCGTGCCTAAGTTCGGCTTCAAGAATCCCTTCCGCGTGGAATATCACGGAATCAACCTGGATTCATTGCAGGCCCTTGCCGACAGCAAGAAGCTGACTTCCATCGACTTCGACGCGCTGGTGGCCAACGGCATCGCCTCCAAGAACGACCGTGTCAAGATCCTTGGACGGGGAGAACTTAAATCCAAACTGGACGTAAAAGCGCACGCTTTCTCGGCCTCCGCCAAAGCGGCAATCGAGGCTAAAGGCGGAACCACTTCCATCATCGGAGCATGAAGAACCTATTTCAGACCATACGCAACATCTTCAAGATCGAAGACCTGAGGGTACGCATCCTCAACACGCTCTTCTTCCTGTTGATTTATCGATTGGGAACCCACATCGTGCTGCCGGGCGTCGACCCGCAGCAGCTCGACCAGCTCCGCCAGCAGACTTCCGGCGGGGTGTTGGGCCTTCTCGATATGTTCTCCGGCGGAGCCTTCTCGCACTCTTCGATCTTCGCCCTGGGCATCATGCCGTACATTTCGGCGTCGATCGTCGTCCAGCTGCTGAGCATCGCCATCCCGTACTTCCAGAAGCTGCAGAAGGAAGGGGAGAGCGGCCGCAAGAAGATCAACAATATCACGCGTTGGCTGACCGTCATCATTACCGCCTTCCAGGCTCCGGGATATATCGTGAACCTGCGTTCGCAGGTGCCCAGCGCCATCATCTCCTCGGTCAACCCCGAGCTGGTTTCTCCGTTCCACTTCTGGTTTACGTCCATCGTCATCCTGGTGGCCGGCACCATGTTCGTCATGTGGCTGGGTGAGAAGATAACCGACAAGGGTATCGGAAACGGTATCTCCCTGATCATCATGATCGGCATCATCTCCCGTCTTCCCGCCGCCTTCAAGGACGAGATCCAGTCCCGTGTCTCTCAGGGCGGAGGACTCGTGGTCCTTCTCCTGGAGCTGGTAGCCCTTGCTGCGGTCATCGCCTTCGTGATCCTGCTGGTTCAAGGCACCCGCCGCATTCCGGTGAACTTTGCCAAGAAGATCGTCGGTAACAAGCAGTACGGCGGCGTACGTCAGTACATCCCGCTCAAGGTGAACGCTTCCGGTGTCATGCCGATCATCTTCGCCCAGGCGATCATGTTCATTCCGGCCACCATCGCGCAGTTCTTCCCCGAGTCGAACGCGTCGCAGGGCATCCTGACGACGTTCGGTAACCTCACCTCTTTCTGGTACAATTTCGTGTTCGCCACACTGATCATCCTCTTCACGTATTTCTATACGGCTATCGCGGTGAATCCGAACCAGATGGCGGATGACATGAAGCGCAACAACGGTTTCATTCCGGGGGTCAAACCGGGACGCAGCACGGCGGATTTCATCGACGAAGTGATGTCGCGTATCACGCTTCCGGGAGCCATCTTCCTGGCGGTGATCGCCATCCTTCCTACGTTCGCCATCATCCTTAACATTAACAACAACTTCGCCAGCTTCTACGGGGGGACCTCCCTGCTGATCATGGTGGGGGTTGTACTTGATACGCTTCAGCAGATCGAGAGCCACCTGCTGATGCGCCATTACGACGGCTTAATGAAAAGTGGCAGGATCAAAGGCCGTGCGGCCGTAGCTTCTGCCGTCTGATAAGCGACGTCCCGACCTGTTCATGCTGTATTACAAGACACAGGACGAGATCGAACTTATCAGGGATAGTTCTTTACTTGTTGCAAGGACCCTGGCCGAGGTGGCGAAAGTCATCCGTCCCGGAATCACGACGCTGGAGCTCGACCGCGTGGCCGAGACCTTCATCCGCGACAGCGGAGGAGTACCGGCGTTCCTGAACTACAACGGATTTCCGAATTCGTTGTGCATTTCCGTCAATTCGCAGGTGGTACACGGTATCCCCGGCAAGACGGAACTGAAGGATGGGGATGTGTGTTCCGTGGATTGCGGTGTGCTGAAGAACGGCTTCTACGGCGACTCCGCCTATACCTTCCCGATCGGGGAGGTTGCGGAGGAGACAATGGAGCTCCTTCGGGTGACTCGGGAGAGCTTGTTCAAAGGAATCGAGCAGGCGATCGCGGGAAACAGGATCGGAGATGTCAGTGCCGCCATCCAGCAGCATGCCGAAGCAGCGGGTTATTCCGTGGTGCGCGAGCTGGTAGGGCACGGAATCGGACGTCACCTCCACGAGAAACCGGAGGTTCCCAACTACGGGAGACGCGGCGGCGGGATGACATTGAAGGAAGGACTGGTCATCGCGATAGAGCCGATGATCAACCTGGGAGGGAAGGCAGTGGTCCATGAGCGTGACGGTTGGACAGTACGTACGGCGGATAACAAGCCTTCGGCGCACTTCGAACATACGGTGGCGGTCCGCAAGGGCGCGGCCGACATCCTTAGCTCCTTCGTGTTCGTCGAAGAAGCTATGAAATCGAATACGAACGTGAAAAATACGATCTGAACCTTGGCAAAACAGGCCAATATCGAGCAGGACGGCGTAGTGCTGGAATCCCTCTCCAATGCGATGTTTCGCGTGGAGCTGGAGAACGGTCACGAGATCATCGCCCATATCTCCGGTAAGATGCGGATGCACTACATCAAGATCCTGCCCGGTGACAAAGTGAAGGTGGAAATGTCACCTTACGACCTGACCAAAGGAAGGATCACTTACAGATATAAATAAACAGTTATCCGGAAGGCCTTACGGCTGACCGAACAACAACAACGCGATGAAAGTAAAACCCGCCATCAAGAAACGCAGCGTCGACTGCGTGATCGTACGCCGGAAAGGCCGGTTGTATGTGATCAACAAGAAAAACCCCCGCTTCAAGCAGCGTCAGGGCTGATCCAATCATCTATAGAAAACAGATAATCCAAGCATAAATGGCACGTATTGCTGGTATTGACTTACCGAAGAACAAAAGAGGCGTAATCGGCCTCACCTACATCTACGGCATCGGCCGTTCGACCGCCGAGCGCATCCTCAATGATGCCGGTATCGGACATGATGTGAAGGTGAACGAATGGAACGACGACCAGTTGGGCAAGATCCGCGCGGTCATCAACGAACTCAAAGTGGAGGGAGCCCTCCGCTCCGAGACCCAGTTGAGCATCAAGCGTCTGGTCGACATCAACTCTTACCGTGGCATCCGTCACCGTAACGGCCTGCCGGTCCGTGGTCAGCGCACCCGAACCAACTGCCGTACGAGAAAAGGAAAACGTAAAACCGTCGCCAACAAGAAGAAGGCGACCAAAATGTAATTGACCCATGGCTACGCAAGCATCCTCCAATAAGTCCGCCAAGGCGGCCAAGAAGAAAGTGGTGAAAGTGGACGCCGTCGGCAAGGCGTTCGTCAGTTCCACGTTCAACAACGTGATCATCTCCCTTACCAACGAATCCGGACAGGTCATCTCCTGGAGCTCCGCCGGCAAGATGGGTTTCAAAGGTTCCAAGAAGAACACTCCTTATGCCGCTCAGCTGGCCGCAGGCGATTGTGCCAAATCCGCCTACGATCTCGGACTGCGCAAGGTGAAGGTGTTCGTTCGCGGCCCCGGCGCCGGTCGTGAATCTGCGATCCGTACGCTCACCCAAGCGGGTATCGAGGTGACCGAGATCGTGGACATCACCCCGATTCCGCACAACGGTTGCCGTCCTCCCGGAACCCGCCGCGTCTGATCACCGACCACTCATTCATTACCTGACCCAAACAGAAAAAACCGTCCAAAATGGCAAGATATACCGGCCCAACTTCCAAGATCGCCCGCCGTTTCCGCGAGCCTATCTTCGGACCCGACAGCGTGCTCGACAAGAAGAACTATCCTCCCGGGCAGCACGGAATGGCCAAGAAGCGTTCCAAGCAGTCTGAATACGCTGTACAGCTGCTGGAGAAGCAGAAAGTGAAAATGATGTACGGCATCCTCGAGCGCCAGTTCGCCCGCATCTTCGACCGTGCATCCCGCAAGTCCGGTGTAACCGGCGAGAACCTGCTTCAGCTGATTGAAGCGCGTCTCGACAACGTCGTGTTCCGCATGGGAATCGCTCCGTCGCGCCGCGCCGCTCGTCAGGTCGTAGGACACCGCCACATCACCGTGAACGGCAAAGTGGTCAACATCCCTTCGTACACCTGCAAGGCCGGCGACGTCATCGCTGTCCGCGAGAAATCCAAGGCGCTGGAGATCGTCACCGGTCAGATGACCGGCCACGTCAACAAGCACTCCTGGATCGAGTTCGACAAGGCGTCCATGAGCGGCCGCATCCTGAATCTGCCGACGCGCGATCAGATTGCGGAGAACATCAAGGAGCAGCTCATCGTCGAATTGTACTCCAAGTAATCCGGAGCATTCCAGTCTCTCAACCGTCCAACCAAAAAACAACCACCATACAATGGCTATCCTCGCCTTCCAACGACCGGACAAGGTCATCATGGTCAACAGTGATGACCGAAACGGGGTTTTCGAATTCCGTCCGCTCGAGCCGGGCTACGGCATCACTATCGGCAACTCCCTTCGCCGCATCCTCCTCTCCTCGCTTGAAGGTTTCGCCATCACCTCTGTCCGAATTTCCGGCGTGGACCACGAGTTCTCTGCCATCAAGGGAGTCGTAGAGGACGTCACCGAAATCATCCTTAACCTCAAGCAGGTTCGCTTCAAGCAGCAGATCCAGGGTACGGACACCGAGAAGGTGACCGTCACCGTGAGCGGCAAGAGCCAGTTTACGGCCGGTGACATCAGCAAGTTCACCACCGCTTTCCAGGTACTGAATCCTGACCTGGTCATCTGCAACATGGAGTCGAACGTCCGTCTCACCATGGACATCCAGATCAATAAGGGTCGCGGTTACGTCCCTTCCGAAGAGAACAAGACCAACAGCGCTCCTGTAGGAACCATCTTCGTGGATTCCATCTACACCCCCATCCGCAACGTCAAATACGCGGTGGAGAACTATCGCGTGGAGCAGAAGACCGACTACGAAAAGCTCGTATTGGAAATAGCGACCGACGGTTCCATCCATCCTAAGGATGCGTTGAAGGAAGCTGCTGAGATCCTCATCCACCACTTCATGCTCTTCTCTGACGAGAAGATCACGCTCGAGACGAAAGAGAAGACGCCTACCGAGGAGCTCGATGAAAACACCCTCCATATGCGTCAGCTGCTCAATACCAAGCTGGTCGACCTCGACCTCTCCGTACGCGCGCTCAACTGCCTGAAGGCTGCCGATGTGGAGACCCTCGGCGACCTGGTGTCTTACAACAAATCCGACCTGTTGAAATTCCGCAACTTCGGTAAGAAGTCCCTCACCGAACTCGAGGAGCTCGTACGTGCCAAGAACCTCACCTTCGGCATGAACGTGGCCAAATATCTTGAAAGAAAGAAGGACTAATCGATAATTGACGTCCGGACTGCATACATGCCGGCGAAAAAAAACACAGTATCATGCGTCACAACAGAACCCATAACCATCTCGGAAGAACTGCCAGCCACCGCCATGCGCTTCTTTCTAACATGGCCTCCTCATTGATTCTTGCCAAGCGTATCAATACCACTCTGGCCAAGGCGAAGGCGCTTCGCGTTTATGTGGAACCCATCATCACCCGTTCCAAGAACGACACCACACATTCCCGTCGTATGGTGTTCAGCTATCTGCAGAACAAAGAAGCCGTCTCCGAACTGTTCCGCGAGATCGCTCCCAAGGTCGCTGACCGTCCGGGAGGATATACGCGCATCATCAAGATGGGCAACCGTCCCGGCGATAATGCTGAAATGTGCATGATGGAGCTGGTCGACTTCAATACCCTGATGGGCGGCAAGTCATCCGGCGCCGGTGCAGCCAAGAAATCCACCCGCCGCAGCGGTGCGAAAAAGAAGGCCGCAGGTACAACTGCCGCTGCCGAAAAGAGCGAAAAATCCGCTGAAGCGGCACCTAAAAAGACGGCATCCCGCAAGAAAAAAGCGGACGATTCCTCTGAAAAGGGCGAATAACATCGTTTTCAAACGAAAGTACCGGAGGGGTGGGGCGGAAGTTCCACCCCTCTACTTTTACGCACTTATCAACATTCCGTCCATCGAAGGTCGAATCCCGCTATCTTTGACCTCCGATGTCACTCAGAAACTCGGAAAGACGGCCGGCCGTACTCCTGCTTGAAGACGGGAGTGTTTTTCATGGTCTCAGTGCCGGCGCCATCGGAACCACTACCGGAGAAATCTGTTTCAACACCGGAATGACCGGCTACCAGGAGATCTTCACCGATCCTTCCTACTACCGTCAGGTGCTTGTCGCCACGCACGTCCATATCGGCAACTACGGCATTCACGGAGAAGAAGTGGAAAGCGACGGGATCAAGATTGCAGGTCTCGTATGTCGCTCGTTCAATGTGGCCTACTCGAGAAAATCGGCGGCGTCCTCCATCCAGGATTATTTCACCGCTCAGGGCATTGTCGGTATTTCAGATGTTGATACCCGCGCAGTCGTGAGGCATATCCGGCACAAAGGTGCGATGAACTGCATTGTCTCTTCGGAGACCACGGATATCGAACAGCTCCGTAAAAAACTTTCCGAGGTGCCCTCCATGGCCGGTTTGGAATTGGCTACCTCCGTGACCACCTCGAAGCCTTATTTCTTCGGAGATCCGTCGTCCCCTTACAAGGTGGCGGTATTGGACTTCGGTGTAAAGAGGAACATCCTTCGTAGTCTGACACGTCGCGGTTGTTACCTGCAGGTTTTTCCTGCCGGCACGCCTTACAGGGAGATCCGCAAATGGGAGCCTCAAGGAATCCTCTTGAGTAACGGACCGGGCGACCCCGGAGCCATGTCTTCAGCCGTGAATACGGTCCGGGAGATACTGGCCGACACGGTGCCCGTTTTCGGTATCTGCCTGGGACATCAGCTGCTTGCAGAGGCCTGCGGTATCGGCACCTATAAGATGTTCAACGGCCACCGAGGCATCAATCATCCCGTCAAGAACATCATCACCGGCAAGTGTGAGATCACCTCCCAGAACCACGGCTTTGCCGTCAGGGAAGAAGACGTCCGCCGTTCTTCCAAAGTCGAGATCACACATGTGAACCTTAATGACGGTACCATCGAGGGTATCCGTGTGAAAGACCGCGATGCTTGCAGCGTCCAGTATCATCCGGAGGCGGCTCCGGGGCCGCACGACTCCGCTTATCTTTTCGATGATTTCGCTTCCCGGATCAAGGCATTCGTCTCGGCTTCCGGTATTGTAGCTTCCTGATCAGATCGTCGCATTCCGGATACCCCGGTCGACGAGTTTCCAATAGTATTTCTCATTCACCACCCTGCGCAGCGCCTCCAGGTGTCTGGCGCCGTGCATGTCGCTGCCGATGAAATCAATCATTCCCCGGTCAATGAGGTGCTCCGCGCATTTCCGGGCTGCCGGTCCGTAATATCCGACGATGGAATTCGTGTTGAGCTGGAAGAGCACCCCTTGCTCCTTCAGTTGTTCGTATACGGCATCCTTGCCGTACCAATACGGATAGCGCTCAGGATGGGCCAGCACGGGCACATAGCCCTGCATGAGAAGATCGAAGGGCAGGGTGAATACGTTATCCGGAGGATTTATATAGGAGATTTCGAACAGCAGATGGTTCCCGCCGATGGTCAGCAGTTTGTCCTTGCGCTTCACGGCCTGCACGAATTGCTCGTCCACGTAATATTCGGCAGCCGCCTCGATTTCAAGCCGCAGCCCTTCCGCTTTTGCCGCCTCTTTCACTTTCTCAAGCCCTGAAAGGATTATCTCCGGCGTATTCCGGAAATAATCGCTCATGATGTGCGGCGTGGTGACAACTTTCCGGTAGCCCAGTTCCTGAAACCCGCGTAACATGGCAACGGATTCGACCAGGTCGGTAACTCCGTCGTCGATTCCGGGAATGAGATGGGAGTGAATGTCGGTACCGACTGCGGAGAAGTCATGCAGTTCCGGGAAGGTTTCCGTTTCCTTCTTACGGTTGAAAAGCGAGCCTAGCAGTCCCATTTATAAGGAGTAATGGGATTTGAACCATTCCAGTGTTCGACGAAGGCCCTCTTCCGCTTTGACTGTCGGCTGATAACCGAGCAGTGACGACGATCTCGAGATATCGGCCAGGGAGTTGCGGATGTCTCCGGCGCGGCTCTCGCGGTGTCTTGCGCTCACGGAAGAGCCGGCAAGGCGTGTGATGATGGAGTAGAGCTCGTTGATGCTGATCCGTTCTCCGACTGCCACATTGTATGCTTTGTTGCAGGCGTCAGGATGTTTGCTGAAGAAGGCACGGATGTTCGCCTGTACTGCATTTTCCACATAGGTGAAATCGCGGGTCTGCAGCCCGTCTCCGTCGATGTCCGCAGCTTCTTTCCGCAAGGCGGCACGCATGAAAAGCGGAATTACCGCAGCATACGGGCCTTCGGGCCGTTGGTTGGGTCCGAAGACGTTGAAGTAACGCAGACCGACTGTTTCCATGCCGTAGACGGCGCCGAAAACGTCCGCATACAGTTCGTTGGTCTTTTTGCTGACGGCGTAAGGGGAGAGCGGTTTACCGGTATCCTCTTCCCGCTTGGGCAGTGCCGGGTGGTCGCCATAGACCGATGAGGAACTTGCATACACGAACCTCTTCACGCCGGCTTCCTTGGCAGCTGTCAGCATATTCAGGAATCCGGTAGCGTTGACAGCATGCGTCGTCAAGGGATCCTTCACAGACCTCGGTACCGAACCCAAAGCAGCCTGGTGGGATATGTAATGGATTCCCTCGCACGCCTTTCGGCAGGTTTCCGGGTCACGGATGTCGCCCTGTATGAATTCGAGCGAGGACAATCCTCGGAAGGGGAGCAGGTTATCGGCGGAACCGGTGGAAAGGTCGTCCAGGATCCGCACCGTTCCGGCACCGTGCCGGACCAGATAGTCAACGAGATTCGAGCCTATGAAACCGGCACCGCCGGTCACAAGGATCTTCAGTCCTGAGAGGTCTTCCTGATGGAATTTATTTTCCACTATCGGCGGTGATATTGCTGTTCGTAATAATGCAGGTAGTCGCCGGATGTCACCCGGCTCAGCCACTCTTCGTTGGCAAGATACCAATCGACCGTGGCTTCAAGTCCCTCTTCGAAGACAAGGGAGGGTTTCCATCCCAGCTCTTTTTGGATGCTCGAGGCATCTATGGCGTAGCGCAAATCGTGTCCTGCCCTGTCTTTCACGAAGGTGATGAGTGATTCCGATTCTCCCTGGCTGCGTCCCAGTTTACGGTCCATGATGCGGCAAAGCACCCGTATGAGGTCGATGTTCTTCCACTCGTTGTGTCCGCCGATGTTATACGTTTTTCCGACCGCAGCCTGGTGGAAGACCAGGTCGATGGCGGCTGCATGGTCGATCACATAGAGCCAGTCGCGTATGTTCTCTCCGGTCCCGTAAACGGGCACCGGCTTGCCGTTCCTGATATTGTGAATGGCAAGAGGAATGAGTTTCTCCGGGAACTGGAAAGGCCCGTAGTTGTTCGAGCAGTTGGTGATGACTGTTGGCAGACCGTAAGTGTCGTGATACGCCCTGACGAAATGGTCCGAGGATGCCTTGGAGGCGGAGTAGGGGCTATGCGGGTCGTAAGCCGTCTTCTCGGTGAACAGGCCGTTTTCCCCCAGAGAACCGTATACCTCGTCGGTGGAGATGTGGTAGAAGAGTTTCCCTTCGAATCCTGCGGATCCCCATGTATCACGTGCAGCTTCCAGGAGATGTACCGTTCCGATCACATTGGTCATTACGAATTCCAGCGGAGAGCTGATGCTGCGGTCTACGTGGGATTCCGCTGCCATATGGATCACTCCGTCGAACCGCTCATGTTCGAAAAGCTCACGGATGAATCCGCGGTCGTTGATGTCGCCTTTGACGAAGCGGTAGTTGGCTGCGTTCTCGATATCGCTGAGATTGGCGAGATTGCCGGCATAGGTAAGCTTGTCCAGATTCACGATGGTGTACTCGGGATAATTCAGCACCAAACGTCGCACCACATGGCATCCGATGAATCCGGCGCCACCTGTGACCAATATCTTTCTTCCCGGTCTGTTCATGAATCAGTCTGCAGTTATCATCTTCAATTTCATTTCCCATTCCCACGCACTTCTGATGATCGTCTCCAAAGGCTGATTCGATTTCCAGCCGAGCGTCTTTTCCGCGAGTGAGGTGTCCGCCCATATCTTGGCGAGGTCGCCGGGCCTTCGCTTTCCCATGACGAGGTCGAGTTTAATGCCGGTTGCGTTTTCGAAACTCCTCACGACCTCAAGCACGGAGTGGCCCGAACCGCTGCCGATATTCAGGACGGAGTAGCTTCCTGTCTTGTCCTTACTCCCCAGAAGGTGTCTTACGGCCGCAACATGGGCTTCGGCGACGTCCGTTACATGGATGTAGTCCCTGATGCAGGTGCCGTCCGGTGTATCATAGTCGTTTCCGAAAACGGTCACCGGTTCCTGCCGCATCGCAGCACGGGTGATGACAGGAACAAGGTTGGCGGGACGGCTCAGCGGGAATTCACCGATGAGCGCGCTTTCATGCGCACCTGCGGGATTGAAGTAGCGCAGGGATATGCCGTTGAATCCCGACGATCGGCATACGTCCTTCAGAAGCATCTCGCCGATCTGCTTGGTGGTTCCGTAAGGTGATGCGGCTGTGCCAAGGCGTTGGTCTTCCCGCACAGGCAGTTCGGGAGATTCACCGTATACGGTGCAGGAGGAGGAGAAAACGAGTCTGTAAACGCCGGCATCCTTCATGGCATCCAGGAGATTGATCATGGAGCCGATGTTGTTCCGGTAATATTTCATCGGTTCGGATACCGATTCTCCGACCGCCTTGAAGGCGGCGAAGTGTATGACCGCATCGATGGGTGTGGTCAGGAAAAGCGTACGTATGGCCGCATAGTCGTTCAGGTCGACCAAGTGGAAATCGGTCGGAGTGCCTGTGATCTCCTGTAATGCGCGGGTCACCTCGCGGCGGGAGTTGGACAGATTGTCGGCGATAACCGGATGGAAGCCGGCCTTTGACAGCTCCACCGCAGTGTGTGATCCGATATATCCGGTTCCTCCGGTGACCAGGATGTTCATGTATCAGAGGCTCCAGTAGGTGAATCCTGCGCACTTGCCTTTCATCAGTCCCTTCAGGTCTACGACCAGACCGTCTTTATTGAGGTGACGGACCAGCCATGCGTTATCCAGCTGCTTGAATTCGTCGTGTGCAACGGTGAAAACCATGGCATCATAATCCTCGGCGGGGCTGTCGATCAGTCCGAACCCGTACTCGTGCCGGAGGTCCGAGGAATCCGCACGAGGGTCGGTGACATCTACGGACACTCCGTAGGACTGGAGTTCCTTGACTACGTCCGCCACTTTTGAATTACGGATGTCTTCCACGTTTTCCTTGAAGGTGGCGCCAAGGACGAGTACTTTGGCTTTTGAAACGTCCTTTCCGGCCGCAATGATGCGTTTGACGGTCTGCTTTGCGACGTAAAAGCCCATGCTGTCGTTCACATAACGGCCGCTGTTGATGACCTGTGCATGGTAGCCGAGCGCCTGGGCTTTATAGGTAAGGTAGTAGGGGTCGACGCCGATGCAATGTCCGCCCACCAGTCCGGGCTGGAAGCGGATGAAATTCCATTTGGTGCCGGCTGCCTCGAGTACTTCGTAGGTATTGATGCCCATCTTGTTGAAGATGATGGACAGTTCGTTCATAAGGGCGATGTTGACGTCCCGCTGGGTATTCTCGATGATCTTGGCCGCTTCCGCCACTTTGACGGATGACGCCTTGAAGACACCGGCCTTTACGATTATCTCGTATACGGAAGCGATGGCCTCCAGTGCCTCGGCATCGCAACCCGAAACCACCTTGAGGATCTTGGTGATGGTGTGCTCTTTGTCGCCGGGATTGATACGCTCCGGAGAGTATCCGAATTTGAAATCCGTATACGCTTTCAGGCCGGAAAGCTCCTCGAGCAAAGGCACGCAGTCTTCCTCCGTGCAGCCGGGATAAACGGTCGATTCGTACACGACGTAGTCGCCTTTTTTCAGGACTTTCCCGATGGCCTTGGTGGCGCTGAGGATCGGCTTGAGATCGGGGAGGTTGTGCTCGTCGATCGGAGTAGGTACCGTGACGATATAGAAGTTCGCCTCGCGCAGCTCGTCAAGGGAGGATGTGAAGGTGATATCACACCCTTCGAAGGCAGCGCTTTCCAATTCTCCGCTCGGGTCGATCTTATTGCGCATCTTTTCCAGTCGCGCCTCGTTGATGTCGAAGCCTATTACGGAAACTTTGCGCGCGAATTCCAATGCGATCGGGAGTCCTACGTAGCCTAATCCGAGCACCGCCAGTTTCTTTTTCTTTTCCAATAATTCCCGTTGCATATCGTATTGCAGAAGATAGGGCGCCCGTTGAAGAGGGTGCCGTTTTAGTTTGATTTGATTGTGTGAAGATTGCGGAGCAGATAGATCCTTTCGATGATGTCCACCACCTTGAGTCCTTCCAGGGCATTCGTGGTGGCCGTAGTTCGTCCCTTGAGGGTGTCGATCACGTTCTCCACGATGAAATGGTGGTTGGCTGCCGAGCCTTTGTAATGACCGTAGTCGTTGGCGGGGCTGGCCGGCGGTAGTTCAGGCATCGTGTAATCCTGCACATGACAGTATTCCACCTCGTTCATGTATTGTCCGCCGATCTTGATGCTGCCTTTTTCGGAGATGATGGTGATGCTGCTCTCGAGATTGGTGTCCCAGACCGAGGTGGAGTAATTGATGCACCCCATCCCTCCGTTGACGAACCTGAAGCTGACGAATCCGGAGTCCTCGAACGTCGTAATGTCGTGATGATTGAAGTCGTCGAACTTGCCCTGGATGTCGGTGATGTCTCCGAACAGCCAGTACATGATGTCAATGAAATGAGAGAACTGAGTGAAAAGCGTTCCGCCGTCCAGGTCGGAGGTGCCTTTCCAGTTCTTCCCGTTATAATAACGGCGGTCGCGATTCCAGTAGCAATTCAACTGGACCATGTAGGGGCGTCCGAGCTGTCCGCTGTCCACCAGCTGTTTGATCCAGACCGATGGAGGGGAGTAGCGGTTCTGCATCACACAGAAGACCTGGCGTGATACCTGTAGCGCCTTGAAGATGATCTTCTCACAGTCGGCAACGGTGAGCGCCATCGGCTTCTCGATCACCACGTGCTTCATGTGGTCGAGGGCCATCAAGGTGTGAGCGGCGTGAAGGCCGTTCGGTGTGCAGACGCATACCACATCGAAGGCTGTTCCGGAGGAGAAAAGAGCTTCAACGGAGGGGTACAGCGGTACATCCGGAAGTTCTCCGAGTTGGTCGGCAGGGCGGATGTCGCACATGGCCACCAGTTCCGCCTCCGGATTCCTGCGCACCATTTCCGCATGACGCTTACCGATATGTCCGGCGCCGATGACTGCGAACCGGATTTTTCTTTCTGTACCTTCTGTCATGTTCAGAGGATGCGGCGGACTTTCTTGCCCTCCAGTTTGTACTGCTGTTTGCTTTCCGGACAGACGGCTATGCCGTTGGTGTCGAACTTTAGACGGTGCCCGTATTCACTCATCCAGCCCAGTTGGCGGGCAGGGTTGCCGACCACCAGGCAATAGGGAGGGACATCTTTCGTGACGACCGCTCCTGCACCGATGAAGGCGAATTCACCGATGTTATGTCCGCAAACCACCGTCGCGTTCGCCCCGATAGTGGCGCCGCGACCCACCACGGTCTTCAGGTACTGACCACGTCGGGTAATGGCGCTGCGGGGGTTGTTGACGTTCGTGAATACCATCGAAGGGCCGAGGAAAACATCGTCTTCGCAGACGACCCCGGTATAAATGGAAACGTTGTTCTGGACTTTCACATTCTTACCCAAGACCACTTCCGGGGAAACAACCACGTTCTGCCCGAGGTTGCAGTTCTCGCCGATGACGCTACCGCTCATGACGTGGCTGAAATGCCAGATCTTGGAGCCTTTGCCTATTTTGACGTTGTCATCAATTACGGCAGTCTCGTGGCAGTAAAAGTCTTTTTCCATGGGTGAAGGGTGGGATACAAATTTAATAAATGCAAAAGAAATGCATCTTTCACATTTTCAGCTGGTTATGAGACAACTGTCAGGCGAACCGGTGTGCGGTACGGTGCAGTTCTTCCGGTGGCAGGCTCCTGAAGTACTCGTAGGTCTTTTTCAGACCTTCTGCTCGCGTCACCTTCGGTTCCCAGCCCAGCAGATTCCTGGCGCGGGTAATGTCCGGCTGACGTTGCTTCGGGTCGTCCGTAGGAAGAGGGCGGTAGACCAGTTTACGGTCGGCGCCCGTCAGACGTATGATCTCTTCGCCGAATTCGGAGATGGTGATTTCGTCCGGGTTGCCGATGTTCACCGGCAGTGCATAATCGCTGAAAAGTAACCGGTAGATGCCTTCCACAAGGTCGTCCACAAAGCAGAACGATCTGGTCTGGGAGCCGTCGCCGAAGACAGTAAGGTCTTCACCCCGCAAAGCCTGTCCGATGAATGCCGGCAATACCCGGCCGTCGTTCAGACGCATCCGCGGACCGTACGTATTGAAGATGCGTACGATGCGCGTCTCCAGCCCGTGGAAGGTGTGATAAGCCATGGTGATGGCCTCCTGGAAACGCTTCGCCTCGTCGTAAACACCCCGCGGGCCGATCGGGTTGACGTGTCCCCAATAGTCCTCGTTCTGCGGGTGCACCAACGGGTCTCCGTAGACTTCCGACGTGGAAGCGACAAGTATACGCGCATTCTTGGCTTTCGCCAGCCCGAGCAGATTGTGCGTACCCAGTGATCCGACCTTCAGCGTCTGTATGGGGATTTTCAGGTAATCGATCGGTGAGGCCGGAGAAGCGAAATGAAGGATGTAGTCCAGCTGTCCGGGAACATGGACGAACTTACTGACGTCGTGATGATAGAATTCGAACTCCTTCAGCTTGAAAAGGTGTTCGATGTTGCGCAGGTCTCCGGTGATGAGGTTGTCCATCCCGACGACCGAGAAACCCTCCCGGATGAATCGGTCGCACAGATGGGAACCGAGGAAGCCGGCTGCGCCGGTGATCAGGACTCTTTTCATGAAGGTCAGGAAATGACGGCCTCCCGGCCGATGCTGTAGTAGGTGAATCCCTTTTCTTTCATCCGCTGAAGATCGTACAGGTTGCGGCCGTCGAATACTACCGGTGATTTCATCGACTGTTTCATGCGGTCGAATTCGGGAGTCCGGAAAACCGACCATTCTGTCGCAATGACCAGAAAGTCGGCGCCGTCCAGCGCTTCATAGGGGTCAGCCGCATATCGGATGGCATCACCCTTGATTTTACGTACGTTGGACATGGCTTCAGGGTCGTAGGCGCAGACTTCGGCACCTTCTTTCAACAGTTCGTCGATCATGTAAAGCGCCGGTGCTTCCCGGATGTCATCGGTGTCAGGCTTGAAGGACAATCCCCACATTGCAGCCTTCTTCCCTTTGAGCGGTCCGTTGAGGTGTTTTCGGATCTTGTCAAGGAGTATGAGTTTCTGGTCCTCATTGACGTCCATGACGGCGTCCAGGATCCTGAAGTCATAGCGTGCTTCTTCGGCGATCTTCCTCAGGGCCTGAACGTCTTTCGGGAAACAGCTTCCTCCGTATCCTATTCCTGCGAACAGGAAACGTTTGCCGATACGGTCGTCGGAGCCTATGCCGATGCGGACATGATCGACGTTCGCACCGACGCGTTCACACAGGTTTCCGATCTCGTTCATGAAGGTGATCTTCATGGCCAGGAATGCGTTGGCGGCATATTTGGTCAGTTCCGAGGAACGTTCGTCCATGAAGTAGATCGGATTCCCCTGACGTACGAACGGGGCGTACAGTTCGTTCATGACTTCCCGCGCCCTTTCTGATGCCGTACCGATGACCACGCGGTCGGGTTTCATGAAGTCATCCACTGCGAATCCTTCCCGAAGGAATTCAGGGTTCGATACGACATCGAACTCGGACTTGCAGTTCCGTGCAATGGCGCTGCGTACTTTCTCGGCGGTGCCAACCGGCACGGTGCTCTTGTTGACCACCACTTTGTAGTCCGAGAGGATGTGTCCCAGGTCGTCGGCTACTTTCAGGACGTACTTCAGGTCCGCCGAACCGTCCTCGCCGGGAGGGGTGGGCAACGCCAGGAAGATCACAGCTGCATCTTTCACTCCCGCGGCAAGGTCGGTGGTGAAGGTGAGCCGGCCCTGTCGTATGTTTCTTTCGAAAAGCGAGTCGAGATGCGGTTCATAGATCGGGATCTCCCCCCGTTGCATGCGCGCTACCTTTTCCGCGTCTATGTCGACGCACGTCACATGGTTGCCGGTTTCCGCAAAGCAGGTTCCGGTAACCAATCCGACATATCCTGTTCCGACGACTGCGATTTTCATGAGGCTTGAGCTTTGGTCAGTTGCCGGAAAGGAATTCAAGGACACTGTCCGTGATGAAGCGGAGTGTGGATTCCTCCATCTCTGTATGTATCGGCAGGGAAATCACGTTAGCGCAAAGGCGTTCCGTGACAGGGAAGTCGCCTGCCCGGTACCGGTCGTCCCTGTACGCCTTTTGAAGATGCAAAGGAACAGGGTAGTAGATCATGGCAGGGATCTCCTTGCCGGCAAGGAATTCGCGCAGCTTGGTGCGGTCCGGACCGTTCATCACCAGGGTGTATTGGTGGAATACGTGGTCGGAAAAGGCGGCGCGCCGGGGCGTGATGAGTTTTGGATTTCCGCTGAATGCGCGGTCGTAAAAATCCGCGACCTGCCTGCGCGCTGCTGCGTATTCGTCCAGGTGCCGCAGCTTGATGCGGAGAATGGCGGCCTGAATGCTGTCCAGCCGGGAGTTCACACCGATTTCATCGTGGTAATACTGGACGGACTGGCCGTGGTTGGCGATCATCCTGATCTTAGTGCCCAATGCCTCGTCGTCGGTGAAGATGGCGCCGCCGTCACCGTAACAGCCCAGGTTCTTGGAGGGAAAGAACGAGGTGCAACCGGCCGTTCCGATTGTTCCGGCTTTCCTGCGCGTTCCGTCCGGGAAGGTGTACTCGGCACCTATCGCCTGAGCGGTATCCTCGATGACAAACAGGTTGTGCTTACGTGCCAGCTGCATCAGTTCATCCATCGGCGCACACTGCCCGAAAAGGTGTACAGGTACTATCGCTTTCGTCTTAGGGGTGATGGCCCGCTCTACGGCCGAAACATCGATGGTGAAGGTCTCGGGGTCAACATCCACCAGCACCGGCTTCAGTTTCAGCAAGGCTATCACTTCGGCGGTAGCAACGTAGGTGAAATCCGCCGTGATGACTTCATCGCCCGGCTCAAGACCAAGTGCCATCATCACGATCTGCAAGGCATCGGTTCCGTTGGCACAGGGAATCACGTGCTTCACGCCCAGGTACTTCTCCAGTTCTGACTGGAAAGCTTTCACTTCGGGGCCGTTGATGAAGGCGGACGACCTGATCACGTCCAGAACGGCCTTGTCGATTTCAGGCTGCAACTTCTCGTATTGGCCGACCAGGTCGACCATCTGAATTCTTTTCATTCAAGGGTAAATGAGACGCGAAGATAGTCAATTCCCGAGAGTATATAAATAACTGATAAACAGAACGTTAATATCATAAAATCGGT
>JBJOMN010000041.1:0-46473 GCA_046052345.1 Bacteroidota bacterium | reverse complement strand
GCGACGGCAACGGATATCTTGGAGTCGTTCACGGAGACATGGGCCGATCCGTGCGAACCGGTCAGCCGGTTTCCGAAATGATCAGCGACCAGTTACCATGGACCTTCGGTTTGTCGGGAGTCGCACTGCTGATTTCTATCCTGATATCCGTTCCTGCTGGTCTTTACAGTGCTTTGCACAGGGGCGGTCCGGCCGACAGGATGATGAATATCTTCTCGTTGTCAATCTTCTCACTCCCCGCCTTCTGGACGGCGGCATTACTGCAACTGCTTTTCGCCGATCCGGATCTGCTGGGGTGGTTCAACGGCTCGGGAAGCGGTCCGTCAAGAATCGAACATCCGGGATTCCTTCAAAGGATTCCGTACCTGATATTGCCGTTGTCGTGCTATGTACTGTATGCATCCGCTTTCCTGACCAAAGCGGTGCGGGATGCTGCGGCGGAAGAATATCTGCTCGACCACATCCTCGCCGCAAGATCCAAGGGATTATCCGAATTGCGAATAAGCTATGTCCATATTCTCCGTAAACTGCTACCCGTACTCCTCACAGCTTTCGGAAATACCCTCCCGGTGATGGTTTCGGGATCCATTTTGATTGAAAGCGTTTTCGCATTGCCGGGAATGGGACTCCTCATCGAAACTGCGATCCACAGCAGGGACTATCCGTTGCTGTCCGGCGTTTTCCTGATCTGCTCAATTCTGATTCTTACCGTACAGCTTGCCGTAGATGCCGCCGTCCGTATTACGGACCCTAGAACCAGAACGATTCCCGCAAAATGAGTCCGGCAAGAAACAGAAAAACCCTTTTCAGAGGAGGAGCAAAGAAGGTGTTCCGGGCCTACTGTATTATCGCACTTTCCGCGCCGTTGCTCGCAAGCCATGACCCGCTGATGATAAGCTTGGGAGACAGGTGGCACTTCCCGGCATTTTCGAATCACCCTTACCTGATACTCCAAGCGGGAGAAAAAGACTCGCTCGTCAGAAAATCCACCCTGGACTGGAGGACACTGAATTGCCAAGGGAAAATCATGCCGCTTATCGCCTATTCTCCCTTTGAAAGCGACGCCGAAAACAGCAGGTGCATCTCCCCTTTCGGCAAGCAATTCATCCGCACGTCGGACGGACATATCACTGAACTTCCGGTGCGTTACCGGCATTGGCTCGGAACGACTTCCACCGGAAGGGATGTAGCCTCCCTGCTGATCCACGGCTGCCGGACATCGATGATCATCGGACTTCTTACCCTGGCGGTAGTAGTCATCATCGGAGTATCGCTGGGAACCGCTGCGGGGTGGTTCGGAAATGACAGGCTGCGAATCGCCGGACTGAAAATCCCGTTAGACCTTTTCAACGAAATGATCAACGCCGCCTTTACCGCGCTTCCCAGGCTGGTAGTCATACTCGTCCTGTCTGCTCTTTTACCGAGAAGCCTTACTTCGGTCATATTGCTACTCGGACTGACAAGCTGGAACGACCTTTACCGCCTGACCCGCACCAGGATTCTCCAGCTGAGGAGCAGCGCATACATCGAGCAAGCTGTTGCCGCCGGAACCCCGTCTTACAGGATACTTTTTCGGCACGTAGGTCCGAACCTCTCGGCCATTTCCAAGGCGGTCTTGCTGCTCGTATTCGCACACGCAGTCATCGCTGAATCTTCCCTGACTTTCCTGGGAGCCGGTCTTCCTCCGACAACTCCTTCGTGGGGACAACTTCTGCTCGAGGCGCGCAGTCATCCGCAGGCCTGGTGGTTGGTGATTTTCCCCGCAGCCGGCGTATTCGGCATGACCTTTTCGCTCTATCGACTGTCAGAGAGGCGGTAACAGCCCTTAATAAAGATTAACAGACTTTAACGCCCATTTTCATTCGCTTTGACGGCCCGTATGCGTAAAATTGCAGACGGAAACCAATCATCCGGTCTTCAGGGCACTCAGTACCCTGTCGCCGGAAAATAGTCAAGCTTCAACTAAGATGGATATCAAAGAAATCAACGAACGGATACAGCGTGAATCCGCATTCGTGGACCTGCTGCAGATGGAACTCGGCAAGGTCATCGTAGGACAAAAACACATGACCGAACGGCTGCTCATCGGTCTTCTTGCGAATGGCCATATCCTGTTGGAAGGCGTTCCCGGTCTTGCAAAAACCCTCGCCATCAAATCTTTGGCATCCGCGATCCATGCGAAGTTCAACCGCATACAGTTCACGCCGGACCTGCTTCCGGCCGACCTTATCGGCACGGTGATCTACAACCAGAAACAGGAGACCTTCAACGTCCGGAAAGGTCCGATCTTCGCCAATTTCATACTGGCTGACGAGATCAACAGGGCTCCTGCCAAAGTCCAGTCGGCTCTTTTGGAGGCGATGCAGGAGCGACAGGTGACGATCGGCGACACTACCTATCCGCTGGACGAGCCGTTCCTGGTCCTGGCCACTCAAAACCCGGTCGAGCAGGAAGGCACCTACCCGCTTCCCGAAGCTCAGGTAGACCGTTTCATGCTCAAGGTGGTGATCGGATATCCAACGCGTGAAGAGGAGCGTTCCATCATCCGCCAGAACATCCAAAGCGAAGCGACCAGGATCAATCCGGTAATCCATCCTGATGAGATCCTGAAGGCACGCAAACTGGTGCGTGAGGTGTATATGGATGAAAAAATAGAAAAGTACATTGTCGACATCGTCTTCGCGACCCGTTACCCCCGTGAAGTGAACCTGGCACGGCTACAGCAGCTGATCAGCTTCGGCGGCTCCCCGCGTGCGAGCATCAACCTTGCGCTGGCGTCGAAGGCCTATGCCTTCATCAAGCGTCGCGGGTATGTCATCCCTGAAGACGTACGTGCCGTCTGCCACGATGTCCTGCGTCACCGGATCGGCCTTACTTACGAGGCAGAAGCCGAGAACATTTCCGTCGACCAGCTCATCAACGACATCCTCAACACCGTAGAAGTCCCCTGATGAACGGCCTTTTGCCGGTTCTTCCGGCGGATTGAAATGGAAACCACCGAACTCCTCAAGAAAGTACGTAAGATCGAGATCAAGACACGCGGTCTGTCCGCCCATATCTTTTCGGGCGAATACCACAGCGCGTTCAAAGGTCGCGGCATGGCCTTCAGCGAGGTCCGTGAGTATCTGCACGGGGATGACATCCGCTCCATCGACTGGAACGTGACCGCCCGGTTCGGCCATCCGTATGTGAAGGTATTCGAAGAAGAGCGGGAACTTACCGTCATCCTGCTGGTGGACGTCAGCGCTTCAGAGGATTTCGGCACGAGGAACCAGTTCAAAAAAGATTTAATCACGGAGCTCTGCGCGGTACTCTCCTTCTCGGCGATCCAGAATAACGACAAGATCGGTGTCATCTTCTTCTCCGACCGGATTGAGCAGTTCATCCCTCCGAAAAAAGGTAAGACGCATATCCTGCGCATCATCCGGGAATTGATCGAGTTTCGTCCGAGCGGAAAAGGGACGGATGTCGCAGGAGCCTTGCGGTACCTCACGAATGCGATCAAGCGAAGAAGCATCTGCTTCCTGATCTCCGACTTCCTGTCGCCGGATTTCGAGGACGCGCTGAAACTCGCTAACCGTAAACACGATGTCGTCGCACTTCGCATACAGGATCCGGGCGAAGACCGATTGCCGGACGTCGGGCTATTGCGCGTATCGGATCCCGAAAGCGGCGAATGGATGCTCATCGACACCTCCGGGCGTGAAGTCAGGGAAAGCTACCAACGTGAAAGACAGCGTTTCGACCGCTCCCTGAAAGAGGTGTTCTCCCGCGCAGGGGTCGATTTCACATCGCTGATTACGGACCGATCGTACGTAAAACCGTTGACCCAACTTTTCAAGAACCGAGGAAGAAAGGCCTGAGATGCGACCTGTCCGATCACATTCACTCCTTGCAATCGTCGTCCTTTGGACCTTGACGGTTTGTATTAATGATTCAATGGCGGCGGGAAGCTCTGCCGTCAACGCGAAATTGGATACGAACCAGATACGGATCGGTGAACAGTTCAGATTGAACCTGAGCGCAGTACCCGGACCGGGAAGCCTCATCGGATTTCCGGTGATTCCTGATACCCTGAAAGGCCTTGAGGTCGTAGAGCGCGGCAAGGTCGACACGTTGCAGAGCTCACAGGGCGGACCGTTGACACTCCGTCAGCAGCTCGTGCTGACCTGCTTCGATTCCGGTTATTACGTAATCGAACCGTTCATCTTCACGGCAAAGAATCCGGACGGTTCGACGGACTCCTTACTTACGGAAGCGCAACTGATTGCCGTGAAGACCGTGCCGGTAGATACCACCAAGGCGTTCAAGGATATCAAACCGGTGATGGATCCTCCTTTCGACTGGCGTGAGCTCTTACCCTGGCTTTGGACCCTTATTGCCGGCATCTTGCTGGCATTGATCGTACACCGGCTCTACAAACGGTATCGCCGACAGGGACGACAGGAACCCGTTGTTACCAAACCGACGAGACCTGCCCATGAAATCGCTTTCGAGACGCTCGAAAAACTTGAAAAGGAAAAACTCTGGCAGCAGGGATATTACAAGGAATATCATATCCGGCTGACCGACATCCTTCGCAGTTATATCGAGCATCGCTTCGGTGTCGCCTCCCAGGAATCGACCACGGATGAAACATTGCAAGCCCTGCGCAGCCATTTGACAGATCCGCAGGAACAGGCCAAGCTGGAGCAGATCCTGCGTCTGGCGGACCTTGTCAAATTCGCCAAGGCGATACCCGTAGTCACCGAAAACGAGCAGGCTCTCAAAGACGCCCGTAGTTTCATCGCTGCGACGGTTGCTCTTACAGGAAAGGAGGGGCAACCATGATGCCCGCGGTGCATTTCGCTCAACCTCATTTGCTGTGGCTGCTCTTTCTGGTTCCGGCTTATCTCGCTTATTACATGCTGGTGAGCAGGAAGCATACGACCCGGCTTCGTCTCTCCGGCCTGGGACCTTTCCGTTCCTACAAACCTACCGCCCGGCAAAAACTTTTCCATGTGCCGGTGGTGCTGCGATCGGCTGCACTTTCGCTCTTGATTCTTGCACTGGCCCGACCGCAATCCAGTTCCAGCTCTCAAAGTGTGACGACAGAAGGCATCGACATCATTCTCGGCCTCGACATCTCCCCGTCCATGCTGGCGGAAGACCTTCGGCCTAACCGTATAGAAGCGGCGAAGAAAGTCGCTTTGGAGTTCATCGAGAGCCGTCCGAACGACCGTATCGGACTTGTCGTGTTCAGCGGAGAGAGCTTCACGCAGTGTCCGATCACCAGCGACCACAGCGTCTTGAAGAATCTCATCGGAAATCTGGAGAGCGGCATGCTGGCGGACGGCACGGCCATCGGCGAAGGACTTGCCACTGCAGTCAACAGGATCAGGGAGAGCAAAGCGAAAAGCAAGGTGATCATCCTCTTGACCGACGGTGTGAACAACGTGGGGGCGATCGCTCCTCAGACGGCAGGCGAGATCGCACGGGCTTTCGGAATACGTGTCTACACCATCGGTGCAGGCACCATGGGCGTAGCGCCGTATCCTTTCAAGACACCTTTCGGCATCCAATACCAGAATGTCGAAGTTCAGATCGACGAGCCGGTGCTTAAATCCATAGCTTCTGAAACAGGAGGTAAATACTTCCGTGCCACCAGCACTGCACGGCTTCGTGAGATATACGCGGATATCGACAAAATGGAAAAAACGAGGGTGGACGTGACAGAGTTCCGTCGCCGCTCGGAGGAATACTATCCGCTCGCACTTGCCGCCCTGTTGATCTTGGTAGCCGAGCTGCTGCTGCGCCAGACCTATCTAAAAACACTTCCCTGATCATGTTCCGCTGGGCCCATCCTGAACATCTGTATGCCTTGCTGGCGCTGCCGGCAATGGCCGTGCTGTTCGTGTACCTGCTTCGCGGTCGCCGCCGTCGGCTTCAACTGCTGGGAGAAGAGGAACTCGTAAAAAGACTGCTGCCTGATACCAGTACCCGAAAACCCTTCCTGCGCCTTGCACTCATGCTTTCCGCACTCGCCTTCATCATTGTAGCCTGGGCGAATCCTCAGATCGGCACACGGTTGGAGGAGGTGAAACGACAGGGAGTAGACGTCATCATCGCACTGGACGTATCCAATTCGATGCGTGCCGAGGACCTGAAGCCCAACCGTTTGGAACGCGCAAAGCAGATCATCAGCCGGCTGATCGACAAGCTTGAAAATGACCGTATCGGGCTCATCGTTTTTGCCGGCCAGGCATACGTGCAACTGCCTATCACGACGGACTACGCGGCGGCGAAGTTGTTTCTCTCCAACATCTCCACCAATATGATTCCGACGCAGGGCACAGCCATCGGGGCCGCTATCGACCTGTCGTTGAAATCTTACACCGGAAACGACAACAAGCACAAGGCTCTGGTGATCATTACGGACGGCGAGAACCACGAGGACGATGCCATCGAAGCCGCTCGCCAAGCCGCGGCTTTGGGAGTGACGATACACACCATCGGCATGGGTTCACCGGACGGCACTCCGATTCCCGTCGGTCGCGGAAACGGCACGGAGGATTTCCTGCGTGACAACGAGGGAAACACGGTGGTGACGAAACTGGACGAAGTCACGCTGCAGAAAATCGCCGCTGAAGGCCGCGGGCAGTACATCCACTCCACATCCTCCGACGACGGGCTGGGGACACTGCTGAACCAAATCGGAAGGATGGAAAAGAAGACCTTCGGCACGAAACAGCTTACGGACTATGAAGACCGCTTTCAGTACTTCCTGGCGATCGGACTGTTTTTGTTGCTCATCGAATCCCTTACCGGCGACCGCAAAAGCGCGTGGTGGACCAAATTCAACCTCAGTCTCAGGAAATGAAACCGACCGTTCGCACTATCGTTTCCACAATGATACCGGCCCTGATCGTCCTGATGATTGGACGTGCCTATGGCCAGGCCTCCAAGGCCGCCCCCCTCATACGCAGCGGGAATAAGCTTTACGAAGAAAAGAAATTCAACGAGGCGGAAGTAGCCTACCGTAAATCCCTTGCCGCCGACAAGGAAAACAAGGCCGGTCAATACAACCTTGGCAACAGTCTTTACAAGCAGGGAAACTTCGAAGGTGCCTCCCGGCAGTACAACGACGTCCTGCAACGGAAGGACCTTTCAAAGGACCAGAAGGCAAAGGCTTTGCACAATCTGGGGAACAGTCTGCTTCAGGAAAAGAAGTACACCGAAAGTGTCGATGCCTTCAAACAATCGCTGAAGCTGTCGCCGGAAGATAACGACACCCGTTACAACCTGGCATATGCCCAATCCATGCTGCGCCGTGAACAACAACAGCAACAGCAGGACAAATCCGAAAAGAACGGGCAGCAAAAAGACCAGCAGCAGCAGCAGCAACAAGGCGAAAAGAAAGAGGACAAAAAAGACGGCCAACAGGAAAAATCCGACATGGCTGAAAAAGGCAAAGAAAAAGAAGACAAGCAGCAAGGTCGACAAGGCAAGGAAGGCATCTCCAAAGAAGATGCCGAAAAGATCCTTCAGGCGTTGAACAATGACGAGAAGAAACTGCAGGAGAAACTCAATCGAAAAGAGGCCGTACGTGTACGGATCGACAAGAACTGGTAACAGGAACGACATGCATCCGTATAGACCATCATCCATTCAGTTAGCTGCAAACAGGTGCCTTGCGGTCCTGCTGATCCTGCTTGCCACGGCGTTTACGTTCAAGGCCTATGCGGATTCCGACCGTTTCACCGCATCGGTCAGCGCCAACAACGTTTCCGTGGGCGACCAGGTTCAAATCACTTTCACGGTGAACGGAAGTGGTAGCGTTCGGAATTTCAGGCCGCCCTCCTTTCAGGATTTCAATGTCCTGATGGGACCCAGCCAGTCCTCGAACATGCAGATCATCAATGGAAGCGTAACTCAATCCTATTCGTTCACCTATGTCCTGCAGGCGACCAAAGAGGGCAACTTCAGGATCCAGGGGGCGGAAGTGATGGTGGGTAACGACCGGCTGATATCCAATACCGTCAACATTTCCGTTACCAAAGGTAACCGGCCACAGGGTGGACAAGGCGGACAGGGTAGCCAGGGCGGAGGAAACGAATCCCTCAGCAGCAACGTATTCCTGAGAGCAAGTGTGGATAAGAGCTCCGCCTACCGGGGCGAAGCGATCGTAGTGAGTTACCGCCTCTATACGCGGGTGAATCTGCTGAATTACTCCCTCGAGAAACTGCCCAACCTCTCCGGATTCTGGAGCCAGGAGATTGAAATGCCTAAACAGCCCGTCTTCCACCAGGAGAACGTCGACGGGGTGGTATATAATGTAGCCGAAATCAAAAAGACTGTCCTTTTCCCACAACGCTCCGGCAATCTGGAAATCGATGCCATGAAAGGAGAAGTCATCGCACGTGTACAGGCGAAGCGTCAGCGAAGCAACGACCCCTTCGACCAGTTCTTCAATGACCCTTTCTTCAACAATCCGTTCTTCAACAATACCGTACAGGATGTGAAGGTGCCGCTCAAAAGCTCACCGGTAAAAGTTTCCGTAAAAGAGCTGCCTGCCGGTGAGCCCGTCTCTTTTTCCGGTGCGGTCGGCAAATTCTCCTGCGAGGTTTCGCTGGACAAATCGAGGACAAAGACGAACGAAGCTGTCACCTTGCGGATGAAAATAAGCGGCAAGGGCAACCTAAAGCTGGTAGATGCCCCTTCCATCGAATTCCCTCCCGACATGGAGACCTATGATCCGAAGGAGAACGTGAATGTGAACGCTACTGCCGGCGGCGTCACCGGAAGCAAGACCTTCGAATACCTGATCATTCCAAGGACGGCAGGAGAATACAAGATTCCTGTACAGTCGTTCGCGTACTTCGATCTCGAGAAGCGGCAGTACGTAGAAATACCTTCGCCGGAATTGGTACTGCAGGTCGACAAGGGAAGCGAGACCGTCACCACCACGGTCACGTCCGCCAACAAATCCGATGTGCAGCTGATCGGCAAGGACATACTCTTCATCAAGACCGCTCTTCCGGATTGGCAGACCGCCTCCGGCCGCTTTTACGGATCGGTATTTTACTGGATACTGTTCACCTTGCCGGCCATACTTTTCGCGATTGCAACCTACATCCTACGTAAATACAGGGCTAAACTTTCTGATATCGTACTGCTGAAGCGTGAGCGAGCCAGTAAGACCGCGTTGAAGCGCCTGAGTACGGCCAAGGGACACCTGGACCGCAAGGAGCGAGACAAGTTCCTGGACGAACTCTTCCGGGCGCTTTGGGGATTTGTCAGCGACAAGCTCGGCATACCGGTCTCAGACTTGTCGAAACAGACCGCCGTGGAGGCATTGGAGCAGCGGGGTGTGCAGCGCGAGCTGATCGATTCCTTCCTGCAATCGACAGATGCCTGCGAATTCGCTCGTTTCGCGGGAAGCGCCGGATCGGACGGGGAATCCTTATACCGCCAGGGACTGGAGGTGGTCACACGACTAGAAAACGCTCTACGCGCATGAAAAAGCACAAGTATCTGCCTCTGATCCTGCTGACAGTAGTGTCAGTATCGTGGGGCTTACCGAAAAGCAGCGCAGCCGAACGCTCCTTGGCGGATTCGCTTTTCAATCTTGGCAACAGTGCCTATGAGGCAAAAGACTATTCATCTGCCATCCAATGGTATGATTCGGCAGCACATACCGGATGGACCTCCTCCTCACTCGAGTTCAACCTAGGAAATGCCTACTACAAGGAAAACCGTATCGCCCCTGCCCTGCTCCATTACGAAAGAGCCGCACGTCTGTCTCCGAATGATGAGGACATCCGGTTCAATCTTCGGATCGCTCAGCTGAAAACTACCGACAAAATAGATGCGATGCCGGAGATTTTTTACCGGCGTTGGGCCAGGAAATGGACGTTACTTTTTTCCGACACTTTGCTTTCTGCATTGCTTATTGCATCCAGTCTTCTTCTCTTCACAGCACTGACCCTCTACTTCTTCGCGCAGGAATCAAAAGCACGGAGGATCTTTATCACTTCCGCAGGCATCGTTGCCGGTGTCATAGTCACGTTGTGGATCACGGCGGATCTTAAATCAGATTTCGAATCCGGTTCTTCGGAGGCTATCGTCATGGAAGCCAGCTCCTATGTAAAGAGCTCACCCGACGAGAAAGGCAACGACCTTTTCATCCTCCACGAAGGCACAAAGGTGGAGGTGTTGGATGAACTGAACGACTGGAAGAAGATCCGTATCGCCAATGGAACGGTGGGCTGGATCAAGTCGGGAGATATTGAGATGGTGTGAGTGTTGTTATCGGGTTTACAGTTTGCAGTTTCCGGTTTGCAGTTTCCTGAAGTACGTGCATCGCTTCACTTCAGTATACCGCATCTCGCATGCGCCATCGGCGGACAGGCCCCGCAACTCTTGCCCTGAGCCTGCCGAAGGGCGCATCTCGCATCACGTTAATGTGCTGCAGGTAAAGCCCCTCTCTTTCCCAGCTCCACGACCTGAAGGTCAGTCAGTCTGTCACCGGAGACGGTGAAAAGAAGTAGCGTCCGGAACGCATGAAAACCCTGAACTCCTGCGGCGCCGGGATTCACATATAACATCTTCCGTTTCTCATCGAGTTGGACCTTCAGGATGTGGGAATGTCCGCAGACCAGCACATCCGGCTTGAGTCTGTCCAGCAGTTCTCGGACACCCGGAACATACTTGCCGAACGGCCCTGCGATATGAATCATGAGAATTTTCACTTTTTCAATTTCGAAGAACAGATGTTCCGGATGAACTGTACGCAAGGTATGCCCGTCAATGTTACCGTAGACACCGCGCAAAGGACGTAGCGCAGCCAATCGATCGGAAACATTCATATCACCGAAATCACCGGCGTGCCAGATTTCATCAGATCCCTTCGCAAATTGAAGAATCCTGTCGTCCAGGTATCCGTGAGTATCGGAAAGCAAGCAAATACGGCGGGGCATGGAGGACGAGGGACAAACACTAACCACTAACCACTAACCACCAATCCTACCTTAAACGATCGGCAGAACGGACAAGCTCCTCGTCCTTACGGATGGCCCTGGAGGCAAGAAAGGTGAAGATCAACTGGATCAGCGGAAGGTAAGATCCGTAGCGGTAACTGATGGGAGCATTGCTGGTGCTGCCCAGGGTATCCGCAAGGAAAAAAAGCAAACCGATCAGGATGCAGATCAGCAAAAGGTTCACGTTCGCGAGCCGAAGCTGCAAATTACGGTTACGGAAGAGGAAGATGCAGATGAAAGTCAGTACGCCGACTGCGCCGTTAATGATGGAAAGCAGCGTATTACCGCTGAGAACATAAGGCTGAGGCGTAGACACGGCAGGTATTGCGGATGGCAGCTCGTAGACCGGCAGGAAAAACAATAAAACGGAAAGAGCGACGACCAACAGCAGGAACAAGGACTGGATTCGTTGAAGCATAGGTTATTTGTATGCCATAAAATTGATAAAAAAAACAACTTAAAGGTCGATAAGCATGGAAAACCTGTGCTTTTCATCCCTCGGATGTTAAAAAATAAACCTCAAAAATTTGTCGTAAACGGGGAAAAGGCGTACTATTGCAATACGAATTCCGAAGCACAGAGGGGGTTTTGCCCCGATTTCCCGGTTCTTGCTTCCCTTCCCAACCACTTCCCGCAAAAGATTGACAGACTTCGGACCTTCCGATGTATTTCCCCGAATTTAATACGATATAACATCATACTTAACTTTATTCCGAGGGTCCGGATCACCGCCTTCGGACTCCTTACATCATGTACGACATCACTGAACTGAATGACAAACTGGTCAACGAGCTGAAGGAAATCGCCCGTTCCATGAACATCCCTAATTCGGATGACCTCCGTAAACAGGAACTTATCTATAAGATCCTTGACCAACAGGCGCTGACACCTTCGGCTTTCCCGAAGACCGAGAAACCCACGCGTGGTCGCCCTCCCCGTGAACCGAAAGCACCCGCGGAGATCAAGCAGCCCGCTGAAGTAAAAGAAGCCAAAACAACTGCCTCTGAAGACGGTGATGCCAATCGTACTCGTCGAAAGCGAGTCATTCCTGAAAAACAAGAAACAACCGGAGAGGAAAAAGTCGTGCTTGAGCCCAGTGTCAGGGTAGCTGTACCTCGTCCCGAACGCAGGCCCGTCACATCGCATCCCGCCGAACGACCTGCAGGTTCACCTGCACCTACTCCTGCATCAACTGCGTCCGCACCTGTACCTGCGACCTCCGAAACTTCGGATTCGCCGCGCCCTGCTCATCAGACCGGATTCCAGCAGCAGTCTTTCCAACCGCAGCAGCAGCAGCGGTTCGACAACGACCGGAATTTCCGTCACCGCAGGGATTTCCGCGAGCCGGAGCAGGCTCCCGATCCGGACAGCCTGGTTACCTGCGAGGGCGTACTTGAAGTCATGCCGGACGGATTCGGCTTCCTGCGCTCCAGCGATTTCCATTACCTGACTTCACCGGATGATGTGTATGTCACCCAGCATCAGATCAAACTTTTCGGTCTGAAGACTGGTGACACTGTAAAAGGTGTTGTTCGTCCGCCGCGTGAAGGGGAGAAATATTTCCCGCTCGTGCGTGCCGAAATGGTCAACGGACTGGATATCGCCACAGCACGTGACCGTATTCACTTCGACTACCTGACACCGCTCTTCCCGAACGAAAAACTGAAGTTGGCGGACGGTCCCCAGGCCACCTACTCCACCAGGATCATGGACATGTTCACCCCGATCGGCAAAGGGCAACGCGGACTTATCGTGGCGCAGCCGAAGACGGGAAAGACGATGTTACTGAAAGAGGTGGCGAATGCCATCGCCGCCAACCATCCGGAGGTATACATGATCATCCTGCTGATCGACGAACGTCCGGAAGAAGTGACGGACATGGCGCGCAGCGTAAAGGCGGAGGTCGTCGCTTCCACCTTCGACGAGCCGGCCGACCGTCACGTCAAGATCGCGAATATCGTCCTCGAGAAAGCGAAGCGACTTGTTGAGTGCGGACATGATGTCGTCATCCTGCTCGACTCCATCACCCGGCTTGCCCGTGCCTATAATACAGTCGCACCTGCTTCCGGCAAAGTTCTTTCCGGCGGCGTGGAAGCGAATGCATTGCACAAACCGAAACGTTTCTTCGGATCGGCCCGGAAGATCGAGAACGGAGGCAGCCTTACGATCATCGCTACCGCATTGATCGACACAGGATCACGAATGGACGAAGTGATCTTCGAGGAGTTCAAAGGAACCGGCAACATGGAGCTTCAACTCGACAGGAAGTTGGCCAATAAGCGCATCTTCCCCTCCATCGACCTGGTAGCGTCCTCTACCCGCCGGGAAGACATGCTCCTGGACAAGGAAATGCTGCAACGCATGTGGATCCTTCGTAACCACCTTGCAGACATGAACCCGCTCGAGGCCATGGAATTCCTGCTCGGTCAGATGCGCGGAACGAAATCCAACGAGGAGTTCCTGATTTCCATGAAGGGTTGAGGAGTTGGTGGTTAGTGGTTGGTGGTTACAAGCACTCGTGACACTTACCCCTCCGAATTTTTCATGGAGCGTCACCCAAAACACGTTACTCAAGAAGCATCTGCGGGAATGTAACCGACATTCCCACGCGGGATATCAGACCGAGGTCAGGTTCTGACTAATGAATCAGCTCCTGCCGTTCGCGGATACCACCGGGTCAAAACGGATATCGAGCGGCTTTTTCACCTTCTCCTTCATCAGGGAGTGGTTGACGACTTCGATCATTTCCTTCACGTAGGTGAATTTCAAGTCTTTGATGTACTCCTTCTTGATCTCCTCGATGTCTTTTCGGTTCTCCTCGCACAGCACTATCTCCTTTATTCCGGCCCGCTTGGCGGCGAGGATCTTTTCCTTGATACCGCCGACCGGCAATACTTTTCCGCGGAGTGTGATTTCACCGGTCATTGCCAAGCTGTTTTTCACCTTGCGCTGCGTGAACGCGGACGCAAGGGCTGTCAGCAATGTTATTCCGGCTGAAGGCCCGTCTTTGGGGGTGGCGCCTTCGGGTACGTGGATATTGACATCCCACTGGTCGAACACCCTGTAATCGATACCGAGGTCGTCAGCATGAGCCTTGAGATAGGCCATGGCGATGACCGCGGACTCCTTCATCACATCGCCCAGGTTACCGGTCACCGTCATCTTGCCCTTTCCTTTGTTCACCGACACCTCGACATACAGGATGTCGCCTCCGACGGAAGTCCATGCTAGCCCGGTAACTACACCGGCGGTCTCGTTCCCTTGGTATTTCTCCGCGGGATATACCGGCGCTCCGAGAATACGTGTGATGTCATCCACGGTTACGGCAGGATCGTACTCCTCCTCCATGGCGACCTGCTTGGCGATGCTGCGGACGACGGAAGCGATCTTCTTCTCCAACCCGCGACAGCCCGATTCACGGGTATAACGATCGATGAGGTGTTCGATGATCTTGGGAGAAAGCTTCACATGGTCTTTCTTCAAGCCGTGTGCGGAAAGCTGCTTCGGGACAAGGTGCTTGAGTGCGATCTGGACCTTCTCCTCGAGCGTGTAGCCGTTTATCTCTATTATCTCCATACGGTCCAGCAATGCAGGCTGAACGCGGCTGAGTGAATTGGCAGTAGCTATGAAGAGGACATTCGAAAGGTCATAATCGACCTCGAGGTAATTATCGTAGAAAGCGTTGTTCTGCTCGGGATCAAGTACTTCAAGCAGCGCGGAAGAGGGATCCCCATGAAAATCGTTACCGAGCTTGTCCACCTCGTCCAGGACGAAAACCGGATTGGAGGATTTCGACTTGCGCAGGTTCTGCACGATACGGCCGGGCATCGCCCCGATGTAGGTCTTTCGATGGCCGCGGATTTCCGCTTCGTCGCGCAGTCCGCCCAGGGACATGCGCACATATTTTCTTCCAAGTGCCTTTGCTATGGACTTCCCGAGGGATGTCTTACCGACGCCCGGAGGGCCGTAGAGGCACATGATCGGCGACTTCATGTCGCGTTTGAGTTTTAGGACGGCCAGGTATTCCAGGATACGCTGCTTGACCTTCTCCAGTCCGTAATGGTCCTTGTCGAGCACCTTCTGGGCATGCTGGAGGTCGAAATTGTCCTGCGTAAATTCATTCCAAGGGAGATCGAGCATCAGCTCGAGATAATTGATCAGGACGGAATACTCTGCAGCGGCAGGATTCATCCGCGATAACCGGTCGCATTCGCGGTTGAAGACCTCACCTGTCTCCTTCGACCACTTCTTGGAGCGCGAACGTTCACGAAGCTCGGCCACTTCCCGGTCGGGAGTCGTGCCGCCGAGTTCCTCCTGAATGGTGCGTAGCTGCTGATTCAGGTAATACTCGCGTTGCTGCTTGTCTATATCGACGCGGACCTTATTCTGGATCTGATTCTTGAGCTCCAACATCTGCAGTTCCTTGGACAGGTATTCCAATACGCTGGTCGCACGTTTCTTGTGGTCGCCGATCTCCAGCAGCTCCTGCTTACGCGGGACGTCCAGGTTCATGTTGGAGGAGATGAAATTGATCAGGAAAGAGGGGCTTTCTATGTTGCGTATGGCGAAAGCCGCATCCGACGGGATGTTCGGGGAGTTCTGGATGATCTGCAGCGCGAGGTCCTTGAGGGAGGAGACTGTCGCCAGGAATTCCTTGTCGCTCTTGGCGGCCTGATACTCGACGAGAGCCCGGACTTTGCAGGTGATGTACGGTTCTGTCTGCACCTGCTCGACGATTTCGAAACGTCTTTTGCCCTGAATGATGATGGTGGTATTTCCGTCGGGCATACGGAGCATTTTCAAGACGTGAGCGACGGTTCCCACCCTGTGCAGGTCTTCCAGGCCGGGATCTTCCACGGAAACGTCTTTCTGGGCGATTACGCCGATGATCTTATCGCCCTTATAGGCGTCCTTGATCAGGTTGATCGAGCGATCCCTTCCGACCGTGATCGGAATCACCACGCCGGGAAACAGCACGGTATTACGCAAAGGGAGAATGGCAAGAGTATCGGGGATGTCCTGCTTGTTCATGGAGGCTTCGTCCTCCTGGGAAAGCAGGGGTATGAACTCCGTATCGTCGTCCAGAATGTTCATCAGGTTGAACGGAGTGTCGGGATTTCCGGAAAAAGTCATGCTTGTAAATTCTAATTAGACAGGTTGGCAGTCAAACGACGTCGCATCTGACGGTTCTGCAAGGTCGAAATTCATGCCAAAATGAAAAAACTGACATAAGCAGGAAAAGCAATGCGACAAGCTGTCTGCGTAAGCGAATAAACCTACAAAACGGTAAGCCCGGTGAGCTGAAAAAGGCCGCGAGATGTTCTTTTACAAAATGTTTTAATTGACAATATTCAATATACTAATAATCAATTAATTATGATTGTTTAAAAGAACACCGAAATGGAGAAAAAATTGGGCTATACGATGAAATGAAGTAGGTTTGCAGTTCATTTTCCTATGGCATCACACCCCCTCTCCAAACGAGTTCTTTACCTGTCAGAAAGCCAGACCATCGGTATGGCTAAGAAAAGTCGCGAATTGGCAGCCCAGGGAGTAGATGTCATCAATCTTAGCCTGGGTGAACCTGATTTCGTTACTCCCAAGCACATCCGCGAGGCTGCAAAAAAGGCGATTGATGACGGCTTCACGTTTTATACGCCCATAGCCGGCTTTCCCGAACTGCGCAAGGCCATTTCCGCCAAGTTCAAGCGTGAGAACAACCTGGAATACGCTCCGGACCAGATTGTCGTTTCAACGGGAGCGAAGCAGTCCATTGCAAACGTCGTCCTCAGCCTGGTCGATCCGGGCGACGAGGTCATCATACCCATGCCCTTCTGGGTAAGTTACATTGAAATCGTCAAACTGGCCGAAGGCAAGGTGGTGACCGTCTCCACGGACATCGCTCACGACTTCAAGATGACAGCCGCTCAACTGGAGAGCGCCATCACCCCGAAGACAAAACTCATCATCTTCTCCTCGCCCTGCAACCCCACCGGCTCGGTTTACTCGCGCGAAGAACTCGCGGGTTTCGTCCAGGTACTGGAGCGTCATCCCCATGTGTTCGTCATGTCGGACGAGATCTATGAGCACATCAATTTCGTCGGATCGCACACCTCCATTGCGGAATTCCCCTCCGTTCGCGACCGTGTCATCATCGTGAACGGGGTCTCCAAAGGCTATGCCATGACGGGGTGGCGGATCGGCTACATCGGCGCCCCGAAATGGATCGCTGATGCCTGCGACAAGATACAGGGGCAGTTCACTTCGGGAGCCTCCTCCATCGCACAGAAGGCCGCCGAGGCCGCATTGAACGGGGATATGCGACCCACGCAGGAGATGATGGAAGCGTTCCGTCATCGACGCGACCTCGTTCTACGGCTGATGAAGGATATTCCGGGAATAAAACTCAACATGCCGGAAGGAGCTTTCTATGTCTTCGCCGACATCAGCAGTTTTCTGGGGAAAAGCGACGGAAACACACCCGTCCGGACCGCCGAAGACTTGTGCATGTACCTCCTTAATACGGCCCATGTGAGCTTGGTCACCGGCGAAGCTTTCGGTGATCCGAACTGTTTCCGAATGTCATATGCCACCTCCGAAGACAAGCTCACCGAAGCGGTACGACGTATCCGTGAAGCTTTGTCGCGCCTCCGATAGTCTCCCGGAACGTAGCCGGTTTTCATCCTGAACCATTACGATGCCTCCCATGACCTCACGCAAGAATAACCTGGATTCCCTTTTCAAATCCTTCAACGGGATGACAGCGTTGGTCATCGGCGATGTCATGCTCGATGCCTATTTATGGGGACAGGTCGACCGTATCTCCCCGGAAGCTCCGGTACCCATCGTACTCGTCAATAAAAGGGAGAACCGACTGGGAGGAGCCGCCAACGTAGCCATCAACCTTCAGGCACTGGGCGCCACTCCCGTCCTGTGTTCGGTCATCGGAGGCGACCTTAACGGACGCAACTTTATCGAACTGATGCAGCAGCTGGGCATGACTTCCGACGGGATCGTCCAAAGTGCTGACCGTCCTACTACTGTCAAAACACGCGTGATCGGCAACAACCACCAGATGTTAAGGGTGGACGAGGAGTGGCTGTCGGACATCACCGCCTCCGAACGCAAACAGCTGCTTGGACGCATCTCCAGCCTGTTGGACAGTCATCAGGTCGACGTGATCATCTTTGAAGATTATGACAAGGGAGTCATCTCCAAGGCACTCATCGAGCAGGTAGTCAAATGGGCGAAAGCACGTCATATCCCTGTCACTGTCGATCCCAAGAAACGGAACTTCAATCATTACAAGAACGTCACCCTCTTCAAGCCTAATCTGAAAGAACTCCGGGAAGGCATGAAACTCGACCTGGACAAGGGCCGGATGGAAGAACTCGTCAGTGCAGTGGACAAGCTTGCAGGCGACCACGCGCTCTCCAATGTCCTGCTGACGCTCTCTGAAAAAGGGGTTCTCATCCGATCCGAAAAGGGATCGCGTCACCTGCCGGCCCACGTACGCAATATCGCAGACGTATCCGGCGCCGGCGACACGGTCATCTCCGTCGCCTCCCTTTGCCTTGCCGCGGGAACGTCGGACCGCCTGCTTGCAGCGCTTTCCAATCTGGCCGGCGGACTAGTATGCGAACGCGTCGGGGTGGTTCCTGTGGACAAGCAGGAACTGCTTGCGGAGGCCAGAAAACTAAATATCGCCTGATATGGCTGAGCAGGTAACACCCTACGGCACCTCCGGCGGCAGCAAGAAGCAGCAGGTGGCTCGAATGTTCGACAACATCGCGCTTCGCTACGATTTCCTGAACCGCTTCCTTTCATTCGGGATAGACCGCTACTGGAGGTCTTCCGCCATCCGAGAGCTCCGTCATGACAAGCCGAAACTCCTGCTCGACATCGCCACCGGCACTGCCGATGTGGCGCTGACCGCCATGAAGCTTCATCCGGAAAAGATCTTCGGTGTCGACATTTCCGAAGAGATGCTCGAGATCGGGCGAAAAAAAGTACGTTCAAAAGGACTGTCTGACAAGATCGAGCTGCTGGCAGGGGATTCGGAAAAACTGATCTTCGACGACAATAAATTCGATGCTGTAACCGTTGCCTTCGGGGTACGTAACTTCGAACGGCTGCAGGAAGGACTTCGCGAAATACACCGTGTACTCCGACCGGGCGGAAAACTCGTCGTGCTGGAATTCTCCCATCCGAACAACCCTGTGATACGCTCGCTGTACGACTTCTACTCGACACGCATCACCCCCTCCCTTGGAAAAATGATCTCCAAAGACCCGTCCGCCTATACGTACCTGCACGAATCCATTCGGGCTTTTCCGTCGGGCCAGGCTTTTCTGGACGAATTGAACAAAGCAGGATTCGTAAGTACCACCGCCCGGCCGATGACCTTCGGCGTCGTTTCCGTTTATTGCGGAATCAAAGCGTGAAGAAAGCCTTCACATACCTGTCGCTGTGTATCGCACTACTCGGCGTGAACCGAGACATCTCGTCCGCGCAGATGAGCCATGTGCCGATGAATCTGCCCAAGTATGACAAGCAACGCATCCACTTCGGATTCGTACTTGGAATCAACTCGGCCAATTTCCGTCTCGACCCAGCCGGCGACCTAAAGTATCAAGACAGTGTCTACAGCGTGATGCCCCGTGCCCAAGGAGGACTTAATCTTGGCATCCTGTCCAACCTCCATCTTGGGAATTACTTCGACCTGCGTTTCATCCCGGCGTTGTCCTTCTGCCAGCGAGCACTGGACTACGGTTATTACGAACCCGGCGGGCGCAGGGCGCTGCTGGTGAAGCCCGTGGAGTCGACGTATCTGGAATTCCCCGTCAACCTCAAATACAAATCGAAACGGATCGACAATTACAGGATCTACGTACTGGCCGGAGCACGTTATTCCATCGACATGATATCTCAGGCGAAGGTGAAGGAAAAAGACCCTGATATCATCAAGCTCAACCGCAAGGATTACGGCTATGAAATAGGGCTTGGGGCGGACTTTTATATGCCTTACTTCAAATTCTCCCCGGAAATCAAGATGTTCAACGGATTACCGAATCTCCTGGTCAAGGAGAACACCGCCTATTCAAATGCACTGGACGCCTTGCGTTCCAAGATCTTCTACGTATCCTTCTTTTTTGAATAACACATGGTACGACAGCTCGAACTTGTCCTTCTGCCCGAAGAAGCAGCCGACAAGACAGCTCACCTGGAAGCGGCAGCGGCGATGCTGCAGGTCGCTCCGGAACGGGTGAAAATTGTGCTCAGGAAGCGTTCTATCGACGCTCGCGCCCGTCGGGTGAAGATCCGGCTTTTCATCGAGGCCTATGTGGACGAGGACCCGCCCGCCCCGGAGAACCTTGAAGCGCTTTTCGATTTACGGAAGGACGTTTCCGGAAAGCCTGCCGTGATCGTCGTCGGATGCGGGCCGGCAGGCATCTTCGCGGCACTGCGCCTGATCGAATTGGGATTCAAGCCGATCGTGCTCGAACGGGGAAAGGATGTGCGGTCAAGAAGGATCGACCTCGCCCGCCTGAACCGGGAAGGGGAAGTGGATCCGGATTCGAACTATTGTTTCGGCGAAGGCGGCGCAGGGACCTACTCCGACGGGAAGCTGTATACACGTTCCGGGAAGCGCGGCGACATACAGCGCATCCTTTCGCTGCTCGTGATGCACGGCGCCGACCCCTCCATATTGGTCGATGCGCATCCGCACATCGGCACGAACAAGCTGCCCAAGATTGTCACCGCCCTCCGTGAAACGATTTTGCGATGCGGCGGGGAGGTACGGTTCGGGACCAGGCTTACGGACATATTGACCACCAACAATAAGATACGGGCGGTGCAGGTCAGCCGATTTAATAACGATGAGACCGAGGAAATGCCTGCCACTGCCGTAATTCTGGCAACAGGTCACTCCGCGCGGGATATCTATGAAATGATGGAACGCAAGAATTTTTACATCGAAGCGAAGCCGTTCGCGCTCGGTGTCAGGATCGAACATCCTCAACTCATCATCGACCAAGTGCAGTACCATTGCTCCGACCGGGGCCCGTGGCTTCCCCCTGCCTCCTATTCTCTCACGGCTCAGTCCGAGGGACGAGGCGTCTACTCCTTCTGCATGTGCCCGGGAGGCATCATCGCGCCTGCTGCGACATCTCCCGGCGAAGTGGTCGTCAACGGCTGGTCTCCTTCCAAACGCAACAATCCGTTTGCGAATTCAGGCATGGTGGTCAGCATTAACAATGAAGACTTCGAACCTTTCGGCACCGGAGCTTTGTCGGGCTTATACTTCCAGCAATCCGTCGAGCAGAAAGCCTTCCGAGCCGGCGGAGGAAAACTAATAGCCCCTGCACAGCGGCTCATGGATTTCCTGCGCGGCAAGGCTTCATCCGATCTGCCGGAGTGCTCCTATCACCCGGGCGTACGGTCGGTGGAGCTGAAGGAAGTGCTGCCGGCGTTCGTCAGCAGCGCTTTGCGGGAAGGACTGAAACAGTTCGGAAAGAAAATGAAACCGTACCTGACCAACGAGGCCGTGCTGGTAGCGACCGAATCAAGGACATCGGCACCTGTGCGCATCCCGCGCGACCGGCAAACGCTGGAGCATCCTCAGATCCGGGGCCTTTTCCCCTGTGGGGAAGGTGCAGGATATGCAGGCGGGATCGTATCAGCAGCGATGGACGGTGAACGTTGCGCGGAAGCGGCAGCCGGATCCTTCGTCCGGTAAACGTCTATCAGCACCTGCGGTAACGGTCCAGCTGCGGTTGCAGCCTGCTCAGTACCTCTTCGGCGGTTACTCCCGCCGCACGCATGGATTTAAGGGAGTAAGCGCCCTCAGATTTGGAAAGTTTCATTCCGTTTTCGTCCGGCAGCAGCTCGTGGTGCAGGAAGGGATTCGTGCCGAAGCCGTCATAACCTATTTTTTCCGCCAGATACAATTGGGCTGCCGTGGATTCCATTAGATCCGTCCCGCGCACTACATAGGTGATACCGAACAGACGATCATCGACCAGGGAAGCCAGCTGATAGGCCGGAACCCCGTCCCGACGTCGTATGATGAAAGACCCCATGCACCGACCCAGGGCGATACGCTGAGAGCCGGAATATGCATCGTTGAAACAAATCTCTGACGCGGACGGAACCATTACTCTCAACGCCGTATCGGGAGTATCGTAAGGGATGTCCATATTTTCACAGGTGCCGGGATAAGCGCCCGAGGCCGAGAGTGTCTTACGGGAACATCGGCAGGCAAAAACCTTTTTTTCGGAAATCAGACCGTCAATCACCTTTCGGTATTCTTCCAGTCGGAACTGTTGAGACCAGTTTCGACGGAAATCATCGGCATCCCTCGGACCTTCCTCCCACCGAATGCCTAACCAATCCAATGATTCGAAAATGTCATCGACATATTCCTGTCGCATCCGTTCGCTGTCAAGGTCGTCGATCCGCAAAAGGATTTTGCGGTGGTGACTGTCCGCCAATTGGCGAGTTAACAGGAAGGAAAAGGCGTTCCCGAGATGAAGGTAACCGGAAGGTGTAGGCGCTATTCGGAACATGACGGAATATCCTCTTCCGAAGTTACGAAAGAACGTCCGGACGCCAACGGAAAAGCCGGACCAGTCCTGATGATTTGCTAACTTGCGGTCAGCATGAAACAGCCGCTTTCCCCGCAAACGCGAATCATCCTGTTCGCTTCCCTGTTGTCACTTGCCGCATCGGTCGCGGCAGGCCAACCGTTCAAGTATCCGGACACCCGCAAGACCGACCGGACGGACGATTATTTCGGAACGAATGTCCCGGATCCTTACCGATGGTTGGAAGACGACCGTTCCGAAGAGACTGCTGCATGGGTGAAGGAGGAGAATGCGGTGACAGAGAAGTACCTTTCCGGTATTCCTTTTCGCAGTCAGTTGAAGCAACGACTTACCGAACTTTGGAACTTCCCGAAAATGTCAGCGCCGTTCAAAGGCGGAAAGAACTATTTCGTCTATACGAACGACGGCCTGCAGAACCAATTCATACTTAACATCCTTTCGGACCCTGACGCCAAACCGAAACCCTTTCTGGACCCGAACACATTGTCTGTCGACGGCACTGTCAACATCGGCGGCACGGAAGTCTCTAACGACGGCAAGTACATGGCCTATTCGATCTCCAGCGCCGGCAGTGATTGGAACAGGATCCTCGTACGTTCCACCGAAAGCGGGAAAGACCTTGCAGACACGGTGGACTGGGTCAAATTCTCCGGAATCGCTTGGAAGGCCAACGGATTCTATTATTCCAGGTACGACCGTCCGGCACCCGGTGAAGAATTGAAAGGCAAGAACGAATACCACAAGATCTATTACCACGTCCTGGGAACTCCCCAATCAGCAGATCCGCTTGTCTACGAAGACAAGGGACACCCTCTTCGAAACTTTTCTGCTTCCGTGACCTCCGACGAGCGCTTCCTGATCATCACCGGATCGGAAGGCACCAGCGGAAACAACCTCATGGTGAAAGACCTCCGGAAATACGGCAGCCGGTTCATCACACTTGTGAGCGATTTCAGCAACGATTACTCCGTCATCGACAACGACAGCACTTCGCTGCTGGTGCTCACGAACAAAGACGCGTCCAATTATAAACTGGTCAGGATCCAGGCTGATGACTCCGCAGGCACACACCGCCAAGACGTAATCCCGGAGCAGAAAGAGGTGCTTCAGGAAGCTGCTATCGGAAAAGGCTTCATCATCGCCAAGTACCTGCAGGATGCGAAAAGTGTTCTTAAACTCCATTCTCCGGAAGGACGGTTCATCCGGGACATTCCGCTGGAGACCATCGGTACGGTGGACCAGCTGTCCGCGAGCAAGAAGGACGACAACCTCTTCTACTCCCTGACCACCTTCACGGCACCGACGACCATCTACCGCTACCGGCTGTCGACCGGCGAGCAGCGCATTTTCTTCCGTCCCTCCATGCCTTTCAAGTCCGAGGACTATGTAACGGAACAGGTCTTCTACAAGAGTTACGACGGCACTCAGATACCCATGTTCATTGTCCGCCACAAAGACATGATCCTGGACGGACAGCGCCCTACCCTGCTCTTCGGATACGGCGGCTTCAACATCAGCAAGACCCCCGAGTTCAAGATCGAACGGCTCGTATTGCTGGAACAGGGCGGCGTGTTCGCCATGCCGTGCATCCGTGGTGGCGGCGAATACGGGGAAGCCTGGCACGAAGCCGGAACAAAGCAGAAGAAGCAAAACGTTTTCGACGATTTCATCTCCGCTGCTCACTACCTGATCAAGAACGGTTACACGAATTCCGACAAGCTTGGGATCGGCGGACGATCCAACGGCGGCTTGCTGGTCGGCGCCTGCATGACGCAGCGTCCGGACATGTTCAAGGTCGCATTGCCGGCAGTAGGTGTGCTGGACATGTTACGCTATCATACGTTCACGATCGGCTGGGCCTGGAAGGGCGACTACGGCTCCAGCGAAGACACGGCCGGCTTCCGCTACCTATACGCCTATTCACCGCTGCATACTATCAAGGCCGGGACCAAATACCCGGCGACACTGGTCACCACCGGTGACCATGACGACCGTGTCGTTCCCGCCCACTCTTTCAAGTTCATTTCGACACTGCAGGAAAAGGATGCCGGAATAAATCCCCAGCTGATCCGCATCGACATCAATGCAGGACATGCAGGGTCCACGGCTCTGGGATCGAGCAAGCCCGTAGCCAAGCAAATAGAAGAGCAGACGGACGTCTTCTCGTTCCTCCTTTACAATCTAGGCGTGGAGTACTCCGGCAGGTGATCAGGCGGTAGCCATCCTTCCGTAGAGCCGTTCGCGCTGTTCCTTCACGACAGGGCTTTCCAGGTACTCGTCGTAGGTCATCTGTTTGTCGATGATGCCGTTGGGCGTCAGCTCGATGATGCGATTGGCGACGGATTCGGCAAAGGCATGATCGTGCGTGGAGAAAAGAGCTACGTGTTTCCAGTCTTTCAATGCGTTGTTGAACGCAGTGATCGACTCAAGGTCCAGGTGGTTGGTAGGCTCGTCGAGCAGGAGGCAGTTGGCGTTGGTCAGCATCATTCGTGAGACCATGCAGCGCACTTTTTCACCGCCTGAAAGCACGTTTGATTTCTTAAGCGTCTCCTCTCCGGAAAAAAGCATCTTCCCGAGGAATCCACGGACGTAGGTCTCGTCCTTGTCCTTGGAATATTGACGCAGCCAGTCGACCAGGTTCAGGTCCTCCGTGAAATACGTGGCATTATCATTAGGAAGATACGACCGTGTTATGGTCGTTCCCCATTTGAAAGAACCGCTGTCGGCGTTCTCCAGTTCTGTGAGGATCTGAAAGAAAGCCGTGACGGCAAGGTGGTCCTTGGAAAGCACCGCGACCTTGTCCCCTTTATTGAGTGAAAAGGTCACGTCGGAAAAAAGCGCCTGACCCTCGGCTGAACGCTTCGAGAGATGCTCCACGTGGAGGATCTGGTCGCCGCAGTCGCGTTCGGCACGGAAAATGATGCCGGGATATTTACGGTTCGACGGCTGGATGTCGTCGACGACGAGCTTTTCAAGCAGCTTCTTACGGCTCGTGGCCTGACGGGACTTGGAGGCGTTTGCGCTGAAGCGTTCGATGAACTCCTGCAATTCCTTGCGCTTGTCTTCGACCTTCTTGTTCTGATCGGAGCGCTGCCGCAAGGCGAGCTGACTGGATTCGTACCAGAAGGTATAGTTACCTGTGAACAGTTTGATCTTGCCGAAGTCGATGTCCGCCACATGCGTGCAGACGGCGTCAAGGAAATGGCGGTCGTGGGAGACGACGATGACGGTGTTCTGGAAATCGGCGAGGAAATCCTCCAGCCAGGATATCGTTTCAACGTCCAGGTCGTTCGTAGGCTCGTCCAGAAGCAGGATGTCGGGGTTGCCGAACAAGGCCTGCGCGAGAAGGACACGGACTTTCTCTTTACCGCTGAGCTCTCCCATGAGGGTGTGATGGTACTCCTCCTTCACGCCGAGGCCGCTGAGCAGGTTGGCCGCATCGCTTTCCGCATTCCAGCCGTTCATCTCGGCGAAAAGGTTCTCCAGTTCGGCGGCACGGTTGCCGTCCTCTTCGCTGAAGTCGGCTTTGGCATAGATGGCATCCTTTTCCTGCATCACATCCCAGAGGCGCTTGTTGCCCTGCATGACCGTTGCCAGAACCGTATGGTCATCGAATTCGAAGTGGTTCTGTTTAAGGACGGACATCCGGGCACCCGGAGCCATGATGACCTGACCTGTGGAGGGATCGATCTCTCCGGAGAGAATCTTCAAAAAAGTGGATTTTCCGGCACCGTTGGCACCGATGATACCGTAGCAATTGCCGGGTATGAACTTCAGCTCCACATCCTCGAATAACACCCGCTTCCCGTAGCGTAGGGAAAGATTGGATACAGCTATCATTTTAAGGTTTTTAAGGGCTGCAAAGGTACGAAATCGTCCTCTGCAGGGCAACGAAAGGTGCAATCGGAAAACGGATCCGCAGACAATCTCTGTCAACAGTGCTTCGTTATAATTCCAAATCCTTTTCGACCTGACAAGCGGCCAAATGGCTATTTTTATGGCCTTACAGCCATTAATCTTCAATCGTTGGATAAAAAACTACGTGTCGGCATCCTTTTCGGCGGACGTACCCGCGAGCGGGAAATCTCCTTCGCCGGGGGAAGGACCGTCTACGACAACCTCAACAAAGCGCTGTTTGAGCCGGTACCGCTGTTCGTGGATAGTTTCGGGAACATCATCCTTTTGGATTGGAAATACATCTACAAAGGCAGCATCCGTGACTTCTATCCTCCGGTCGAACACCTGCCTGCTTCGGAACATGAGTTCCAAGTGTATTCCGAAAGCCTGGGGAACCTGACACACGAAAAACAGCTGGAACTGGCCGCGGGTATAGGACGGCCTGTAGAGTTGCATGAACTCAGGAGCCTGATCGATTTCTGTTTCCTCTGCCTGCACGGAACCGACGGCGAAGATGGCCGCATCCAGGGAATCCTTGAATACCTGGGCATCCCCTATTCCGGTTCAGGAATATTGCCCTCCTCGATCGGCATCAACAAGGCGATACAGAAGCAACTGATGCGCGAGGCAGGATTCAACAGCCCTCCTTTCTTCAACCTGCACCGCAAGGAATGGCTTCGCCCGGAGGTGCGCAGCAGAATATTCAACAAGGTCAATGAGGAGACGGGGTTTCCGTGCGTCATTAAAGCCGCCAATCAGGGATCCTCCATCGGAGTCACCATACTCCCCGCCGCAGACGAAGGTGCGTTGCAAAAGGCAATTGACCGCGCTTTCTTCATTGAAACATTACATGCCTCCGACTGGAACAGCTGGAACACGGAACAACGCTTACGATTCATCCGTACGTTAGGGGATATCCGTGAAGGAACCGGCCTTCCATTGCACCTGACCTCCTCCCGTTTCAGCGGTATCGTATACCATCCTGAACAACTTTACCGGCAACTGACCGAGGATTTCTCCGCGGGCGACAGCAGCATACGGCTGCAGAGTCTGGACGGCGACAGCCGGGTGGTGATAGAAGGTTTCATCGAAGGAAAGGAATTCTCCTGTATCGTCATCCGGAACGAAGATGGCCGGCCGGTGGCATTGCCGCCCACGGAGATCAGAAAGGGCCGTGAACTGTTCGATTACAGGTCGAAATATCTTCCCGGACTTTCCCGCAAGATCACTCCCATCGAACTTCCTGACGAATCCATCCGCGCAATAAGGCAGGAATGCGAGCGGTTGTTCCTGGCACTTCACTTCAACGTCTACGCCAGAATCGACGGGTTCATCACACGGGAAGGCAAGATCTTCCTGAATGACCCGAACACGACCTCGGGAATGATGCCTTCTTCATTCTTCTTCCACCAGGCTGCTGAAATCGGATTGAATCCATCCCAGTTCCTCACTTATATCATCAGGACTTCCCTTCTGGAGCGTTCTACGGACATGAAGGAGTTCCAGCGCATTCCGGAAGTACTGGAGCGTTTAGACCGGGAGATTTCAGGTTTGAAGACCTCAGGAACGGAACGGATCAAGGTGGCGGTCATCATGGGAGGCTACTCTTCCGAGCGGCATATCTCCGTCGAAAGCGGAAGGAACATCTATGAAAAATTATCCTCTTCCGACAAATACGAACCGCTACCCGTATTCCTTACGGGCACTCCGGATAATCATCTGCTCTACCAGCTGCCTGTCAACCTGCTGTTGAAGGACAACGCCGATGATATCCGGGAAAAAGCCCTGCATTTCGAAAGACATGCAGTGGTCCGTGAGATCATGAACGAATGTTCCGGCATCACTGGGACCTATACTTCGGAACGGAACGTACTGGAGCCGCGACAACTTACTTACGAAGCTCTGGCGGAAGAGGTCGATGCGGTATTCATTGCCCTGCACGGGCGTCCGGGAGAGGACGGCGAAGTGCAAAGGCGCTTGGAAAAGGTGGGGTTACCTTACAACGGCTCAGGCGTAATTTCTTCCCGCACCACTATCAACAAATACGAAACCAACGAGATCCTGCAACGCCACGGAATGTCGGTAGCGCGTCATGCGCTGGCAAAGGCAACCGATTGGAAGCAGGATGCGAAGACATTTTACGACGGAATCTGCCGCGAATTCGCTTTCCCTTTCATCGCGAAACCCGTCGATGACGGCTGCTCAAGTGCCGTAAAGAAGATCCGCAACAGGTCGGAACTGGAAGCATTCACCGAAATGATATTCCGTTCTTCGGAAACCCTGCTGCCGGGTCCTGCGGAAATACTTCACCTGAAGCCAAAAGAAGAATTCCCCCGAAAAACGGAATACCTTCTTGAAGAACTGGTGTCAAGACGGGATGCGTCGCATTTCCTTGAGATCACGGGAGGCCTTCTCACGCATCTTGACGAAAACGGCCGGCGCAGTTATGAGATCTTCGAGGCGTCCGAGGCACTTTCAGAGGGTGATGTACTCTCGCTGGAGGAGAAATTCCTGGCCGGCGAGGGACAGAACATAACTCCCGCAAGGTATTCCGTTGATGCGAAGGAGCGCCGGCGCATATCGGAAGCCGTCAAGGCTGAACTCCGGAAAGCAGCGGAAATCCTGGACGTGGAAGGATATGCCCGGATCGATGCTTTCGTGAGGATTTATCCAGGCGGTAAGACGGAAGTCATCTTCATCGAGGTGAACTCCTTGCCGGGCATGACGCCTGCGACGTGCATCTTCCATCAGACCGCCATATCCGGCTACCGCCCGTACGACTTCATCGACCGTATATTGCAATACGGCATGAAGCGCTTGTACTCCGGCGTGCCTTCAAACTGATCATTCCAACGGATGTCCGGCTCACTCTTCGACTTCCTGCGCAGCAAGCGCTTCCGCTATCACCTGCTGGCGGCTTTGCTTTTTACTGCAGCCTCTTTCTTTTTCCTTCAGCAATGGCTGAACGGATTCACACGACACGGCGAGAGCATCGAAGTGCCGGCGCTATTGGGAATGAAACTGGAGAAGATGCAGTCATTGCTCGAGGAATCCGGACTGTCTTTTGAAATCGTTGATTCCCTGTACGAGACCGGCAAGGATCCCGGCACGGTGATTGACCAGGATCCGGCACCTAAATCGCTGGTCAAGAAAGGCCGCACCATTTACCTCACCGTAAATGCGGCAAAACCACCCAAGGTCAAAATGCCGGACCTGACGGACGTATCGCAACGGCAGGCGGAAGCGATTCTTGAATCGTTCGGACTGAAGGTAGGGAGGATCACTTTTGAACCGGACCTGGCGAAAAACGCCGTACTCAAGCAATTGTTCCGAGGAGCGCCCGTCCCTCCCGGCAGGGAAATCTACAAGGGCTCCTCGATCGACCTGGTACTGGGCGACGGAATGGGCGCCGTCGAGGTTCCTGTTCCCGACCTTACAGGACTGACGAAAGCAGAAGCCCTGCTGGTGCTGCAGGGAGCCTCTCTCTCTGCGGGCAGCATCAACTTCGATCCGGGCGTGAAGGACACACTGAACGCTAAAATCTACCTTCAGTCGCCCGAATCCTCCGAAGGTTCCTTCCTGCTCCAAGGAAGCGCCGTCGACTTCTATTTACATTGATACCTGTTTTTCCGACCCGATTAAAAACTAACTTAGTATTCTCACCATGCGACCGATAAAAGGCAACCTTCTTCAATTGCTCGGGCTGTTCACGCTCCTTTCGGCCGCATCCCCGGTTATCGCGCAGGAAGTCTTATTCCCGCTCAACGGGAATCAACTGCTGAAATCCTCTTCAGCTGCCCAAAACTCCTCTGTGATCCGCAGGTCATCGTCAGACACCTTACTGCTTCCATTCATCGATGATTTCTCCCGGGAAGGCGTTTATCCGCAGGCAGACCGTTGGATCGACAGTTTCGCTTTCATCAACTCCAGCTTCCCGGAGGATCCGGTCACCATCGGAGTGGCAACGTTGGACGGCGTCAACCAGTTCGGAAACCCTTATGACCCCGCATCGGGCACCAGCTCGATCGCCGATTACCTTACCTCCTTACCGATCGACCTCTCCGGTCACCAGAACGACACCACGATCTGGCTCAGCTTCTTCTATCAGCCGCAAGGATTGGGAGACGCTCCTGAATCCGGGGATTCACTGGTGGTCGAATTCAGGGACGACACCGGCGACTGGACCCATCAGTGGTCCGTGCCCGGACGAAGCGACACCGCCTTTGTCCGCGTAAATCTCCGTGTAAACGACCCTGCCTTCCTCTACAATGCCTTCCGGTTCCGTTTCAAGAACTACGCGACGGTGAACGGTAACCGCGACCATTGGAACATCGACTATGTGATCATGCGGTCGAATACGTTCTCGAACGACTCCATCCGCGACAACGGCTTTGTCCGTCCGCGCTATTCCCTTCTTCAGGAATTCGAATCAATGCCCTACACGCACTACAAGGCATTGTCCAATCCCGGTGCAGCAATGTCGGTTTCCATCAGTGATTCCATACGCGACATCAATTACGGTCCTACATCCTTCATCTATACTGCAACGATCCGGGACGAGTCGGGGAATCCGCTTTTCTCCTCTCCGCCCTCCTCCCTTTCAGGAAATTCGAATACCATTACAGCCTTCAACACCAATCTCAACGGCTTCGCATATCCTTCGACTACGGCCGATCGCGCGAGTTTCGAAATGAAGAACTATGTGACCATCACCGGTACGCAGTCGAACCTTTACAACGACACTGTGAAATACACGCAGGTGTTTGACGATTATTACGCCTATGACGACGGCAGCGCGGAACTCGGATACGGCGTGACGGGAAACACCGGTGTCAAATTCGCCTACAGGTTCGACATCAAGAAGGCTGATACGCTGCGTGCCGTGGACATCTACTTCAATCCCACCGGAGTCAACGTCACTACCACGCTGTTCCAATTGTGTGTCTGGGACCAGGTGACGGCTCCCGGTTTCAGTGACAATATCGTTTACCGACAGATCAACCAGCGTCCCAGGAACATCGACAGCCTGAACGGTTTCGCACGGTATGTCTTCGACACTTTGATCGTATTGCAGCCGGGCCCGATCTGGGTCGGATTCATCCAGAACAATCCCGGTCTGCTGATTGGCATGGGACTTGACCGGAACACGGACAACCACCAGAACATGTTTTATGGCGTTGACGGATACTGGTATCCTTCATCGATCCAAGGTTCGTGGATGATGCGGCCAGTTTTTGGCGACACTCTCACCGGTCCTATCGGCATAGACGAGGTGACGGCACCACTTCCTTTCACCGTCTTCCCCCAGCCTGCCACCACGCAGGTCACCGTGCTACTGGACCGGAAGCTGTCTCCGTCGACCGCCATGGAGTATCTGTTGCTCAGTTCAGAAGGGCAGATCGTCCGACGTGGAGCACTAACGGGACAGATACCGCTGGACGGAGTCGCGGCCGGCAGCTATCTGCTGCGTATTTCGGACAGATCAGGTCGGCAGGAGGGTGAACGCATGATCATCATTCAGCGCTGAACGTGGAGCCCGTCGACCTCGACACCAGCGACCAGGACGAGCTTTACGAACATCACCGTATCGTCGTCGACAAGGGACAGGCTCCCCTGCGCATTGACAAGTTTCTGATGAACCGCCTGGAGGTTACCTCCAGGAACCGTATCCAGCAGGCCTGCGATAATGACTGCATCCTGGTGAACGGCAAACCCGCGAAACCCAGTTACAAGGTACGTCCCGGCGACCTCATTCAAGTGGTGCTGCCGGAACCCGTAAAGGAGTTCGAACTTGTACCTGAGAACATCCCGATTCGTATCGTCTTCGAGGACGACGACTTGGTCGTCATCGACAAGGAAGCCGGGCTGGTCGTCCATCCCGGCGTGGGCAATTACACAGGCACGCTGATGAACGCGCTGGTTTATCATTTCGAGAGCCTTCCTGTGCGGGAAGGCGGCATGCACCGGCCGGGACTGGTTCACCGTATCGACAAGAACACCTCCGGACTGATGGTGATCGCCAAAAGTGATCGCGCCATGGCGTCGCTGGCCAAGGAATTCTTCGACCACACCATTGACCGGCATTACCTGGCTCTCGTTTGGGGGGATTTCAAGGAAGACTCCGGAACCGTTACCGGAAATATCGCCCGCAGCCTCAAAGACCGAAAGGTGATGGATGTATTCGAAGACCCGTCAGTCGGAAAACATGCGGTGACGCATTTCGAAGTCGTGGAACGGTTCGGTTACGTGACGTTGATCCGTTGCAAATTGGAAACCGGTCGCACCCATCAGATACGGGTACACATGAAGCACATCGGACATCCGCTTTTCAATGACGACACGTACGGTGGCGACAGGATACTGAAGGGGACGACCTTCACAAAATACCGTCAGTTCGTGGAGAACTGTTTTGCCATGATTCCCCGCCAGGCATTACATGCTGCCACGCTCGGATTCCGTCATCCCGCAAAAGGCAGCAGACTCTTTTTCGAAAGTCCGCTTCCCGACGACTTCAGTTCCGTGCTCGAAAAATGGAGAGGTTATGTGAAGCGCGGGACGGGGGAAGAGTGACGGGGTGCGGGTTGCGCCCTTCGGCAGGCTCAGGGCAAGAGGCGCTGGGCCAGTCCGCCGAAGGCGGATGCGAGTTGCGGGTTGTGGGTTGCAACTAACACTAACCACTAACTTCCATCACAACTGAAAGCTACAGCCTGACTTATTCAACGACTTCATCGGAGTAATCCCGGACGACATTGTACACCGTATCCCTTTCAATCGGTGTGCGGCCGCTGTTGCGGATAAGGGACACAAGTTCGTTCGTGGAGAGCGAAGGTGTCTGCTCTTCGGCGCCTGCCATGGAGTAGATCTTGGTAGAATCGTCGATGGTGCCGTCAAGATCATCGACCCCGAAGGATTGCAGCAACTGGGCCGTCTGACGGCCGATCATCGGCCAGTAGGCCTTCACATGCCGGAAATTGTCAAGGTAGATGCGGGAAATCGCATAGCACCTCAGATCCTCCGTCACATTCACCTCGGGCACGTCCGACATCTCGTTGTTCTTGTTTCGGAACTTCAGCGGGATGAACGTGTTGAATCCGCCCGTCCGGTCCTGAAGAAGGCGCAAGCGTTCCATGTGGTCAATACGGTGGGCGAAGTCCTCGATGTGTCCGTACAGCATCGTTGCATTAGAGGGAATTCCAAGACGATGAGCCGTCTCATGAATCGTCAGCCACTCCTCGGAGGAGCACTTGTCGGCACAGATACGGTTCCGGACATCTTCGTCGAATATTTCGGCTCCGCCGCCGGGAAGCGAGTCCAGTCCGGCCGTCTTGAGGAACTGCAGCCCCTCCTCCACGGTCATCTTCGCTTTGCGGAACATATAATCGAGTTCGACGGCCGTGAAGGCCTTCACATGAAGGTCCGGCCGGTGGGATTTGATGCGGCGGATCAGGTCGCCGAAGAATTCCAGGTTCATCTTGGGATGAACCCCTCCGACGATGTGGACTTCGGTGACCGGCTGACCGTCGTAGGACTTCACTTTATCCAGCATTTGGTCGACCGTCAGCTCCCATCCTGCTTCGCGGTCCTTCAGCGTCCTGGAATAGGAGCAGAAATTGCACGAGAAGACACACACATTGGTCGGCTCGATATGAAAATTCCGGTTGAAGTAGGTTCGGTTGCCGTTTTTGCTTTCGCGTACATGATTTGCAAGAGCACCGAGGAAGGGCAGCTCCGCGTATTTATACAAATACAAACCCTCTTCGGGAGAGATACGCACTCCCTTCAAAACCGATGCGGCGATAGCGGACAGGCGGCTGTCGAGAGAAGGTTCGGCGAGGAGGGCAAGGATGGATTGCGACATGGCGGGCGAAGTTACTCAATAAGAGGAAGAATTTTTCCGTTAAGTACTCCTATATCTAACAAACTCTCTTCGCCGAAGGTTGTTTAACTTTGTAATATGTCTGCTCCTGTTCGCATACTGCTGGTGGAGGATGAAGAGCACCTTTTGGAGGCCATCAAGCTTAACCTGGAATTAGAAGGATACAAGGTGGTCACTGCCATGACCGGTCCGGAAGCCTTGAGGTTGGCCAAACAGGAACGCTTCAACCTGGTCATCCTGGATGTCATGCTGCCCGGTCTGGACGGCTTCAGCGTCTGTGAGGCGCTCCGTTTATCCAACACGTCCCTTCCCATACTCTTCCTTTCGGCCAAGAACACGGCAGAGGATAAGATCATGGGGCTTAAACGCGGCGCCGACGACTATATGACCAAGCCATTCAACCTGGAGGAGTTCCTTTTAAGGGTTCATGTCCTTGTGAAACGGGGAATGACCACGTCGGAAAAGCGGGAGATCGAAGATGTCTACCGTTTCGGACCTAACGAGGTGAATTTCAGGAACTTTGAAGTCACCGGAAAAGACGGGAAAAAGGCCACATTGACCAAAAAAGAGATTGCGTTGCTGAAATTGCTCATCGAGCGCAAAAACGAGGTTGTTTCCAGGGAACAAATCCTGGAAACGGTCTGGGGATACGATATCTACCCCTCCACCCGGACGGTGGACAATTTCATCCTTGCATTCCGGAAATACTTTGAAAAAGACCCCAAAAACCCCGATTTTTTCCATTCGGTGAGGGGTGTGGGATACCGGTTTGTTCACCTATGATTACCCCAGTTTTACCGAAATTGGCCAAAAAATTCATGTCCGCTGCCTTTTTATAGGCTAACTTCACACCTCGAAAACCCGAAAAATAAGTGAAAATGAAAAGTAAGTTACTCTTCTCCATTTATCTGGTCGCTTTCGCGCTCTTCTCCTTCAGTGCTTTTGCACAGCAGCAACGTATTTGTGCATCGATGGAAGTGCTGGACCGTCAGCTTCAGGAAGATCCCGGTTATGCTCAGCGCTTGCAGGACCTGGAGCGCTTCACGGCAAATTACGTCGCTCAGCAGCAAACCAAGGGCGGTAACCGCACCAGTTCCGTGGTGACCATTCCCGTCGTCTATCACATCGTTTACAACACCTCTGCGCAGAACATCTCGGACGCGCAGTGTATCGCTCAGCTGAACCAGCTTAATTTAGACTTTTCAAAAACCAACTCGGACGCATCCCTCATTCCTTCGGCTTTCGCTTCCGTGGCCGCCAACACCAACATCCAGTTCTGCTTGGCGCAACGCTCCCCTACCGGCGCCTCTACCACCGGAATTGAACGCCGCCAGACTACCGTCACCTCTTTCAGTACCAACGATGCCATGAAATACTATGCGAACGGCGGCCTCGATGCCTGGCCGTCCGGTAGTTACCTGAACATCTGGGTCTGCAACATGGGCGGAGGTATCCTGGGGTATGCACAATTCCCGGGCGGATCTTCAGCCACAGACGGAGTGGTCCTTCAGTACACTACCGTCGGAAGCATGCTCAGCCCCAGCTCGGGAGCGCCTTACAACCTGGGCCGTACGGCTACCCACGAGGTGGGTCACTGGCTGAACCTGCGACATATCTGGGGTGATGCCAATTGCGGCAGCGACCAGGTGAATGACACCCCTACACACAACACCTCCAACTACGGCTGTCCGACCTACCCGCACCTTAGCACTTGCACAGGAACACCGGTAGAGATGACCATGAATTACATGGATTACACCGACGACCGTTGCATGTACATGTTCACGGCCGGCCAGTCCGCAAGGATGAACGCCTTGTTCGCAACAGGTACCGTGAACCGTTTGAGTCTGCTTTCTTCGACCGGCTGCACGCCTGTATCCACCTGCGGTGTTCCGACCGGAATCACGGTCACTAACGTCACCACCAGCGGTGCAACGATCAGCTGGATTTCCGTTACCGGTGCAACCAGCTACAACCTGACCTATTGCGTCGCGGGCACCACGAATTGCACCACGGTTTCCTCTCCCACCAATTCCATCACGATTTCCAACTTAAGCCCTGGCACCACATACAATTACACCTTGCAGAGCGTCTGTTCGAACGGAACGAGTTCGACAGTTTCCGGCTCCTTCACGACGGTTGCCACCTCTTGCGGAAATCCTACGGGCCTGGCCACCTCTTCCATCACTTCATCGGGAGTCACGCTGACCTGGGCAGGTGTCAGCGGTGCCATCAACTATTACATCCAGTATAAGACTTCCACTGCAACAAGCTGGACAACCACCACCTCCACCCTCACGTCCAAAACAATCACCGGACTATCCGCCTCCACTACCTACAATTGGCAGGTTCAGGCAGTTTGCAACGGCCTTCTCGGCACCTATGTGGCAGGACCTAATTTCACCACCGCCGCCGGTGCATGTACTGACACCTGGGAATCAAACAATTCCAGCAGTGCAGCCAAGACAATTTCCACCAACACCAATATTTTCGGCCTCATCAGCAGCAGCACGGACAAGGATTGGTTCAAGTTCACCACCACTTCTCCGAACACCAACATCCGGATCGATCTTTCCAACCTTCCGGCCGATTATGACATCCGCCTGTACAGCAGCACCGGAACCCAATTGGCGATTTCGCAGAACAGCGCAACAACCGGTGAAGTCATCATCCGAAACACCACCACTGCAACCACCTATCTCATTCAGGTATACGGATACAACGGAGTCTTCAATACGGGCAGCTGCTACACGTTACGTGTAAATGTGGCAAGCACTACCTTCCGTACCGCCCAGGAAGCCGACGCGTCTGCTGAGATATTCACAGACATCGCTGTCAACGAGCTTACGCTTTATCCGAATCCTGCCAAGGATGAAGTCAACATCCTGTTCAATGCGGACGCATCCGCTCCGATGAACCTGCAGATCATCGACATGGTCGGCAAGACCGTGTACAATCGTCCGATGAATGTAACGGCAGGCCTCAACAAGTTCGGTGTTGACGTGGCCGATCTGGTCAAAGGCATCTACTTCGTGGCCCTCTCAGACAGCCAGCACCGTGATATCAAGAAGCTCATCATCGAACGTTAATCACGAAAAACCTTGAAATCGAACAAAGGGCGGCCGACACGGTCGCCTTTTGTTTTTCGCATAAAATATGTTGGGACGGCAAGTGACATGTCGTATATTGTTTATTCCAAACTACCTCATGATGAAAAGTAAGATTCACTACCTTCTCTGGGCCTGCTTATGCTTGGGCTATACTTCCTACGGCCAGGAATCGTACGGACTGCGTGATCTTATACGCGGTGAAAAAGGCCTTTCCCGGGAGATCACACGGATTCCGGAAGGACAGCAGCTTCCCTTCAACCCGGAAAATGCGGCCTCCTCTTTAGGTCTTCCTGCCGGACTGACTCTTCAACCGGTTTCAACGGAAAAGGACCATCTTGGCACGAACTATCGGTTCATACAGTCACTTCACGGTGTGAAAATAGAGAACTCGATGTATGTCGTCCAGACGCGGGACGGTAAAGCAGCGGTACTCAGCGGAGTCATACTCACCGGACTCCTGGAAGGCAACGAATATCCGACAGATGTCAAGATGAGCGACGAGCAGGCTGTTCGTGTCGCCATAGGCAGAATGAATGCAAAAAAGTACGCGTGGGAGGACCTGGAAATGGAGCGGCAGTTACGCGAGTCGGACCTGCCCGGCAACCGGCCTTTCGCCGAACTGGTATGGTTCAGCGGTACGGATAAGGTCGATCTCAAGGAACTGAGGCTTGCCTACAAAGTCACCGTTTACGCATTGGAACCGTTGAGCCGCAAAGCGTATTTCATCGACGCCGTCAGCGGCAAGATCCTGGGAGAGCGTGACCTTTTGCATTACTCCGACGCTACCGGCACGGCAGCTACGGCTTACAGCGGAACCCAGTCCGTTCACTCCGACCTCTACAACGGCAGTTACCGTCTGCGCGATCTTACCAAAGGATCCGGCGTCGTTACATTGCACGGAGAAAGCGGCACCCACCCGGATTATACCAGTGCCTCGGCGAACTGGAGTTACTCCACCAACGACAAATACGCCTTGGATGCGCACTACGGCGTTTCTGAAACTTATCGTTTCTTCTTCCAGAATTTCAACCGCAACAGCATCAACAATGCGGGATTCCAGCTGAAAAGCTACGTGAACGAGACCTCCACGACCAACAACGCCTATTGGGACGGAAGCATCATGCACTTCGGGGTCCGGTCGGCCACCTATAATTATGCCGGCATAACGGCTATCGATATCGCCGGTCACGAACTGACCCATGGTCTTACCCAATACACCTCCAACCTCAACTATTCTTACGAATCCGGCGCCATCAACGAAAGCATGAGCGACATCTTCGGAAAATCGGTGCAGTTCTGGTCAAAACCTGCAGATGTCAATTGGACACTCAGCAACGACATGGCCTGGAACATCCGCAACATGGCCAACCCTAACCAGTACAGCCAGCCGGATTGTTACAAGGGAACATACTGGTATACGGGAACCGGCGACAATGGCGGCGTCCACTATAACAGCGGGGTAGGAAACTATTTCTTTTATCTGCTGGTCAATGGAGGAAGCGGCACCAACGACAAAGGAACAGCTTTTGGGGTGACCGGCCTGGGCCTTGGATGCGCTGATTCGATCATCTACCGATCGGAAACAGCCTATCTCACCTCCACGTCTAATTATCTCTCATGGCGGAACGCATGCATCAGCGCTGCTACGGACCTTTACGGCGCTGGATCCGTTCAAGTCATCCAAGTCACCAATGCATGGAATGCCGTCAATGTGCCCGATGTCAGCGGTTCCGGCTCCACCGGCGGAACGACCTGCACCGACACGTACGAGAGCAACAACTCGCAATCAGCAGCAAAGACCATTGCCGTGAATACGGACATCAATGCAGCCATTACGACTTCCACGGACGTGGATTGGTTCAAATTCACGACGGTGTCCCCGAACACCAACATTAAAGTCATACTTAACAACCTTCCTTCCGGCACCGATTACGACATGAAGCTGTACGGCTCGACAGGAGCGCTCCTGGGGACTTCGCAGCTCAGCTCCACTAATCCGGAGACCATCATCCGGAATACGACCACCGCCACCACCTACTACGTGCGCATTTATCCCTACAGCGGATACAGTGCATCGTGCTATACCCTCCGGGCGAATGTCAGCAGCACGGTTTTCCGTCTGCGACAAGAACCGGGAGAAGCGGCTTCGTCGGAATCGTTCGATTTCCTGCTGTACCCTAATCCGGCCAGTGACTTGGTCACCCTGGAGTACCATTCGGGTTCCGAAGCAGAGCTCTACGTAAGGATGTTCGACCTCACCGGACGCAACATCTACCAATCCTCACAACAAGTCAAACCGGGGGAAACCCGTCTTTCCATTCCTGTTTCCGATTTGACCAACGGGGTTTATTTCGTAGAAACGCTTTGTGACGGTGTCCGGACCACTAAACGCTTGGTGGTGGATTGACCGTTTTTTCCATGAACAGAAAAGGCGGCACCTGTGGTGTCGCCTTTTTTTATGGATTTATGGATGAAGTATTACTTTCTGGAGCCGGGTATGACGAAAGCGATTTCCAGGACGTAGTTCTTATCGACCGGTTTTCCGGCCACGGTGGCAGGATTCCAAGCCGGCATCAGTCGTACCAGTCGCAAGGCTTCGGCATCAATGTCGTCAGTAACGCTGTAAAGTATGTAAGGGTCCTTGATGGCACCGGTACGGTCGACTTTATACCCGATGAAGACGTGTCCCTGCTTACGGGCTACACGGGATGCTTCGGGATAGACCATGTTACGGGTAAGGAACATCTTCAGGCTGTCGGGACCGCCGGGGAATTCCGGCTGTGTCTGGGCAAGGACCATACCGGTCACTTTAGCCGCTGAATCGCTTTTTGACTTGTTGCCGGTTTGGCAAAAGGAAGGCGTTACTGAAAATACTAAGACAGAGGAAACGACCAGGAGGGAAATCGTTAGCTTCTTCATGACGATGTGATTATACAACAACCGTACCGATTCTTCGCGTAAAGCATAAATATACGACTTCCCTGAAATATGCAAATAGGTGTCAGATTGTGAAGCCAACCCCTTCCGGCTTGATTTTCTTAGCCAATTCAGCCCCCAGGTTGCGCTCTCCCTTTTCAATGATGATCTGGTGGAGACGCTCCACGACATGCAAAGTCGCCGGGCAGTAGGAAATGTTCTGCTTGTGAGTACCGCTGATATAGAGCTTGAAATCCTTGTTTTGGGTGTGCGGGAAGCCCCTGCAATCGATGGGACGGACCGGATAGATGGAGCACTTCTTGGACTTCAGGTCGAGGAACTGGCAAGGAGTCTTCCTGTTCATGTAATCGCCGGTCTCATCCTTGTAGAGGTACTTGTCGTAATACTGCTGAAAAGACATCCCAAGATGCTTTGCAATCCTTTTGACATCGCTCTTCTTGTAGGTAGGTGACATCACCGTACAGCAGTTGGCACATTCCAGGCAATCAATTTTCCTGAAAGCTTCCTTGTTCAGGGCTATCGCCAGACCGTCGAGACCACGGACCTTCCGTTGGATGAGGCCGCGCAGGAAAGTAGTGTTTCTCTTTCGACGTCGGGAGGCGGATTTGAGATATTCAATCGGTTTCATCGGGCCCTAAGATACGCAAGAGGTAAGTATAAATGAAAAGAACCCGATATCAGAATCCTCTCCTGATGCCCAGAACTATTCCCGGACTGCCTATCCGGCCATTTACAATATCTGAAAACACCTGAACTCGGAAGATATTGAGCTTTTCGACACCAGCAGCAAGTTCGACCACCGGTGACGAACCTCTTACGGCGATACTGTGCAGGCTGATCACCTCATCCAATCTCAGTCTGCGGATAAGCGGCAGCTTGTTGAGCAAAAAACCGTTCATGTGCTGCTCGGCATGGACCTCTGCGAAAAGTTCCGTAGTGGAACGGGCATAATAATCAAAACCAAGGAAGTCATCCATGCCGAATCCTGAAAAAAGCGTACGGTTACCGTTGAAATGGCGATAGTCGGTGAAAGGCACCTCCTTGCGGCTGAGGAATCCCCCTACTCCCATCCTGTAACTGAAGGTCCCGATCATGCGCAAGTCGACTTCGTCCTTCACATGGAACTCGAACCGGTCGAAATCCGGAGAGCCTTCTTTTAAAGGGACTCCTTTACGATAGCGCACTTCAAAAGCAGGCCAATCACTGCCGATGGCATATCGCGCTTCCGGGTAGGTGACATACCGCTGTCCGGGTATCCATACCAGACCGATCTCGACCAGACAAGCAGTATGACGGTTCAAGACGGCAGTGTCACCGTCAGCCAGAATGGGGTCGTTGGAGGTATAAACATGATCCGAACCCGAGAATGTAAACGTAGTTGTGTTCTCCAAGGGGACTCGCTCCGCCAAACTTACGCCATAGGAGATATCCCAGCCGTCGGCGATACCGTTCCGTGCATTGAATCGGACGGATCGCTGCCCGAAAAGCTTCATGTAATTGTTCGCATCGAACAGCGAATACAATGAATTGATGAACGGGCTGATAGGTACACGCTGGTTGAACTGCAGCGCCTCCGATCCTGCCGTAAATGACCATTGATCCCGGTAGCGGCCGCTGTATCTCCTCACATAAGAAATACCCGGATGCCAGCGGCGGTCGGAGAATCCGTACTGCAAACGCCCTTCCAACTTTCGGTATCCCTGGGAACTCCTGCTATCTCTCTTCGTATAAGATCCGCTGAGAAGCAGGTTCCATCCCTGGACCGTATTGAACTGGACTCCGCGCAAAGGAGCGCTGATCTGCCAGCTCGAATTTTCTGCCGTACGGGAATGCGTGTATCCTGACAATAGCGCTACAGGCTTGAAGCGGTTTCCGGCCCGGTCGATGGAATCTGTATAGGCCGGCGAATCCCTGACAAGACGCGCACTGTCACTACGGATGTAGTCCTTGCTTTCCTCATCGGTCAACGGTACAGGACGAAAGGACGCCCAGTAAAGGCTATCCTTTTCATTGGATGTTTTTTCCACCTTTAGCACCTCGGCGGTAAAATCCTCCTTCTGAAGACCGGATTTCAAGTCATACCTGCTGAATACACCCAGTATGTCGCCGGACCCCTTGAAGCCCATCAAATCAAAGCTGAATGATAAATGATCGCTGAGAGGCATCCGACAGGTATCGGATGCCAGCATCGTCGTACTTCGGATGCGGAACGTGTCCAGCAACTGAAGCTGATGCTGACGGTCGATGAAAAGATCGGCGCTGTGGATACGCCAGGAATCTTCCGTAACGAAAATCTCCCCGGAGAATGCGGGATCATTTTCCCTTCTCGGTACGACCGCGATCCTGTTGACGAGTTCGCCATCCTCGATAAACGCACCCAACAGCTTGAATCGGTAATAAAAGAACGAATTATCGGCTATCGGCGAAACCACGCCGCGAGGCACAAGTCCTGCCAGGGTGAGATGCGGTTCATACAGCGTGAATCCGAGCAGGTCGGAGGCCCGGTTGAAACTGTAGGCCTTGGGCTGTCCGCTTACTTTGCTGGACACCATGGTCTCCTTGATATTATCAGGAAAGAGACAGGAGATGCGTGAAACCGACTCGGAAAGATAGAAAATGCCGGTAGCGGAATCGATTTCGGCGTCCAACTCCACCTTCTGACCCATGAACTTCTTGGGATACGCATTGAGCCGCTGTGTGGATTTCACATATGCTTCGCAGGTAAAACTGCGGACCTGCTCCTTATTGTAGCGACGCTTACGCTGCGCATTTCGGATGATGGCATACGCAGGATCCTCTCCCGTGGAGGCGATTTCAACTTCCTGCAGACGGTAGGATTCCGGCTCCATGACCACGTCGACAGTAATGTCTTCTTTTTCCGGAATCACGTGCTTCTCCAAACGATGGAAGCCGATCATGGAGAAGGTCAGAACGTATTCTCCGGCAGGTAACTCCAATGAGAAGGAACCCTCGATGTTCGTGGTCGTAGCTGCTGTGCTACCGACCACCAGCACGTTAACAAAAGGCAGTGCTTCACCGTTCGCAGCCCTGACCTTGCCTGAAACCCTTACTGCAGCTGCAGAACAGGGCACCAAGAAAATAAGGAGAAAAAACTCAAGGACGGCTTTTACGGACGGTCTCATGGAAATCCAACAATGACCTTACGAACGTATCCCACGAAAAACGCGAGCGGGCTTCAGCAACACGGAGCGCCATCGAATGCTCTCGGTTGCGTGAATAGAAATCGTTTATGGCGGAGGCGATTCCGGAGGGTTCCGGTGAAACTACATAGCCGTTGCTGTCGTGGTCGACGATTTCAGAAAGCCCACCGACATCGGTCACCAGCATCGGCCTGCCGAAATGATAGGCGATCTGGGTGATTCCGCTCTGGGTGGCTGTCCGGTACGGTTGGACGACCATATCTGCTGCACAGAAGTACTCCCGTATTTTCTCTTTAGGAATGAACCCGCTGTCGAAGCGGACCGCATCCTTCAACCCGTAACGTTCGACAGCCTCGTCATAAGGTTTCCGGTCTTCGTAAAACTCCCCGGCGACCAGTAACCGCACCTTCTTCTCGCGCAAACCGGGGTCGGACATTGCTTCCAGCAGGAGATCCAATCCCTTGTAGCGACGGACGAAACCGAAGAACAAGAGCCATTTCTCTTCGGCCGGAATACCTAATATTCGACGCGCCTCGTTCTTGTCAATCGGATCGCCGAAAATATCATATACAGGATGGGGAAGAAAAATCTTATTAGGAGTTGCGGTGAATTGTGAAAGGTCATTGAGTACGGAACGAGACATGGCCACGAAGCCGTCGCAGGAGCGGACAAAGTAACCTGTAAGTTGCCGATCACCCGGACGTTTTTCGTGCGGCAGTACGTTATCGGTGATGGCGACGACCGGTATTCCGGCTTTTCGGATCTTGCGTGCAACTGTTCCCAAGGCAGGCGCCATGAAAGGCAGCCAGTAACGTATGACGACCAGGTCAGGCCGAGAGGCGATCACTTCACGGGCGGTGCGCAACCAGCTCAACGGACCGATGGAACTGAGCGTGGGACGGATCCTGATCCCCTCCGGAGCAGGCGCGTCCGTGAACTGGCTCTTACCGGGAAACAGGAGTGCGGGATACTGAAGATGGAAGGAGAAGACCTCTACGTCGATACCGTGTTGTTGCAAGGACCGAGCAAGCGCCTCGTTGAAGTCGGCGATGCCGCCGCGAAGAGGATGGGCCGGTCCGATCAGTGCGATCCTTCGAGTCGACGACGCCATGCTGGAACGACGGATCAGAGGTGGATACGGCTGTCGACGAGGTAACGGTTCCTGTCAGGAGAGCTGCGGGCGATCATCTCACCGAGGAAGCCCGCCAGGAAAAACTGTGTACCGATGATCATCGTAGACAGGGCGATATAGAACGACGGACGATCCGTGATCAGACGGGCCGGCAGGTTATGGTAGACTGCGTACAATTTTCCGGCACCGAGAAAGGCCGCAGCCACGAATCCGATGAAGAACATGACAGTACCCAACATCCCGAAAAGGTGCATCGGACGTTTTCCGAAACGGGACACGAAGGTGATGGAGAGCAGATCGAGGAAACCGTTGATGAAACGCTCCAATCCGAATTTGGTGGTACCGTACTTACGAGCACGGTGCTCGACGACCTTCTCCCCTATTTTCCTGAAGCCCGCCCACTTGGCGATCACAGGGATGTAACGGTGCATCTCGCCGTATACTTCGATGCTCTTGACGACTTGCTTGCGATACGCTTTGAGTCCGCAGTTGAAGTCGTGGAGATTGTCGATACCCGAGGTCTTACGCGTAGCCCAGTTGAAGAACTTGGTAGGGATGGTCTTGGAGAGCGGATCGTAGCGTTTCTGCTTCCAACCGGAGACCAGGTCGAAACCTTCCTTGACAATCATGTCGTAAAGGCCGGGAATCTCGTCCGGACTGTCCTGCAGATCTGCATCCATGGTGATAACGACCTTGCCGGATACAGCAGAAAACCCTTCCTGCAACGCTGCCGACTTTCCGTAATTGCGACGGAAGCGGATACCTTTCGCATCCGGATTGCGCTGAGCTAGCCCTTCGATCACTTTCCAGGACTCGTCGCTGCTGCCATCGTCCACAAATACGATTTCATAGGTATAGCCGTGCTGCTGCATGACACGTACTATCCAGTCGTGCAACTCCGGAAGCGACTCGGCTTCGTTGTAAAGGGGAATGACTACTGAAATATCCACGAGGTTAACCTATGTTGGATTGGAAAGGGTTGGCCTCCCTCCTGACGAAGATTGCGACTATGAGAGAAAAAATAAGCCCCATGAAAGCGGAACCAAGCATCCCCAGAACGAACAACCATATCGGAGACATCATGTTCTTTGCCATTTGCAGACCCATTTCAACCTGACTATCCGGCGTACCGTTCTCTATCATCTGCTCTCTGGCTGCCTCTAGCAGCTTCTCCGTCATACCGGGATCGATGAATGTGAATAATACCACGGTGAAAACACTCAAAATGACACCTCCGAAAACAGAGACCAGAAGACCGGTTCCGACAGCTTCACCGTAGGAAAGGAGACCGCCATTATCCTGATCCCGGTAGGTACGCATCCCCAACACCATGAACAACACCAAGAGTGCGTAGTTGAGAAGTGAAGGAATCTTTGACTGCGGATCAAGATTCAACAGATAAAACAACATCATCACGATGATGGCGGAAAAACCGTAATAGGCACCGAACATCATCGCAATCTTGGCTTTCGAACGCTTTTCCATTGTGCTCATTTTCATGCGCAAACCTACTTCAAATTGACGAAATCGCCAATCTCCGGCGCCGGGATATATGATTGAATATCAACAGCTTGTTTCCACAATGCGAATGATGCTAAATCGTCCGAAATCCGTACCTTTGCAATACGGGTAAGTCCTATACGACCAGCTCCCGCCAACCTCCCCAGGCCGGGAACGGAGCAAGGATACGCGGTTGAGCGGTGCGATATAGAAAGCTTACCCGTACTTTTTTT
>JBJOMN010000040.1:0-8075 GCA_046052345.1 Bacteroidota bacterium | reverse complement strand
AAAACTCCGGTCTTTATGAGGTCATGTCACTTCCTTGTTCATTAATCCATCATCTTACAAAGTCAGTGTAATCGCTGATAAGCTGTAACCCTCTTATGATGTTCGAAATGCCGATCTTTCTTCCCGCAAAGAATTTGAATGATTGTCCGACTTGGCGGACAATTTTCATTTAGGGCGCGAGGCAAGCTTGCTTGCCGGAGCGTTCTGAATGGAAATTGTCAAGGCGCGAAGCGCCGGCAATCATTCAAGGGATTTGCCGGACCCCAATGAAGGGATCACGACTGAAAGGAGTAATCCATTACTCAATCTCATACCGCGAAGCGCCGGCAATCGTTCGGTTCATGGCAGGACTCCTTACCAAGGATCACGACTGAAAGGAACAATCATTTACTTAATCTCATAGCACACCATGAGGCGCTACCCGCAACTCGCATCTCTCCTCAGTCGGTCGTTTCGACAAGCTCAACGACCGGTTTACTGCGGCAATCGTTCGGTTCATGGCAGGACTCCTAACCAGGAATCACGACTGAAAGGAACAATCATTTACTTAATCTCATAGCGCACCATGAGGCGCTACCCGCATCTCGCATCTCGCAACGCACCTCAGCCGGTCGTTTCGACAAGCTCAACGACCGGTTTACTGCGGCAATCGTTCGGTTCATGGCAGGCCGGATCAATGGTCACAATTGTCGGTGGTCAGTGATCCATGGTATCCGGTCGACCACAATCACGCGACAACTGACCACTTAGCACCGATTGTTAAAGCGGGGCGGAATTAAAAATTTCCTGCTACACCGATTTGTTTACCCGAGTCTGTTCCTTAAAAATAAAAGCGGGGACCATCTCTTGTCCCCGCTTTTTTTTTACGCTGATGAGTTCATTTGACATGGACGATTCGTAGTTTGTTCACCTGAGTCCCGGATCGGAGCATAAGGATATAAATACCATCATCCAGCGATTCGCTGTTTATCCGAATCGATTCCTTTTCGTCTTCATCATTACACGAGATGCCGTTCGTCGGTGGGGCGACCCTTGCACATGATGAGCTCCTGCTCGTCGATACGTCCATTCTCTTCCCCTCCGGCGAGTATACTTCTAGTTCAACCAATGAATGATTCCTTACGTTATAAGTTATTGTCAGAACACTTCCGAAAGGATTCGGGGATACTGCGACATTATAAAAAACCGGCTGTGATTCCGAATTCCCTCCGTTCAACGGAGTGAAAACAGGTCCGTTCTCACATGCCTTGGTGACAAGGTTGGATGATGAACTGTAGGTATACCCTGCAATTGTCACATTCGTCACCTCATAACACCACTGAACCGCCGGATTTTTTATGGATATGGAATTCAGGACGACCTGGCCGTTCGCATCTGTTGTTCCGGACACCGTACTTGAAGTGGGCCCTGTGAAAAGTCCGGTAACAGTAGCGCCGGGAACGGCAGCGCCCAGACCATTGACGATCCTGACAGTGGCTACGCCCTTGTATTTTCCTGCACCGGCCGAAGCACGCGTAACCGTTATACTGTTCACATACAATACGGTGCCGCCTGTTCCTCCGGATTGCGTGGTGGCAGATGCTACGTTGGAGAATGTGGAATTTCCGCCGGCGTTGAACGCGTTCACACGGTAGTAATAGGTCGTGGACGCACTGAGGGTATTATCCGAATACGTCACAACATTTGCACCTACTGAAGCCAACGGGCTGAAATGCATTCCATCGGGCGAACGCTCTATATTGAATCCGGTTTCATTGGATGAGTTGTCCGTCCAGGCCAGCTGGATGGAAGTGCTCGAAGGCGCTGTGGCAGCCAGATTGGTAGGCGCTGTAAGTGTCGTTGCACCTGCGATCACATAGTAATCAGAAAATGGTGTTGTCAAGTCGCCATCAGCCGGGAATGTGGGAGGTCCCTGGCCGCCGATCACATTCATCCAACCCATAGCACCTTGATCTTCATGGTCGAGAAGATGACAGTGCATCATCCCCATCCCGGAATACGGAGTGGATGTCGCGGCATTGAGATCGAACCGGGCTTTGCCGCTTGCTGTCAGCACATCATAATATTCCCCTGCTTCAAAACTGCCGGAGGAAATTTGCGCCTGCAGATGGAAGGTGTGCAGGTGGAAGGGGTGGTTTGAGTTTCCGGATAAATCCCACTCCTGGATCTGGTTCGCCTGTAACGTGAAATTAGGAGTGCTTGGGTTGAATTTGGATCCATTGATGGTACGTGCGCCCATCGAAACTGTTTCAAGATGCACCGGTCCAAGTCCTCTGAGGTCCCTAAGATAATTTGGACGTATCGCCGACCACGTGGAAACGCCGTCAGCGGCGAAAGGATGAGGTCCCGGATTCGGCGTTCCTGATGCAATGATAGCGGCCGCAATGCCTCCGTCAACACTGAAGGTTGAATTACCGGTGATACGGATGGCTACATCCACACGAGAGGCTCCTGTAATAACGATGCTGTTGGTCGTCATGGCCTTAGGGGTCACTGTGCGCCAAACCCCATCACGGGCCAGTAACATGACCTGACAACCGGTTCCCCAGGTAAGAGTAACTGAACCGTCACTACGATTGGCTGCAAGGATGCGCCAATGCTGCCAGGTGTTGGGAGGCATACAGATGTTTCCGTTCACGATGCCATTCACGGTCCAGGTAGGAGTCAATGATCCGCTCAGCAATACATCACCTCCTGTCCCCGCTGCTGCCTTGTCAAGATATCCGAGTACCAATTGTTTTTCGGACATGGCGGCAACGTTTGCCGGCATGCCGTCATTAGCATCATCGACGATGAGCATCCCGAAAAGCCCTCCGGAGATCTGAAGAAAACTGGACCCGTGGTGATGGGCGTGGTACCAGAATGTTCCTCCCATATGGTTGGCGGGAATGTCCCATACGAAATCTCCTCCGCGCCCCCCTTCAAAGGCACGCATGGTATTGTCTCCGGGTGTTTCTCCTGAAATGTGCAATCCGTGCGTGTGAATGTTTGTCGCGTTGGGGTCTTTGTAGACATTCAAGCTGGTGTTCAGGGCAGCATATGGTAACGTGTTGTGAAGCTGAAGCACATATTTGTTACCGGGTACTACTTTGATGGTTGGTCCGGGAATGCTGTAATTGCCGCCTTGCTGCCGGTACGCTCTGGTGGTAAGCGTTTGTCCGTTGTTCATGACAAACGTAGCCTGCCCGACTTCCAGAACGCCACTGTAGTAGGCAACGGGATTGTTTGCAGTGACGGGATGGTAGGTCCACGTGAACTGCTGCGGATCTTGAACCGTATTGGGGCCGGTGCACTGACTGTAAGCGGGCTTACATAACATCACCATTGCGATCACTGCAGAAAACACTGCAGCGAGGACTGTTGGACGGATGGTGTTTTTCTGAATATTCATTCGTGTTAATTGACCGGATTGTGATCGCTCTTCGCCGACATGCCGCTGCAAAATTGCAGGAAAGCAGGGGGTCAACATACCTCCTTACTCGGGCTTCGGTTGAGCATCCATAGCTCTCCAAAGCACAAAAATACGGTATGTGTTCGGGTACTGTTGGGAGATTGTACGGACTTCTTGCAATCGATAATTCAGTTAAGAAAACAATAAAGATGTCGGGATGTTTCCTTTAAGCGCATTTAAATGTGTACTGATTTAACGAAAGGTAATAACCCGAAACGGATTCTTGTCGAATCAACCGGATTCGGGCTGGAAATTTGATTTTTAGCTGCATGGAATAGGGATGGTCACTCCCATTAATACCAATGACAGCGCCAGGCTTCGTCGGTCAACCCAAAGTTCACGTGTAATCCACCCCACATCTGGTACTGTTCATCAAATGCCCGTATGACTTCTGGCTAAACTTCCTTTCCCAAACGAGTTTCTCGTCAACATTTCAATTGTCGACTGTTCGGCTTTCCGGCAATTAATAAATTCAAGGTATTCACCGATCGGGCGCGAATTCCGGTGGATGAAAACTGAAGTGTGAGTGGAAGCTGTTTCTCAAGCACTGACAATACAAGTACGTTGCCTCCGCTGACGTCAACTTCCCTGTTCAACGATATCAACCTCCGCCCCACCCCATTCGACCCCGGTGAATCCTCTTCTGATTTTCTTTAATCTGCTCAGATCCTGCAGCGGTAATTCGATTTTCGTTTTCAACGGTTGTGTCAGCATCATCACACGGATTATGCTTTCAGGAGTCGGTGTGATTGTCAATTTCGCCTCCTCCTCGTAGGCTTTCCCCGAAAAGTGAATCAGGTTGGACGCGTTGTCTTCCATGCGCGGCAGCCAATGCAGGATGAACTCGTTGGCTTCGCGTCTGTTTAATCCAAAAAAGGCTAACTTCTCTTCCAGGAAACCGGCGGTTTCTTTTCCTGCGACGACAAATCCGTAGATCAAATAGAAAACGACAACTATACTGTCAGTTTCACCAATTTCCCTTTTCTTTTGACCACGTTTTTATAATCCCACTGGATTTTTCTCGATTTCTTTAGCCAACGAACAAGGTCCTTCGTGTCAATGTCTGACACACTGTTGTAGAATATGGAGGCGTCTTTGAATTTCCCGCCTCTGACGTTCAATGCTGCTTCGTCAAAGTCTCCTCCGCTCCAGAACATCAGCCTTATCCCCTTTTTCTGTTTGCTGTATCCGACAATCGGATTCTCCTTCAAGAACCAAACGGGGTGAGCGTGCCAGATCTTATTTTCCGCCTCGGCCAATTCGTTACCGATTATCGTCGCGAGATGATCGCAGATCGCCTTGTCCGTGTTCGTCTGTCGATCATGGTACGATCTGATTTCTTCAGTCATCTGATCATCGATACGGTTTCGTGCAGTCCCGGTCCAAGCAGCATAGCCGCGGGGGCCGGATTTCGGAGCGTGCGGATTTTCCGCGACTCACTGCGACTGTCCGACCTTCGTCCAGTAATAGGTCCCGTCGGAACGTTGAGAAATTCCCCAATAATCGAAAGATCCGCTGGCACGGTCGCCGGCAGCATTCAGCATGACCGCACCCGTTGCACCGACATACTGGTTGGACTGATTGAAGAACGACGTCTGTAACGTCGCACCGGAAGCCGGAACGCCTCCGTTTGCGGCAACCGTTTTCGCCATGACTTTCAACGCATCATACGCCGCAAGTGCAAATGCATCGGGTGATACGCCACTTCTTAGAACGATCTTGTCCACCAAAGCCTGCCACACCGGCTGTGATGAAACCGGAAGACCGAACTCCGGCGAGAAGAAAGACGTCCGAAAAGCGAAGCCGGAAGCGGTCGTATCCGTAATAAGTTGTGCGTCTTTAATAAACCCGTCGCCGCCGTACCAGCTCACTCCTTCAAGCACCGGGTCACCGGCGGCCTGATGGAAAAGCTGTATGGCCTCGTCAAAGGATGCCAGATAAACAGCGGTCTGTGATGACGGATATACGGAAGACCATACAACCAATTGATTGCGGATCATGGAAAGAACTGCTGTAAAATCCGTCTCGGTTGCAGCATAGGATCCGGCAGAAGCCACGACTCCGCCCAATGACTGGAAGTGGCTTCCAACGGAAGTCTGCAACCCCAGGTTTCCGGCATCATTACGCGCAACAGTAACAATGGCGCGTTTTCCGGAAGTGTACATCGTGCTCGACACGGCGGCACCTTCGATCTGGTCGCCGGGACAATAACGAAATACGGCATCGTTCGCAATCGATAACGAGCTGGCAGTGCTGCCCTGACTGACTACCAGCAAGCCGAGACTGTCAGCCGTCGCGCGAATGGCAGCTACCTCCGCACTCGACTGAGGTCCGATGATGAGTCGACTGTTTGCGGCTATGATCGACGACATGGAACTCAACGCAATGGAGGGATCAAGCTTGGTGTCGATTACATTCAACGTGAAACGATAGGGAAGTCCCCTACTCATAAAATCGGCATTGATCTCTTCAACGGCGATTTCCGAAGCTGCTTTCGATGCGACCCCAAGCTCGGACCAGTTGCCGGTCAGCGAATAAAGCGCGGTAACGGGAATTTCCTGCTCTACAGTAGAATCATCATTATCCTTCTTGCACGAAAGGAAAGACGAAAGAATCGTCAATGCGAACAACGAGTAACGGATGACTTGTTTCATGGTTCTTTTTTAGCGGCGGCAAAGCTACGAATTACCAATAATTTTTCTCCGTCTTTTTCCCGGCCTCGAGGGACGACGGTGAAAAAAGCGGATCCTGTTCCGCTCGGTTCAAAAAATCGGCGGCCGATGATTACAGGAACGCCCTGCGGGAAATGACCCGTAGACCCTTTATGCTTTTAACCGACCTGCTGCAATAATTCCTTGCAGATCTCCGTCACTGCGGCTGCCGCTTTTTCCGGCGTCAACGCCGTATCGGAAATTCCGGAAACGACCCGCGTCTGGTCGTGGTCGATGGAACCGCGGACATTCCAACGGTCCCTGCTTGCTCCGGTCATATAGACCGAAAAGTTCCGGTGCTCCGAACCGGGGCGTTCACCGATAACGTGCAAAAGGACATGACGTCTGTCGGCATCCTGCATCGAACCGAAAAGGATTTCCCCGGCACGGTAGCCGGCCCGTACACGACCGTGATGGATGACAAAGTGCTTATCGCCGCAGGTGATACCCTCCGCCCGGAGATTCTTGTGCAGGCTCGTAAGGAAAGGAGCAAGATGGTTCTCGTCAAAAAGCGAGCGGACATTCAGTCCGTCGGAAATGACAATCTGCACCCGGGGAACATCATTCCCCCACGATGCACGGTGCTGTTCGAGTATCTCCACGGACGATGCATCCGGCACTTCCCCGGTTGCAGGATGATACACGTAGTCCACCCTGTCGGTCGAGACGGAGGAAAGCAGGACGGCATTGGGAATAGTCGATACCGATTTTTCATCCATCTCCTGCCACAGGCAGAATTTCGCGTCAGCATACAACCTGCGTATCTCTGCATCTAGTGCGGGAGGAGGCATCCAGTGCTCTACACCGGTACCGATTGCAATCGGAACACCCCGCTGCCTTACACGCGCAATGGCAGCATCACCTTCACGACGTATCGCTTCTTCGGTACGCATGTCTCCTTTGGCCCGACGGTAAGCGATATAGACCGCTGCCGGGTCCCCGAAATTCTTTGAAGGTCTTCCTTCCGCCGAAATCACATCCAGCGATTGGAAGAACTCCCACATGGCATCGTTGACCTTGTATCCGAATTCGTGCCGGATGCGCAGATGGTCGCTGAAAGACGTCGTCAGGTAACTCAGCATCGGATCGTTCTTGGTCGGCAACGCCATCAGGTACGCCGGATTCGCCGGCATGATACGTTCGATGCACCAGTCCAAATCGTCCAGCGTGACATCCATGTGAAGGGTCGTACAGATGTCCAGACCGAGGGTCAAGCCGTGAAGTTTTCCCATCACCAGATCCTCCAGACAGCAGCGTACGAGCTGCTCCTTGGTACGGAACACTTCCGGACCGATGAAACCGGCTACGTCATTGGCATACAGCCAGGAATCCTTGTCCGGCAAGAATTCTTTTTTGACGGCACGCAGTAATCCGTACTTACGTGACTCATGCAAAAGCATATCGAACCCTGCTCCGTGTCCGTTCGTCTCGTCAGCGCCCTGTCCGGTCTCCGCATAGAATCCGTAGCGGCCGCTCCGCGCACGCAGGTGGTTTTTCAGTTTCCCGATGGTGACATCGAACGTCTTGTTGGCATCGTCCGTGCCGGCGATGCTCTGGAACCAGATACCGGTCGATCCGGGGCGGAGTTCCTCGACTTTCGACTGGATGTCGATGTGCGCCAAGACACAATGGGGAATGGTATCTTCAAGCTTGAACGTAGTGATGATGTCCTGCAATGCCGATTCGATACGGGCGACTTGCCCGACATCGCTGGAAACAGGATTGGTCCCAAGTACAACATCGCCGACCGCGTACGACCAAGCGTCCATCACCTGCCAGAAGATGTCTTCGGGATCATCCGTCGGTGAGTTGGGTTGGACGCGCGCTCCCATGTAACCCTTGCTGCCGATCTTAGAGCCGGCCAGCGGATGGAACACCTTGCGGCTGATGTCGATGAGTTCATCGTTGCTCAA
>JBJOMN010000039.1:0-5896 GCA_046052345.1 Bacteroidota bacterium | reverse complement strand
GATCCGAAACATCAACCGACGGTTCAATGAATGCGGATTTCCCGGGGAAGCAGTGCAACGTTCCCGCCATGAAGACGACCGACGGTCGGTGACGTATGTGCTGGCGCCGGAGATAGTGATTAGTGGTTAGTGGTTCGTGGGTAGTTCCAAGTTCCATATGCCCGGAAGCAATCCGGCGGTGGCGTTCTGTCGGAAACCCGGCTTCGAAGTGGTCGATGAAAACGACTTCGACATCGGCAACGGGTATTTCAGGAAAGATTACGTGATGAGGCCGGAGGTGTGAGATTCCCTTGCGCAAGATGATGAGGCTACTTTGAAGGCTCCTCGTCAAACTTTAAGCCCCGGTCGATTAAAATCAGAGCCCAAGGGTCCTGACAGTCAATTTCATGCATCATCAATTTCAATGGCCGTTCGAATCAAGTCCACTTTGCCGTGTTTTAAGCGGAAAAATCAATCTATTCGCCTTCAAAGTACTCTTGGACAGACTTTGAAGACTGAACCGAAATTCATATATTTACGAGTATAGCCTCTATATTTTTTATCCGGCAAACCTGATAAGTTCGCCTTTCTTTCATGAAACACTTCATACGCTATCGATGCGGGTTTGTACCGGCGACAATCTTCTTCCTCCTTCACGCCTTTTCCGTGTGCTCTGCCCAGATGAGTATCACGTCTAACATCTCTCCAACGCAATGGGTGAATGAACTTACAGGTGCAGGAGTTTCGATTTCAAACGTGGTTTACAATGGCGCACCTGCTTCAATAGGTCATTTTTCGACGGGTGCCGGCATCGGAAAAGGCACGAGCCTCATTTTCAGCGGTGTGATGTTGTCCACGGCTCGATGCGAATTCTCCTCCGGGCCGAATCTCTCCCAGGGCTTTTCCGACGATCTCCAAATGCCGGGTGATACACTCCTCAGTCGTATATCCGGTGCGCGCACGTACGATGCAGCCATCCTTGAGTTCGACTTCGTACCTCAAAGCGATACCGTGAAATTCACGTACATCTTCGGGTCGGAAGAATATCCTGAATACGTATGTTCCCAGTTCAATGATCTTTTCGCTTTTATTCTAAGTTCTAATTTTTCATCGCCCCCGTTGCCGCCTACAAATATTGCTTTGATCCCCGGGACCACGAATCCCGTAGCCATAAATAATGTGAATGCCGGCCAGTGTGGAACTTTCGGCTCCGGTGCACCGGCCCCTTCGATACTGACTAACGATACACTTTTTGTGGATAATGGTATGGGCACCACCACGTCCCTCGACGGATTCACTGCGCCCCTTGTTGCCTATGCGGTGGTACAGCCTTGTGTTTCCTATCACCTTCGTATCAGCATCGCTGACGCCAGTGACCCCTACTTCGACTCATCGGTATTTCTGAAAGGGGAGAGCCTAACCTCTGCCACTGTAATCAGTGCAGGTCCCGACAGGTATCTGTGTCCGGGGGATACGGTCTCCCTGGGCATACCGGCTGCTAACGGATGGAGCTATACGTGGGCTTTTTGTCCTTATCTAAGCAGCGATTCCGTGGCCACCCCCTACTTTGTGATGCCGAACGGTACAGGCCCCATCACCTGTCAGGTCACGGGAACTAATGGTACCTGTGGATTCTCAGACGATGCGGTCATCTATCCGCTCTCTGCCGATTTCCGTGCATCCGTCGAAGCACAACCCGTCTGTGAAGGACAACCCATAAACATTTATATCAACGGAGCTCAATTGGATACTGCCGAGTTCATGTGGGACTTTGATGGCGGGACGGTATTGTCAGGCAGCGGAGCAGGGCCCTACTCCGTACTTTATCCCTCAGCCGGCACCTATCAGCCTTCGGTGCAGATCAGCAGCAAGGTATGCCTGGATACGCTTAGTCTGGCCGACAGCGGCCTTGTAACCATCAATCCCTTGCCTGTAGCTTCTGCTGTCGCCTATGACAATGTATGTCCCGGTACGCAAGCCACCCTGTTGGGAGGAAGCACCATAGTAAGCGGAAGCATCCAATCGAATACGTGGTATTTCGGAGACGGTGCTTCGGCAGGCTTCCTGCTTGCCGATCATGTCTATTCCCAACCCGGAGTATATACGGCCACTTTTCAGACTGTTTCTGACAACGGCTGTTCCGATGCCGTGAGTCTCCCTGTGCGTGTGTTAGAGAATGCTCAAATAGACATCGTGCCTGACGCCGCTTTCGGTTGTGTCCCGATGACTGTCCGGTTCTCCGACGAGTCTTCCTTCAGCGGGCAGGGATCCCTTCAGCAGGTCTGGCACTTCAGCAACGGAGATACCCTGACCGGTCCCGATGTCAGCACGTCTTTTTACAGGCCCGGAGATTATGATGTCCATTTGCAGGTGACAGCTCCTAACGGATGTATTTCAGAGACCACGATGGTTGATTATATCCATGTGGATGAAATGCCGCATGCAGGATTTTCCCTCACCGCCGCATCACTGTCGGATTCAATTACTGTCATAACCATGGATGACAGATCCTACGGAAGCACTTCGTGGAGGTGGGATTTCGGCGACGGTCAGACCTCTTTCGGTACGGACCCGATCCATACCTATACGGAGCCGGGCTACTATGCCATCACCCAATGGGTGTCGAACGATTTTGGTTGTACGGACAGCATTGTCCACTATGTGAAAGTTTATCCGGAGATATCTCTGTGGGTGCCGTCTGCGTTCACACCGAACGGCGACGGACGCAACGATGTCTTTTACGTCGAGGCAACCGGAACCAACCGGTTCAAGATGTCGGTTTTCGACCGATGGGGGCTGCAGATATTCACCACCACTGACCGCAATATCGGCTGGGACGGGACCTACAAAGGAGGCCCTTGTCAACAGGACGCTTATGACTACCTCATAGAGTACGATGACAGAATAGGTTACCTGAGAAACAGGACAGGGAAAATCATGCTGATCCGTTAATGATGACTTTCTCGTGTATCTGAAAGAAATGCCATTTCTTTTTTCTAACTGTATTAAAACCGGACATTGATGCGGAAGGGTATTATCGCGGCTTTATTGTCGGTTGCAGCTGCGTACTGTGCATCCGGTTTTCCGCTTACTGAAAAACCCAATTCGGCGGCGGGGTCTTCGTATCGCAATGCCCTTCGAAACAGTCTTCTTCCCCTTCCTTGCCCTGCAGCCGCTCTAGATACCCTCCTGCTGACTCTTGATGCGGATCCATCGACGTGCGGGCATACGAACGGTTCAGTGACCGCTTCGATTACAGGCGGAACCGCTCCCTATTCTTGCTTATGGAATACCGGTGACACGACATTGACCGTGTACAATCTGCCTGCGGGAACGTATGTGGCATCGGTGACCGATGCCTCAGGATCGACTACCTCTGATACAGTAACGGTGGCCGATTTGCCGCCGCCTTCCGTGGCTTCCTCTTCTTTCATGGATGTGAGTTGTAATGGCGGATCCGATGGTGTGGCAGCCGTGAATGTCACTGGCGGTAGCGGCGCTCTCGTCTACAATTGGACGCCTCTTGTAGGCACCGGAAATTCAGTCTCAGGACTTTCTGCAGGAGCTTATTCGCTGATTATCGTCGATACGAACGGTTGTTCAGATACCGCGGTGTTTACAATCAACCAACCGACAGCCATGGTGTTGTCAGTATCCGCCAATCCTGCCGGTTGCGGGTTATCCGACGGTTGGGCTGAAGTCACCGCATCCGGAGGAGCCGGCGGCTATACCTATCTCTGGTTGCCTTCCGGTATCACGTCGGATTCAATATCCGGATTGACTGCAGGAGGTTATCAAGTAGCGGTTATGGATCAGAACGGCTGTGTTACTACTGCTTCAGTAGCCGTTAATTCGACATCTAATCTTCAGTGCACCCTGTCTACCGTTGATGTGGATTGTGCGGGAAACAGTACCGGGGCTGCTACAGTCCAGGCTTCCGGCGGAGCCTCTCCTTATTCATTTGCATGGTCTGTCGGGACTTCTGTTGATTCCATCATATCCGGTATCGCTGCGGGAAGTTATCAGGTCGTAATCACAGACGCTGCCGGCTGCTCTTATACCCAGTTGGTGATAATCCGTGAGCCCGACTCCTTACGATTAACCGTCAGTAGCGATACGACTGTCTGCAGTACCCAAACCGCCACCCTTCGTGCAACGGTGGTCGGAGGAACACCGCCTTATAGCTATATGTGGAGTAGCGGATTGGGAGGAAGTACCCTGGCCGTGAATCCCCAGTCGGCTTCCGATTATTCCGTTTATGCCGTCGATGCGCGACGGTGTGCGACGGTGGCGGATACGGTTCATGTTGATGTATACCCTCAGTTGCAGGTGAATACTGCAACGAACGATACCGTTTGTCCGGGAACAGTCGTTGAACTGGCACCGCTGGTCACCGGTGGAGACGGTCACTATTCTTTCTTCTGGGCAAATGGTGACACGGCTTCCTCCGTGACCTTTGTCGCTAACCAGAACAGCCAATATTCCGTCACCGTCGTAGACGGCTGCAGTAATACGGTGCGCAGACAGATGACCTTCGATCTGAAGTTCGGTCCTGAGGCCATTTTCATACCCTACGCCGTGATAGACTGTGCTCCATCCGCCGTGGAATTCTCTAATTTTTCAATCATACAACCGGGTTGCACATACCGTTGGGATTTCGGCGATCAACAGACTAGCGACTTGTCCGAGCCCACTCACGTATATGACACCCCGGGTATTTACAATGTTTCATTACTCGTGACGGCGACGAACGGTTGTGTGGATTCCATGGTGGTTCCTGGTTTAGTATCCATCTACGACGCTCCGGTCGCCGATTTTGTACAGTCAAACGATGAGGTATCTTCACTCACTCCCGTTGTCGAATTCGCCAACACCAGCATCGGAGGGGTTTTTTATGAATGGGATTTCGGAGACGGGACCCGTACTGACAACAGCGTCAATCCGACGCATATGTACCGTGATACAGGTACTTACGAAATCCGATTGATAACCACCAGCCAGATCGGATGTGTGGATACCATCACAAGCATTGTTAAAGTTTATCAAGGATTTGCAGTATACATCCCCGCTTCTTTTACGCCGAATGGCGATTACTTGAATGACTATTTCCGTATTTATTGCGTAGGCGTGACCAGGTACGATCTATACATCTTCGACCGCTGGGGGTTGGAGATTTTCCATTCTGAGGATCCCGAAGAAGTCTGGGACGGAACCATGAATGGAAATTCAGGAAAACTTTGCCCGATTGACAGCTATGTTTTCCTGTTAAAGTTGGCTGACGAAAAGGGCGAACCCCATGAGTACAGAGGCAGGGTGACGGTCATCCGATGATTCTTGACACGACGCATCGCTCCCGACCGAATAAGGATTTTCGGATCACATCGCCATTTTCAGCTGGCCATCTTAAAATCAATTGGCCCCTATTATTCTGACCACCCATGCATGCTGTGAGGATAACAGCTCGGGTCGGAAAACAGGCAAGGTGATTTCCGTATTATCGCCGACAACCTTGAAAGATAACTGCTCGCGGTTCATCAGAAACTCTGCACGGGCGGACTTGTCCAGCCGGATTCCTTTAAGCAACAATTTGCCGTTTGCAGGATATTTCGGAAGTATGGCATACACGGTATTCTCTTTCTCCTTCCACGTGAAAAAGGCTTCCTTGACGGCATAACCGGAATCAGGATCCACCGTCAGTTTGAGCATCACATCGCCCGTCGTTCGCCATTCCATGTTCGCATTCGCTTTCGGTGCGTGATAATCACGTCGGCCTTCGCTCCACTGACAGGTCTGCTTCCAGCGTTGTGTCCCGTAAATCGCCTCGCCGTTTATCTTCAGCCAATCGCCGATCTCCAATAGCCGCTCCTGCATGATCGGCGGTATTTTTCCGTGTGCGTCCGGACCGATATCCAACAGC
>JBJOMN010000038.1:0-54423 GCA_046052345.1 Bacteroidota bacterium | reverse complement strand
GAGCGAGAAAAAGCGCTCCTGGATGGAATTGTCCCTGAGCCGGGAGATTGCGATCATCACCGGTATGAACATCGCCAGAGCGGCGGCGTAGGCGGTGTGGTCGTTATAGAAAGGATACATGACCCAGTGCGCAGCTTCCTGCGTCCATGCCTGCTGGGCGTGATGGACGATGGTATAGCCGATGACAATCAGCATCGCGGCGACATGCAGCCAGATGAAAAGGTGGATATTCCGGGTGTTCCTGAACAACTGTGTTCCAAGAAGATAAAAAGGAAAAATGAACCAGCATTGGGACAGCAGGTGCTTGAAGGAGACGACCGGCATGGAGCTTGTCACAGAGGTGAATCCTTTCCAAAGCAACATGAAGCCGATGGCCAGTGTTACGGGATGAAACCATATCCTGCGGTCAAAACCGCCTCTGTAAAGCAACTTGAGAACCGTAATCAGCAGTACCCCGAATAGCAAAGGTTCCGTAGGCACACTGATGGACGGTCCGACCGATTTGTCGTTGAATACGATCGCCAGCGGTGTGCAGAACGAAATCAGCAGCAGGATGGTGTCAAGCGAGTAGATGCCAAGCAGGATGATGCCTGCGACCAGCGGCAGTCCGGCCGCCCAGTACTGCTCCCTGCTCAGGAAGAAGATGACAGCCGCCAGGAAAGCGAACGATGCCCCGTAGAACCACCCCTGCGTCTTATTGACGGATTCAGGCATTTTCCTTCCGGCTGTAGAACTTGCGCGAGTCGATGACTAACAAAACGATGTAGGCGAAAAGCACCGATGAGGAGACGGATATCAGAACGATCAGCCAACGGATGGGAAATGATTTCTTGTCTGCAGGCTGGGGTTTTGTCACCACGTTCGTATAGGTAAGTATTTTATATACGTCACGGTAGGCGTTGTCATATTCCACTTTCAGGTCGTTGTATGTCCCGCGGACACGCCACAGGTGCTCTGAAAGCTCGTTGAATGCCCCTCCTTTTTCACGAAGGGCGCTGATCATATCCTCCGCCTCCTTCACACCCCGGGAATTTCCGGATGCCAGGATCCTGAAATAGCCTTCCAACGCTCTTTCGGACTGTGCCTTGTAGTCAAGGATGCCGTATTCGTGGCGAAGGATTTTTAGTTCCGCCTCCATGGAATCCATTTCCGCCTTCTTCATTTGCAGCTGGTCGCGGTTGATGATCAGGACTTCGAGGGATTTTTCCATCTGCAGCTGCCGCGCTTTCTGGTTGAAGTAGTGGATGATGGAGTCCACGATCCGGCTGGCGATCAACGGGTCTGTATCGTAGGCCGTGATTTCCATTGACTCGTATTCCGTCTTTCTTATGGATACGTTCTCTTCGAATTGTCCGATGGCGTCCGTCTGATAATGCGTATTCCGCGTCGTGTCGATGCCGTAATGCTTGTAGAGGTCGAACGCCTGGATGACCTTATTCCTGATCTCACTCGACTGAGCGATCTGCAGCATCTGTTCCGTAGGGCTCTCGTTACTGTAAGCGATCAGGTTCGAAGGATAGACCAGGGCAAAGGACTTGTATCTGGGGGGCATGAAAAACGACGAAGAGAAAATGGCTGCCGCAGCAAAGGCGACGATACCCACGATCAACAGCTGCTTTTTGTGTCTGCCTGCGAGGCCGATAAGCTCCGCGGAATTGAAGAAGGAATTATTCATAGGATGGATAGAGGCGTATGACAGGTATCAGAATTCCTGACCTTTGAGTCGGTCCAGCATCAGCAAGGTCATGAAAGCGGCGATGAAGGTGCCCAGCGTGAAAGTGAGGACGATGAGCCATCGGACCGGAGTGCTTTTGCGTTCCGCTTTCGTGGCCGTATTGACGATGAACTTGTTTGACAGACCTTGCTCCGTGTCCACTTTCAACCGGTCCAGTTGCTGACGCATACGGGACAGCTCCTTGCGGTCGGCTTCCAACTCCTCGTTCAGGGCGATGGAAGAACCTCCGAGCGCTGCCAGTTGATCGAGTTTGAATCGTATGGCGGACACGCCTGCACCTGCCGCTTCGATACGAGCCCTCGTGCGCAGGATAGCGGTGTCGATTCCGGCGACATTTCCGGCCTTCTCAAGCACCGACAGCGAGGCTTTTTCCTGGTTGTAGGTAGAGTAGGCTTTTGCGTATTGTTCGTTATACACCGCTGACTGCGTAAGATAGTCCATCACTCCGCCCTCCCTGATTTTCCGTAGCGAGTCCTCCTTGGTCCGGATGGCGGAAGATTTGTTTTCATAGGCGCGCTCAAGAATGCCTACGGCTTCGACAGCACGGTTGCGCCGCAGCGTGTTCATCGTCGAGTCGAGCCTTGATGCGATTTCGTTGGCGATATCCGCGGCCAGCTGGGGATCGGTGTCAAGGACATCGATCCTTACCGACATGAATTCTGTGCGGGAGAAGGAAATATTATCCCTGTATTGCTCGTAAAGACGACTGGTCGGATATTCCTCTCGGGTGTCGATGCCGTAATGACGCGCCAGGTCGAATTTACGGATCACGGCCTCCCGGATTGCGTCGGAGTTGAGCAGTTGTAACATCTGTTCGGCCTGTGTCTCTGCTCCGAAGGCAAGGAAATCGGACTGCTCAGAAATATTTTCTTCCAGAAGCGCTTTGCTTACGGAATTGGTGGCAGGCGGAAAGAACACCAAGGAAGAGCGGTATTTCGGTGTAATGAAGGCCGGACCGGAAAAGACGAAGGACAAGATAGCTGCGGAAACCGTAAGGATGGTCAAGGGCTTGCGCCAACGGAAAACCTGGACGAGTATACTCGTGGACTCCAGGTAATTGGTCTCCTTGGACTGTTGAAACATCTTAACGGGTGGATCCGGATTTTCCGGAAGGATGTCAAAGGTAGGAAAGTATCCCGAATTCGGAAACCCGACGGACGCTGCCGATATCCTCTAAATGTCTATTTTTCAGAATATTACAGAGGCGTCAAACCTCCTCGTACCGGACAATGCGGTAGATGTTACGAGGGTCGATCAGCCGCATCAGTAACGCTGCGCCGATGCATCCTAAAGCAGCGCACAAGAACCGCATCATCCAGCCTCCCGGCCATGTCGTTGTGAAATAGGTCCACGCCAGAGAAAGACAAAAAAAGACCGTCAACCTGGCCAGCAAGAGCCATGTGTCCTCGAAACGGAACGTCAAACGAACCATGACCACCTGTGCCAGACAGGTCAGCGACTGCGTGACAAGGCTGGAGAAGGCGGCACCGGCGGCCTGATAACGCGGTATCAGGTACGTATTTAGACCAATGTTGAGCAACATGCCGCCGGTCGCCATCAGGTTCAACTGACGAAGACTGCCGTTTGCCGTAAGCAAGGTGCCGTAGATGTACGTAGTGGATATCGGCACGAAGCACCACATCAGTATCCTGAAAACCTCCGCCGATTCCCTCACATGTTCTCCGCTGTAAAGCAGCTGCATGAACTGGTTGCTGTAGAAGGAGCAGGTGACAGATACGACTACGGCAGGAATCACCAGGAGGGAGAAGGAAAGGTCGGTCATCTCCTGCACATGTTGTTTTAGCTTGAGCATCCTGGCGAAGATGGGCAGCAGCAGTCCCGCGAAGAGGAACGCGATCATGTTCGCGGCATCCAGCAGCCGGTACGCCTGGGCGTAGATTCCGGCGGCGACGGCACCCTCACGGAAGTTCAGCAGCCGTTCGAGCATCACGCCGTCGATGCGGTTGTAGAAAGTCATCAGCAGGACCAGGATCGCGTACGGGTAGCTTTTCTTCAGTATCATCAGAAAGAAAGGCCAGTTCCAGGTGAACCTGGGCGATTTCGCCTTGTCCAGCACGAGAATGAATGTGATGCCGAAGGTGATGAGATAGGCTGCGGTCTGTGCGTAGACGAACCATTTCAGCTGGAAGGTGCCGGGTTGGGTGTGCGTCAGCAGCAGGAATCCGCAGATGACGATCATGATGAGACGGTCAAGCACGGATATCACACTGTCGGTGCGGAAGAGGTGCAGTCCTGCGAGGTTGGAGCGCAGGTACATGATGAAGGAGATCAGGATCTGGTTCAGCAATACGGCAGCCAGCATCTTCAGCATGTCCGGCGTATAGCCGATGATCCAACCTCCGCCGAGGGTGATCACGGAAAAAACTGCCGCTAACAGGATACGAAGCAGGACGATGCTCGGGAAATGCTTTGAAAGCAGATGGTTGTTCTGGGCGATGTTCTTGTTGTTGAAATTGGTGATGCCCAGGTCCAGCAGGATATTCAGCAGGAAGGAGAAGTTGAAGATCGCGTAGTAGAAACCGTATTGCTCCGTTCCTACGACATTCTGGACCGCACGGTCGATTCCCAGGATCCAGAACGGCTTGATCAGCAGGTTCAGGGCAAGTACCAGCGCCAGGTTGGTGACGAATTTCTTCTGCATCACGAAGTAGTTGGACGGCAGGAGTCAGGAAACCGGACTCACTGCTTTTTACGTTTGTCGAAACGGCAAAGTCCTTCGTCCAGGAAGGCGGCGTAGGTGGCGATGTCCGGAGTGTAACCGCGCGGTTGTGCCAACAGTCTTGCTTCGTTGTCCAGCAGGACGTAATACGGCTGGGAGTTGGTGTGGTAGACCGACGCCTGAAGGTCGCTCCACTTGTTACCGGTGGTTCGGATCTTCTTTCCGGTGGCGGGGGAGATGAACTGCTGCGCTTCCGGCAACGGCGTCTTGTCGTCGACGTAAAGCGATATCAGGACATACTGCTCCGACAGCTTCTTGAGGACCTTCGGATCGCTCCAGACGTTGTCCTCCATCTTCCGGCAGTTCACGCATGCCCAACCGGTGAAATCGATCATCACGGGTTTGCCCTGGGAGCGTGCGTAGCGCATACCTTCTTCGTAATCCTTGAAGCAGAGCATGTCGTGCGGACAATCACTTTCCGTTCCGCTTTTCCATTCCTTGTAGAAGTCAGGAGGAGGGAAGCCGCTGATCAGTTTAAGCGGAGCCCCCCAGATTCCCGGAATAAGGTAAAGAGCGAAGCTGAACGAGAGCAGCGCGAACATCAGTCGGCCTACCCCGATGTGCGCCATGTCGCTGTCATGGGAAAGGCGGATCTTTCCGAGCAGGTAAAGTCCCAATAGAGAGAAGATCACCACCCAAAGCACGACGAAAACCTCGCGCTGCAGGATGCCCCAGTGGTACGCGAGGTCCACGTTCGAGAGGAATTTAAGGGCAAGAGCCAGCTCCAGGAAACCGAGTGATACCTTGACGGTGTTCAGCCAACCGCCTGATTTCGGCAGTGAGTTGAGCCAGCCCGGAAAGAGGGAGAAGAAGGCGAAGGGTACGGCGAGGGCAAGCGAAAAACCGGTCATCCCCGCCAGAGGTCCCATGTAGCTCCTGCCGTGGGCTGCTTCCACCAACAGCGTTCCGATGATCGGGCCGGTACAGGAGAAACTCACCAGCGAAAGGGTGAAGGCCATGAAAAAGATGCCGAGCAGTCCGCCGCGGTCGCTTGCAGAGTCAGCCTTGTTGATCATCCAGCCGGGAAGCGTGATCTCGAAGGCGCCGAAAAACGAGATCGCAAAGATTACGAAGATCACGAAGAACGCCATGTTGAAGAACGCATTGCTGGCCATGTCATTCAGGGCATCAGACCCGAATACGACGGTCACCATTAATCCCAGTGTCACATAGATGACGATGATGGAAGCGGCGTAGATGACCGCATTGCGTATTCCTTTCCCTCGGCTGCCGCTGCGCTTGGTGAAGAAGCTCACCGTCATCGGAATCATCGGAAACACACAAGGCGTCAGCAGCGCCAGCAGGCCTCCGAGCATTCCTGCCAGGAAGATGCCCCAGAAACCTTGTTGACTTTGATCTTCCGTTCCGCCGGCATCCGCACCGCAACCGCTTTCGAGTGCGGCTTCAGTTGCCGCGGTTTCCTCGACAGCGCTAACAGTGTCGGGAACCGTTTGCACTGCAGTGTCCGGGGATTCCTCCTTGGATACGGGAATGTCGGTTGCAGCGGCTGATGATTCGGAAGCGTCGCCTTTTACACTGAAGCTGAATTCCTCCTCCTCGAAGATGCAGACGTCCTTGCAGACCTGGTAATTGATACGTCCCTTGATAGTGCAGTCGCCTCCCGTCAAAACAATCTTTTGTCTGAAGACGGCCGATTTGTCGAACTGCAACACCTTCACCATGAAGGTCGAATCGAAATCCTCGTGCGGGACGGGCTCCTTCACTTTTCCGACACGCTCGAAGGCCTTGCTCTCGTCAAAGGAGAACTCAAGAGGTATGGGGCCTCCGTCCGGGGTGAACTGGGAGTAGAGGTGCCAGTCGGCATCCAGTTTTACCGAGAAGACGAGAGTGCGCTCGTTGCCTGATCCTTTTTCGACCGAAAAGGTCCATTTAGCAGGTTTCTGCATCTGGCCGAAAACGGCCAGCGGGATCAAGAGACATAAAATCGACAATAGTCGTTTAGACATGGCAGTGGTTAGCAGGAGATCCGTTGCTCTGGAACGGACGAGTAACGGCAAACAGTGCCGTCTTGCCACGAAATTAAGAAAAAATCAGCCCCCGAACCATTTCAACAGGTCGCTGACTTGCAAGGATTTACGGGAATCTTCAGCCAGATCAGCTACAATCCTGCCTTCCGATAGCACCAATATCCGGTCTCCATAGGCGATGGCATCCTTCAATTGGTGGGTGATCATCAGGGCGGTCAGGCGGTACTGCCGGATGAGTCGGTCGGCCAGTTCAAGTACGGTTGTGGCTGTTCTGGGGTCGAGTGCTGCCGTGGGTTCGTCCATCAACAGGATCCGCGTATCATCCATTACCGCCATCAATAATGACAAGGCCTGACGCTGTCCGCCGGAAAGGGTGCCCACAGGCTGGTCCATTTTATTTTCAAGGCCTAGTCCCAGGGTTGCGACTCTCTCCGCCGCTGATCGCCGGAATGCCTGTCCTGTTCCGATGATGAAGGATTTGCGTTTGGTACGAAGTGCAGCCAGCCGCAGATTTTCCAGCAAGGTAAGCTCAGGTGACGTTCCTTTCAGCGGATCCTGGAAAATCCGGGAGATCCATCGGGCCCGTATATGTTCAGGCAGGGAGGTGATGTCGCTACCGTCAACGGTTACACTGCCGCTGTCCGGAGATGACGTTCCGGCGATCGTGTTCAGCAAGGTGGATTTTCCGGAGCCGTTCGCTCCCAGCACGATAACGTATTCGCCGTCTGCGATTTCAAGCGAAATGTCTTTCAGCGCGACAACCTCCGTGACCGCTCCCCGGTGAAAGGTCCGTCCGATATGTTGCAGTGATATCATGAGGCAGCGCGAAGTCGAGGAAGGCTTACAGCGGCAAGCACGAAACACGCGACGACGAGTTTCAGGTACAGCGGATCGATACCCATCGTCAGGGCTGTGCCAAGGATGATGCGGAAAAGGACCGAGCCGGCCAGGACGCTTACTAGTAATATCCAGATCCTTTGCACACGGAAGAGCCGCGAAAGCACAGCGCCGATCATCACCGAACCGATTCCCAGCAGTACGATTCCGATTCCCATGTTGATGTCCGCATACCCCTGCACGTACGTGATGAGGTATCCGCTAAGGGCGGTAAGGCCGTTTGCCAGTGCCAGGCCGGTCACCTTCATGCGGTCGGTGTTCACTCCGAACGCGCGGATCATCTGTTCATTGTCGCCCGTTGCCCGCATGGCCAGCCCGAAATCGGTGGAGAGTAGCCATGTCAGGATAATGACCGCGACGACCGATATGGCCGTCAGCACTGCGGTCTGGTTGCTGACCGGATCATCCGTCAAAGAGATTGCGGTGAACAGGGAAGGGGCCTGAATGAGCGGCAGGTTCGATCTTCCCATTACGGCAAGATTGACCGAATAAAGTCCTGTAGTGACGAGGATACCTGAAAGCAAAGCGTCCACCTTCAGTCGGGTATGTATCCATCCGGTCAGCACCCCGGCGAAGGCGCCTGTCAGGAATACACAAGGCAAAATAGCGACCGGATGAACTCCGTCGAGCGTCAAGACGGCGGTTACCGCACCCCCAAGCGTGAAACTTCCGTCGGTGGTGATATCCGGTATCCTGAATATCCGCATGGAGATGAAAATGCCGAGGGACAGAAGCCCGAAGGCGATACCGAGCAGGAAGGCAGTCTGGAGAATGGACAATCAGGACGGCTTTGGTCGTACGAAGTTAATCAAAACACCCGATTGCGCCCTGTCCGCCGTTTCCTCCGGCAGACTGTCAGGGATGTTCACTCACCCGCACGAAGGTGCTGTCCAATTTGACACCGAACAATTTCTCCTTGGAGGGATTGCAGACTTTTCTTCTTGTACGTACTATTTCCGGTTGAAGTCCGACGGTGGAGCCGTTCTTCAGATAGTGTGCTGCCTGTGCACCGGACTGGTAGCCCCAGGCGTACATGTCCGCACCATAAGCGGCCAACGCTCCGCGAAGGACCAGGCCTTCTTCACTGGTGAAGACGGGGACTCCGGCGTCGTCGCAACTCTTTACGATGATTTCCATGGAGGAGAAGACGGTGTTGTCGGGCAGCGCGAAGAATACGTCGATCTTCTTCTGGAGCAAAGCGGCCATGACGAGCTGAGTCTCGTTGGAGGCGTTCACGGGCAGCTTTACCGTCTCCATGCCGAGCGTCCGACAGCGTGACTCGATCCGTTCCAGGGCGTCCACCGACTGCGGTTCAGATTGATTGTAGATCGTTCCGATGCGTCGTGCGGCCGGGAAAACCGATTTCACCAGCATCAGCGAAGTATCGATATAGTCGAGGGTTTCGTAGGTGCCGAACAGGTTGGCAGGAGCTTTTCCGTCGGCGTCGGTGAGTTTAGCGATATCCGGACGCGGGGACACCATCATGAAAACCGGTACGGTCTTCGTCCGCTGGACCGCCGTGATGGTGGAGAGAGTAGGGTTGGTGGCGATCAAGGCTACGTCTTCACCGAGCAGGTAATCGCAAGCCTGCAGCAACGTAGGCTGATCGTTCTGTGCGTTACGGTAAAGGATTTCCAGCGTTCCGTCCGTGGCTGAATAACCGCTGTCCTTCAGTGCAACGAAAAAACCTTTTTTTGCCTGTGCCAGCGTAGCGTCCTCAAGAAGGTCCAGGAATCCCACCTTGGGTATAGACAGGCCTTTTTGTTTTTCTTGGGCCGGTCCGCAGGCAAGGATCAGGATGAAGGGGAGTAAAAGTGTATGTTTTTTCATGGTTTTCTTGTAGGTCCATGTTCAATGTTTCAAGTTCCCAATTTCATGTTACTGAAATCACTGGTCGCTTATCACCCGTCACTTTTCACCAGCTTCCTCCGGCACCGCCGCCTCCTGACAATCCCCCGCCGAATCCTCCGAATCCTCCTCCGCCGAATCCGCCGCCCCAGCCACCTCCGTGTCCGCCGGAAAACATGTTCCACTGCCCCCGTTGGCGGCGTTGTGCCGCGTTGAGCAAGGCCCAGGCCGCCCAGAAGGTCAGGTTGTTCATGCGGGCATAGCGTGAGGCCTGGCGCCCTTTGGCAAAGAAGATCACGCCGATGATGAAAAGAAACATCAGGACGAGGAAAAGACCGCCGCTGTGCGGTTTTACTTTCCGGATGTAGTCGGCTGTGAATTCTCCGTTCACCAAGCCGATGATGGTCGTGGTCGCTGCGTCCAACCCTCCGTAGTAATCGTTGCTTTTGAACCGCTGAACGATATCGCGATCGACGATCCGTTTGCACAAGGCGTCGGGCAGTGCTCCTTCGATCCCGTAGCCTGTATTGATGAAGACTTTACGGTCTTCAACGGCCACCAAGACCAGCACGCCGTTGTTCTTCTCCCGGTCGCCTATCTTCCAACGGTTGAAGAGCTGTACGGCATAGTCGGCGATATCGTAGCCGCCGATGCTGCGCAGGATAACGATGGCGACCTGTGTGGAAGTGGAATCGTCGAAAGCGACCAGCTTGTTTTCCAGCGACTGCCGTTGTTCGGGTGTCAGTACGCCCGCGTAATCCGTGACAAGGGTGGAAGAGCGCTCCGGGAAATCTTCTCCGGAGGAAGTCGCTGCAAACAGCAGCCAGAGGAATGTAAGTGAATAAAACAACCTCATAGCTTCTCCTCCCCGTGTCCGTATGCGATATCATCCGGCAACTCGTTCTTGTCGCCTTCTTTCCAGGGAAAGTGGAGGCTGAGTGCTTCCCCGGCTTTGAGTATGCCTTTTCGAAGGCCGGTCACGAATTCTCCCGCGGCGAAATCCTGCTGCATCTCGTTGCGGATGCTTTCCCAGAACTCACTCCCTACCCGGGCATGGATGCCGCGGTCGCCGATGACGGCGAATTTCCTGGAATGAACAGCCAGATAGAAAAGGATACCGTTCCGTTCCTCGGTCTGATCCATACCCAGCTGACGGAACACGAACGCGGCTCTGTCGAGGACTTCAGGACCGCAGTCGCGGTCGATGAAAAGACGGATTTCCCCGGAAGTCAGCCGCTCAGCCTGCCTTACCGCGTCAATGATTTCACGGTGTTCCCGGTCGGTGAGACGGTGATCGGGTGTCATCAGAACTTGACCTCAGGAGCTTTTTCCGCACCCTTGTCGGATTCGAAATAAGGACGTTCCTGGAAGCCGAAAGAGTTGGCGATGAGATTCCTCGGGAAGCGCATCCGGCCAACATTGTAAGCCTCCGCTGCCTCATTATATTTTCGGCGCTCCTCGTTGATCCGGTTTTCGGTGCCTTCCAGCTGGGCCTGCAACTCGCTGAAGTTAGTCGTCGCCTTGAGTTGCGGGTAGTTCTCCGCCACGGCCAGCAATCGCGCCAGTGCTCCGCTCAGTTGGGCCTGCGCCTGCTGGTACTGCTGAAGCTTTTCGGGGGTAAGGTTGTTGGCGTCCAGACGGATACCGGTCGCATTGGCACGGGCCTGAGTGACGGCCTCGAGGGTGGATTTCTCGAACTCCGCGACGCCTTTGACGGTGTTGACTAGGTTCGGAATAAGGTCCATCCGTCGCTGGTATTGGTTCTCGACATTGGACCAGGCTTTGTTGACGCCTTCGCGTTGGGTGATCAGTCCGTTATAGGTGGAAACCGCCCAGAAAATGACGAGTAGGATGCTGCCCAATACGGCAAGCAGGATGATGGTGCTTCTTTTCATGGAAATCAGAGAATGTTAATTTTAAATCAATGCTGTAACAACCTTTCACAGCGGATTGTTCATGCCGGCTGAAGCAGCCGCTTGAGGGCTTGTTCGAACTTGCCGGGCGAGTGGGAGCCGATGCGATAGGGGAGGCCACTGTGGTCCGTGATTTCAACGGCTTCTTCCCCGTCCGTATAAAAACGTACGATGCCTTTCCATTTAAGGTTGAAGACCGGATTGTTGAGGTGGTATTTGCTGTAACGCTTACGGACGACGCTGCGGATGTCTTTGAGCTGGATGGTGACCGGCCGTGAAGTCCAGAGCCCGGTGAGTACCATATAGGATTTGTAAACACGGATACGAATGTGCAACGTGAACAGGAGCAGGATCGAAAGCACGATGATTCCGCATCCCAGCCAGAAGAAGAGATCGCCGTTCAGCCCGTGCTTGACTTTCCAGAGATGTATGCCGAAGCAGAAGAGCGTGAGCAAAAGCCGGCGGACCATCGAGAGACGGTTGAAGCCCAGATACTGCTTCTCTTCGTACAAGGGTTGCTCGCTCATTTTTGTAAAGTGATTTTCAGCACAGTCCGGGTCGATCCGGACACTTTGAAAGTCTCACTGATTCGGACTCCCAAGATACATACAATCTCTCCTCGGTCGACCAATACACAGGTGTCATTTTTTTCAACCAGCGAGAATTTAAGGTCGGTCAGAAGGTCGCTCACCTTCTTGCGGTGCCGCATTCCCAAAGGCCGGATACGGTCACCGGGCACCCACTTTCGCAGTTCAAGGGGGAATTGCAGCAGACCGGCGTCCACCATAAGTTCACCCGGTTTAAGTGCTTTTTCAGCATTCTTCCGGTAGGCGGACACGCGGAACTTCACATGGCCGGAGGACAGCTTCATACGTTCCGTGGAACGGTGTATGTCGACAGGAGGGAAGTCAGTGGTCTTCTTTGGTGTAAGCACCAAAACATCCCGGTCCCTCGTGACTGTTACGCCGTCGGCGTCAAATACCTTTCCAGGCCGGCCCCTGACGAGCATTTTCTCGGGTTCTCGGATCCGAACGCCTTCCTGCAGTAAAAGTTCCTGCAGCAGCAATTCAGGCTGGCCGGATTCCAGCAGCGCACCGATCGGGATGCTGACGGAATCCCCGCGACGCGACTTGAGCTTTCCGGAGATTTCATGCATTCTTTCCCCGAACACCCCTTCCGCGAACCGGATGAGCTCCATGTTACGTTCCATCACGTGGTGCAGGGAGGGCTGCAGTCTGTTCAGGACCGGCATCAGTGTATGCCGAATACGGTTGCGGAGGTAATCCTCCTTGCGGTTGGATGCATCCTCCCGCCAGGTCATGCGCTTCGTGGTGGCGTATTGCAGGATCATTTCCCGGTCGGCGAAAAGCAGAGGCCGGATGATTTTTCCGTTACGTACCGGAATACCGCCAAGTCCGTGTATACCGGACCCTCGAAGCAGGTTGATGAAGAACGTCTCGATGGAGTCGTCCAGGTGATGGGCTGTGGCGATGGCGGAAAACCCCTGTTCTTCCGCCAGTTTGTTCAGCCAGGCATAACGTATCTCCCTGGCCGCAACCTGTATGGAACAACGGTGCAGATCGGCATAGGACCGGGTGTCGGCTTCGAGCAAGTGAAAGGGAATCTTCCAGCGCTTGGATTTCTCCCGGACGAAAGCAGCGTCCAGGGACGACTCTTTACCTCGTAATCCGAAATTGACATGCCCGATTGCGAACCGGTACGGCAACTCCCGGAACAGTCGTGACATGACCATGGAGTCGACGCCGCCGCTTACAGCCAGCAGCACGCGGTCGCCGGCTTCCAATAGCCGGTGGGAACGGATATATGCCTCCAAGCGCTGTTCAAGGCTGCTCATGGGTTAAAAGTACATAATTCGGGAAGCCTGAAAACTGCCGAAAATCAGGTAAGGGCTTTTTTCATGGTCTCCATTTTAAGCATACACTCGTCGTGCTCCTGCTCCGGATCGCACGAGGAGGTAAGGGCGCTGCCTGCCATGGCGGAGACGTATCCCGTCGCTGCATTGTACTGGATACTGCGTATGACCACGTTGAAGTTGAAATCACCTTCCGGCGTCACATAACCGATACTTCCTGAATACAGGCCTCGGGCGACGCTTTCCCGCTCTTCGATGATCTCCATGGCCCTTTTCTTCGGGGCCCCCGTCATGGACCCCATGGGAAAAGCGTCCCGGATAACATCCGTCCATTTATGACCGTGTTTTATTTCCGCGGAAACAGTGGAAACCAGCTGGTGTAAGCTCCTGAAACTTTTCACGCCGAAAAGTTCTTCGACCCGCACACTTCCGCGCGAAGCGTGGGCGGAAAGGTCGTTTCGAACCAAGTCGGTGATCATCACATTCTCCGAGCGTTCTTTCGGGCTGTTTCTTAGCTGTTCGCGAAGCAAGAGGTCTTCGGCAGGATCCGGGGAGCGGCGTACGGTTCCTTTAATAGGTTGGGAGATCACTTTCCGTCCTGTTTTCGAGAGGAACTTTTCAGGACTGGTGCACAACACGTAACGGTCTGAATTCTTATAAAAAGCCGCGAATGGCATCGGGGAAATACTGTTGAGCCGAAGGAATACCGATACAGGATTAATAAAGGTTCCCTCTGCATAGTTTTCGATGCAGTAGTTGGCTTCGTAGATGTCTCCGCGCTGGATATGTCCGATGATGCGCTTCGCATGTTCCAGATATTCCTGTTTCGATGTACGCGGATGAAGCGATACTGTCTTATTGCCGGATGTGTCATTATCAGTGCTGTCCTCAAGCTCTTTGCGGATGCGTTGCACCGAGGATTCGTTTTCCTGTTCCGGCAGATAATGCAGCTCATGGATGCCGTTACGACCGGTGATCACATACTTAGGACGGAAGAAATACATCTTCTCAAATCCAATATTATCCGGTAAGCGGGAAGGTTTATTGATATGTATTTCCTTCAATCCGTATCCTAAATGCCCGAACAGCCAGTCTTTTTCCGATGCGTGGTGATTGAATAATGCCTCGAACGGATCACCGTGGAGGGGCACTTCTTCGCTGCATCCGAACCCTGCTATGAAATCAAAGGAAGAGTAAGGGTCAATGACTCCCGCTGAAACATGATTGGAGGACAATACCATGCCTAACTCGTCCTGCATGCAAAAACGGAGCAGGCTTTCAAGACGTAGTGCTGTTCCCAGCCGGACGGTTTTCCTTTTCGTCGCCAAGGCGGTCATCTGTACTGAAAGTGCTGCAAATGTCGTAAAAAGAAAGCGGCCCGCCGTATGGCGGACCGCTTTCTGCTGGTATGCTGAGTCAGGTGCTTACTTCACCCCGGATCGGATCATCAGCGAATCATGGAAACACGCTCGATGTGTACTTGTCCGCCGGCTACAACTCTGCAGAGGTAGGTGCCCGGAGACAACATGGAGGTGTTGGCATCGAACTCACGGATGGTTTCTTCGCCCGTAAGGCCGTTGAATACATCGGCCACTTTGCGGCCGTCCATGGAGTAGATTTCCACCGAAACATGGGAATGGGAAGGTGCCTCGACGCGGACACGCAGATTGTCACTGAACGGATTGGGGTATACCAGTACGTTCAGGCCCTCTACCACGTTCTCCTCTACGGAGTGGTTCGAGATTCGCGGAGCCGTATTGGAGATGCTTACCAGGACTTTACATCCGTCGAACGCGTTGTTGATGACATCCACGGCGTTGTTGATGTCCGAGAGGCTTGGGTTGCTTCCGCTCGGAACATAGGTTCCGCCCAATGCACGGTTCGCCAGTGCGAAAAGGTCGGCTACCGTGTTGTTGGCACCCAGATAGGTGATGACCGACTGAGGCAGTGCCCAGGCCTGGCCGGATCCGGTGGCTGTTCCAAGGGCAGAGCAACCGGTTCCCGTTCCGGAAGCCGTGCGTATAAAACGACCGGTCAGCCTCAGGGAGCTGAGCGTGCCGCCGTTGATGCGCATGTTCAGGCCAAGCGTGATGTTCTGGCCCAGCAGCACGTTGTAGATCTTACCGCTGTTGATCGGCTGGATGGTTGCGCACGTGTAGCTTCCTCCAAGCACCGCAGCCGTTCCGCCTGCAGGGAGTTTGGAGATGAGGCAGCTCGCGTCAGCACTGGTGAAGGTGATCGTCTTGGTTCCGGCACCTACTGTAAGCGGTGTGGAAAGCAGACCGGTCACGAACGCCGGGGTGGTCTGTCCGTTGCAATGGGTTCCGCCGGCATTGCCGTAAGCTCCCTGGGTATAGGTGCAGAAGCGGGAGCAGGCAGGCACGGTCACACTCTGTGAGCACTCCGTAGACGTGTTTCCGCAGGCATCCACGGCATTATAACGGCGACGGAAGGTGACGGATCCGTTCGAATTGTAAGTCGTGTCCGTTCCCAGCGTATTGATGGTGTAGGTGCTGCAGTTGTCGTTCGCGCTCGGAGGATCGAAAGTTGCAGTAGCTCCGCAGGCAAGGGTCTTGTCTGCGGGACAGGTGATGGAAGGTGCCTGCGTATCCTGGAAGGTGATAGACTGAGTCTTGGTGTCCGAGCGTCCGCAGAGGTCGGTAGCCGTCCAGCTGCGCGTCAGGGTGTAGTTCTGCGGGCAGCTTCCGTTCGTGCGGGTTTCGCCATTGTAAGTGATAACGATATCATTGATACTTGCGCAATTGTCAGTAGCCGTTGGTGTCCCCCATACCGGTGTATAATTACAGTTGATTGTAGTATCCCTTCCAACAGAGAGTGTCGGGTCTGTAAGATCTTCGATTATTATATCCTGTGTTGTAGTGTCGGAGTTTCCACAGATGTCGATTGCCAGCCAGATTCGGCGTGCGGTGCGGCAGTAAGGATTGCTTCCGATGAATTGTGTCGTTAATAATGTGGGAATGACGACGGGGTCGCAGTTGTCGGTAACATTGGGAGTGTCCCAAATAAGTGTCGAGCCGCAGCTAACTCTCTTTGTGGGAAGTGTTCCAAGAACCGGTGGTACGTTATCCGTAATTGTGATATCCTGCGTTATTGTAGCAGTGTTGCCGCAGCCGTCGGCAGCGGTCCAGGTACGACGCAGTGTGCGACAGATGGAGTTGCCGCTTACAGTTGAGCTTGTGAAATTCAGTGAGGGGTTCGGGTCACAGTTGTCAGAAGCTGTCGGGGTATCCCATACAATGGGATCGGTGCAGCTGATATTCTTATTGGTTAAGGAAGAAATGGTTGGAGCAATGTTGTCCACGATGTTGATGTCTTGGGTGGTCGTGGCCGTGTTTCCGCAAAGGTCGGCCACCGTATAGATACGACGGGCGGTGCGACAGTACGGGTTAGTGCCGATGAACTGGTCTGTGTACGTAATCGTAGGGTTCGGGTCACAGTTGTCCGTAGCCGTTGGCGTATCCCATACCAGCGTACTATTGCAATTGGCGGTTTTCGTTGGCAGCGAAGACGGGGAAGGGGCCGTATTATCTACAATGTTGATATCCTGCGTGCGTGTGGAAGTGTTACCGCAGGCGTCCATAGCAGTCCAGGTACGACGAAGGAGACGGCAGATGGCGTTGCCGCTGACGGTCTGGTCGGCAAAGGTCAACTGGGGGTTTGGATCGCAGTTGTCAGAAGCGGTCGGGGTGTTCCATACGATCGGATCGGTGCAAGCGATGGTCTTGTTGGTCAGCGTGGAGATGGAAGGGGAGTTATTGTCCTGGACCTGAACCGTCTGGCTGCAGGTGCTGGTACAATAGGTTCCTGTTGTACAACCGTTATTGCCGGCTTCCAGATTCACGGTATAGCTGCCGCAGACGGCACCGGCCTGAACCTGTACGCTCTGTCCGGTATTGGAGCCTACGATGGAGGCGTTACCTGTGACCGTCCAGGTGTATTTGTCATAACCTGCCGGAGCCGAATGCGTGGTGACCGTATTGGGACATACCGGTCCGCCGGGTACGGTGATGGAGCAAACGGGTGTGGGCCTGACGATGATCTGCGTAGTGCAGGAATCGGAGCACGCGCCTTTGGTGGCTTTTACCTTGATGACCGCCGTTCCGTAGCCGGTGGTGTTCACCGCGGTGCTGCAGGAAGAGGGATTGACGATGTTCACTGCTAGCGTGCCCGTCGAAGAAACCTTCGTCCAGGTATAGCTGTAGGCCGCATCGCATGCGGTAGGAGCAAGGTTGAAGGTGTTGCCGGCGGTGTTCTGGCAGGTACACTGGTCAGGTCCGCAAGTGATGTCCGGAGGAAGTGTAATGACTACCGGCATGATCCGGAAGTCCTTAAGCTCAGCCGTGAAGGACTGCGAAGAACGCGTCTTGTAGTTGAGTGTGGCGTTCGTGTTGCAGGCTGCGGGACTGTTGAAAAGAGCGTTGATGACAGATGATTTCAAGGCGAACTCCACGAATTGAAGTGTCGTGGTGGTGTTCGTAGCATTGCCGCCGGTTGATACTCCACGGCCGGGCGCAACGGCCGGAACGTTGGTGATGTTGGCGGCAAAGAAATAATCCCGCTGAGGCACCAAAGAGACGAGGTCGAACTGTCCCGGCAGATTCCATACACGCAGGGTGAAGATGGGGTTGGCGCCGCCGTTTTCATAATCGATACAGACGATGAAATCACCCACTGTGCGACCACCTACCGGTCCGTTACCCTTGATATAACCGTTCGTGGGCGATCCTTGGGTGTATACGCCGGCCTGATTGTATTCGAAGTCGATGTGCGCGTCACCATTCGAGGCGCGGGTCTCGGCGCCGCCGATTAGCCAGGTTTCGCCACCGGACCTTTTTAGGAACATCATCAGGTTGGTCAGGTCGTTCTTCTGCGGACCTTGGCCGTTGATGCTGTAGGTCCAGTTCAAGGTTCCGGGTGCGATGTTATCGCCGTTCTTGTTGGATGTTCCGTCGAACTGAGAAGAATCCTTGCAACCGGAGCATCCCCAGTTCTGGTCAACGACCCAGTTGGCGACTTCGTCGGCATTGATGATGTTCAAGCCCGGAACGGTTGCGCCACCGCTTTGCTTGAGTACGCCGATTCCGGAAGCGCCGGACCAGTCCTGGTTACCGACCGTGTCCCGGAAGAAGTTTCCGTCGATTTCGAAACCGACAGGATTTCCGGGTTTGCCGTTGTACCAACGGAGGTTCTGTCCGAAAGTATTGAAGCTGCAGAAGATTGCAAATAGTAACGCAACGGTTCCTCTGAACATCACCTTTACTGATTGATGATTGGTTTTCATTGTAATATGTTTTGGCAGATGGTTTATATGTTTATTGTTGATTTTTAAATCGGTCTGTAGGGGCGATAAGCGCAGGTGAGGAGTTATCTGGTCAGGATGACTCGCTCGATATGCACAGCATCTCCGAGGATCACTTTGCACAGGTAGGTACCGGGAGCCAGGCGCGACGTATTCGCCTCCAGCTCATGAAGCGATTCCTCGCCGGAGTCGCCGCTGAAGATGTCGAGTGCCTTGCGGCCGTCAAGTCCGTAGAGCTCCACCGTAAGGGTCGTATGCGCGGGAGCTTCGACGCGGATGCGCAGGTTCTCGCTGAAGGGGTTCGGATAGACCAATACGCTCAGGTCGCTGATCACTTCCTCCGTTACCGGTCGGTTCGAGATCCTGGGAGAGGTATTGGTGATGCTGACAAGGATCTTGCAGCCGTCGAAGGCATTGTTGATGACATCCACGGCATTGTTGATCTCGCTCAGTGAAGGGCTGCCGGCCGAAGGGACATAGGTTCCGCCCAACGCCTGGTTGGCGAGATTGAACAGGTCGCTGATCTTGTTGTTCGCTCCCAGATAGGTAATGACCGACTGGGGGAGCGACCATACTTGTCCGGAACCGACTGCTGTTCCCGTCGAGGAGCATCCCGATCCGCTGCCGGAAGCGGTGCGGATATAACGACCGGTCAATGCAAGGTTCGCCAGTACGCCGCCGTTTATACGCATGTTCAGGCCCAGCGTGATGGTCTGGCCCAGCAGGATGTTGTAGATCTTGCCGTTGTTCAGAGGACCATACGTTGCGCAGGTGGCGGAGGAGGTCAGTGCAGCGGCTGTTCCGCCGGCTGGCAATATGGAGATGAGGCAACCGGCATCAGCGGCATTGAAGGTGATGGTCTTGGTTCCTGCACCTACCGTCAGCGGCGAGGAAAGCAGTCCCGTTACGAATGCGGGAGTGGTCTGGCCGTTGCAGTGTGTGCCGCCCGCATTTCCGTAGGCGCCCTGGGTGTAGGTACAGTAACGGACACACGGGGTGACCGTGACCGTCGTGTTACAGCTGCTGGTGCACACTCCTCCGTTGCAACCCGGAAGTGAGACTACCAGATTGGCGGTAAAGCTGCCTGCTCCTGCTCCTGCCAGCACCTGCACGGAAGTGCCGTTATTGGCTCCCTGTATGGTTCCGTTGCCGGTTACCGTCCATAACAAGGTGGCAGACGGCGGAGTCACGGAAGCGGTAATGGTGGTGCTGCTGTTCGAGCAGACAGGGCCGGAAACCGGAGTGATGCTGCAAGAAGGCGTCTGCTTCACTTGAATGGTCGTAGTGCAGCTGTCGACGCACTGGCCGTTGGCGACCACCAGGACTAATTGGACACTGCCGTACCCCACGGTGTTGACCGCGGTGGAGTAGGAGTTAGGGCTGGCGATGGATACGCTCGTAAGCGTAGGAGAGGCGGAATTGGGTTTTACTTTCCAGAGGTAGGAATAACCGGAAATCTGCGGGAAGCCGTTCTTGACCGTAAAAGTGTTGCCGGAGGGGATCTGGCAAGCGCATGTATCGGAACAGCTCACCTGCGGCGGAACGCTCGGGAGGAAGGGCATGATCAGGAAGTCCTTCAGTTCGGCGGTGAACGACTGTGAAGAACGGGTCTTCACGATGAAGGTGGCATCCAGGTTGCACGCGTATGCACTGGTGAAAAGTGTGTTGATTACACTCGATTTCACGGCGAACTCGACGAACTGCAGTTTGGTAGTCGTGCCGGTCTGATTACCGCTCGTGGAAACGCCGCCGGTCGGACTAACTGAAGAGATACTGGCATTGTTCACCTGGAAGAAGTAATCGACGCCTGCTGTCAGCGGTACGATATTCCAGGCGCGCGTGACTGCGTTCCATACACGGAAGGAGAAAATGGGGAAGCCGCCGCCGTTCTCATAGTCGATGGAGACGATGAAGTCTCCTGCTGTTCGGCCGCCGGAAAGGCCCCGGCCTTTGATGTTACCGAAAGTAGGGGACCCTGTCTGGTATACACCTAGTTGGTTGAACTCGAAATCGAGGTGCGAATCCCCGTTGGTGGCCCGGGTCTCACAACCGCCGATCAGCCATGCGTCCGGAGAGATAGCGGTATTGCGTTTCAGGAACATCATCACATTGGTAAGGTCGTTCTTCTGAGGTCCCTGGCCGTTGGAGCTGTAGGTCCAGTTATTGGTGGTCAGGCCGATGTCGTCGCCGTTCTTATTGGAGGAACCGTCGAACTGACTGGGGTCCACGCAACCGGAACAGCCCCAGTTGGGATCCACCGACCAGCGTGAAACTTCCTGGGAATTGAGGATGTTCACCCCGGGAATGGAGACCCCCGATAAATTCTTGAGCAGCACCCCTCCTGTTAAACCCGACCAATCCTGCGCCCCTCCCGAAAAGAAGTCGCCGTCGATTTCGAATCCGACCGGTACGCCGGGTACGCCGGGCACGAAAGAGTAAGGCGAAGGTGTGGCGTTCGAAATCGGGGAATTCCACACACAGACCATTGCAAAAAAGAGTATTCCGGTAATGGCCGTAAACGTTGCTTTCCAGCGAGTAAAGTTGTTTTTCATGATATCCTGATGTTTAGTAGGTTTGCTAGTTGGAGTATTGAACGTTCAAGTAGGGTAGTGTAACTACTCTGTTTTCAGCACAATAAGCTCCCAAGCTAGAAAACCTTCACGAATATTCCTAAATTGGGAATATTGGTTTCAGGAATAAAAAATGAAAATTTGGCCTGCGCCTTGGTTTGCTTGGTAAAGGTCAAAGACCCGCCAACACCCGAAACCACTTTTCATGGTCGTTCAGGCCGGGAACCAGCGTAACTTTTTCTCCGCCATGTTCCCTGAAAAGCTCGTCGTATTCCACCCCAATCTCGTGGATGGTCTCCAGGCAATCGCTGACGAAGGCCGGAGCGAAAAAAAGCAGTCTTTTATCTCCTTTGCGGGCACGCTCGCGGATGATATCATCCGAATAAGGCTGTACCCAAGGATCCCTCCCAAGACGGGATTGGAAACTGATTGTATATCGGTCGGGAGTTAGTGACAGCGCTGCAGCGATGCTCCGGGCTGTCTGAAAGCACTGGGCGCGGTAGCAGAAGGCATTCTTTTCGGACAACCGGTCGCAACAACCGTCTTTCAGACAGTGGTTGAAACAATCGGCCTTACGGATCTGCCGTTGGGGAAGTCCGTGGAAACTGAAGACGATATGGTCATAGGATTCCGGTTCCAACGCACGTCCTTGCTCGGCGAATACCTCGATCATGCCCGGATTGTCGCAGAAACTGTTTACGAATTCTATTTCAGGAACAGTCTCCCAGCGTGAGACGATCTCCATCACCCTTTCGTGGACCGAACCCGTCGTGGCGGAAGCATATTGAGGAAATAAAGGGATCACACGGATTTTCCTGTAAACAGGTTTGCGGAACCGCTCCAGGACGGTTTCCAGAGAAGGCGACTGGTAACGCATCGCGAACTCCACATGATAGTCCGCTCCCAGAATGCGTTGTACTCCTTCTTTTTGCTTCACCGTATAGTGAAGCAGCGGAGAACCGTTTTCTGTCCAGATCTCTTTGTAAAGTTTGGCGCTCTTTGGCGCACGGAACGGTGCGATGATGAGATTGACCAGCAGGAAACGTCCTACTGCATTTATGTCCACGACCCTCGGGTCGCTCAGGAACTCACGGAGGTATTTCCTGACGTCGTAGGTGGAAGGGCTGTCAGGCGTGCCCAGATTCACTAAGAGTACTCCGGTCTTCAGAGCGGGTGAGGACGGCATCAGGATGGATTTGAACAGGAAACAAAGTTCGGGAGAATTGGTTCAGGTTGGCTTGTGTCGGTCAGTTGTTTGTTAGTAGTGGTTGATAACCAACAACCACTAACCACCAACCTCTACACAAACCTCAGCAACCGCTTCAGCACCAGGAACACGAAAAAGCTGACAGACAGGAAGGCGGCGACGAAACCCAGGTAGTCGCCGAAGCGGGCATAGAAAGTGACCGTCTCATTGCGGAGGATCACGCTTTTGCGTGCATCCTGCTTCCACCATTCCGTCTGCTCCGTTACGTCCCCGCGCTGATTGATGAAACAAGAAATGCCGGTATTGGCCGCCCGTACGACCGACTTCCGGAATTCAATTGCGCGCAACCGCGCATAATTCATATGCTGCCTGTAACCGGGGGTGTTTCCCCACCAACCGTCGTTGGTGATGATGGCGAGGAACCGGGCGCCGTTACGGACATAGCCCGCCATGAAGTCGCCGTAGATGGATTCATAACAGATGGCAGGCGCCACCCGTATCCCGCCTTGTGTCTCGAAATTGGTCCGGTGGTTCTGCGTGCCCAGGCTTCCGGAGGTGCCCCCCAGCTCGATGGCGAACTTCTCCAGAAAACCGAAGATGCGCGGGTAAGGCATTTTTTCCACGCCGGGAACCAGCCGCGATTTATGGTAGATCTGCACTTTGTTCGTCGTATCCACCAACATTGCGCTGTTGTAGACGTCGTAGCGGATGTCGGAGCCTTCGAACTTCCGTGAGGTGAGCGACGGTTTCTCCTCCGTTCCGTAGCGTTTGAAGGTCGTCAGCCCGGTGATCATATTGAGCCGCGGGAAGGCATGTACGAAGGCGGATATTTTTCGGATATCCGTATTCTGTCCCAGTTCACTCTCCCAGATACCACCCGGTAAGGCCGTCTCCGGACCCACCAGGAATTCGGTGGTGCTGTCGCACACCGTTGATGCCAGCTGCAGGAACTTTTCCAACTGGGAGCTGCCCGGACTGCTGAATTTCTCGTGGTAGGGATCTACGTTCGGTTGTACGAAAGCCACCTGTGTCGGCTGACCGGTATCCGGACGGTGCTCGTACAGATGGTAGCTTATGTCGATAGGCACGGCAATCAGTAGCAACGCGGAGAGGGAAAGTATGATCGTATTCGCCTGACGGACCTTGAGTAGCAGACTGTGTGTGAATAGGTTTTTGGAGATCTGGAAAAGGATGATATTGACGCACAGCACCCACAATGTTCCCCCGAGCGCACCGGTGTATTCATACCATTGCACCCACTCCGTCCTGACGGCAAACGCGTTGCCCAGGTTCAGCCACGGCCACGAGATCTCCCAGTTCAAGTGGAGGTATTCGAAACCGATCCAGTAGAATGGAAGTGAAAGATAACCGATGGCCGGTCCGTGATCCCGTTTGGTCAGGTAGAAAAGCTGCCATACCAAGGCCATGAAAAGGCTGTTAAGCCCCAGCGCAACTATGGTTCCCACACTGGTTGAATTCCATATCCACCACGTGGTCAGCGAATTCCAGACGGCCATGGATACGAAGAACCAGCCGAAAAGCTTGATGCTGCTCCTGCGTGCACGGTTCAGCTCATAGGTTCGCTCGATCCACAACAGCGGAACAAAAGCGATGAATATGAGCGGTGTCCATCCTCTCTCCGGCCAGGCAAGCCACAGCAGGATGCCGGTAAGGAGGGCGAATGATAAGTTGCGGACAAAGGGGGGCAGACTCCTCATGGTTCTGCCAATATCCCGAAAATCAATCCTGCCTGACGACTCTCCGTCCGTTAAAAACGAACAGGTTTTATTAACAATTCAGCGTGCTACTTGGAGCTTTTATGCCAATGGGAGGGATTGGCCTGTGCCAACGGAGTGAGGACGATCTCGTTCAGGACGACGTGGGGAGGCCGCGTTGCGGCGAAGTATACTGCATCGGCGATGTCCTGTGGCTGTAATGGTTCATATCCCTCATAGACGGATGAGGCCCGTTCGGTATCGCCACGGAACCTGACCAGTGAAAATTCAGTTTCTGCAGCACCGGGTGATATGTTCGTCACTTTTATGCCATGGGGTAAAAGGTCGATCCGCATACCCTGCGATAGGTTGTCAATGGCAGCCTTGGTCGCACTGTAGACGTTACCTCCCGGATACGTCCATGCGCCGGCGATCGATCCGATGTTGATGATATGCCCCCGTCCTCTTTCGATCATTCCTTCCACCAATGCCCGTGTCACATTCAGGACGCCTTTCAAATTGGTGTCGATCATGCGGTCCCAATCCGTAAAAAGTCCTTGCTGGAAAGGCGAAAGCCCGGAGGCAAGTCCTGCATTGTTCACCAGGATGTCGATTTCCCGCCAGTCATGCGGCAAACCCTGCAACTGACGTAACGTTTCATCGCGGTCCCTCACGTCGAAGCAGAGCGTAAGCACGCTGCAGCCGTATTGCTCGCGCAGTTCCTGCTCGATGGCAGCCAACCGGTCCTCCCGCCTTCCGGTGAGGATCAGCCGCCAGCCGTGACCGGCAAAGGTGTATGCGATTGATTTTCCGAAACCGGAAGTGGCACCGGTGATGAAGATGGTCTTGGACATGATGCGATATGGTATTATTGACTATGCTCCCGGAGTGATGTGGGGTCAGAGTTGCGAGTTGCGAGCGTGTCCGCCGAAGGTGGATTGCGAGTTGCGCGGTGCAAACTGCAAACCACCAACCACTAACCACTAACCACTAACCACCAACTTGCTCCTCTTGTAACTGTATCCGAAGTAGATCACCAACCCTACCGCCAGCCATGCCCCGAAACCGATCCAGTTGTGAACCCCCAGCTCGCTCATCATGTAAAGACAGCTCACCAGGCCCAGCAACGGTATCAGGGAGAGACGCTTCCTCCAGGAAATCACCGCTAAAATGATCACCGTGATGACGAAGATCCAGAACGGAATCTTGTGTTTGAATACATCCCAGCCCCTTTCCGTCTTCTTGCTCTCCGGCACAGGCAATGCGGCTACGGTCGAAGAATATCCGTCGGGCGTCAGGCCTGAGAGATAAGCTTCCAGGTCGCTCTGCGACTCCTCCCACCCGTGCGGGTCCGTTGAAGCGATGAATTGCACCGAAATGGACGACTCCTCCTTGGTGAATTCACTCACCAACGTTCCGGCATCACGAAGCACCGGATCGTTTCTCAGGAAATTCATGGTTTCGTTCCGATAGATCGTGAAGGCCAGCACAAAAGCGAAAATCACCATCCCGGAAAAAACATACCTGGAGTTGATGTAAGGCGTCCGGAAGCTTCCTCGAGGCGCGTCCGGCAGGCTTTCCAGCCGCAGCACGCCGCCACATACCAGTACGAATGCGAATAATGTTCCGATACTGCAAAGGTCCGTAACCATCGTAAGGTTCATGAACAGCGCAGGGACCGCGACCACGAAACCGGTAACCACGGTGGCGAAGGACGGTGTACGGTACTTCGGATGTATGGTCGAAAACCGCTTCGGAAGAAGTCCGTCCCTGCTCATGCTCATCCAGATGCGCGGCTGCCCCAGCTGGAATACCAACAGTACGCTGGCCATAGCGACGATGGCGCTTACCCCGATGATTCCGGACATCCACGTCAGATTCAGCTTCTGGAATACAAAGGCCAGAGGATCCCCGACATTGAGTTCGCCCGAAGGGACCATTCCCGTCAGGACCAGTGCGATGGCGATGTAAAGGACGGTGCAGACAAGTATGGACCACATCATGCCACGGGGAAGATCCCGCTGCGGATTCTTGCATTCTTCGGCAGTCGTGCTGATCGCATCGAACCCGATGTAGGCGAAGAACACCGCACTGACACCTTTGAGTACGCCCGGAATGCCGTTGGGCAGGAACGGATTCCACCGGTCGGTGTCGACATAGAACGCACCGACGAGGATGACCAGCAGGACGACCGCGATCTTGATGCCCACCATCACATTGCCGGCGTTTCTGGATTCACGTACCCCGCGGTAGACGAGCCAGGTGATCAGGACGATGATCATCAGCGCGGGAAGGTCCGCGACAAAGTGGAAGCTGCCGATCTTCGGCGCGGAGGTCCAGGCATCATACGAGGACCTCAGTCCGGCATCCAGTTCTCCGATGTTCTTTCCAGCTGCCATAAGTGCCTCCGCCTTATGGGAACCGTTCATGGCAGTCAGATAATCCATGGTCATCCACGCCGGCAGGTCTGTTCCCATCCCGGATAATAGCCCGGTGAAGTAATCCGACCAGGAGATGGCTACCGTGATGTTGCCGATGGCGTATTCCATGATCAGCGCCCAGCCGATGATCCATGCCACGATCTCGCCGAATGCCACATAACTGTAGGTGTATGCGCTGCCGGAAACCGGCACCATTGAAGCGAATTCCGCATACGCGAAAGCGGCGAAGCCGCAGGCTACCGCAGTGAACAGGAACAGCAATACTACGCCCGGACCTCCGTCCGCGCTGGCCTTTCCGATCGTGCTGAAGATGCCGGCGCCTACGATGGCTGCGATACCCAGCGAGGTGAGGTCACGTACACCGAGATGTCGTGACAATGGCGGATGTCCGTCGCCGTCGGGTTGCTCCAGCGTCTGCCGGACGGATTTTCTTCGGAAAAGGTCCATGGAGATAGGGGTTGTTGCAAAGATAGGAATGGAAGCTTACCCGCGCCGGTCGGCGAGGAAGGGAAGCAGCTTCGAGGTTTTTAGGGCATCCAGCAACCACGTCCACAGGAAGAAAAGAAAGGGATAGACGACAATCTTGTACCTCACCATTGCTCCCAACACCGGCGTGATGAGTCCGATCAGGGTCAATACGATCAAGGTCACACACAGGCTGAAGAGCTGTGCAGGGCCTGCCGCACCGGGATGACGGTCCAGACATCGGAAGAGGATGAAGGCAAGAAAAGCGAGCAGTAGCAGGTTTTCGATGCCGGCCAGCACTACCATTGTGTTCTCAGGTCGGTCGGTCACTGCAGGATGCAGGAGGCTTCTCAGAAAAGCACCGGGCGCGTTTTTCAGGATGCTGGAGAAGCCATGTTCCAGTTCAGGAACGGGGAAGCGGCTGGCAGGGTTTAACAGATCCGACATCTCCAGGAAGTTGTGCTGTTTCCAATAAATGAGTTCGGAAAGGTCGTATTCGGGGAAGATTCGATATACGTTGAAGCCGGCCAGCAGGAACAAGCAGTAGGTCGTTCCAAAGACAGCCAACGCTTGCTTACCGCTCAGCTTACGCGAAATCGCCCAGGCCGTGAGGCCCGGAAGCACCGTCATCACCACATAGAATTTGGAGAACAGCAGCAGGAACAGCGAGCTTCCGAGCAACAGGATGTTTCTGATACCGGTGTGTCCGTTGATTGCACGGACGAAATACCGGAGAGTCATTCCCAGCGCGAAAAGCATCAGCCCGTCTTTCAGCAGACCCGATCCCCAAAGCAGGAGGGAGGGCATGAGGAAAAGCAAGGCGAAATACAAACGGCGACGGCCGCGCAGTGCATCGCTGAATACGGCATACAGCGCATAAAGTCCGGTGAAGGAGATGATGTTGATGAACACGACGTGCACGTAGTAATAGCCGCAGGAAAAGAAGCGGAAGAAGGCGTTGAGCCGGATGATAGTCTTGTTGTCGTTGAAAAGCACGTCCCGGTTGAGCCAGGCGTTCATGCTCTCGTAATAGTGACGCAGCTCAGGCGCGTTACCGTCGATCCCTGTCAGCATGCGGAAGAAATCGTAGGGCTTTTCTTTCAGCGAGTCGAATAGAAGGGCGCTGTCGTCGAAGAATTTGATCGTGTCCGAGGTGTACCGGTCGCGGTAGTGATGATAATAGATCCAGCCCAAAGCCATGCCCGAAAGCGCCTTGAGCAGGAAAGCGGTTTGCAACCATCCGGTCGGAATCTCCCGGTCCTTGAAAAACGCCCCTCGCCGGATCAACTGCACGAAGAGTGCCGCATAAGCGGCGCATAGTAGCAACTCCATCTGGTCTCGATGTTCAAAAATACTGGTAAAGGCCTTCCTTTTGACGCCTTTTGGGCTCCCTTTGTCAATAAAGAGGCAGGTATTATGCGTAATTTCGCCACCGATCACACACGATTTATGTCCATTACCGCCGAACAGACCGTTACCGTAGAAACCGCACGCGAACTGGGCCTCCTTCCGGAGGAATTTGAGAAAATCAAAGATTACCTGGGGCGCACTCCCAACTTCACGGAACTGAGCATCTATTCCGTCATGTGGAGCGAGCACTGCTCCTATAAGAATTCCATCGTCTGGTTGAAGACGCTTCCCAAGGACGGTCCCCACATGCTGGCACAGGCCGGACAGGAGAATGCCGGACTGGTTGCTATCGGCGACGGACTCGCCTGCGCGTTCAAGATCGAATCCCACAACCATCCTTCCGCCATCGAGCCCTATCAGGGTGCCGCCACCGGCGTAGGCGGGATCAACCGCGACATATTCACCATGGGCGCCCGGCCGATCGCGCAATTGAATTCGTTGCGATTCGGCAACCTGGACAGCGACCGCACCAAGTGGCTACTGAAAGGTGTCGTGAAAGGAATCGGCGATTACGGTAACGCCTTCGGTGTGCCTACGGTCGGAGGAGAGGTGTATTTTGACGATTGCTACAACGTCAATCCGCTCGTCAATGCGATGTCTGCAGGGATCGTCGAGGTCGGAAAGACCGTTTCTGCCATTTCTTTCGGATTGGGCAATCCTGTCTTCATTGTCGGTTCTGCAACGGGAAAGGACGGCATCCACGGTGCCACCTTCGCCTCCGGCGACCTGCACGAGGATTCCGCAGAGGATCTTCCTTCGGTCCAGGTCGGCGATCCGTTCACGGAAAAGCTGCTGCTGGAAGCCTCCCTTGAACTGATCAGTACGGGGGCCGTCATCGGCATGCAGGATATGGGCGCCGCAGGAATCATCTGCTCTACTTCCGAAATGTCGGCCAAAGGCCGCCACGGTATGGTCATCCACCTGGACAAAGTCCCCACCCGCCAGAAACACATGCAACCTTGGGAGATCCTGCTCAGCGAATCCCAGGAACGTATGCTGGTCGTGGTCAAGAAGGGCCGGGAGAAGGATGTCCTCCGGGTCTTCGAAAAATGGGACCTCAACTGTGTCCAGATTGGGGAGGTGACGACGGGAAACCTGCTTAAATTCTACATGGACAAACAGCTGGTGGCCGAAGTTCCGGCCGATTCCCTCGTGCTCGGCGGAGGCGCTCCGGTGTACGAGCGCGAATATTCCGTCCCTTCCTATTTCTACGAAAGCAAGCGCTTCTCGATCGATTCAGTACCCGAACCGGAAAACATGAAAGAGGTCGCCTGGTTCCTCATCGGTCACCCGAACATCTGTTCACGCAGTTTCATCACGTCCCAGTACGACTCGATGGTAGGGACCGTCAACATGAGCACCAATGCTCCCTCCGATGCCGCCGTTGTGGATATACGGAATACGGACCGCGCCATCGCCCTGACCGTCGATTGCAACGGCCGATACGTCCATGCCGACCCGGAGCAGGGTTGCGCGATCGCTGTCGCCGAAGCGGCCCGCAACATCGTCTGCAGCGGCGGAGAACCTTCCGCCATCACCAACTGTCTCAACTTCGGCAACCCCTACAACAAAGAGGTGTACTGGCAGTTCGTCAATGCCATCAAAGGCATGGGCAAAGCCTGCCGCAAGTTCAAGACGCCTGTCACCGGCGGTAACGTCAGCTTCTACAACCAGAGCTCCGACGAGGGTCCCGTATTCCCGACGCCTACGATCGGCATGCTCGGTGTGCTGGAGAGCAAGTCGCACCGGATGACTTTGGATTTCAAGAAGCCGGGCGACCACATCTTCCTGGTCGGTGAATCCGTGAATGACATCGCCTGCTCGGAATACCTCTACTCCTGGCACGGCATCCGCCAGACACCGGCTCCGCACTTCGATCTGGATGCGGAATACAAGGTGCAGCAGGCCGTCCGCAGGATCATACGCAAAGGGCTGGTGAGTTCTGCACACGATGTTTCCGACGGAGGACTTTTCATTTCGCTGTTGGAATCGGCAATGCCCCGCGGTCTCGGCTTCAGCGTGGAAACGGATTTCGACTGCCGTCCCGACGCCTTCCTGTTCGGAGAAGCACAGGGTCGCATCGTGGTCAGTGTCAGCGAAGAGCACCTCGACGCTTTCGTGAACGAGCTGGTGAATGCCGACGTGGAATTCTCCAATCTCGGCACCGTCCACGAAACCGACATGCTCATTGACGAAGAGAATTGGGGGGCTGTTTCAGAAGCGGCGAAGCTCTACCGTTCCGCTCTCGCTGCAAAGCTTTCCTGAAAAATTCACTCGCGGCGCTGGATGCCCGCTGATGCCAGACTGATCAACGTCCCGAACAACAGCACGATGAAGAAGATCATCGAAGCCTGACTGTTGACGTTGAGATGGTCTTTGCTGCTTTTCGAGAAATCCTCCTCCAGCTCGGCCACCTTCTGCAGCAGGACTTCCCTGTCGGAGTACTTGGTGTGCAGCTGCTCCAGGCGGTGCTGGTAGTACCGCTCCATCCATTCTCCGCCCTTCAGCTCCAGGAACAGGTAGACACACAGGTAGACGATGACGGAGGCGGCCAGGGCGATGGTCCAGCCTGTGGAGAAAGCCTTGGAAAACGGAATCGTGCCTCCGCATTCCTTCTCGCGACGGTTTCGGATGCCAAGGAAAATCGCAGCGGCAAGCGTGAGCAGGATGGTTCCGTACGCACTGGCCTCCGCGAGCTCGAAGTAGTAACGGCTTCCCCATAAGGCATAAGGAAGGAAAAGCAACAGGCTGAGCAGCAGTCCTGCCGCGACACCGTAACGTACCGTGATCTTCTTCCACATAGGGACGGAATGACAGGGGAAAGGTAGAAAAAAAGCGGTACAGCTTCCAATGCCGCGGATACGGTTAAAACGGGTATCTTCAAGCCTCACATCAACTTGACCATATGCGTTTACTTTCCGTTACCTTCCTCGTGTTGCTGTCCGCGGTCGCAGGTATCGCCCAGCCTTCTCCAACGCCTGCCGCCGAACGGCTGGAGGGAATTGCGCGGCGCAAGTCACTGGATTCTGCGTCACTCGTCAGCAATGTCCGTTTCCGCAATATCGGTCCTTCCATCATGAGCGGACGTGCCGTGGATCTTGAAGTGAATCCGAAGGATCCGACGGAATTCTATGTCGCCTATGCTTCCGGCGGGCTCTGGTACACGCGGAACAACGGACAGTCGTTCAAGCCGCTCTTCGACAAGGAAGATGTCATCACCATCGGGGACTTTGCCGTGGATTGGAGTACACGTCATGTCTGGGTCGGAACGGGAGAGGTCAATTCCAGCCGCAGCTCCTACGCAGGTGTAGGCATGTACTTCAGTGCGGATTCAGGAAACACGTGGCAGTATAAAGGCCTGCCGGAATCCCACCATATCGGAAAGGTCCTGCTTCACCCGGCGGATCCCAATACGGTCTGGGTAGCCGTGCTTGGTCACTTGTTCTCGCCCGGAAAAGAACGCGGTGTTTACAAGACCGTCGACGGCGGTGCCAGCTGGCAGCAAGTACTGGCGGTGGACGATAACACCGGCGCAGTCGACCTCCAGTCGGATCCCCGGAACCCCGATGTGCTGTACGCCGCCATGTGGCACCGCGAACGTCGTATGTGGAACTTTGTCGAAGGGGGCGCGACCTCTGCCGTCTATAAGTCCGTCGACGGCGGTTCCTCCTGGAAACGTATTACCGGCGAGGGCTCCGGATTCCCTTACGGCGAAAATGTAGGCCGCATCGGCATCTCCGTTTACGCCGGAAACCCCGACGTGCTCTATGCCGTGGTCGACAACCAGGGAAAACGTCCCGAGGAGCCGCGCGACACCTCGGTGTTGGACGTGAAAGCGTTAAAGGACATCTCGAAAGAGAAATTCCTTGCCATCCCTGAGAAAAAGCTCGAAGACTTCCTCCGCGACAACGGATTCCCCGATAAATATACGGCTGCAAAAGTCAAAGAACTCGTCAAATCCGATTCGGTGGCGGTCACTGCTGTCACCGACTACCTCAACGATGCCAACAACTCGCTTTTCGATACGCCGATAATCGGTGCGGAAGTCTACCGTTCCGACAATGGCGGATCGACCTGGAAAAAGACGAACTCCGGATACCTGAAGAACCTCTTCTACACATACGGATATTACTTCGGAAAGGTGTTCGTTTCCCCCTTCGACGACAAGAAGATCGTCCTCTGCGGCGTGCCGTTGGTGATGTCCCGCGACGGCGGAAAGACATTCAGGACGATCGACGGCGACAACGTGCACGGCGACCATCATGCGGTGTGGATGAATCCGGCAAAGGACGGACATCTTATCATCTGCAATGACGGCGGACTGAACATCTCCTACGACGACGGCGCATCCTGGTACAAGGCCAACACACCGCCGGTCGGCCAGTTCTACGCTGTCGCAGTGGACATGGACAAGCCTTATAATGTCTACGGCGGTCTGCAAGACAACGGCGTCTGGACCGGCTCTTCCGCCTCCTCGCTTTCTTCCGAATGGCAGCAGCACGGCGAGTATCCCTACCGGTTCATCATGGGCGGCGACGGCATGCAGGTAATGGTCGATTGGCGCGATAACAAGACAGTCTACACGGGATACCAGTTCGGAAATTATTTCCGTTTGGATAAGACCAAGCCTTCTTACGACAATTTCATCCATCCGCGCAACGATCTCGGCGAACCCAACCTGCGATTCAACTGGCAGACACCCATCTGGCTGTCAAGCCACAATCAGGACATCCTGTACTTCGGCTCCAACCGTTTCCACCGCTCGATGAACAAAGGCGAGGATATGAAGACTTTGTCGGGCGATCTCACCGCCGCCGACAAGAAAGGTGACGTGCCTTTCAATACCATCACAGCCATTCACGAATCGCCGATACGCTTCGGGCTGCTGTACGCCGGTACGGATGACGGCCGTATCTGGATCAGCATGGATGCGGGATATACGTGGAACCGGATCGACAACATCCCTCACGAATATGCCTACCGGCCCGGTTTTGACCTCGAAGATGTCACTTTGCCGGCCGGGGTCTATGTCAGCCGCATCGTCGCTTCCGCACACCGGGAAGGCCGCGTCTATGTCGCGCTGAACGGATGCCGCAGCGATCATTTCAAGCCGTACATCTACGTGAGCGAGAATTACGGGAAGGACTGGTCAAGGCTTTCTGCCTCCCTCCCCATGGAACCGGTGAATGTGATCCGGGAAGATGTCGAGAAGGAGGATATTCTTTACGCCGGCACCGACAACGGATTATATATATCACTGGACCGCGGTAAAAACTGGATGGCCATGAACGGCGGACTGCCGCGTGTCGCTGTCCACGATCTGGCCGTGCATCCGCGCGACGGTGAAATCGTTCTCGGGACCCACGGCCGCAGCCTCTACGTCGCTTCCGTCACAGACGTACGCGCCATGGACGATTCTGTCCGTCAGAAGCCGTTGAAAGTGATCAGCCATTCCGATATCCGCTGGTCCGCTTCCTGGGGTAAGAAGGGTAATGAATTTTCCGAAGATGAAAAGCCCTCGGTGAGCTGGTGTTATTATGCAGGTAAGAAGTCGCCGGTGACTTATTCGGTATACTCGGAAAAGGGGCTCTTATTGCTCACCGGTGCCGATACGGCCGAAGCCGGCCTGAATTATGGATCCGTTGTTCCGCTGATGCAGGAGAAAACGGCACAGCTGTTGGAAAAAGAACTCGCAAAAAGCAAGAAGGAATCCGGTTTCAGGTTGAAAGCAGGGGAGGACGGTTCATATTATCTGCCTGTATCCTCTTACAAGGTAGAAGTGAAAATGGCTGACGGATCGAAAGAGTCCTTTACGCTGAACGTAAAGGGCGAGAAGGAAGAAAAAAAGGGAGGCGATATCGCCTCCCCGGAATCGGATTGAGTTCGGACGAGAATCAGTCCTGTCAGTTCTTTCCTTTCAGGTCCCGCTCCAGGAAGTCACGCAGCTTCTGCGGGTCCAGACGCTTTGCAAGGATGCGCTTCTGCTCGTCCAGCAGATAGATCACCGGCGTGGAATAGATGTCGTAATAGTCGCGGAACCGTGTCTGGTTGGCGGGGTCGGAAACGTTGATCCAGTCGAGGTTGTGTTTCCGGATGAATTCCTTCCATAGGTCAGGGTCAGACTCGATGCCGACGGCGAACACCTCGATGCTTACGCCCTTGGTCTTGAGACTGTCATAGATGTGATGCAGCTCAGGGACCTCCACTTTGCAATGGCTGCAGGTGGGATCCCAGAAGACGAGAACGGTGTATTTGGCCTTGATGTCGTAAAGGCTGAGATATTTGAGCGTTCCGGGTACCAGCGTGTTGTTCGAGATCTTCAGGCTCGTGTCCAGCATGGTCAGGTTATGTGCCGGAGTGCCGAGGATGTTCGGCTTGATCTTGTTCACACGCTCCTGGATCTTCGCCTTCAGGGAGCTGTCCGCCCAGTAGGCTTCGTTGGTGAGATAATAGGTTTCAGCGATGTGCACGAAGACCTTGTCGTAGCCCATGATGTTGGAGGTCTCGTAATAGTTCGCCAGCGTGGCGACGTGGTATTTGAAGACCTCTTTATTGGCACGGGAACGGAAGATGATCGTGTCTACCGAAGGGATGATGGAGTCGGGAAGAGGTACGGTCAGCTGCTGGGTGTAGGTCTTGACCTTGTTGTACATGATGGGCGTGCGTAACAGCCGCTCGTCACCGAAATCGACGTTGTCCAGGAAGTGCGCTTTGAAATAACGGAACTGGAAAGTGGAGTCGGTCACGTTCCCTTTGGCATCTTTGGGAGGCTCCGGAACTTCGGGCTCCTGCAGGGTGCGGATGATCTTCGCCATGAAGGTCTTCGGATAGTCAGCCATCAGTTTCATACGATAGTCCTTGACTTCCTTGTCGACCTGTGCGATCTGTTTCTTGATGATTTCCGTGGAGTCCTTGTTGTTCTTGTTGTTGTCAAGCCGCGTCCGCAGGTCCTGGTTCTCCTTGCCTTTCCGGATGAGGAATTTCTGGTGATCACTGAAAAGCTGGTTCTCCAGCGAGCCGGCGACTGTAAGGTGACCTACGTAGTCGAGGGTGTCGGTCTCCACCGTGAACTTCTGTTCGTCGTTGATGAGGATTTCAAAGTAGGTCTTGTTAGGGAGAATGATCAGGTAGATGCCTCCGTCGAGCGGCTCCTTGCCTTTGAAGGTCATCCAACCGTTTACGTCCACCCGGACGGTATCCTTGACGTACTGCTTGTCGCCGTAGTGGTTGCCCAGGTAGCAGACAGTATCCTTCAAACCGACGATGCGGACTTTGATTTCATAACCGCCCGCCGCTTTGAGTGCGGTTGAGGTGGTCAGGATTACGGACAGGACGAGCAGTAGGCGGGAGAGGCGTAAAGTGGCTTTCATGGCAGATAATAACTGAAGTGGACCTTAAAGGTTTCCCTGATTCGGCAAAAATAGGGCCGAAAGCGGGGTGAAAATGAAAAAACGCTGATTTTTAGGTTTTTTAACAAAAATAGACCGTTGATAACCGCGACTTTGGCTACCCCGGTAGACTTCAAAGAGCGCCTGAAATGACAAAGCCGCCCCTGAATCAGGAAGCGGCTTTGTTTGCGGAGCCGTTTTCAAAGGTTTCCGCGAATGGCTTGCTCGCGTTCAATGGCTTCGAACAAAGCCTTGAAGTTCCCTTTTCCGAACGATTTTGCCCCTTTTCGTTGGATGATCTCGTAGAACAAGGTGGGGCGGTCTTCTACCGGTTTGGTGAAGAGCTGTAACAGGTAGCCCTCGTCGTCACGGTCGACAAGGATCCCCAGTTTCTTCAGGTCTTCTACGTTCTCGTCGATCTTGCCTACACGTGCCTGCAGGTCGTCGTAGTAGGTCGTGGGGACGTTCAGGAACTCGACACCTCGCTCTTTCAGGGAGGTCACGGTCTTGATGATGTCGTTGGTCAGGACGGCGATGTGCTGCACACCTGCGCCGCGGTAGAATTCAAGGTACTCGTCGATCTGAGACTTCTTCTTTCCCTCTGCCGGCTCGTTGATCGGAAACTTGACATATCCGTTCCCGTTCGAAACCACCTTGCTCATCAATGCGGAGTACTCCGTGGAGATATCCTTGTCGTCGAAGGTGATGATCATCTTGAAGCCCAGTACGTCCTCGTAGAATTTCACCCACTTGTTCATATCACCCAGTTCCACATTGCCAACGCAGTGGTCCACGTATTCCAGACCTATCGGTTCCGTCTTGAAGGGGGATTTGGCGGCCCTGTAACCGGGCATGAAGGCGCCTTTGTAGTTCTTACGCTCAACGAAGGTGTGGATGGTGTCCCCGTAAGTGTGTATGGAAGCGGTGCGGACTTCTCCGTGCTCGTCGGAGTGGGTCTTGGGCGCTTCGTAGGACTTGGCACCGCGCGACATCACTTCGTAGTAGGATTTCTCTGCGTCGTCCACCCAGAGTGCGAGCGTGCGTACGCCGTCACCGTGGCGGTGGATGTGATCGGCCATTTCCCCTTCCGGACGGACAGGGGTGGAGAATACCAGACGTATCTTGCCCTGACGCAGTACGTAGGACGCGCGGTCACGCACTCCCGTTTCGGGGCCTGCATAAGCGATGAGCTCGAAACCGAAAGCATGCTGGTAGTAATAGGAGGCCTGTTTGGCGTTTCCGACCCAGAATTCGATGTGGTCGGTGCCTAAGAGCGGGAGGAAATCGGTAGACATGGTCGGGCGTATGATACGTTCCTGCAAATATCCTGATTAGCTGATTAATAGGCAACTAGCGCTTTTTGGGTTGGTTGCGTTCCTTGGCCATCTGCTCCAGTCGCTGCTGGAAAGAGGATTTTTTCACCGGTTTTTTCTTGTTCTCCTGGATCTTCCGGTGGATCTCTTCCTCATTCGTGAATGCCTTGAAAAGGTACTGCTGTCCGAATCCGAATACGTTGCTGAGGAAATAGTAATAGCTGAGTCCGGCAGAGTAGCTGTTGAAGAAGCCCAGGAACATGATCGGCATGAGATACATCATCCACTTCATCTGCGGGTTGGTCGCGGCCGTCATCTGCATGTTCATCCTGGTGTAGATGAGCGTGGAGACGGTCATCAGCAGGGTGAAGAGGCTGACATGGTCGCCGTAGAAGGGGATATGGAAAGGAAGATCGAGGATGGAGTCATAGGTGGAGAGGTCGTGCGCCCACAGGAAATGCTGCTGTCGCAGCTCTATGGAAGACGGGAAAAACCGGAACATGGCGATCAGGATCGGCAGCTGAAGCAGTCCGGGTATGCAGCCTCCCAAAGGATTGACTCCCGCACGGCGGTACAGGTTCATCGTCTCCTGCTGTTTACGCATGGGGTCGTCGCCGTACTTCTCGTTCAGTTCCTGGATTTCCGGCGACAACACCTTCATCTTGGCCTGCGATTTGAAGGAGCCGAAGGTCAGCGGAAGGATGACGATCCGAACAAGCACGGTGAGCAAGAGGATGATGAGTCCGTAGTTCAGATGGAAGCTGTCCAGGTAATTGAAGGTCGGAATGACGAGGAACTTGTTCACCCAGCCGAAAATCCCCCAGCCCAGCGGTATGAGCTTCTCCAGCTCCAGGTCGTCGATCTTCTTCAGGGTCTGGTAATGGTTGGGGCCGATGTAGAAGCGCATGCCGTACTGCTGGACCGGCTGGTGGTTGTACGGCAGGGCGATGGAGGCCGACATCGTCTTGACGGCGTTCGCATCTTCCTTGTCGGTGACCGTCTCGACCACCGGCGATTCGAAAGTCTGGTCGGCGATCAGGGTGGTGTTGAAGAAGTGCTGCTTGAAGGAGATCCATTTCACCTTCGTCTTCAGGGACTGCTTCTCGTCTTTGGTCTCGGAGATGTAATCGACATCGTCCTCCGGGAAGCGATAGTAAACGGTGGATGCGGTGCGCTCGCTTTCAATGCTCTGCTCCTGACGCATCAGCCGGTCTTTCCAGTCGAGGTTCAGGTAGGTGGAGTTGCTGTTGATCACGTCCTGAAGTCCGACTGCGGAAATGCCGAACGAGACGAGGTAGCCGTCCTCCGGCAGGGAGTAACGGAACTCCAGGTATTTTCCTTCACCGGCAGGTGCACGAAGACTGATACCGCCCGAATCAGTGTCGGTTTTCCGGAAGTACAAGTCGGCGGAATTGATGATCCTGTTGCCCGCAGAGAAGGTGACGCTGAAGCGGGAGGAGTCCGATCCCAGCAGACGTACCGGTTTTCCGTCCCAGGTCTTGTAGTCCTTGAGGATCGCGGAGGTGATACGGCCGCCTTTTGACGATATCTCCAGTTTGAGCTTGGTGTTCTCCAGTACGATTGTCTCTCCGATGCCGGATGCGGCTTCGTTGAAATCCCCCCACTGTTCTTTCAGTATCAGGGCCTTCGTTGAATCGTTCAACGGGGCCTGCATTGAATCCTCTGTTGCAGTGGCAGCCTCAGCAGCCTTTGCCGCATCCCTCGCTGTCTTTGCTTTGGCATTCTCCACGGCGGTTACGGAGTCCCGTTCCGCCTTCATGCGTTGCAACTCCTCTTCCGAAGGCTGAGTATAGATCGAATAGCCGATGATGAGGCCGGCGATCAGTAAAAGTCCGATGATTGAATTACGGTCCATGGTTCAGGATAAGGTCGGCAAAGATAGCAAAAAAGGGGGGCCGACCCTGCCCGGAACAGTGCTGTCCGGGTAACGGAACAGGCTGATTGCCAATAAAAAAGCCGCGGCACAGGCCGCGGCTTTGGAAGATTTCTACGGGTAACCGGTCACTGCTTGGTGAACCTCACCATGCGTGCATCGCCGGTGCGGTCCATACGCTGCAGTCGCAGGAAATAGATGCCCGGTGACAGGTCGGTTACGGAGGTACGCAGACTGTTGTAACCGTCCTGGACGCTGAATCGCTCCGATTTCACGATGTTGCCGAGGACGTCGATCAGGTCGATGTCGAGGATACCGTCCGTGTTCTCGAAGAATGAATACGTGATCTTTTCGGAGGCCGGGTTCGGGAAGAGGACCAGGTCGCCTTTGGAACGGATGCAATTGAGCACGACAACGTCCGAATACGATTCCACACCGTTGATGTCGACCTGACGCAGACGGTAATAAACGATACCGTTACAAGGGTCCTTTTCAAGGAAGGAATAGTTCCGGGTCATGGAAGTGGTTCCGGGACCGAAGCCGTCAATGGTGGCGATGGAGGTGAACGTTTCGCCGTCGTAGCTGCGTTCCAGGTCGAAGTAGTTGTTGTCCGTCTCGGATGCCGTGGACCATTTGCACAGGTTTCCGCCCTCGGCCTGCTCCGCATCGAAGGAGATCAGTTCGATCGGCAGCGCCGTTCCGAACTGCACCGTCGCGAAGTTGCTGAATCCGGAGGTCGTGGCATTGATGCCGTAACGCTTGGAGACAGGCTTCGCAGGAGGAGGATAAGTGTTGTTGCACGGACAGATGGCTTCCATCTTCCATCCGCCTGTTCCCGGGAACGCCGTGGTATCCTTCATGATGGTAAGTGCGTCGAAGCGTCCTGTCGGGCCGGAGGTGAAGAAGTTGATGTAATCGCCGGGCATGACGGTATCGACAGTCGGAAGACTGATGGTGATGGAGGTGTTCGCTGCAATCGCCGAGAGCGTTGCACCGGCCGGAATACCGGGTCCTAGTACGTTCATGCCTACCGTCAGGCCCGCCGTGTTCGACATCGGGATGACGTTGCTCAAGCCCGTCTGTCCGGTCGAAGGGTAGCTCGTAGAGGTGGTTCCCGTGTAATTGGTGTATGAACGGTTCCAAAGTTCAAGGTCGTACACTCCGGTCGGCGTGGCCGTGCTGGCTTCGGTGTTCCAGTAGCCATGGTTGAGTGCATTCTTCAGGCTCCAGTCGTAATTGGCGCATTCGAGCGGAGGATAGACGCCCGGAACCAGCGGGAGGTTGCTGCCGCCCCAGCTGAGGAAGCGCATGCGCAGGTTGTAAGCGGAGCTGGGTCCGGTAGTGAACTTCATCGAAGCGCGCTCATAGCCGTACAGGGAGTTGCCCACTGCGAATTCGTAGGTGATGGCAGAGGTGCCGAAGTAGCGGCGCAACCAACCGTCCACGTAGGAGTTGGTGTTACCGACGGATGCGCCGGCAGCGGCGGTGTTCATGGCCACCACCTCGTTCGCCGTTCCCGTGATGAAGCGTCCGCTGGTGAACAGGATCTGGCCGCCGGTACCCGACATCAGGTTGCTGGTCGGATTGGCTGCCAGTGTGACCGTGAAGCCGGGAATGGGCTGGTTGATGGTGATGTTGTTCAGTACCAGGTTGCTGCCGAGGTTGGTGAACACCTGGTTGGTATTACCGGCGAACTCGACTGTAGAACCTGCACCACCGGATCCTACACCGATGATGGTGGTATTGCCGTTGGCGTTATTGAAGTTCTTGAAGAGCTTCAGCGTCTTATTGTTCAAGTTGAGAATGCTGGTGCCGTTAACGGTGGTGAAGTCGCCGCCGACATCCACGTTCGCATTCATGTTCACCTGGCCGCTCACCTTGTCGACGACCATATGGCCGAAACGGCTGATACCGGTGATGTTGCCGGAGATCGTCTGTGCGCCGGTTCCGATGAACCGTACGGTCGATGTCGGATTGGCGTTCAGGGTTCCGTTGTTGATGAAGTTGCCGCAGACGTTCAGCGTAGCTCCTGCCAGCAGCGTCAGCGAAGCACCCGGATTGATGATGACGTCCTTGACCGTCTCAGTACCGGCAATTACCGGCTGGTTCAGGCCGGGCAGGATGTTGGCGCCGATCGCGCAGTCGGGCGAACCGCATCCTCCCCAGTTCGTAGGCGTAGTCCAGCTGGTATTGGCACCGCCCGACCAGTTCAGCGGATTGGCGGAGACATACTGGACGACCGGGGTGTTCGAGAAGTCAAGGGTGAAACCGGCTGCTGTACCCGATGTGTTGTTGATCATCAGCAGATAGGTCTCGCCGGCCGTAACCGGGAGACTTGAAGCATAAGTTCCCTGTCCGGCGCCGCATTGCAGGCAGGTACCGCTGTTGCTCATACCGGTGGAGCTCACCGTTCCTGAGGAATCATAGTTACAGGCGGCGATAGTGGCGGTATTGGCGGTGATGGCCTGGCAGATCGTGCCGTTCGGTCCGCCGTTCGGAGCAGTTTGTCCGGTGATGTTCCAGAGCACCCAGTCGTAGTTGGCATTGGACAGCGAGGGGTTGATGTCGAAGGAAAGCACACCGGTGGTATCAATCGTGAAGGCGAACCAGGCGGAGTTGTTCTCGCGGCGTCCGGTTGCCGGCACGCAGCCGTAGGCGGTACCGCCCGCACCGAGGTCGCAATAGTTGCCGGCTCCGATGAATCCGGGGCTGCCGAAGACCGTTTGAGGAGCACAAATGACGGTTGCCAGCGGACAATCCTGCTGAGGTGTTGCCGGCAAGGTGGCACTGGCGTCATAGACCGTGATTCCGAACGTACCGGTCTGGTTGCCATAACCGTCCAGCATGATGTAATAGTTTGTTCCGGGCGAAAGACCGGTGGCGATGATCTGTGATGCCAACGTGGGCACGCCGCATTGCGAATAGTTGTCGTTGCAGGCGCCGGAAACCGCGATCAGTGAGAAGCAGAATCCGCCCTGATACAGTGCGATCTGCGTGTTGGTCAATGAGCCGAGAGTAGTCGTGATGTTGACGGATGAGGAGGGAGCCGTGAACCTGTACCAGACTGTGTTAGCGGTACCCAACGTGAAACAGGCGGGCATCGCAGCCGGATCGTTGGTTCCTGTCGCACACGAGTTGTAACCGGTATAGGTGGTCCCTATCGTCATCTGGATGTAATTGCACGGATCGTCGTTGGGCGGAGGGCCGAGCGGGCAGGGGTCGTTCAGACAAACCAGGAACTGGCCGGTGCCGCCGTTCCTGCCCCACACGCGGATGTAGATAGTAGCGCCCGGAGTAAGACCGCTAAGGGAGAGGTAAGGCATCGCAGGATTCGCACTGGAGTTGTCGTCGCACCCCACTTGCGTAAAGACGGTACCCGTACTGCACGAGGCGGCCGTATAGACCGCCATCGCAGCATCGGCGATGTTGACACTTTGTACATCTATTGTCACCTGTCCGGATGCCGGAACTGTCGCTGTGAACCATACGTCACGCGTCATGCCGGTTCCTGCCGTCGTGAATCCGCCGCAGGTCGGGTTGTTCAGTCCGGTCTGCGAGGTCACCGAAGCGCAGCTGGTAGTGTACGGACCGCTGTAGATGCAACCGGAATTGACCGTAAGCGGAAGCGCTACGCACGGATCGTCGTTCGGGACGGATGTGGTACAGGCCGCTTCAACGCAGAAATAGAAGTCACCCTGACGGATAGTTCCGCCGAACCACGGATAGTGACGGACGTACAGTGTCTCGCCGGGAACAAGTCCGCCGAGCGAGAGGTAAGGCATCAACCCCGGACCGTTCAGGTCATCACAGCCGAGCTGAGACAATGAAATCTGACCGGTAGCGTTGCAAGGGCTTGTGACACGGTAAACAGCCATGTTATCATCGTATTCGGTACCGGACTGTGTCAGGAAGTTCATTCCTGTGACTCCGGTCGGGACGACTACGCGCACCCAGATGTCGTTGGAAGGGCTCCAACCGTCGCTGCCGAAGCTTCCGTTGCCGAGCGGCCAGCACTGGAACGGGTTCGGTATGCCGGGGAAGTTGGCATTGGTGGTGGGGGTGGAACATCTGAGCGACATGTACGTGTAGTTCGTACATGAACCGAAGGTCACCGGGAAGTTAGTGGTGATATCGCATGGGTTGTCGGTCTGATAAGGATTCACCGCTGCACTGGTGCCGGGATCATAAGCCGTGATCTGGAAGGTTCCGTCGGAGGTGAAACGGCTGTAGGGCCAGATCCGGATATAGACGGTCTGACCGGGTGTCAGCTGACCAGCACACCAGCTTACTTCGGAAGCGAGACCGGGACCGGCATCGTCGTCACAGCGAAGGGTGCTCAGCGAGCCGCATCCGCCGGTGTATACCTGCATGACAGGGTCCGTCAGCGTACCGGTGAGCATGGTGATGACCAGTCCTCCCGAGGCGGGTACGACTGCCGTGTACCAGACATCGTTATGGCCGGTGGTGGCGCCGTAGCTGATGACCGCACCGGAGCCGGCCGGCAATGCGGGAGTCCCGGTGCCTGTTGCTAGGCCGCCGGAGACGCAACTGGGCGTGGCCGGGTTGTTCGGGAAATATCCGGTGCCGCCGTTAGTGATGGTCACGCTGCTGATGGCACCTGCTGCATTCGTGGTGATGGTCGCCAGCGCTCCCGTTCCTGCACCGAAGCCCGTAACCTGCACGCCGGTGTAGGTCTGGCTGGCTCCGTAGCCGGTGCCTCCGTTCAGCACGAGACTGGTGCCGATGCCCGTAGCGAAGTTCGCACAGGTCGGATAAGGGATGCCGCAGGAGGTGGTGGCGCAAAGGTTCGTTCCGCTGATGTAAGCGGGAGCGTTACTGACGGTGAGTGCGGTGGCGGAATAACATTCGTCGTTGGAGACGCAGCTGGTGCTGGCGCAGATGTCGAACGTTCCCTGTGTGGATCCCGCTTCCGACCATACGCGGATGTAGTAGCTTCCGCCGACAGTGAGGTTGTTGAAGGAGCCGCTGCTCTGGTCGGTACAGGAGACAAGGGTGAGGGCGCCGCAGGACGATCCGCTGTAGACGGCGAAGGCCGGGTTGTTGAGCGGAGTGCCGGTGGTTCCGGGGCTGATGCTGACGTTCAGGATTCCGTTGGCGGGAGCCGTAGCCCTGAACCATACGTCACCACCTGCGTAGTTGCCGCAAGCGGGAGCAGCCGGAGTGGCGCTGCCGCCGGAGCAAGCCGTGGAGGAGGAGGCGGAGTTGCAGACACCGGCAGAAGGTGTGCCGAGGTTGATGGCATTGCTGCAGTTGTCACTCGCAGGAGGAGAACAACTTGTGGCGCAGATGTTGAAGTTGCCGAGGGAGGTGCCTGGTTTCGCCCAGACACGGACAAAGATGGTGGAGCTCGGCATTAGGCCGGTGAGGGTCAGGCCGGGGAATGTGCCGGTGAGGTCGTCGTTACAACCCAGGATCGGACCGGTGCAGGAGGTGGCGTAGACCGCAAGTGCAGGATCCGCCATGGAAGGCGCAGCTCCGGCCGAGGTGTTGATGGTCACTGCGCCCGATACGGGGACAGTGATGGAGAACCATACGTCGACCGCTGCGCTGCTGAAGCCGCCGCAGCTCGGCGCCGTCGCTGCACAGGCGGATGCCGGCGTCGGTGAAGCGCAGAAGGTGCTTCCGGCTACGTTGGTGCAGCTCGGGAAGATGGTGACCGGCGTGGCACCTGCCGGGTTGTCATTGGCAGGGACGGGACTGGTGGATGCTGTGAAGTTGACCGTGATGTTGTTCAGCGCTCCCGACTGGTTGTCGATGACGAAATAGTAGGTGGTGCCGCCGGCAAGGGAGAGGTTGTTCAGGCTGACAGCCGAGGTGGCGCTGGTGGCGAAGCCGACACAGGTGCCGGTGCCCGGACAGCCGTCGAAAACGAAGATGCCGGCATTGGTGCCGGTACCGCCGGTGGTGGTGACGTTGATACAGCCGGAGCTGCTCGGCGTGTAGGTGTACACAAGGTCTTCGCCGTTATAGCCTGCGTTGCAGCCGTTGGCGCTGTAGTCGTTGACAGCGCCGGCCGTGCTCACGCACGAATAGGTCTGAGGGATGGAAGGTACGCTGATGGCGCTGGCACAAGTGGCACCGGCAGATGCATCTGCTATGGCGCAGATGTCGAATTTTCCGGACTCGTTGTTGTCGCCGGCCACACGGACCAGGTAGGTGGCAGAGGCGCACGCATTACCCGATACGGCGACTTCGCCGAAAGTGCCGGATCCGCTGATGCCGACACTGCTGCAACCCTGGGATACCAACGCACCGCAGGTGCCGCTGAACACTTCGACCTGTGTGCCGGCTACGGATGCCGAAAGGCCGCAGGTGCTCGCCGTCGTGCGGATGATGAAGCTGCCGACGCCCGTCGGCTTGGTGACCACGAACCAGACGTCATTCGATGCACCGCCACACATAGCTCCGGTGGCGGAAGCTGTCGCATGCGTAGTAGCCCAGGTGATGGGAGTACAGGTCGAGGAGCTGATACTGCCAAGGTTGTTCGTCCGTCCGCCGATGGTGACCGGTGTGGCATTACAGTTGTCGTTCCAGGGGGTGGAAGGAGTCCAGTCGAGGTAGAAACTCGCCGGACGCGGGGAGGCGCCGCCGATGGTGTTGAACTCCTGCACACTGTCGACTGTTGATGTGATGAAGCGAAAAGTAGCAGTTGTGGTACAAGCTGCTGCCAACGGATTGCTGAAAGTTACCGTCGTGCCGGAAATACCGGTAACCGTGGTTCCCGGAGGGAAGTAACTGAAGACAAGCTGGTTTCCGACTGCCACAGTCACGTTGTTGCTCACCGTGATCTGCGTGGCGGAAACGATGGAAGCCACCGTGGTTCCGGGAGGAATGCCGGGGCCTGACACGAACATGCCGACAGCCAAAGCGGCTGTCGTGGAAAAGGTCAGCGTGTTTACGTTGGTCGAAGCCGCGGTTGCGGTCAGTAACGGAGTGGTCGGGATTAAGAGATTGCCGATGGCAAGTCCGGCAGCGGTGCCGAGTGTCAATGTGTTTGAGCCTGCCGTGCCCGGTACTGAAGGGGAGTACGTATAGTCGGTGGCGCTTTTCCAGGAATAATAATCCCCGGCGCAGGGACCGGTTATACCGATAGATGCGGAAGCGTTGGTGGGGGACAAGACTGTCGTGTAAACGAATTTGATGCCGCTTGTAGCCGTATTAAGCTGGACACCGAAGGATGTTGTAGCGCTTGCATTGGCAGCATCCCAGGCGACAGCCGTCCAGCGTACGGTGAGGATTCCTCCGGCATAGGTGTAGAGGCTTGTAGATTTGAGGTTATCCCAGAGCGGCGCGATGATGGGTACACTGGCACCGACGGAAGCCGGGTGATTGGCCAGGTTGTTGGTCGGTCCGGCGGTGAGTCCGGGCACGGTGGCTTGTCCTTGGGGTACCAGTGCCAACCAACCGTTCGAGGAGACAACGAAACCGTCGTAAGGACGTCCTCCGTAAGTGAACAGGAAGCCGGCGGGTTTTAAGACAGTAGACAGGGTTTCATCCGTAGCAGTGAACATTGCATTCGCTGCCGATAGGGTCGGCATTGGCATTTGCGGCTGGGAAACGGAATAGGAGATTCCGACGCCGGGTTGCGCAGTCAGCCGGGCTGCGGTCAACAGCACTAGCATCACCAAAAACACGCGAAGGTTAACGGGCTTCAAACTCATGGTCAGGTAATTTGGGAGGTACTATGAAGCAATTAAATTCTAATGGTTCAGTATTCAATGCGGAATCGGAGGTGAATCCACCTTTTCCAACATCCAAATCTATGCGAAAACGACCACAGTTGCAACTATTTTTTTTGATTGAATATCAACAACTTGTGAATAAACCGAGGCCATAGGTGAATGTCCGGAAAGGAGGGGTGAACAGCCTTAAAAAAGTGCCGAAACAACAGCCGAACGTGGGGGTGCGGGGCTTGTCCGCCGGAGATGGATACGAGGAGCGGGTTGCGGGTTGCGGAGCTTGTCCGCCGGAGGTGGATGCGGGTTGCGGAGCTTGTCCGCCGTATTCCGACGCATGTCGGAAGGAGGCGGATGCGAGGAGAGAGGTGAGGGTTGCGAGGCTTGTCAGCCGAATTCCGACGTATGTCGGAAGAAGGTGGATGCGAGGTGCGAGGGCCTTTGCGGTCTCTGCGCTTCTGCGTGAAAAAAATAACAAATGCGGAATCCTGAATTCAAGCGAACTTTGAAATTCAGCGGGATATGAGTTCAAAGCTACGAGCCGCCTCCCGCAACCGACTTCAGAGCACCAGCCCCGCAACCCGGGCATGGGAACCGGTAACTGAAAACTGAAAACTACCTCCCCGAACGCTCCATGGCAGCCTTGACGAATCGCACGAACAGCGGATGGGGATTTTCCACCGTGCTCTTGTATTCGGGGTGGAACTGTACGCCGATGAACCACGGATGACTCTTCAGCTCCACCATTTCCACCAGGCCGGTATCGGGGTTCTTACCCGCCGCCAGCATGCCGGCATCCTCGTACTGTTTGAGGAACTTGTTGTTGAATTCATAACGGTGACGGTGCCGCTCTCCGATGCGTGACTTCCCGTAGGCTGCCGCCGACTTGGTGCCCTTTTCGAGCGCACACACATACTCCCCAAGACGCATCGTGCCGCCTTTGGTCTTGAGCTCCTTCTGTCCCTTCATGAAATCAATGACCGGATGAGCGGTCGCCGGTTGCACCTCGGTAGAATGCGCGTCTTTCCATCCCAGCACGTTGCGGGCGAACTCGATGACGGCGCATTGCATGCCCAGGCAGATGCCCAGGAACGGGATGTTGTTCTCCCGGACGTAACGGATCGCATCGATCTTCCCCTCGATACCTCGCCCTCCGAATCCCGGTGCCACAAGCACGCCGTGAAGGCTGCCAAGTCGGTTCGCTACATTGTCCTTATCGATCTTTTCGGAATGGATCCACTCCAGCTTCACCTTGCACTCGTTGGCGACCCCGGCGTGTATGAAGGCCTCGACGATCGATTTGTAGGCATCCTTCAGCTCCACGTATTTCCCGACAAGGCCGATGCGGACCTCGTTGACGGGATTCTTCAGTTTCCCCAGGAAGACCTTCCACTGGTCAAGCTCCGGCTCGTGTTTCAGGGGTAGCTTCAGTTTGTTCAGGACCACCTTGTCCAGCTGCTCCTTGTACATGAGCAGCGGCACGTCGTAGATGGTCTCTGCGTCAATGGATTCGATGACGGCGTTGACGTTCACGTTGCAGAAAAGCGCCACCTTGCGCCGGAGATCCGCGGACAATGACCGCTCCGTGCGGCATACCAGCACATCCGGTTGGACACCGAGTTCGAGTAAGGATTTCACCGAATGCTGCGTCGGCTTCGTCTTCAGCTCGCCTGCCGCGGCCAGGAAAGGGATCAGTGTCAGGTGGATCACCATCGCGGAACTTCCGAGTTCCCATTTCAGCTGGCGGACCGTCTCGACATAAGGCAGGGATTCGATGTCGCCGACCGTGCCGCCGATCTCCGTGATCACGATCTCGAACTCGCCGGTCTCTCCCAGCAAAAGCATCCTGCGTTTGATTTCGTCCGTGATGTGCGGGATCACCTGCACCGTCTTTCCCAGGTAAGCGCCCTCGCGTTCCTTGTTGATGACGGTCTGATAGATCCTCCCGGTAGTGACATTGTTCGCCTGAGAGGTGGGCACATTCAGGAAACGCTCGTAATGCCCCAGGTCCAGGTCCGTTTCCGCGCCGTCATTGGTGACGTAGCATTCGCCGTGCTCATAGGGGTTTAATGTTCCCGGATCGACATTGATGTACGGGTCGAATTTCTGGATGGTCACCGAATAGCCGCGCGCCTGAAGGAGTTTGGCGAGCGAAGCGGAGATGATGCCTTTACCGAGGGAGGAGGTCACGCCTCCCGTTACGAAAATGTATTTTGCTGAAGCCACCGTGTCGGAGTTCTGAGGGTTGGAACGTTATGCAGATGAGAAAGAGGACGCATCAACACGGGGTGTAAAAGTAAGGAAATTAGTGGTTGGTTGGTAGGGATTAGTTGCTGGTTCCTGGTTGCAGGTTCCAGGTAGCGAGTTGAGAGTAGCGAGTAGATAGTAGCGCAACCCGCTACCTTTTTCGCATCTCGCTCCCGTAACTCGCAACCTTTTTCCGAAACCCGCAACTCGTAAATTGGAACCTGGAACTAAAACGAAAGTGTCGCCCCCAGATTCGGCAGTACCGGCAGTTGGTAGATCTTCTCTGAGGTGAACCGGTTCACGTAGAAGATGTTCTTGCGGTCGTAGGCGTTGGTGACGCCGGCATTCACCTCCAATCGTGTGTTTTTGGAGAACTTGAAAGTTCGTTGCACCGAAATGTCCAACCGGTGGAACGCGGAAAGTCGCCCTTCGTTGATGGGCCCGAAAATCGTCTGCAACTGACCGTTCTGATTGGTCAGGTCCGTTCCTATGCCGTTGCTGAAGACGAGTTGCTCATAGTAGCCGGCCGACTGCGTGAACGGGAAAGGGGAGCCGAAGTTCCAGCGCACGCTGGTCGACCAGCAACGCTCTTTCCCGAAAGAGTAGGAGGCCAGCAGGTTCACGTTGTGCCGACGGTCGAAGTTCGGCCAATAGGTGCGTACGCCGTCGTAACGCTCCACGAATGCCAGCGAATAGACGCACCAGAGGTACAGTCCGTTGTAGTCGTAGTTGAGCAGGAAATCCACGCCCTTCGCCAGTCCGTTCTCGATGATGAAATCCTTCTTCAGTGCGTCGGGCTTGTCGAAATTCTGTGGGTCGTCCTCGTAGAGTTTGTCGCGGTTGATGTTCTCCAGCTGGAGGAACTGTTTCACATAGGCTTCCACGTTGAGGTTCAGGTGCCACGGCAGGTCGGCTTCCATGCCGAGGATGGCGTGGCGCGCAGACTGCAGACGACTGGTCACCGCTTTTCCGTCGAACGTCGAAGGCAGGTTGTCGGAACCCGTCAGGAAGCTGTAGAACAGGTTCACCACGTCGCGGTCCGAAGTGCCCGCCATCAGGTTCTGGGCATAATATCCGCCCGCCGCCTTGAAACGGAGATGGTCGGTCGCCTTGAACTTGATTCCCAGACGAGGCTCGAAAGACACCTCCGAGAGTGAGGCATAGAGTCCCATGCGAAGCCCGGGCTCGACCACCCAGCGGTCGGTGACCGCTTTGAATTTCACATATCCTCCGCCCTGCGTGGAGTTCTGCTGCTGCTTGATGCTGGACCCGATGGCATTGGTGAAAAAGTAATTCGTCTTTATGCCGGCTACATCCAGACCGTACTTCACCTCGTTACGGCCTTTGAAATTCGTGAAATTGAAACCGGCATTGAAGCCGCCGATATCGCTGTACCTGTTGTCGGCGCCGGTCTCCGTCATCTCAATGCCGTACTTGGAGTATGCGAAGTTGCCGTCCACCAATGTCGTGGATCCGCCGGGAATGGCGATGAAGTTGGCGCCGACACCTCCCGAATTCCAGTTCAGCGACGAAATGCCGTTGTAGTCGGCACGGTCGGTGAAGTCGAAACCGAAGACGTTGAATTTGCTGCCGTTGTCGCCGTTCACGGAAACCTTCCCGTAAAGATCGGTGAAAGAGAACGGGAGTCCGTTTTCACCGACATAGGGATAGAGGACGGTGGAGGAGCGATCGAGGAAAGATGACCGGGCAGAAAACAGGAAAGATGAATTACCGATCTCATTTCCCTCTTCGGCGAGGCTTTTTCGCTTCGAGGAGGAACTTAACGGTCCTTCAAGGATCATCTTGCCGGAGAACGTGTTGATCCCTGCTTTCCCCGATAGCCGTTGCTTGTTGCCGTCGCGTGTCGTGATGTCCATGATCGAGGAGATCCGGTCTCCGTACTCGGCATTGAAGCCGCCGGTATAGATGTCCGCGCCGCGGATGATATCCGGGTCGATCACCGAAAACAGTCCGATGGAGTGGAAGGGGTTGTAGATGACCATTCCGTCCAGCAGCAGTTTATTCTGGATCGGGGTTCCGCCGCGGATATACAGCTGTCCGCCTTGATCGCCGGAAGAGATCACACCCGGCAGCACTTGCAGATATTGGGCGAGATCCGCCTCCCCGCCGACGGACGGAAGTTGTTTGATTTCCTTGGCGACGATCTTGTTTACCGATACTTGCACGTCGGTGCGCTTTTCTTCACTTACCGCGGTCACTTCTAGCTCCTTGATCTGGATGGCGGATTTTTTCAGGAAAAGTTTGCGAGTAAGGATTTCCCCCGTTTTGACGGTGACTGCGCTTCGGACGGTGTCGTAGCCGACCGACGTGATCATCAGTTCGTAATCGCCGACCGGCACCTTTGAAATGGTGAAGTAGCCGTCCAGGTTCGTCTGACTGCCGTAGGTGGTGCCCTTCAGGTAGACGCTGGTGTAAATGGCGGGTTCGGAGGTCTCTTGCTCGTATACGAATCCGCGGATATCGCCTGTTTGTGCCAACGCCGGAACGGCGAGGAGCAGGCTCAGAAGTACAGTAAAAATCCGCATAGGGATGCGAAAATAGGGAAAAATAGGTTGCAAGAGGGATGCGAGTTGCGAGGTGCGAAGGAAGGTTGCGAGTAGCGGGTAGCGAGTTGCGAAGGAAGGTTGCGAGGTGCGAAGAAAGGTTGCGAGTAGCGGGTAGCGAGTTGCGAAGGAAGGTTGCGAGTAGCGAAGGAAGGTTGCGAGTAGCGGGTAGCGAGTTGCGGAGATTTTCACGCAACCCGCTACCCGCAACCTGCAACCTGCAACCCGCAACTAACACCCCAACGCTAACACCCTATCGTATTCTTCCTGCTTGACGGGCATCACCGAAAGCCGGCTCATACGGACGAGTTGCATCTGCTTCAGTAAAGGGTCAGCCTTGATGTCTTTCAAGGTCACCGGTCGCTTCAGCGGCTTGCCGGCTTTGAGTCCCACGGCGACCCAACCTTCCCCGGGAGATCCGGGATCCTCGAATCCTTCTTTTATCACGGTGGCAGTGCCAACCACGGAAGATTCCCCCATGCTGTGGTACACGAGCACCTTATCGTTCTTCTTCATGGAAGCCAAGTGCCTTTTTGCAAGATGGTTCCGTACGCCGTCCCAGGTCGTGCTACCGTCTTTCAGCAGGTCGGGAAAGCTGTAGGTTTCAGGGTCGGATTTGACGAGCCAATAGTTCATTGCTATGTGTTTGGATTGAGGTGAGGGTTGTGGGTAGCGAGTAGCGGGTTGCGAAACGCAACTCGCTACCCGCTACTCGCTGCCTCTATCAGTGCATCAGCTTATACACCAGCTCCTTCAGCAGCTCTCCGTCGTTCATGGTCGGGCCGTTGATGCCTTTGGAGCGCAAATCATAATCGCGAAGGTAGCCGATGTTGCGGATGCAGGCGGCAGCAGGGTAGGTACGGGCGGCCTGCATGTATTCCGTCAGGAAGTAAGGACTGACGCCGATCGATCCCGCCAGCTCGTTCTTGTCGGTGCCGGCGCCGAGGGAATGTAACGTCAGTATCTTGTTGAAGAAGGAGTAAATGGAAGGCAGCGTGACCTGGATAGGGTTGTTTTTGGGATTGGCCGCGAAGTATCGGGTGATCAGGTTCGCTTTGTAGACGTTGCGCGTCGCCAAGGCGGTGTACAGTTCAAAGATGTTGAAGTCTTTGCTGATACCGATCTTCTCCTCCACCATGGAGGCGGAGATCTCCTCGCCGGGTTTCATCGACAGCATCAGTTTGTCGGCCTCGTTGGCGACTTTCGACAAATCGTTTCCGAGGTACTCGGCCATCATCGCCGATGCACGCTGGTCGATACGGAATCCTTTCGACAGCACGTACTGGACGACCCAGCCCGACATCTCGCGCTCGTACAGTTTCTTGCTCTCCAGCACGACCGCATTCTTTGAAAGTTCCTTGAAGAGCTTCGTGCGCTTGTCCAACGCCTTGTGCTTATAAGCCACCACCAGGATCGTGGTGGGAGTGGGCTTCTGGATGTATTCGACGAAGGGGTCCCGCTTCGTGCCCGTCTCCTTGCCGATGAGGCCGCGTAGGTCCTGCGCTTCCTTCAGGATCACCAGCTGGTAGTTGGACATCATCGGATAGCGCTTCGCATAGCTCACCAGCGTCAAAACGTCGGTGTCCTTACCGTAGAGCACGGACTGGTTGAACTCCTTCTCGCTGTCCGAAAGGATATGGTCTTCCATATAGCTTACGACCTGGTCGATGAAATACGGCTCTTCTCCGTGCAGCAGATACACGGGAGCGTAGATCTTCTTCTTGAGGTCGCCGAGAAGCTGTTGGAAGGACATGGGTCAGAAGCGCAGGTGCTTGACGGTAAGGCCGTTGTTGATGAGCTGCTTAAGGGAGTCGATGCCGATTTTCAGGTGGCGTTCCACATGCTCCGCGGTCACTTTTTTGTCGCTCTCCGCGGTCTTCACGCCTTCCGGCACCATCGGCTGGTCGGAGACGAGGAGCAGTGCGCCGGCAGGGATCTTATTGGCGAAGCCGACCAGGAAGATGGTCGCCGTCTCCATGTCGATGGCCATGCAACGGGTACGCTCCAGGTATTGCTTGAAATCCTGGTCGTGCTCCCACACCCTTCGGTTGGTGGAATAGACCGTTCCGGTCCAGTAATCCGAATCGTAATCGCGGATGGTGGTGGAGACGGCTTTCTGAAGGTTGAAGGAGGGAAGGGCAGGCACTTCAGGAGGGAGGTAGTCGTTGGAAGTTCCCTCGCCGCGAACGGCAGCAATAGGGAGGATCAGGTCACCGACGTTGTTCTTCTTCTTGAGTCCGCCGCACTTTCCCAGGAACAGCGCAGCCTTGGGCGTGATAGCGCCGATGAGGTCCATGATCAGGGCGGCGTTGGGACTTCCGATACCGAAGTTGATGATGGTGATGCCGTCGGCTGTCGCGTTCGGCATGGGCTTGTCGGCTCCGACCACCGGTACGTTGTACCAGTCGGCGAAGAGTTTCACATAATGATGGAAATTCGTGAGCAGGATGTATTTCCCGAAATCCTCCAGCCGGGTTCCTGTATATCGGGGCAGCCAGTTTTCAACGATTTCTTTTTTTGTCTCCATGGGCGTATTTTCACCGGAAATACAAGAAGCGTGGAACTTCCCAGGCTCAATTTTCCGGAATACAATTTTACGTTCCAGCCGACAGGAGCCGGCGGTGGCGCATTGAAAATTTTTGACAAAATACGCTTAAAATACGTCACTCTGACGCCGGAGGAGTGGGTACGGCAGCATCTGTTGCGGTACCTGACTGAAGGACTCGGCTATCCCAAGGGCCTTCTGGGTGTGGAGAAGGAGATTCGTCTGCACAAACTGTCCAAGCGGTTCGACGCCCTTGTGTACGACCGTGCCCTCAAGCCGATGGTACTGGTCGAATGCAAGGCGCCGGGCATCGTGTTGGGACAGGAAGTGTTTGACCAAGCCGCCCGGTACAACCTGGTGTTGAAGGTTCCCTATTTCCTCCTCTCCAACGGAACGGATACGTTCTTCTGCCGCATCGATCACGAGCGGGGAGGGTATGACTTTCTCGAAAAGGTGTTGGCGTATGAAGAGCTGGCCGGGTGAAAGGGGAGAGGTGCGCCCTTCGGCAAGCTCAGGGCAAGAGTTGCGGGTTGCGACTACCGACTACCGACCACCGACTACTGACTACCGACTACCGACTACTGACTACCGACTACCGACTATTAACACCCCGCTTCCAACCTCACCACCGTCCCGTGACCCGGGGTGCTGGT
>JBJOMN010000037.1:0-19429 GCA_046052345.1 Bacteroidota bacterium | reverse complement strand
GGGTCGTGGTGGAAGCGGTTCCGATGACAGGAGTACCGGAACAGGCACCCGGATAAGTATCCCACGAGACATCATCGATGAAGATACGGTAACCGGTAGCGGGGGCGTTGCCGGTCACGTTCACGCCGCGGATCATGACATAATTGGTGTCACCGTTGAAGGAGGAAGGCACGGCGAACGTATACTGGTACCAACCGGCGACCGCCTGCGTATCCGGAAGTGCCACTCTGCGCGAGGCAGCGATGCTTCCCAGGTTGACGGCTCCATTCGTATCACGGACCGTATTGATCATGATGTTCAGGGAATCATACTGCAAGGTGTCATAACGATAAATCCACAGGCTGACAGTGGCAGTGTTTGTTCCGATGCCGGACAAATCGAACAAGGGCGTCGAAATGGTCTGGCGGGTACCGGCAGCCGAGGTACGCGTATTGAAGCGCGCCATGGCCGTACCGGTATGTGCGGTGACCGTCGGGAAAGTGGCAGTATTTGCGCCGTTTGCCACGCGCGCCCAGTTACTCGTCGAACTGCCGGTGGGAGCAGCTCCCCATCCGGTAGGAAGGAAAGTGGTCGCCTCGAAGCTCTCCGTGCGGACTACCTGGCCGGTGGATTGTGCGGCAACAAGGATTAACACGACGGAAAAGAGCCGTGCAAGGAAATTGAAGTAAGAAGATCTCATGATGTTGGTTTGGTTAGAAAGGATCGGCAAGTTAGAAAATGCCGACAAGGAACAAACAGGAAAGTCGGTAAAAGGGAAGTTTGACAGGGTATTTCGCCAAATGCCCTTCAAAATTCATCTGGACTACATTTTTTAAAAACTACCCGGGGTTTCGGCACATCCGAACGTTCCAAAAATGGAATGAAATAACGGGGAATAGGCATTCACCCCTCCTTTTATTTTGCAAATACACCGTTTACCGAAAATCCTGTCCAGGTCACCGCTTGTCCTTTAATTCCGGCCGGATATTCAATCCGGTTCGGCAATTACCGGAATCCGACCTATATTGATAAAAATTCTAACAAACGGAGGATGCCCGTAAGCCTTCTCCGCTCTTATACTCCAAAACGATGAAAATCACTCTCCACCATTGGCTAGCCGTTTCTCTGGTAACTATGAATCTCGCGTATGTGTCCTGTACCAAAGAAGAGGATGCTGGCGTGCAGCTTCAAGAAAGTTCGTTGTCCGCGTCCGGTCTTCCCGGCGATAAATACGGCAGCAATACCGTCGATGTGACTGCCAACCAGACACCGCAATATTGGACCGATCTTATGATTGCGAATGTGACGGATCCGAACAATATTTATATCACTAATTTCGACAGCGTAAGGTGGGCCGGACAAGGCGGTGCGACAGGGTATTATTGTGCCACAGACTGCAGCGGCCTGCTGACTGCCTTACTGAAGCAGACCTACGGATATACCAGCACCTACTTTAAAAGGTGGACCGGTTATACGAATCCCTATGCATCTAATTATTATAACGAGATCGTCACCCAGGATCACTTCCTGAAGATCAATACGGTCAGCCAGATACAGCGAGGGGACTTCATCGCGATGAAATACCCCGCCGGAAGCAGCAGTACGGGACATTGCATGGTAGTAGCTTCCGCTCCTACCCTTCGAACTGCAACCAACCCGCTCGTGTCCGGCACAACGCAGTACGAGGTGGTAGTCATGGACTGTTCCTCTTCCGGCCACGGCCCGACCGATACCCGCTACATCGACGGCTCCAACTGGTACGACGGTATCGGCCGAGGCGTTTTCCGCCTCTACGTGAACTCCACCGGCAGCATTGTCGGTTATACGTGGAGCACGTATTCCTCCAGCGTGTATTATGCGCAAAGCCAGCGGCAGCTGGCCGTAGGAAGGTTGATTCCGTGACAGGGTAATTTCGGGATGCGACTGCCGACCGGAAACCAAAAACCGGATAAGTAAACAGGTTCCGGTAAATGACCTTAAAGGAGCTGATGGGTATACTGACTACCTTTGCGCCGTGAACACCGAAATCGGCACATCCGTTGACCATGCCGCTTCGCTCTTACTGAAAGGGCTACCGGTTGCGATCCCCACCGAGACCGTGTACGGTCTGGCAGCGAATGCGCTTGACACGGATGCCGTCTTGGAAGTCTACAGCATCAAAGGACGGCCGGCCTTCAACCCGCTGATCGTCCATGTCCATGACTTCAGCGAATTCGAAAAATACGCCTGCGAAATCCCTGCTGCCGTAAAACTCTTGGCAGCACGATTTTCTCCCGGACCGCTCACCTTTGTCTTACCTAAGCGTGACATCATCCCGGACATCGTCACCGGGGGCGGAGATACGGTCGCGTTACGCATTCCTGCCCATCCGATGACACGCGAGTTGTTGCGTATTGCCGGAATTCCGCTGGCCGCGCCAAGCGCCAATCCGTTCGGGTACATCAGTCCGGTTACAGCATCCCATGTCAACGACCAGCTTGCCGGAAAGATCCCTTATATCCTGGACGGCGGGATGTGCGAAATCGGCGTCGAGTCGACGGTTGTCAGTCTGGACAACGACGAGCTGTCGGTATTGCGCGCAGGCGGTATCAGCCTCGAAGATCTCCGATCAGTCGTCACGAATGTCCGTATGCGTACAAGCTACTCGTCCCTTCCCCATTCTCCGGGCCAGTTGAAGAGTCACTATGCTCCCCGGGTCCCGTTGGTGTTGGGCGACATTCCGGAATTACTGAGCATTCATGAGGGAAAGCGCCTTGCCGTGCTTGCGTTCAGCAATCCGTACGAAAAGACGGAAATACTGATACAGGAGGTGCTGAGTCCGGCCGGCGACCTGAGGGAAGCCGCCCGCAGCCTCTTCTCCGCTTTGCGCAGGCTGGATGCCGGCGGTGCCGATGTCATCCTCGCGGAAAGAGTGCCTGAAGAAGGACTCGGCCTCGCCATCAACGACCGGCTGGAGAGGGCGGCTGCAGGTACCGCCAGCTGAATCAGCGAGTAAAAACACAAGTATCATTTTTTCTGATGAAGACATCCGCTTCCATGAGGAAGGCAGTGCCCATGCGGAGAAGAGAAAATCGTAAGTTCATGCGACAACCAAATGCTGAACAGCAGCCACCATCTCTTGTAAATTAAGCAATTAGACGAAAAAACCTATCTTTGCCGGCTTGCGATTTTTGTTTGCGCTTTAATTATTACCCCGATGAAAAATACCGGCTTCTCACTCCTTGCTTTACTCTTGTTCGTTTTCACCTCCGACGGTCAAATCATCCGTCAATGGGCCAGTACCTGGAACGGACAAGGCGACTACAACTCCAGGTTTTCCTGCGTGAAAGCCGATGCTTCCGGAAACATCTATGCGGCCGGACATACCGTGAACCCCGATCAAGGCAGGGATTACCTGATCCGCAAATACAGCAGTACCGGAAACATTCTTTGGAGCAAGGAATTCGCAGGAGATGCCGGCGGTGCAGACGATATCACATCACTCTTCATTTCCGACAGCGGAAACGTGTACGTCACCGGCTTCATGAAATTCAACGACTCCGGAACGGATTACTTCACGATCAAGATGAATTCCAACGGCGACACGCTCTGGACCGCCCGTTATAACAATGCCGCCACTTATGGATTCGACCAGGCGAACGATCTTTTCGTAGATGCTGCGGGTAACGTGTATGTCACCGGACAGAGCGACTCCGACCCGACTTCGCTGATCAACGACGATTACCTGACCGTGAAGTACAACGCAGCAGGGATCAGGCAATGGGAGGCCCGCTACAACGGCACCGGCAACGCCATCGACCGACCCGCACGTGTCATGGCGGATGCCTCCGGAAACGTGTATGTGACCGGTCGAACCGACAACGGCAACAATGACGATTACCTCACCATCAAGTACAACTCCGTGGGAACACGGGTATGGATGATGGCCGGGAACAGGGTCAGCCGCGACAGAGCTACCGCAATGGCCATGGACGCCTCGGGCAACATCTACATCACCGGCCGAAGCAGCAACGGAAACGATGACGACTACTGGACACTGAAGTACAGTTCCGCAGGTTTACAGCTTTGGCAGATCGCCTACGACTACGTAGGAAACGACCGACCCACGAACATCGTCGTCGATGCCGGAGGCAACGTCATCGTCACCGGACAAAGCGATGCCGATGCCACTGCCATTACGAACTGGGACATCACCACGGTGGGGTACAACACCACAGGAGCACAACTGTGGGTGCAACGTTACAATGGCGCAGCTAACCTGGACGACATCCCTTCCGACCTTTCAGCAGGCTCCTCCACCGCAGTCGTAACGGGCTATTCGCTTTCCTCGCTGACCACAGGACATATTGCGACCATCGGCTACAACGTTTCAGGCGGCTCGGTCGCCTTCAACAGGCTCTTCACGCTCAGCCAGTCCATCGACACACCGATGGCTGTCTGCGTTTCCGGATCATCCTGCTTCGTAGCAGGATCGACCTACACTTCCTCCGGCTTCAGAAATGCGCTGCTGGTATCGGTCGACAGAAGCTCCGGGAATGTGAACTGGCAACGTACAGCAGCAGCAGTCGGCAATAACAACGAGAACATCCGGGAAATACTTCCTGACAATTCAGGAAACCTCCTGGCAGTCGGGTATTCGGTACGCAATGAGCGTGACCGCGATCTTGCATTCTGGAAATTCTCCGCTGCTGGAAACCTCTCCTGCTCCGACTTCATCGACGGAACCGTCAACGAAAGCAGCGACGACGCCTCCGGACTTGTCCTGGACAATGCAGGCAACCCCGTCGTCTGCGGCTACCTGGAGAATGCCGGCCAGTCGAACGACATCTGGTACTCCGCACTGACGACCTTTTGCGATACCGCATGGACCCGCAGCTATAACGGCAGCGCCAACCGTTCCGACAAATCCTACGACATGACCAGGGACGCCAGCGGCAATCTCTACATCACAGGGCGCACGGACATGGATCCCACCTACGTCGCTAACCCGGATTGCTTCACTGCCAAGGTAGGTCCTACGGGTGTATTGGTTTGGTACCGCACGTATAATGTAGGCGGCACCAACGAGGACCGCGGAAGTTTCGTACGCCTCGGAGCAACCGGAAACGTATATGTCGTGGGACGCACATTCAACGGCACCAACCTTGACATATTGATACTCGCCTACGACAACACCGGCACGTTGCTTTGGTCGCGCGTAATCGACCGGGGCGGAAACGATGTTCCGTCGGCGGCAGTCCTCGGACCCGGCGACAGGATCTTTTTCACCGGACGTACGGAAACGACACCGGGAACTGAAGTTTATGACTTCTACACAGTCTGCTATTCCTCGACCGGAAGCGTGATCTGGTCCGATATCTATGATGGAACAGGATCCGGCAACGATGAATCACAGGCTATCGCCTTTGTACCGCTCCGCGACGGACCTGTTATTTCCGGAAAATCGGACCGGGATGCCTCTGCAGGAGAGAACATGGACATGGTGACCATACAGTACGATGCAAACGGAAACCGGGTATGGACGAATGTGTTCGGCGGCAACGCACAATCCGACGACATCCCTGACGCTCTGGCGGTAAAACCGAACAGCCAGGTCTATCTGGTCGGTCATACCAACACTTCAACTGCGCTTCTGCCGAACTACGATCTTTATTTCGCAGCAATCAATCCGTATAACGGAAACACGATCTATTCGGACCTTTACAACGGCGTAGCCGACAGCAGCGACATCCCGAACACGATTGTCCTGCGCAATAACGACATCTTCATCGCAGGCAGTTGCTTTGCGCCGAACCAGCAGCGCAACATCCTCGTACTGAAATACGCCGGAAGCGTAGACGGCATCGACGAGAACCTCCCGGGGGAATCGATGTTCCGCTTCTACCCCATCCCGGCTACTGACCGGCTGGATTTCCGATCCGACATCGTCCTGCCGGATGATGCCTCGCTCTCCGTATCCGATATCACCGGTAAGACCCTACTGCAACACGACCTGAACCGCTCCTCTGAAGCCACGCTTCCGCTGACCGGCTTGGCTGCCGGAAGTTACACGGTCGTATTGAGTGCCGACGGAAAGGTCCTCTTCAGGAAGAAATTCCTGCATCTGTCCGTCAAGTAAGACGCCGCATGAAATCGCGCACCTACCTGCTGTTTTTTTTCTTGCTTTTCGCTGTCACGGGCTACGCCTTCCCGGCTGCGCAGTCGGATACTGCTAAGGCCGGAAAATTCACCGTGAAGGGACGGTTGACGGGGGCCGATTCGGGTGAGCCGCTCGGCTTTTCCGTAGTAGGCATCTACCGCTCGTCCGACTCCGCTCTTGTAACAGGAAGCGTAAGCGACCAGAACGGCGCCTTCAGCGTTACATACGCAGAAACCGACTGCTATTTAAAGGCTTCCTGCGTGGGCTGTGACCCCCGTTTCATCCGACTTCAGACGGAAGGATCTTCTGTCATCAACCTGGGGACGATACGCCTCAAATCCTCCGCTCAGCTGAAAGAGATCGAAATAGTGGACGATCGGCCGGCCTATAAAGTGGAGGACGACAAGAAAGTCTACCTGGTAGACAAGGACCCTGCAGCTGCCAACGGAGCCGTATCGGATGTACTGCAGAACATACCTTCCGTATTCGTTGACATGGACGGTAACGTAAAATTGCGAGGTGGCGGTGTTCGTATCCTGATCAATGGAAGACCTACCAGCGCCTTCGGCATGGGCAAAAGGGAGGTCATCGGCTTCCTGCCGGCCAATATGGTGGAAAGCATCGAAATCATCAATAATCCCTCAGCGCGGTTCGATGCGAACGGAGAAGCCGGCATCATCAATATCGTCCTTAAGAAACCGAAGGAGGCCGGCGTTAACGGGCTTTTCGCCGGCGGATTCGGAACACTCGACAACTACAACGCCTCGGGAAGGGTCACCTTCCGCAACCGCAAATGGTCGGTTTCCGTGTCCGACAACATGCGCAATACCAACATGAAAGGCACCACCGACCGGAACCGGGAGGTGAACAAGAATTCAACCTATTTCATCGACCAGAATCAGGAATGGAACGATCATAATACGACGAATGTAGTCGGCGGACGGGTCGGATTCTCGCCGGACACCCTCAATGAAATCATCGGATCGGTATTACATACACGTACAAAAGGCGAATGGGATGCCTATTCATGGTACCTGCAAAGTGACGCTTCCCGCCACCTGACAGACGTGTTCGACAGATCATCCCCGGACAGGGACGACGACCGCAGCCTTGATTACAACCTGACGTACAATCGCAGGTTCAGGAAGAAAGACGAGCTGCTTTCCCTATTCTTCGTTCATAACGATTCACGGGACAATTCGCAGTCCTGGTACGTCCAGCAGCTGTACGACCCCGCCACTTTCGACCCGTTTCCCGTCGACCCCTTGTCGCAGCGTGTCACGGAAACGAATCGTATGTCACGCAGCATGTTCCAGGTCGACTACGACCTGCCGCTCAGCGGACGGCGCAAGATCGAATGCGGCGGAAAGAGCTCCTACAGGTACACAGACCAGGACTATCTTTTCGAGAAGTATGACTGGAACACGGACACCTATTTCAACGTGCCCGGCTTCACCAATCATTTCCGGCAGAAGGAATGGATCAACGCGGCGTATTTCTCCTTCCGGAAATCGTTCGAAATACTTTCCGTCAAAGGCGGACTGCGCGCTGAACAGACCATCTGGGATTCGGAGCTGCTGACCGGCGGCCAGGTCAACAACCGCGACTTCATCAATCTCTTCCCCAGCGCCTATTTAAGCAAGAAGATCGCCGGTTCGAACTCCTTCTCCCTGGGATATTCCCGACGCATCAGCCGTCCATCCGTGCGGATGCTGAATCCTTTCCTGAAATATGTGGACGCCATCACCATACGCACCGGCAATCCGCAGCTTTCTCCCGAGTTCACGAACTCCTTCGAGCTCTCTCATACCAAGACCTGGAAGAAATCGACTGTCAACTCCAGCATCTATTACCGGCAGACCTCCGGCAACATCCAGCGTATCAGCTTCATCGATTCCTCAGGTAACGCCGTCACCACCTACGGCAACTTCAACTTTGAGAAGGACCTCGGGGTAGAATTCTATTTCACGGCGCAACTCAACAAGTGGTACCGCTTCAACACCGGCTTGAACGGCTATACCACGCGGATAGACGGTACGAACATCGACCCCACTTACACTTCCGAGAACCTGAATTTCAATGCGAAGATCAATAACTACTTCACCATAAGCAGCACGTTGCTCGCCCAGCTTACCGGCAACTACGTCGCACCTGTCGTGACACCGGTCACGGTTGCCGCATCGGTATTCTATTCGGACTTCAGTCTGCGAAAGGACCTGCTGGGTAAGAGGCTGACATGTGCCGTACGGGTGACTGACATCTTCCATACGCGGCGGCAGAATTCAGAACTACTGAACGAGGTGTATCATATCTACACTTACTCGCAGCGCGCCTCCCGGCAGGTCTTCTTCAGTGTGACCTACCGTCCCGGACTACACAAGTTCAAGGGTAAACAGAAAGAGGAAGACCTGTTCCCGGAAGAGACCGGTGAACAGGATTCGGAAGAGTGATCACTCCCCGGTGTAGATGCGCACCACCTTGTCGCCTTGCTCGTCGAAATAGGCCCTGTACATACCAGTCGTATTGAAAAAAGCGGAAGCATGGCCATACGGGTCCATGATGATGAGCCCCCCGCGACCTCCTATCTTCTTGAGTTTTTCCTGGATAAAAACCTCTGCTGCCTTGGCAGCGGTATAACCCTTGTAACCGACCATGTCAGCGATATCCTTTGCAGCGACCAGACGAATGAACTCCTCCCCTCTGCCGGTGCATGATACCGCGCAGGTGGCGTTGTCGGCGTAAGTACCTGCCCCGATAAGCGGAGAGTCACCGATGCGACCGAAGCGCTTGTTTACGACACCGCCCGTGGAGGTGGCGGCTGCCAGGTTCCCGTAGCGGTCCACAGCGACCGCACCCACGGTGCCGAACTTCTCGTTCGCTTCCCCCACCGGATCGATGCTGCCCGTGTTGGTGCTGTCCGAGCTCTTTCCCTCAGGATTACGTATACGCATGAGCTGGTCCCAACGGTACTGGTCAAAGAAGTAAGAAGTGTCTGCAATTTCAAGACCTTGATTCTTTGCGAATTCATCAGCGCCCTTACCGGAAAGAAAGACATGTTGCGAGTTCTCCATCACCTTTCGGGCTGCAAGTATCGGATTCTTGACAGTACGTACGCCGGCCACTGCACCTGCGCGAAGGTCGCGACCGTCCATGATGGCAGCATCCATCTCGATCTTACCCTCGCTGGTGAATACGGACCCCTTCCCTGCATTGAAGAGCGGCGAATCCTCGAGGATCTTTACGGCCGCAACGACCGCATCCAGACTCGTTCCGCCTCGCTGAAGGACGGCATTTCCGGAATCGAGGGCTTCGGAAAGCTTCTGCCTGAACTCCGCCTGCTTCTCAGCGGAAAGATTCAACTTCACGAGGTTTCCGGCGCCACCGTGTATGGCGATTCCTGTCTTGTGGTTCATCGTATCTGCGAGTATGGCATTGTTCCGGGCGCAGGATAGGTTAAATGATACCGCGACGAGTGCAATCGGAATTCCTGCGTATTTGAAAAGAGAGGTCATGCGTGCTGTTGTACCGCTTCTTTCTGTCCGGGATCATCGGCCCTGCGGCTCGGGCATTTCAACGACCTGGTCGAATTCCAACTCCGGAATATCACTGACGGAAGCCACGAGGAAGGTACGTTTGCCCCGCATCCTGTCGATGACCTTGGCGAAATGCGCCCGGGAAGGACCGTCCAGGCCCTGGAACGGATCATCCAATAGTACGATTTTTTTCCGCGTCAGCAATGCACGGGCGAACTGCAACGTCCTGCGCTGACCGGCTGCCAGGTTGGCGCCGTCGTTCACCAGCCGATGGTCAAGCTGCAGCCGGCGGCTTTCCGGAAGGAACGACTGTAATTTGTCCAGCATCTCGGCCGCCTTCTCCCGCTTCTCCTCCTTACGGCTGTACGATACGGCTTCGAAAACGGTTTTTCCGATCAAGGGGACTTCCTCGCTGATGAGGGTGATGTTTTTTCTGAGCGTATAGACATCGGTCATGTCAGCTTCTTGACCGTCAATCACGATCCGACCTTTCGCGTACGGATAGATGCCCAACAGGATCTTGAAGAGCGAGCTTTTGCCCGAACCCTGACTGCCTTTGATCAGCGTGAGCGACTTGGGGCGGATATCCAGATCAACTCCGGAGAAGATGACATTTTCGCCGTGCCTGAATTCCAAACCGCTCACCTGTATGGACACGTCCTCGTACCCCGCATCGTCGCGCTTTACCTTGTTCTCCTTGGGAGCGTTGAAGATGCGCAGGATCTTCTGGATGGATACATCACCGGCCTGCCAGACGACGGAGACCTCGAGGGTCCTCCGCAGCGCGGGAAGGATGTTGACCAGGGTTATGATATAGATGATAAGTTCATGGGCAGGAAAGGCCTTCGGATCGGAAACCCTTAACCTGTGCGCCTCTGCCATCACGAACAGCAGCAGAGAATACAACAGGAACGGGAAGAGTGCACTGATCAGCCCGTACAGGCGGTAATATCCGAGACCGTAACCGAAAAGACGTCCGGAACTCTTATTGAATTTCTTTTCCTCCAACGGCTCGCGGTTGAATACCTTGACGGTCAGCAGTCCGCGCAGGCGGTCTGCCACGAAGGAGAGGAGTTCGGAGCGGATGTTCCTGCGGCGAACCGTGATCACTTTTAGCAGATTGTTAAGAAAATAGACTGCCAGAAAAAAGAGAATGAATCCCGCAGCGACCACAGCGGTCATCCTGACATTGAACCGGAAAAGCAGCGAAAGCGTGAGCGCCACGAACAGGATATCGATACCGAAACCGATGATCCCTTTCGAGACATAACGCTGGATAGCCCCCAGGTCACCGCTGTATCTCAGGAGATATTTTCCGTACGACTTCGACTCAAAAGCCTTTTGTGTGAACGCGAGTTGTGCCGGGAACAACCGCTCTCGGAGACTACGCGAGAAGGTCTCGGCACTCCTGCCGACAAGGTATTTCTCCATGAAAACGGCGACGGCTTTCGCCACCACCAGCAGGGAAAAGAATAAGAAGAAAGCATCCAGGTCCGGAACCGGAAGCAGAAGATCGAGGAACCTGCCTTTCGGTGAATGGTTATGAAAGGCCAGCTGGTAGTACTTTCCGATAAATACAGGAATAGCCAAGGTGATCAGATTGTTGATCAGCCCGGAGAGAAATGTGAAAAGGACAAGTACAGGATGATTCCGGAAGAAACCGGCCAGAAGCTCCTTCTTGGTCGTCATTTAAACCAGACGTTTCCCCTTTTGAAAGAGTGCCGCATGCTGTCCGCTGCTCAACTCCTGGATATCCAGGACGGGAACAGAACAACCCTTCTGAACCTCTTTGACCAGCAGAGGACTCATCGTGAAGAGTCCGGAGAGGACGACCGGAGGATAGCCCAGTTTATCGAGGTACTCCACCCCGTAGAACGCCGCGAGGCTGTCGCCGCAGGAAAGCATGACGGAATCCACGGTAGACATGAATTTTTCGGAGCGGAGCAGGAAATCCGTCTCGCGCTGTACCAGCCCGTCGGCGATTTCTATCACGATATGATCGGGACGTGCCGAAGCGGTCATGGAAAGCAGCGTCTGGTAAAGGTCGAGCAGCTCGTCGTGGGAACACATGTAGGTGGAAGGATAACCCGCATCGGAAAAATCGACGGTGAAGTCCGCTCCGAGGTCGTAGGCCAGGTCCTGGTCTTTGGTGTAAACCGTTCCTGTCAGCTTGATATAAGCCACGTTCGCACCGGAAGCCTTAAGGCCGCGACAGAGGTAGGCGGCAGAAGTGGTCTTGCCGCTGTCCATGGACGAACCCACGGAAAGGATCACAGAAGACCCCTCCGGCTTTCTACCGCTGAAGGGGACACGGGGAACCTCACGGTACCTGGTGTTGATGACCTTACGATGTTCATCCAACGCATAGCCGATAAGCCGGACCTGGGTCGCAGGAATATGCTCATAAGCGGCATTCTTGGACTTGAGCTGGCCGACGACACCGCCGATAGCTAAAACATCATTATAAATGGACGGCTTGGCAGGCACATACCCCTCGAACTGGCCGGTGGCATAACGGGATCCGAAAGCGGCAAGAATGTGGTCGCCTTCTATGATATGGACGTTACGTCGGGAGGCGGATTGCACGGTGGTGTGTTTGCCGAGTGACAACACTTCGAACAATGCGACGTCCCCTGACTGGGGCACGTACTCGTGAATCATTTCCTTGTCGATGGAGTAATCAAGAACTCCTTTGCAGACGCGGGTCCGCTTAACCCTGGTGATCATTTTAAAATAAATGTAAGGGATGAATAATATCCCCTAGTATAGCTAAAAGGAAGGAATTCTGCAAAAAAAAGAGGAAAAGAGTCGAAAGACAGGCTACAATGCTCGGTTCTACGTTCCCGGATCGCAGTTTTCGGCCCGAAACTCGAATACGTACAAACTCCGCCTGACTTAGGACATTGACCGCCATGCTGTCACCGGAGCACGTTACGGCACACGACCGTAAAAAATGCTTTTCTTGTACCGGTCTTGGTATAACCGGCTTCGCTGCATGAACATCCGAATCACGATGAAGGGAATCCTGTTTCCGATGTTCTTTTACCTTTCGGTGACCCTGTCATTGGCACAAACACGCAGCGTCGGAACCAATCTCAACGGACTTGCCTATTACGTACCGCAAATCATCTTCAAGGACGCCTACAAGCAGAGCGGCACCTGGCTGACCCGGAATGCGACTCCGGGCGGACCGTGGGATACCCAGGTTACCATTCCGTTGCGTGCCGACGGATATCCTGCGCAAGTACCCTTCGGCAGTCCGGCGCAGCACGTCCACAATCTGGTCTTTCTGGGAGCCGGAGGCCACTACCCAGCCGGCACCTATACGCTACTGTCGGAAGGGACGGGGACGATTCAACTGGAATGGGACAGCGGCAACAGGACTTTTGCGAGTCCCTGCAACGATACCTTCAGTGTCACCCCTTCCGACCAGGGTATTCATCTCATCATCACCGCCTCGGATATCAATGACCCCGTTCACAAGATCCGCATGGTCATGCCCGGCTTCATCAACGACTTCGAAACCGATCCGTTCCATCCTTCCTTCCTGAATTTTCTCGATTCCGGCAACGTCTTCACCGGCATCCGTTTCATGGACCTTATGCGGACAAACGCCTCACCGGTATCCGACTGGAGCCAGCGCACCGGCAAGGACGACCTGACGCAATCCTCGCCGAATGGAATACATTATGAATACATGACCGACCTGTGCAACCGCACGGACAAGGATATGTGGATCTGTATTCCGCATCAGGCCAACGACAGTTTCATCTACAAGTTCGCACGATTGCTGCACGACAGCCTTGAGCCCTCACGAAAGATTTTTGTCGAATACAGTAACGAGGCATGGAACAGCATATTTGCGCAGTCACAGTACTGCACTTCCATGGGTGCTCAGCTGAATTACAGCGGACCGCCCTGGGAACAAGGCTGGAAATACTATGCCAGACGTACGGCCGATTGTCACCGCATCTTCGGTTCGGTATTCGGTCCCGACACCGTACGGCTGGTGAAAGTGGTCGCATCCCAAGCCGTGAACAGCTGGCTGGGGAATCAGATCATGAATTATTACGAGGACCCGCTGTATAATCCGACAGGCGTGACCGCCGATGCCTTGGCGATCGCTCCGTATATCGGCTGGCAGATCGCGGACAGTATCGGTAACGCGGGCGGAATCGGTACCGTCACCGTACCTCAGATCCTTTCCGCCCTGCATGCCGGTGTAAACAGCCAGACAGCTCCGAACACCGCCGCCTATAAGACCGTAGCGGACAACCATCAAGTTGACCTGATCGCGTACGAGGGCGGGCAGCACCTGGTCTCTTTCGACCCGGTGTTCTCCAACGATACCGTGCTCACCGATAAGCTGATCGCCGCCAACCGCGACCCGCTGATGCAGGATATCTACTGCGACATGCTGGATGCCTGGTTCGGCAACGGTGGCGGCGCGTTCTTCAATTACAGCAGCATCGTCCGGCCGACCAAGTACGGCAGCTGGGGCATACTGGAGCATTCGTTGCAGCCGCTGTCCGCATCCCCGAAGTGGCAGGCCTATTTCCATTGCGGCAGGGATTCCTCCCTGGCTTCGTCATACGAGATCGAAGACAGAGATGAACTGTACGTGTATCCGAACCCGGGGACCGGAACATTCACTTTCCGGACTGATTTACAGATGCCAAGCCGTACACTCATACTGGTACATGACAGCAAAGGAAGGCTTTGTCGCATCCGGGAAGCATCCGGTCAGGATATACGACTGGACCTTTCGGATGCGGCCGGAGGGATGTATATCGTCACGGTCATAGGCGGCACGACGTTGCTGCGAACGCGGCTGATGGTCGAGTGAAAGGACAGGGGAACTGTAAAAGACCAGTCAGGAAGACTTACGGACGTACTTCGTGAGGATGACAATCTGCTGACCCTCTATCTTACCTTCTATCTGGGCTGTGTTATCGGCAACAAGGCGGATATTCTTCACCACGGTGCCGATCTTGGCATTGACTTGGGAACCTTTCACATCGAGCGACTTGATGAGCGTCACGGAATCGCCGGTCTGCAGCAGTGCGCCGTTGCAATCGCGATGAGCATCATCGCCGTCTGATTCGATATGATCGCCGGTCGCTTTTGCCCAGTCCAGCGATTCATCATCCAGGTAGAGGATGTCAAGAGCATCTGCAGCCCATGATTCGTTTTTGAGCCGGTTTAGCATCCGCCAGGCGACGACCTGCACGGCGGGAATTTCACTCCACATGGATTCCTTAAGGCATGTCCAGTGTACGGGATCAAGCTCCTCCTGTTTCTCCAGTTGGCGCAGACACTTCTCACACACGAACACCGACCTGTCGGACTGAGGAGTTTCTGCGGGCGGGACCGGATAAACGGAAGCACCATCCCGACTTCCGCAAACTTCGCAGGCGCCGTTGCTGCGCTGCCTGACCTGTTCTTCTACTGACATATAAGGGAGAATTTAAGGCGAAGGTAGAGATTCTAGGGAGAGGAAAGTATTTGATATTTTGGCCTATCTTGATCAACCTTAAGCGCAAACACTATCATGAAGGCTTCCATCCTGCCTGTACTATTCTGTCTGACGACGCTGTTGGCAACCGGTCAGACAAATGACTCGACCTCGATCCTGATGCTCAAACGCCATGAGACGCAACTGGAGAGCATGCAAAAGGAGTTATCGGACATACACTTCAACCTGGATCGTTTTCAGAAAAAACAAGGCATCCTCACTCCTATCCTCATCGTCTCCCTGTCCGTACTGGCAGCCGACATACTCTACGGAGAGTCGGCAAGGCACAGGAAGAGCGTACTCGAGACAGACAATGCGAATCTGTTAGAGGAAAACCTGCAACTGATCGAGGACATGTCGAATCCAAACCTCACCCTGACCCAGATCAGGAACCTTGAGAACCAGATCACATCGAACAACGGACTTATTGCCGTGAACAACACGAACATCGATGCGGAGAATGGTAAAATCTCCTCTTCCAGAGACGTCGGTTTAGTGGCAGGCGCCATAGCCACGGTTTCGCTCATCTTCACGATTGACAACCTGAAATTCCTTCGGCCTAAAAAGTACGATCGCACTTTTGACCCATACAATGAATCCGGTTGGAAATGAGGCTGGGTTGCAGTTCACGGACCCAAGGACGCATATCCATATGTAGCTGATACGAATGGCGAAACCCGCAAGGGGTCGGTCGCGGCTCAGAAGCAGTTGGTCAATACGGCCCGAGAGGCCGTACTTGGCTGGAGCTCTTTGGATTTTTCACCAACGAAACATACGGCCTTTCCGTACAGTGTATTAAAGACTGAAATTCATCCGGAAAGTACACCTGCTGCGAGTAAAAGTCCATTTATCGGTCCACTTACTTTCTAGAATGCTCGGAAATCCCGGAATACGAAACTTTACTCGACAGCGCAGACTGCACATCACCCTTTGGCAACAATCATATTATCCTTAAAAGAAATGACGAGCATATGGCAACATCAAGCTCTCGTAAAAAATAATAATATTAAAATGCGAAATGCCCGTTACATGACAATGCCGTCCCTCCCCGGGCGGCGTTCTTTTTCTGATACAAGTCCTTTACTTCTACTCCAGCTTCCTGTCTTCCACGAAACAGCTCGACAGTAAACCTGTTTGATCGTTTTCATCCCGTACGGCGAAGGGGAACATGACCAATGTCATTCCCGGACCGAATGGGTGTCTATACCTTGTTGTCATTCTTGTTAAGGTATAGGACTATGATTACTTATAAGAATCTCTTCACTGCGTGCCTTTTCCTTTTGTTCCAGGCCGCACGATTATATGCTCAGGACATGACGGTTAGCTCGTATCAGTACGAAACGGAACGAATCGTCCGAAACTTGGTGCCGGAACGGGCTACCAAGGAGATTGAGCTTTACCGGGCGATGGACAAACTGCCACGCATCGTATGGGGCCATGTGAAATCAACCAAGGTGGAAGAATTCCCGATCACGTATGACGGGGTCGAAGACACCCTGAACCTGCTGCGACATGGCAGCGAAAAGTACGAGCCCGATGAATGGAGTCTGGGACCGGAGAGCAGCGAATTCGGTTTCCATTATGACCTTAACAAGGACGGGAGATACGACTACATCATCTACAACGGAGGATACACGATGGACTTCAGCTACTGGTTCTTCCACTGGGTGGACGATAATTATGACGGAAAAATAGACCGTATCGTATATCCGGAAATCTGTCCTCCCGGCGACAGCATCGTGAAACCCGGCCTGACGGTCTGGGTACAAGACACCGACGGGGATAGCCTGACGGACCATGTCACCTATGTCGACACCCGAAACCGAAAAAGGACACCGATTACAGCCGTGGACGGCAAGTGGACCTTCCGGGCCATGCTCGGCGAAGAGGAGATCAGTCGGGAGCCTGATTATTTCCAGTATCCCAACTTCATTCTTTCGATATTGAACGGACGGGGGAAGAAAAGCGGCTTATAGTCAGTGGTCGGAACATGCAACTCAGCAGTCGGTATTCGCTAGTACGCATCTCGAAATCCTCCTTTTCTTCGCTCCGGCGGACAGTAGCATCATGCGATGCGGCAGATACGAAACGGGTGCCGGCCCCAGCTGTTACTTTTTCCTTTTTCCTTGAAAATTTCCAAGAGCCCCCTCCTCCCTGCTCGACGCCTGCGCTGAAGAGAAAATCACGGAATTCGAAAGGAAATTTGGGGTTTTCAGTTGGTAAATATTGCTGTACCGCCAAACAATGAAATCGGTTTTGAAGGTATGGGCCTTCCCTACTTCATCGATTGTTATTGATACAACTAGTTAGCTTTAGGTGCTGTCACGTATTGGAGGGCCGACAACAGGAATCAGGAAGGCGAGCAGGGTTTTGCAAACGTTATCATGCCTCTTTTTTAATTTAACGGCACCAGATACAAGCTCAATGATCCTGTATTACTGTGCTACTTTTTAAGTAGTCATCGGAGCTGCTGCAACACGTCTTGAATGGCCGCTTCAAGGACCTTGCTATCAATGTCTGCCAATTTGTTGAATCGGATACAATATCCGGTCACCTTCGCTTTTCCTATTCTCCTGCCATAGGTCCTGGCCAGATAGGAGGTATCCTCGAGACCGATGATGTAGACGGAAATTCCGGCTTTGTTTGCACTGATGCCGATTTGATAAAACTCCTTTGACTTTCCGTCGGCGTACTTGAGGGTCTGAATTCCATATCCTATGTTCGGATTCGTAACAACCCTACCCTCGCTGTTTTTACCGTCGAGGAACCACAATGCTCCTGCAGGCGTCAATTGCAGCATCATCCGGTGTAACGTCTGCAAGTCGCTGCGTTTGGATACCGGCTGACCGGCAATATACTTTTCGATTTGTTGTTCTAAACTCACTTGATCTGCCACATTCGTTCGCAATCCTCCCGAAAACCAACACTTGATTTTCCGGGTGATGAAATAATAAAATAGCCACGCAGGAAATGAAACCTGCGTAGCTGGTTTAATTGCAGAAAACGAACGTTGCTGCTTCTTACGCGGTTTTCGCCGCACCTTTTGAAACGAAATACAACGCGGTGTCGAGAAGCAGGAAGACAATGGGGCCGCCGAGCATATTTGTCTGTGGCGGGGTAGCCTGCAAGTGCGTATAGACGGCGACAACCACGAATCCGAAAATTCCATAGACCGCCCATTTGCGGTAGGTCGAAGTCAGCAGTCCGGCAGCAAACGCCAATTCACTCAGACCGATCGGAAACCGCAACCAGAGCGGATAGCCCCAGCTTTCCAGATTCTTGAGCTGCATTTCCGCTCCCAGCAGCTTGGTGATGCCTGAACTCAGGAAGGCGAATGCAAGTAATCCCGACAGAACCCAGGTGATGATGTTTTTTGTTTTAGCCGTCATGATGGTTTGTTTTAAGTGACGGGATAAAAATGCAGTACGGACTCCTGATAATTCTTAAGGTAGTTTAAGAAATCTGCTTGCCGGACGATTTCCTGCGAATTTCACTAAGGTATTCCGGTGTTATGCCGATGTAGGAAGCGATGAGTTTCAGCGGCAATCGCTGCGCCAGCAGCGGGTAGGTCTGCAGGAAATCGAGGTAGCGCTCCTCCCCTGTCGCGCTGAGCAACATCCGCGTCCGTTTCCCGAAGGCGATGATATTCCGTGTCAGCAAGTTCGTGTGCTCAAGCAGCTCCTCTTTTGTCGCCTTATCCCAGAAACCCTCCATTTCAGGTTGTATCCAAAGGACTTCAGTGTCCTCGATGGCTTCGATATTGACGCAGGAGGGGGCCTGATTCAACAGGCTGTCCATGTCTGTGATCAGCCAACCTTCCGGCGCGAATTGCATGATGTGCTCTTTTCCGGAGCGGTCGATGACATAGCTTTTCAGGCAGCCCCGGATAACCCTGCATCCGAACTTACAGATTTCTCCCTGCCGCAGCAGGATGGTTCCCTTGGGTATGACCTTTTGTTGACCGTTATTGAATATGACCATCGGATACGAATATCGGCTTTTACGAAGAAAGCGCAGAAATTTATTAAGTGGCAGACTCATCGAGCAGACCGAAATTTCACATAGTTGGATGATGACAACCAAGAAGTCACAACAACGATCCACGATCCGACAAGCGGCCTTTCCCTTTGCTGTATTAAAAACTTGAAACAGATCAGTCAAGTGCATATACTGTAAGAGCAGCTCGAATCATACGATCGGATCAATTACATAAGCGATCAACCATCCAGGAGCACCGGCATTTACAAGATAGTAGAAACGGAG
>JBJOMN010000036.1:0-3066 GCA_046052345.1 Bacteroidota bacterium | reverse complement strand
CGCTGACTGCCGACCCTTTTTGTTACTTTTGCATAGAAAGAATCAAACACCGTACCAAACGCCCTTTTATATGAGTAACGAATTCCCCACCCGCGCCGAGAATTACGCCCAGTGGTATCAGGACCTGGTCATTAAGGCCGATTTGGCCGAAAATTCGGCGGTCCGGGGTTGCATGGTCATCAAGCCCTACGGTTATGCGATCTGGGAGAAGATGCAGGCTGTGCTCGACAGGATGTTCAAGGAGACGGGCCATGTTAACGCCTATTTCCCCCTGTTCATACCAAAGTCGTTCCTGAGCAAGGAGGCTGCCCACGTGGAGGGGTTCGCGAAGGAGTGTGCGGTCGTTACCCATTATCGTCTCAAGAACGCCGAGGACGGCAGCGGCGTCGTGGTCGATCCCGAGGCGCGTCTGGAGGAAGAGCTTATCGTCCGGCCCACGTCCGAGACCATCATCTGGAACACCTACAAAGGCTGGATCCAGTCGTACCGTGACCTGCCGATACTCGTGAACCAGTGGGCGAACGTCGTCCGTTGGGAGATGCGCACCCGGTTGTTCCTGCGCACGGCGGAATTCCTGTGGCAGGAAGGTCATACCGCGCACGCCACCAAGGAAGAGGCTGTGGAAGAGACGCGGAAGATGCTCGAGGTGTATGCCACGTTCGCGGAGACCGTCATGGCCGTTCCGGTCATCAAGGGAATCAAGACTGCTAACGAGCGGTTCGCCGGTGCGGAGGATACGTATTGCATCGAGGCCATGATGCAGGACGGCAAGGCGTTGCAGGCCGGCACGTCCCATTTCCTGGGGCAGAACTTCGCCAAGGCGTTTGATGTCAAGTTCACCGGAAAGGACGGCAGGCAGGATTTCGTATGGGCGACCTCTTGGGGTGTTTCCACGCGGTTGATGGGGGCGTTGATCATGGCGCATTCGGACGACGACGGGCTGGTGTTGCCGCCGAAGCTGGCGCCCATCCAGGTGGTCATCGTGCCGATCTACAAGAACGACGAGCAGCTGAAGGGTATTTCCGAGGCGGTGGCACCGTTGATCGCGGACCTTCGCAAGCGCGGCATCTCCGTCAAGTACGATGACCGCGACACGCACAAGCCGGGCTGGAAGTTCAATGAATACGAGTTCAAGGGAGTACCTGTGCGTGTGGCCATCGGTCCGCGTGATTTGGAGAACGGCACGGCCGAGGTGGCCCGTCGCGACACCAAGGAGAAGTCGGTGATGCAGCTGACGGATCTCGGTGTGAAGATCGAGCACCTGTTGGAGCAGATCCAGCAGAACATCTACGACAAGGCGTTGAGTTTCCGGGAGTCGAAGATGATACCGGTCGACAGCTGGGAGGAGTTCAAGGAGAAGATCGAGGAGGGTGGTTTCCTGTTGGCGCACTGGGACGGGACCTCCGAGACGGAGGATAAGATCAAGGACGAGACCAAGGCCACGATCCGTTGCATCCCGCTGGACGCGAAGGAGGAATCCGGAAAGTGCGTATATTCGGGGAAGCCTTCGACGAAGCGGGTTATCTTCGCCCGAGCCTATTAAGGTTGCGAGATGCGGGTTTCGGGTTGCGTTTTCGTGCTCTGTAACTTCCAACTCGCATCCGTCTCCGGCGGACAAGCCCCGCACCTCGCAACTCGCAACTCGTAACCCGCACCTCGCATCCGCCTTCGGCGGACAAGCCCCGCAACCATGTCCGACCCTAAAATCCTCTCTCTCCTCACCGAAAAGGTCGCCCTGAAGCAGTCGGTTTCGGCGGTGACCCAGGCGGCGTTCAACGAGTTGAAGCGGACGCTGAAGGAGCTGTTCGAGGAGTTGCATGCGGAGGTGAAGAAGTCCGGCAAGAATGTTCCGATGGAGTATCGGGAGCGGAGCGACTATCAGGTGGAGATCATGATTGCGGACGATTACATCGTCTTCCTGATGCAGACGAACGTATTCACGTTCGACGGCGACCATGAAGTGTGGAAGATGTCGTATGTGAAGGAGGATCCGGGCCGTTCGTTCGTGGGCAAGATTTATGTCTATAACTTCCTGTCGGACTCGTTTACCTTCAACCGTCCGAACGACGTGGGGTATCTGATAGCGCGGTTGTTCGTGAACAAGGACAACCATTACTTTGTGGAGGGTCAGCGGCAGTTGGGCTTCCTGTACAATGATTTCGGGAATGCGGTGTTGGACAAGGAGGCGATCCGGAAGGTGGTGGAATCGACGATCCTGTACAGTCTGGATTTCGATTCATTTACGCCGCCGTACGAGAAGATCCAGGTGATTTCGGTGGGGGAGGTGCAGGAGACGTCGTTGCAGGCGAAGATTGCCACCGGAAAGCGGTTAGGCTTTCGTTTTCAGGCAGATACGGGAAGGATATAAGGCCTTATTTTTTCACTTGTATTTGTATTTTCTGATTGATTTCCTACTTTTGCAGTCCCTAAAACAGACGGCCCGTTCGTCTAGGGGTCTAGGACGCGTCCCTTTCACGGATGAAACATGGGTTCGATTCCCATACGGGCTACGATAAAATCGCCGCAAGTCGCTAACTAACAAGCACTTACGGCGATTTTTTCTTTTCAAAGTAACACCAGAGTAACAAAAAACGCAGCATCCCGGCCTCCTTTTCACGGGCCAAGCTTCACTTTGTACCGGTTTCGGAAGTTTTGTTACTTGGGGGATAAGCGCATGAAAGAGACCATAGTGCACTAAAATGGAGTGCAAATTGGGGAGTGCCGAAGCCACCTGGTTGCAGTATTAACAGGTTGATTTGAAGTATCCGGTTTAATATTGACACGGTGCTTAGAAGCTTCTGCATCAGCGGTATCTTTGAAGTTTGTCCAATCCTGAATAAAATCATGATGGGTGCGTTTCGTCTTCAAAAGCAAAGCCGCCCCTTTTGAGGCGGCTTTGAAGGTTTGAAAGATTTCAAGTCTATTCCACCACCACCCGCGCTTCTTCCACGCGGTCGGCGGTCAGATAACGCAGACTGTATACGCCGGCAGCTAATTCGAGGCTGCCGAGCGGAAACAAGATCCGGTGCAGGCCTGCTTCGGTGAATTCATAGTATTTACTGTATA
>JBJOMN010000035.1:0-183268 GCA_046052345.1 Bacteroidota bacterium | reverse complement strand
CTGTGTTCTTCTTCTGAATCGGGTAAGCCAGCTTACGCAATCCCCAATTGTTCTCATGAACAATTACGGAACCGTGGTCGGTGAGGATTTTGCGGAATTTGTTGACGACGTCCATCAGCTGCTCTTCCGACAGAACAGGCGTAGCGATGAAAACCGTCTCGTACTGATTTAACATGCTGGTTTTGATTGGTTTTTAATAGGGACGCAAAAGTAGTCATTTTCCGCGTAATTCCAAATGGAGAGACGGGGAATTAGTCAGTAGTCGGTAGTCGATAGTCTGGGAGTCGGCCATTCGACAGGCTCAGGGCTGGCGGTCGACAGTCGGCGGTCGGCGGTCAGCGGTCTACAGTCGGCGGTCGAAGTCGGCGGTCAGGGTTGGCGGGAGGCGGGAGGGCAATAAGTTGTAGTTGAAGGATTTATTCACCGATTTGGCTGCTTTTAATGGTAAAAAAGACATTTTTCCTTGAACAATTTGACTGCTGACCGCTGACTGCGGATTACATTTACAAAATGCTCGGGCAGCTGGTAAAAAACCTCAAAATCGAAGGAATTGATACCCGGGGAAATGCTTTCGGGCGGTTTCCGGGCGGGACGATCCTTGTCGACAAAGCGGTGCCGGGCGATGTGGTAAATGTGCAGGCGCTGCGGCTGACCAAAGGTCCGGAAGCCTTTTACCGGGGCAGGATCCTGGAAATCATCTCGCCTGCCCCGAACCGTATTCCCGCTTTTTGCCGCCATTTCCAACATTGCGGCGGTTGCCAATGGCAACCTCTTCCCTACTCCGATCAGCTGTCCCTCAAACACGGACACATCACCCGCCTTTTCGGACTGCATCTGCCGGAAGGCGTTGTCGTGCCTCCGCCGGTGCCTTCCCCGCTGGCCAGACACTACCGCAACAAGATCGTATTCAACTTTTCGAACCGGCGGTGGATGACCCCGGAAGAAAAATCAGACCCCGGTACGGTGCTGCGACCGGCTGCCGGCTACATGATGCAGGGCAAATACGACCATGCCCTGGAGATCCGGGAATGCGGCATCGCTCCGGATTCTGCCATAAAGTTGCTGCATGCTGTTCGGGATATCGCGCTGCAAAACGGAATCTCTTTCTACGACATGCGCCGCGAGGAAGGTGTGCTTCGGCAGATGATGGTGCGTTACGGCGACGAAGAAGGCGGAAAGGAACAGCTGCTTGTAAGGTTCGTATTCGGGAAATTCGATGCGCAAGCGCTTTCCTTGCTTACAGAATGCGTGAAGAGGTATCCTGAAGTAAGATCCGTCTCCTACCTGCTAAATCTGAAAAAAGACGGACAGGTGAACGAACTGGACACCGTCCACCATTGGGGTACACCGTCGTTGCCGGTCACCCTCGACGGATTGCGCTTCGAGATGCGGGCAGGCACTTTCTTCCAGACCAATACTCTGCAAACGGAGCAACTGTACAGGACCGCCATTGACTGGTGCGGACTGACAGGAACGGAAAACGTATTCGACCTCTATTGCGGTACAGGCACACTTGCGCTTAGTGCCGCCCGTGCCGCACGTCAGGTATTGGGTATCGAATTCGTAGAGGATGCCATTGACCAGGCTAAAAAGAACGCGGCCGCCAACCGCATCGGGAACACTCATTTCATCGCCGGCGACCTCAAGGACGTCATCAACAGTCCGGCCATCGACACCTTCGGACGACCGGACGTGATCATCACCGATCCGCCGCGTTCCGGGCATCATCGTGACGTCAACCGGGCGCTGCTGACATTGCTTCCCGACCGTATCATCTATATCAGCTGTAATCCGGTGACGCAGGAACGGGACGTGCGCATCCTCTCAGGCAGCTATAGGCTGGAGAAAGTCCAACCGTTCGACATGTTCCCGCATACGCTGCACGTGGAGAATGTGGCGTTGCTGAACAGGGTTGGTGGTTAGTGGTTGGTGGTTAGTTACTGATTTCAGGTTGTCGGGGTTTTAATTATTTAACATCTTTATTTTCACTTATTTACAACCCCTTTGCGCGGAGTGAAACCGGCTTCCGTGAACTTGCAACGATTCAACTTTGAAAGCGTTTCCAATCCATTTTGCTGGAACCATTATTTTATCTTCCACTCGTCGCGCAATCCCTTGACATCCCGCCGATTTAGGTTATCTTTGCGTACCGGATTAACCATCCGAACACACACATTAGTTGAGCTCAAAATGATGTGATTATCTCATCAGGCTTGGGGAAGCGGAGAATCAACTACTTACAATCATGAAACACGCCGCGCGGCCGGTTGCCAAAAACCGGTTCAGCGGCGTTCGTTGTCCATAGTCTGTCATAAATGGCCATAAAACTCAAAAATTACGCCCTCGGTCAGTGGATTGAAGGGGCCGGCGACGGCACCTCCCTTTTCCATGCCGTGACCGGAGAGGAGATCTTCCGTGCAACGAGCGAAGGCCTCGACTTCTCGGCCATGCTTCAGTACGGCCGGACGGTGGGCGGTCCTAAGCTGCGGAAAATGTCGTTCCACGACCGGGCCAGAATGCTCAAGGCCCTGGGATTATATCTGAACGAAAAGAAAAAGGAGTTTTATACCGTTTCGGCTGCCACCGGCGCGACTAAAGGTGATTCCTGGATCGATATCGACGGTGGTATCGGCACCATGCTGGTGTTCGCTTCCAAAGGCCGGCGCGAACTTCCCGACCAGCCTTTCCTGGTGGACGGCAACATGGAGATGATTTCCAAGAACGGCACGTTTGTCGGTCACCACATATGCGTACCGATGGAAGGTGTCGCCGTACACATCAACGCCTTCAACTTTCCTGTATGGGGCATGCTGGAGAAGATCGCCGTCAACCTGCTGGCCGGTGTACCTGCCATCGTGAAACCGGCTACCGCCACCTCTTACCTCACGGAGTATGTCGTCCGTGAAATCATACAATCCGGAATCCTGCCGGAAGGCGCATTGCAACTGGTCTGCGGCGGAGTCGGCGACCTCTTCGAGCACCTGACTTGCCAGGATATCGTCACTTTCACCGGTTCAGCCACGACCGGAAAGATGCTCAAGCGCCATCCGGTCATTGTTGAGAATTCCGTGCGCTTCAACATGGAAGCGGATTCACTGAACTGCTGCATCCTCGGTCCGGATGCGGAACCGGGAACCGAAGAGTTCAACCTCTTCATCAAGGAGGTTTCGCGCGAGATGACCGTCAAGGCCGGACAGAAATGTACAGCCATCCGTCGGACGATCGTACCCGAGCATCTCACCCAAGCCGTCATATCCGCGCTGAGCGAACGGTTGAAAGGCACTGCCATCGGTGACCCTGCCGTAGAAGGGGTCCGGATGGGGCCGCTGGCCAGCCTGGGACAGGTAAAAGACGTGCGGGAAAAAGTAAAGCAGCTGATGAGCGGCTGTGAAATGGTCTACGGTGACCTTGAGAACGTGGAGGTCGTAGGAGCCGACAGCAAACGCGGCGCCTTCATCTCTTCGATGCTTCTTTATTGCCGCGATCCTTTCAAGCAGACCGGTCCGCACGAGATTGAAGCCTTCGGCCCCGTCAGTACGGTCATGCCGTACAAGAACGCTGAAGAAGCCGCGGAACTCGCCAAGATGGGAAAAGGCAGCCTTGTCGGATCCGTCATCACCAACGATAACCAATTCGCCCGTTCCGTCGTATTAGGCTCCGCCTGCATGCACGGACGAATGCTTGTGATCAACCGCCATTGCGCCCAGGAGTCGACCGGACACGGTTCGCCCCTTGCCCACCTGGTACACGGAGGACCCGGTCGTGCCGGCGGCGGTGAGGAGATGGGCGGTGTCCGCGGCGTACACCACTATATGCAACGGACGGCACTGCAGGGTTCCCCGACCGTACTCACCCACATCCTCGACCAGTACCTTCCCGGTGCCGAGGTCAAGGAGGATGTGATCCATCCCTTCCGGAAGTACTTCGAGGAGATCCACGTCGGCGATGCGCTGTTCACGCACAAGCGGACGGTGACGGAGGCCGATATCGTCAATTTCGCAGGCATCAGCGGCGACTTCTTCTACGCTCATACCGACGAGACCTCGCTCGAGGGTTCCATCTTCGAACGCCGCGTCGCACACGGTTACTTCCTGATCTCGGCCGCAGCCGGCTTGTTCGTGGACCCTAAAAAAGGTCCGGTACTCGCCAACTACGGTCTTGACAACCTCCGGTTCATCCAGCCGGTATATGTCGGTGATACCATCCAGGTGAAGCTCACCTGTATGAGAAAGACGATGAAGGACCGCCGGGAAGGACAGATACCGCAGGGGGTTGTCGAATGGTATGTGGAAGTCAGCAACCAGCGCGGCGAGAAAGTGGCGATCGAGACGGTGCTGACGCTAGTTGCATGCAAAGAGTGAGTAGTTCAACATTCAAAGTTCAAATCTGAATTTAGAATGCAGAATTTAGAATGCAGAATTGAAGGAACAGAACGAGGAATCTTGAAACAGCCGTATCTAAAACTACGTGATTAGTATTATCATAATTCCCGTTTTGAACGTATAATTTAGAATTCAACCATACAACCAACCAGTAATAGTTCCTTACCACCCAACCGATGCTTTACGACACGCTTAGCCGCTTTGAAAAGAAATTCGCCCATCTCAAGAAGAAGGGATTGCGCATCAACGGATTGAAAATGATCGATCCCAAGCGCAAGAAGCACGTCATCGACGTAAGCCGTCCGCTTGTGTTCGATACGCGCGAGCTGCCCAAATCGTTTGAAGGTCTTGATGTCAAGGCGATCATCCATGGCGACCTGCCTACGGAATTCTCGATCGACCGCACGCAGCCGGACTGGTCCAAGAGGAACTACATCTGGGCGCCGGAGCGTTTCGAGTCGTTCGTAGACCGGTGTTGTGAGGACATCCGCAAGAAGCTTGGAGATCCGAAGATGACGCGGGAAGACATGCTCTCCGCCCTCGCCTTCGGCGATTTCAAGGCGCACAAGGACAAGACGGATGCATTGATCAAGGAGGGAAAATTGCCGAGTTACTCGGCCAACTGAAGTACAACGTCTTCCGGACAGGCTAGTCAAGGGCTTTCATCCCGGAGACTTTCAACTTTGAACCTAAAACCTTGAACTCCTTTACATGGAAGGTTCTGTATCCACATCCATAAAAGACCACATCGCAACGGTCACTTTTTTCCACCCGCAGAGCAACTCATTACCGGGTGCTGTCCTGCGGAAACTGGCTGTTGAAATTGAAAAAGCGGGGGACAATCCGGACGTGCGGGTAATCATCCTCCAAAGCGAAAGCAACAAGGCTTTCTGTGCCGGAGCGTCCTTCGATGAACTTGTTTCCATTTCCAACCTGGATGAAGGTAAAATGTTCTTCTCCGGTTTCGCAGCGGTGATCAACGCCATGCGCAAGGCTCCGAAATTCGTGCTGGCCCGAGTACAGGGCAAAGCAGTCGGTGGCGGTGTCGGTCTCGCCTCAGCGGCCGACTATACCTTCGCCACGGTGCACAGCTCGGTGAAGCTCAGCGAACTCGCTGTCGGCATCGGTCCCTTTGTCGTAGGTCCTGCTGTGGAACGGAAAGTCGGCACCTCCGCTTTTCAGCAATTATCCATCAATGCCACCGAATGGCAGTCGGCCGAATGGGCGCAGTCCAAGGGTTTATATGCCGAGGTTTTTGAAACCGCCGAGGAAATGGACCGTGCCCTCATGGCCATGGCAGAGAAGTTGGCAGCAAGCAACCCGGAAGCCATGCGCATGCTCAAGAAAGCCTCCTGGCAAGGCACCGATCACTGGGATACGCTTCTATCGGAACGTGCCGAAATGAGCGGCACCCTGGTCCTCTCCGACTTCACACGCAATGCCATCGCCAAGTTCAAGGCGGGTGTCAGGTGATGGATGCGAGTAGCGAGTTGTGGGATGTGAGTTGCGGAATGCGGGAAAAAGCGACGTCGGTATTTTTATTCTGCCGGATGAAATAGCCCGTTACGTCTTTGCGTGAAATATCCGGAGTGAAGCTTGGGCCAGAATTTACGGGTGAACCTTTATACGCCCGATGCTTTCCCGCACAATCAGAACGAGTACGTGAGTCCGCCGACGACATTGATACGTTCCATCGGATACCCGTACCACTGCTGGAATTTCGAGAAGCCCAGGTTGTTGAAGGTCACGAATGCCGATAAGATCTTGGAGTAACGGTATTCGACAGAAAGGTTCGCATCGGCGTACGGATCCAGTTTCTTTTTCACCTCGTTAATGCCGAGCGGGGTGTTCTCCAGCACAAGCACATTCCTGGCACCGAATCCGAACACAGCCGCCTTCACAAGGATCTTGTCCTGCAGGTTGTAGTCGGCACGGAGAGTCATGACGGTGTTCGGCAGATACCACGCATAATCCTGCAGCGTGGTCTTATAGCTGTACTGGTCGAGCCGGAACGAGACGTTCAGTTTTTCACCGGTACGGTATCCGACCTCCGCCTGAAGGTGGAAGCGCCCCGCCTCGTCATACAACGTATTGAACATCGTCGTGCGTACGGTGTCGTTCACGAACAACTGCAGATCATCCAGTTTCGCATAGGCGACCGCGGCCGTGAAGGAAACCGCTTTGGAGAAATTGCCGGTGATTCCGCCCTTGCCCTCCAACAGACAAACCGTATTCCTCGGATAGAGGGCGGGATTCACAAACGGATTTTCAGTGGAAAGCGTATGGTAATTGTTTTTCTCGACACGACCGTCGACATCGGCGAACAGATGGAGCACGCCGTCAGAAACGGGAACAACGAGGTTCAGGCGCGGAAACAAATGCACGTTCGACTCGACCCCTTGCTCGGTCTCCACCCCGACACCGGCACGAAAACGAATCTTTTCACGGTCATAGGCGATGAAAGGACGGAAGCGAAGGATGTTCCTCGCCTTGCCGGTAGCAACCGTACTTAATTGATTGGTCGAATCGGATTTATTGAAGAAGTCGAGGGAAAGATCCAACCCGGTGAACATCTCCTTGAACTTCCTGTTGACACCGCCGTCCAGCATGAATTCACTCTCACGGACACCGAAATTATCAGTCAGGTCGGAGTATTGGACGGCCGCATGGTAATTCCATCTTGAGCTGTCGAGATACGTGCTTCGGACGCCAAACCGTGCCCCGAGGTCGCTGAAGAACTGACGGTTCAGGGACTTGTCGATGACGGTGTCTCTTGAATCGTATCCGTAATAATGAACCAGGTCACGCCGATATCCGATGAGTCCGTCGAAGGTGGCCTTGTCGAGGAAATACTTTCCGTCCAGCGCTACGCGGTTGTTGCTGTATGCTGCATTGCCATAGTCCCTGAACGCTGGAGAACCGGAAAGGTGGGAAGCACCGAATCCCAGCGAACCGGTCTTGGAACGCAGCGTGTTCAGATAGAGGTCGGCCATATAACGGCCGTAATTCCCGCCACCCGCCTTCAGGTAACTGCGGTACAGCTTCTGCAGCGGTTCGTCCTTGACCTTTACGGATTTGATGGTACCGGCCGCATAGGCGGTATTGGCCCTGCGAGATTCAAACGAATAAGTCTGCGGTAGCACGATGGACACGGCAGTATCCCCCTCGGGTGTGTCGGAAATCTTCCACGACTCCGCGAGGACGGGTTTATAGTCCTTGACGATGACATATTCCTTGTCGCCGATCTCACGCTCCTCCAGCGTATCCACGATCTCCTGCTGGGCAGAAACCGCGAACGGTAACAAAAGGATTACGGCTGCTGTGAATTTCCTCATGAACGGGATTTATTTGATCGGGTTGACTTCAAGTGAATCTGTCGGTAGTGCGGACCGACGGCGGCGGAGCTCCTCGCCGGCAGCGGAACGTTCGCCGGCAACGATGTCCTCGTATTTCGAAAGTGCCAGGGCTTTAAGGTCTTCGGGGTCCTCCTGTGCAGGCTGGAAATTATCGATGATGCTCTTAAAAGTCGCTTTCGCCTGGAAGGTGTCTCTCAATGCGAGGTAGTCGTCGCCGAGGAGGATGAACGACTTGGCCACCCAGAAATCATACGAAGGCACCTGGTTCTGCACCTCCAGTGCCAGACGCTGGGACTCCTTGTAGTTCGTCAATTTGTATTCGATGAGAGCGAGCGAGTAGCGGCTCTCGGCGGTGATTTCGCTGTTGGTACGTTTGGCCAGATCGGCGAACAGTTCCTTGGCCGCTTTGAGATCCCCGGCTGCGAGCTTGCACCTGGCGGAGATCAGCACTGCTTCGTTCCGGATCTCGCTTTGCATGTTCGCATCGTCGATGATCTTGGATGCGGCACTCAGCGACCTGGCACAGTCACCGGCATGGTCGTAGCAGCGCAGCAGTCCGATGCGGGCGGCTGCCACATTCTCCTTCATCTCTGCGGTACGCTCCAGTTCCTCGAACCTGGCCGCAGCCTCCTCGTAGCGTCCGATCTTCAAGCGGATGGTCGCTGCGTTGACCAGCGACTTCTCCGTGAACTGGCTGCGGGGTCGGGAAAGCACGAAATCGAAGCCGCTTAACGCTGCTTCCGGCTGTCCGGAGCGGTACAGGCAATCGCTCCGGTAGTAGTTCGCATTGACAGCATAATGCGCCGAAGGAAAACGGTCCAGATACCGGTCGAAATCACGCACGGCATCTTCGCATTTGCCCTGTGTATAGAGTACTTCTGCCGCTTCATACACGAGCGAGTCCTCCGCCCCTACGGACACTTCGGCGTTGGGAACGTCCTTGACAAACTGCAGGTAATCGTCCACCTGGTGCCGCGCGACGGAGATGTTCTTGAGTTGAAGCAGGGCTTCTTTGGCTTCCGAAGTTCCGGGATAATTCTTGATGATCTTCTTGCAGGCGGCGGCGGCTTCGTCATCCTTGTTATCGTTGTAATAGACGAGTGCCTCTCCGAGTTCGGCTTTCCGAACGTATCCGCTCTTCGGATACTCCTCGATGACCCGGCGGAAACAGGCGGAGGCCTTGGCGTTCTTTCCGATGGTCAGGTAGGCCTGTCCGGTTTCGTAGAGCGCATCGTCCATGTAAACGGAAGAGGTGTATTGCGCGGTCAGCTTCTCCAGCGTGGCAGCCTTTTCGGCAAAACGTCCGCGGACGCCCAGGATGACCCCTTTCTGATACAAGGCGTAATCGGAGGCCTTGGCATCCATGGCGACCGCCTGGTCGTAATATTCCATCGCAGCGATCTGGTCCCGCTGCATGAAATAACAGTCGGCGATACGCAGCAACGCATCTGCATAGCGATCGGCATCGGTTTCGTCCTTGGCCTTGACGTACTTCCTGAATGCGGTGAGCGCCTCGGCATGTTTTTCCAGCTTGAACAACGAGTAACCCAGATTGTACTGACCAAGGTTGTAAGTAGAAAGGTTGACGGCGGCCGGCGTGTTGAGGAATTCCTTGTATTCCGCAGCCGATCTTGAGAAATGTCCCAACCTGTATTCCGAATCACCGATCCAGTAATGTGCCTTAGCGACAAGGACCTGGTCCTCCGGACAGGAAAGCGACTGGCGAAACAGGCGGATCGCTTCCTCGGTCTTGCGGTCCATGAATAGTTCGACGCCACGGAAATAAGACACTTTCTGGTAGGCGGCTTTCATTCCCGGCGTCTTGTTCTTCATGCCCTCCAGAGCGGCCATGGCATCCTTGTAATTGCGCGTGCTCGTGTAGATGGCGATCAGGATTTCGTTGACATCGTTCGTGTGGCTACTGTTTGGATAAGCCTTCAGGAAGTCACGGCAGGCACTGAGCGCTTCGGACTGGTAGGACAGGTCGTAGCTGAGCTTCGCGTAGTTGTATCTGGACTCCTCCGCGATGAACGGATTGAAATCGCTCTTTGCGGCAGCCTGGAAAGCGGTGCGCGCCTTATCCTTCTCCTTGATCTTGAGATGGCAACCGGCGAGATGGTAATAGGCGTTCTGAGCAACGGAATCTTCAGTATCGGTCACTTTACGGAAATAGGGAATAGCGGCCTCGTACTGCGAAAGGCGGAAATTGCAGTAAGCGATCTGATAATAGTCGGCGGGGACGGAGCCGGGGCCGTTCCGTTCGTAGTCGGTCAGATAGGGAAGCGCCTTGTCGTAAGCACCCTTCTTGTAATAAGACTCGCCGATGATGCGACCGATCTCCAGTCCGTTGCGCGTGCCGGCGGAATCCAGCATGGGTACCGCATACCCGATGACGTCGTCGTAACGGCCCTGGCGGTAGTAGATCTGGGTGATGTAGTACGGCACTACCGGACCGAAAGCCTCGGACGATCTTAATTTAAGGAACTCCTTGAGGGCCGTCTCGTAATTCTCATGGACGAAGGACATGTGCGCGTAGAAATACTGCGCGGAGGTGGCGTATTTGCTTTCGCCGTCCTTGACGGCATAGAAATATCTGGATGCCGCGTCATAGTCGTCAGACATATACGCACAATAACCTGCCCGGAAGTTCGCTTCATCGCGCTTATCGGCCGGCAGAGCGGCGATGACGACCTTCGCATATTGCTCGGAGGCTTTCTTGTATTTCTTCAAACGGTAGTAATAGGTGGCGAGCGTATAGGCCGCGTCCGCCGTGAGGGGGCTTTCAGGATACCGGTTAATGTAATCGAGCAGCAGGAATTCCGCATCAGCATGGAACAATTCCGCAGCACAGCGACCTGCGTAGTAGGCGGAATTACTTCTGGCCTCTTCGGAGACCGGCCCCGGGGAGCGCATCACATTTTCGAATACGGATCGGGCGGAACCGTATTTCTGTTTTTCCAGCAACTCGAGGCCGGCGCGATAATCGCGGTCCGGTTCAGTATAGATGTTGGTCTTCTGCGAATAGGCGCTTCCGATGCCCGCAAAGAGCGACAACAGAACCAGAATTCTTCTCACCATGAGGAAGGTATAACGATTGTAAAACGTACGTCCTTGTAAAATTATTCCAGACGTACATCTGACTGTTTTTGAACAGGTTATATTTACCAACACTCTTTTGCACATGAAGCGTACCCGCTTGATTTACTACCTTTGACACGATGTACATCCTCAAGGTCAAAGGCACGGCGAAGATTCCCGATTATGTCCAGTTGCGTGACGATAATTTCACGCTGTTGGCCTATTTCCGTGTGGATCGACCGGAGAAGGCGTTGGTGAAGGCCGGACTTGGCGAACGGGAGCAGGAGATCATTCAACTGATCATGGAAATTCCCTACGGAAAAATCCGAAAGATCGACTGATAACCACTCATCATGCACACTTCGACTCCCACAGCGACGATCTCCGGCCGACAGCCGTCAACCGCTGCTGCTCCATTGTCCGCTCCTATCGTACAACTTACGGATGTCACGGTATTCCAGTCGAAAAGTCCCGTTTTGACCGCTGTGAACATCTCCCTCATGCCCGGAGAATTCGTTTATCTGATCGGCAAGACAGGCAGCGGAAAGAGCAGTCTGCTGAAGCTTTTGTACGGTGAGCTTCCACTGACCGACGGTTCCGGCCAAGTGGCCGGATTCGAACTGAAAGGTCTCGTAAAAAACCGGATCCACTTGTTGAGGAGGAAACTTGGCATCGTTTTCCAGGACTTCCAGTTGCTGCCCGACCGAGATGTACGTTCGAATCTGGAGTTCGTTCTGGCAGCCACGGGATGGAAAGACCGGGCAACGATGACAACGCGGATGGACGAAGTGCTGAACGCTGTCGGGTTGGCCACGAAGGGATTCAAGATGCCGCACGAACTCAGCGGTGGCGAGCAACAACGGGTTGTCATCGCAAGGGCGCTGCTCAACCATCCGGATCTGATTCTTGCGGACGAACCGACCGGCAATCTGGACCCGGAAACTTCCGAAGGAATCCTGCGGCTGCTTTTCGAAATCAGCAAAAGGGGAACCGCTGTCCTGATGGTCACTCACAACTACTCACTGATTGAAAAATTCCCTGCGCGCACACTTAAGTGCGAAGGCGGGAAGGTGAATGGGTAGTTCCAGGTTCCAGGTTCCAGGTTCCAAGTTCAAGGTTCCATGTTCCAAGTTCCGGGTTCCGGATTTTAGTTTAAGGAAACCGGGGAATACTCTCCTTGACTTACATCCTGTCCAGCAACAACCGGGCGTTCTTAGCATTCGAAAACCTGTCCTCCAAGACCGACTTCCGTCTTTGAATATCCTCATCGGTGAACGGAAGTCCTGCAAATATCTCCTTCAGTCTTTCACGGAACTGTGACGGCGAGTCGGCCTGAAGACAAAGCCCTTCCAGTCCGGTGTTACGCACCATGGGACCGTTCACGAGACAATGACGACCGGTGAACAAGGATGCGAGCAGCTTCAGCTTTATTCCGGTCGATTGGAAAGTAGGCAGCACATTCACACGAGCGACGGCGATGTGCCTGTGTATCTCTTCCTGTGTAAGTCCGTCCAATAATGCTACGTTCGGACGGGAGGATACCAGCCGCCGCAATTCAGCAGAAGGATTCGAACCGGCGATCACCAGGGGAATACCGGGATCGGAAAAAACCTCTCGGACGAGAAAGCAGGCCGCTTCGTTGTTTTCTCCGATCGAAAGATTGCCATGATAAAAGGCGAAGTCCTCGGTCTCCCTCCCTATCCTGACTTCATCGAACGGATGAAATGCCGGAAGGTAGAACGTCTTTCCGTAGGTATTGCTGAAATACTGCGTATCGTCCGGAGAAATGGCAGCGATGGCGGTGGATTTCCGCACCACGGGCTCGTATTTCCTGAGCTTGGCTGCTTCCATCCGAAGATAGGTTCGCTTCAGCAACCTCCTTTCCACTGCAGCCAGTCCGTTGTAATAGTCGTGCTCCACATTGTGTGCACGCAGGATGCAGGTACGGTCCCGAAGCACGTCGTCGTCCATCATCGCCGTGCAGTGCAAGCCCTCGACCAGGACGGGCAGACGGTCCTGCAGCAGCCGTCTGCGGAGTTCATCCGAGCGACGGGACAGCACGATGAAGGGTTTTCCGCTGAACAGCAGGGAACTACGCTTGTCCCTCTTATAATAGTGCACCGAAGAACAATACCGTTCAAGTTCCGAGGAACGCGGACGACTGCTTTCAAAACAATGGAGTCGAATGCGGGCACCTTCCGCCTGAAGCGCCTTCAGCTTGAAAAACACGTCGATGACCCCCCCGTAGTTCGGCGGAAAGGGAATGTCGAAGGAGACGATATGAAGCTCTTTTTCAGAAGGCATCTTTTACGGCTTGCAGCAGATGTGCCCGTTCGTTCTCCCACGTCAGTTCAGCGGAGGCTTTCTGCAGATTTCTTTTCCATTCCTGAACAGCCGGACCTCCGGCACATAGCCTGTTCATCGTTTCGGCAAGGGTACGGGGATCGACAGCGGGAAGTATAGTACCGATTCCGTAACCTTCAACGATGCGGCGGATTTCAGGAAGATCGGAGGCGATCACAGGGATGCCTGCATGAATGTAATCGAAGAGCTTGTTCGGCAACGAGAAACGGTAGTTCAGGTTGGTATCCTTGTCCAGGGTAAGTCCGAAGTCGGCTAGCCGAGTCAGTTTGCGCAACGCAGCCGGAGGCATCTTGGGAAGGAACATGACTTTATCGTCCAGCCTCAGCTTGGTGACGGTCTTTTTCAACTGTTCAAGCACATCTCCGCCGCCGACGATAAGGAGCAGTCCTTTATCGACCTGCAGCATCGCTTCAACGGCTTCCTCCGCTCCGCGGTGCACATTGATGCCGGCACCTTGCAGCAGGAAGATAGTGCGGTCCTCCGGCAACGAGAAGTCGGATCTTGACCGTGTAAGGTACACGTCCTGTTCACCGAAGGTGTCGCTCAGGGGTATGTTGCGGACGATGTGCACGTGGTTTCCGTACCGTTCCGTGTAAAGCTGTGCGATCGAGCCATTCACCGTCATCACAGATTTCAGTGAAGGGAATATCCTCCTCTCGATGCCTCGCCAGATGCGCTGCACTCTTGGCCGTCCGACCAGCTCGGGGACTTCCGTGAAGAATTCATGACTGTCGTAGAGCAACGGCTTTCGCTTCAGGCGTGATGCGAGGTAAGCCGCCGGGAGAGTGTCGAGGTCGTTCGCGACGAGAAAATCGAAGTGGCGGAAAAGCAGATACAGGAACAAGCGGATATTGAAGGCGGCATACATCAAAGGCCCCTTGGTGAAAGGCAGTCTGAAACGCACCGTACGGTAGGCCCTGGAACCGGGCGAAAGGCTTCCGGGAAGTTTGCGGCCGACCAAGGTCACGACGGCACCTTCGCCGCGCAAGGCGACGCAGGTACGATGCACCCGTTGATCGGTAACCAGGTCGCTGATGACAGCGACAATCGCTTTTTTGCCCCGCAGGTCCATGAATAGCAGAAAACGAGCCCAAAAACGGGAAATTGAACGAGCTCCCGCGCCCTCTTTGCTTGTAAAAAGAGCAAAAATGGCGTATTTTTGTCAAAATTGACAATTTATTTATGAAAAAGCAGAATTACTCGAACCACAAAAAATACGTCTGGTGGTTCCATGGATTCCTTTACGGACTCTGCCTGGCTACCCTGATTGGAGGATTCGTCAACCTGATTCATTCCACCGACGACCAAGGGAATCTGTACTCTGCTTCACTGATTCTGTCTGTCTGCGCCCTAATCATCATATTGTGCTTCACCGTCCGGTTTTTCGCCGTGCGGCTGCAGGACCGGATCATCCGCATGGAGGAGCAACACAGGCACTGGGTACTGACCGGCAAGCCGCTCGACCATCGCCTTCATATGCGTCAAATCGTGGCGTTGCGATTCGCTCCGGATGACGAGTTCGTGAATCTTTGTAAACGGGCTGTCGACGAGCACCTTTCCCAGGACGAAATCAAGAAGCATATACACCGCTGGCGCGGTGACTATCACCGAGTTTGAAACAAGTGACAAGCGTCATTGTTATCCTATCTGACAACCACGAATTTGACCCTTCTCATGCAAACCCTCAGCGAACAGGAACTCGAAAAGAAATTCCAGGAACGCATCGATAACGGTGAAGTCATCGAAGCGAAAGACTGGATGCCGGAGCGATACCGCAAGCAGCTTACACGTATGATGAGCCAGCACGCCCACTCCGAGGTAGTCGGCATGCTCCCCGAAGGCAACTGGATCACGCGCGCTCCCAGCCTCCGACGCAAATGCGTCCTGCTGGCCAAAGTCCAGGACGAGGCGGGCCATGGTCTGTACATCTACAGCGGCACAGAGACGCTCGGGGTTTCCCGGGAAGACCTCGTCGATGAGTTACTTTCCGGTAAAGCGAAGTATTCGAGCATCTTCAACTATCCGACACTCACCTGGGCCGACATCGGCGCCATCGGCTGGCTGGTGGACGGAGCTGCTATCGTCAACCAGACGGCACTGGCTAAATGCTCCTACGGCCCCTATGCCCGGGCGATGGTGAGGATCTGCAAGGAGGAGAATTTCCACCACAAGCAGGGTTACGAGATCCTTGCCAATCTCATGAAGGGCACTCCGGAGCAGCGTGCCATGGCACAGGATGCCATCAACCGCTGGTGGTGGCCATCGCTGATGATGTTCGGTCCTTCCGACAAGGATTCCCCCAACAGCGCCGAACTGATGCGTTGGAAAGTCAAGCGCTATACCAACGACGACTTGCGCCAGCGCTTCATCGACCGTACCGTTCCGCAGGCCGAGAATATCGGCTTGACACTACCCGATCCCGAACTGAAATGGAATGCGGAGCGTCAGCATTACGATTTCGGCAAGATCAACTGGGATGAGTTCTACCAGGTGATCAGCGGTCATGGCATCTGCAACAAGGACCGCCTCAAGGTACGTCGCAAGGCGCACGATGACGGCGCCTGGGTGCGTGAAGCTGCCAATGCATACGCCCGCAAAAGAGCCGGACAACCGGTTGCCGCCTGACCCTTCTAACCAAGCACTACCACCCATGAAGAAAGACCAATGGCCGCTTTGGGAAGTTTTCACGCAAAAACGCTCAGGGCTTCCTTTCGAGCATGCGGGAAACGTCCATGCACCCGATAAGGAAATGGCGCTTACCAATGCGCGTGACGTATACTCCCGCCGCAACGAAGCCACCTGCATCTGGGTCGTACCTTCCGAAGCCATCGTCTCCAGTACTCCTGAAGACATGGGCGCATTTTTCGAACCTTCCAACGACAAGATCTACCGCCATCCGAATTTCTACCGCACTCCGGGTGCGAATTTCGAATGAACGGCAACTCCGACTCCGGCATGACCACCTCCGACGCATTGTTCTCATATTGTCTTCGCCTGGGCGACACCAGCCTGGTCCTTGGACAGCGGCTCGCAGAATGGTGCGGTCACGGTCCGGTACTGGAGGAGGATATCGCGATGACCAATATCTCGCTCGACCTGATCGGTCAGACGCGGGGCTTCTATTCCTACGCCTGCACCCTTGAGAACAAGGGTCGAACGGAAGACGACCTTGCATACCTCCGCAGTGAACGCGATTTCAGGAATGTGCTGTTGGCAGAGCAACCCAACGGGGATTTCGCACAGACGATGTTGCGACAGTTCCTGATCAGTTCCTTCCAATACGTTCTTTACACGGGACTCTGCAAGAGCAAGGACGAGACGCTTGCCGCCTTGGCTTTGAAATCCCTGAAGGAAGTCACGTACCATCGCCGTCACAGTGCCGACTGGATCATCCGTTTCGGTCAGGGAACGGAAGAAAGCCGCAAGCGTCTTCTTGACGCTTTCGACGAGCTTTGGATCTATGTCGATGATCTCTTTGACGCGAGTCCCGCTGAAGCGGACCTGGTCCGTTCCGGCACCGTTGTCGATACGCCGTCCTTGCGAACTGAATGGGATGTTTTCGTCCGTCAGGTATTCAACGAGGCCGGGGTGAATATTCCCGAGAAGCATCATTCCGTGCGTGGCAGTCTCGATGGCAAACACACCGAGCATCTCGGGCACATGCTGGCGGAGATGCAGTCTTTGCACCGTGCGCATCCCGGGGCGGAATGGTGAGTCCCTGACCGGACCATGTACCGCCAACCTTCCTTAACATCTCCTTCCATTCGATTGCATGACAGCTGCAGAAGTACAACGGCTACTTGAGACCATACCGGATCCCGAAATCCCGGTGATCAGTATCGTAGAGCTCGGAATCGTACGGGATGTAAGCGTAGAAGCGGATGGCAAGGCGGTGGTCTCCATCACCCCTACCTACAGCGGTTGTCCTGCAATGATGGCTATCGAACAGGAAATCAAGAAGACATTGTCGTCGAACGGTTGTCCGTCGGTGGATGTGCGTCTCGTATATTCCCCCGTCTGGACGACCGATTGGATTCCGGAAAAAGCCAAAGAAAAGCTGCGCAAGTACGGTATCGCACCGCCGGCTCGTAGCACTTCCGACAAATCCGTACTCAGTCTCCATCCGAAAGCGATCGCCTGTCCCCGTTGCGGTTCGCTGCATACGGTGATGGTGAGTCCGTTCGGCTCAACGGCTTGCAAGGCGCTTTACAAGTGCGAACAGTGCCTGGAACCCTTCGACTACTTCAAGTGTCACTGATCTGAATTCGGCAACTCGGGGTGGTGTCCTGCTTTACAGTGTTTGATTAGTTTTGCAGATCCCTTCTACTTCCAATCGAATCCTCACATGTATATCACCTCCATCATCACCGACGGTGTAGCCGTCATCACCCTTAACCGTCCGGAGAAATTCAACAGTTTCATCCGGGAGATGTCCTTGGAACTGCAGGACGCGTTGAAAAGTGCAGGAGCGGACGAATCGGTCCGTGCCGTACTGCTGACAGGAACCGGCAAAGCGTTCTGCGCCGGACAGGATCTGGGAGAAGCCATCGATCCTTCAGGACCGGGAATCACGCGTATCGTGGAGGAGCACTATAATCCCATCATCCGCCTCATGCGCAACCTGGAAAAGCCGGTAGTGGCCGCCGTTAACGGCGTGGCCGCCGGAGCCGGCGCCAACATCGCACTGGCCGCAGATATCGTCATAGCCGGAAAAAGTGCATCTTTCATCCAGGCGTTCAGCAAGATCGGACTTATACCCGACAGCGGCGGCACCTTCATACTGCCCCGCTTGGTAGGATTACAGCGGGCGGCAGCGTTGATGTTCACGGCTGACAAGGTGTCGGCCGACGAGGCTGTTGCGATGGGAATGATCTATAAGTCGTTCGATGACGAGGAGCTTACGGAACAAGCCATGCGACTAGCCGCACAACTGGCCAAGATGCCCACCCGCGGGCTGTGGCTGACCAAGCGACTGCTGAACGAATCGATGACGAACAACCTGGAAACCCAATTGCGTTTGGAAGGCAGTTTGCAGACCGAAGCCGGCGGTACTGAAGACCATCGTGAAGGAGTGAAGGCCTTTCTTGAAAAACGTACTCCGGTATTCACCGGAAAGTAAGGCTATGAAAGCAAGAAGCCCCGATATCGATCGGGGCTTCTTTTTTTTCTGCGTGATCTCAGATCACTTGATCTTCGCAGCCAACTCCACGCCGGCCTTGAACTTGGCCACTTTGCGAGCGGCGATCTTGATGGGTTTTCCGGTCTGCGGATTGCGTCCGTTACGGGCGGAGCGCTTCGAGATGGAGAAAGTGCCGAAGCCTACCAGAGCGACACGCTCCCCTTTCCTCAGGGATTTGGTAGTTGCATTCATGAAAGCTTCCAGTGCACGGGAGGCGTCAGCCTTCGTGATTTTCGCTTCGGTCGAAATTGCATCGATCAATTCAGCTTTGTTCATTGTGATTGAATTTTGAGGTTGATGCGGGTAAATGTAACCTCGACCCGTCCCGACCGCAATAAAAGCACTTTGAAATGTTGATAAAACGAGGGTTTGTTGAAAACTTGATGCCAACAGCGCGTCCATGGCGGTCTGCGGCCTTGATTACCATTGCGACCATTTACGCTCGCCATAAATACCGATAGGCTTGGGTGGCATTTTTCTGGAAAGTCCGTACTCGTCTATGGCGTGTTTACGAATGAACGCGAGCGCCGACTCCGGGTCATCGGTGATGAACAGATGATCGAAGTCAGCAGCAGAAACGGTGCCCTCCTGCTTCATCCGTTCCAGCTGCAGGCACAATGTCTGCCAGTACTCGGTACCCATCAGAACGACAGGGAAATGCGAGATCTTTCCGGTCTGGATCAGTGTGAGGGTTTCGAAGAGTTCGTCCAATGTCCCGAAACCGCCGGGGAGCACTACAAAACCGTAGGAGTATTTCAGCAACAGGACTTTACGGACGAAAAAATGATCGAGGGTGACCCATTTGTCCAGGTAGGGATTCGGCTGCTGCTCTTTGGGAAGTGCAATGTTGCAACCGACTGATTTACCGCCGGCGTCCTTGGCTCCGCGGTTGGCTGCTTCCATGATTCCGGGACCGCCGCCGGTAAGGACGACGAAGCCCATAGAAGAAAGGCGGGCACCCATGCGTCGTGCGAGGTCGTAGTAGGCATGCCCTTCCCTGAAGCGGGCCGAGCCGAAGACGGTTATGCAAGGTCCGAGGAAGTGAAGGGCGCGAAAGCCCTTAATGAACTCGCGAACCACCTTGAGGGTGAACAGGAACTCACTGAACCGGGAATGCGGTCCCTGGACGAAATGACGTTCTTCTCCGGGAGCACCGCCGTTATTTACGGGAATGGCCATAATGTAAATTTCCGAAAAGTCCGGGAATAAAGCCTGTAAAGCGAGGCTCAGAGGCCGTCAGGAACAAACAAATCGTATCTTTGAAGCACTATGGACAGGTTTGTCGTTTCAGCGCGGAAATACCGGCCGGTCACCTTCGATACGGTCGTAGGCCAGCCGCATATCACCCAGACGCTGAAGAACGCCATCCGCAGCAATCATCTTGCGCAGGCGTTCCTTTTCACCGGTCCGCGCGGTGTGGGAAAGACCACCACTGCACGTATCCTGGCCAAAACGATCAACTGTACCTCCCTCACAAAAGAACTTGAAGCCTGCGACCGTTGCGACTCCTGCACGGCCTTCAATTCCGGCCATTCGCTGAACATCTACGAACTGGACGCGGCGTCGAACAATACGGTCGACGATATCCGGGCGCTGGTGGAGCAGGTGCGTTATGCACCGCAGATGGGCCGTTACAAAGTGTACATCATCGATGAGGTACACATGCTCAGCTCCAGCGCCTTCAACGCATTTCTGAAGACATTGGAGGAACCGCCGTCCTATGCGGTGTTCATCCTCGCCACTACGGAGAAGCACAAGATCATCCCTACCATCCTTTCCCGTTGTCAGATTTTCGACTTCAGCCGCATCACTGTAGAGGATATCGCCCGACATCTTCAGGGAATCGCATCCAAGGAAGGAGTGAACGCCGAAGAGGAAGCTCTTCATGTCATCGCACGCAAAGCGGACGGCGCCTTGCGGGATGCGCTCTCCATGTTCGACCAGCTGGTCAGCTTCTGCGGAAAAGAGCTGACCTACAAGGCGGCCATCGAGAACCTGAACATCCTCGACTACGACTATTATTTCAAGGTCGTTGATTCAATCATAGCCGGGGATACGGCATCGCTCCTTTTGCTTTTCGACGAGGTGCTCGCTAACGGATTTGACGCCCACCATTTCATCACCGGACTTGCCGCACACCTTCGCGACCTGCTGGTTTGCAAGGATGAGGCTACTCTTTCGCTGCTGGAAGTCAGCGGTTCGGTACGTGAGCGTTTCCGGAACCAAGCCGCCGCCTGCGCACCGGACTGGCTGCTGGGGCTGCTGGAGACCGCACACAATGCCGACCTGAACTTCAAGACGGCGCGTAACCAGCGACTGCACGTGGAATTCACCCTGCTGAAGCTCTGCCGTTACGGCAAGAACATCCAACCGGCCGCTCCGGCGCAGAGAGCCGCTGCCGCCGGACCTTCTTCGGCCACCTCCGCCCCTGTAATTGCCGCTCCGGCTTCTCCTGCTGTCACTGCAAAAGCAGCGCCTGCCCCGACAGCGCAACCGGCAGCTCCTGCTCCTGCTCCTGCACGGCACGTGTCCCGAGGTTCCAATTCGGTTTCGATCAACGGGAATCCGGCACAGGATGCCCAAAAAAAAAATGACGGAGCGGAACGGGCAGTAGCAGGAGACCTCCCCCGGCACCCCTTCACACCCGTGCAGCTTCAAAAGGTGTGGACCTCTTTCGGCAATGCCCTAAACACACAGGGCAGATACGCACTGTCCACAGCACTGCTGAAGCGCACACCTGAAATCTCCGAAGGGGATACATTGACTTTCGTTGTGGACAGTCACGCCATCGAAAAGGACATCAACGAGATAAAAGCCGACCTTCTCGCCACGCTGCGCAAAGAGCTTAACAATTTCCACGTCCAACTCGAACTGCAGGTCGAAATCGACGGCAAGGACATACAGGTTCCGTATACGCCCACGGAGAAGTTCAACAAACTGGCGGAGCGGAACCCGGCCCTGAACGACCTCCGCAAGCGGCTTGACCTCGAGCTGGAGTACTGATTACTGACCCGCTCGCACGCGTAAAATCAGCCGTTTCTCCCCCCGTTTCACAGGGTGCCATCCGACCGGTCAGCTTACCGCCGGGAAGGCGTTTTTCGATCTTTTCAATATATTGATTTTCAATAATTTAAATAGTTAAAAAAGGGGCGAAAAAACCCCTTGGAAGAGGCTCCAAAACCTTGGCCGTAAGAGGGCTTTTCCGTATCTTCGGAAGATAGTGCAAAACCGCTGCCGGAGCAGGTTTCAGCCGTGTTTCGTCATCTGTTTTCACACCCTCACGTGAAGTAAATCACGTAGTACACAATGACTGAATTGATCCCCAATAACGTGTCCACAGAAGAAACTCCCGTTCAAAAGAAGAACCAGGACTACGGTGCGGAAAGCATCCAGGTACTGGAAGGATTGGAAGCCGTCCGCAAGCGTCCGGCGATGTATATCGGCGACATCGGCTTCAAAGGACTTCACCATCTGGTTTATGAAGTCGTCGACAACTCCATTGATGAAGCGCTGGCCGGTTATTGCCGTAACATCACGGTGAAGATCCTTCCGGACAATTCCATTTGCGTGGAAGATGACGGACGGGGTATTCCGACCGATATACATCCCAAAGAGAAAAGGAGCGCCCTCGAGGTGGTCATGACAGTCCTCCACGCGGGCGGAAAATTCGACAAGGACACCTACAAAGTATCCGGAGGTCTTCATGGCGTCGGTGTGTCATGTGTCAATGCATTATCGACGCACCTCAAGGTAGTGGTGCACCGTAACGGCAAGATATACGAACAGGAGTACGAGCGCGGAAAACCGCTCTATGCTGTCAAAGAAGCAGGCACGACGGACCGCACCGGCACGACGGTAACCTTCACACCGGACCTTACCATCTTCTCTTCCGGAGTCTATCATTACGATACGCTGGCCACTCGTCTGCGCGAGCTGGCTTATCTCAACAAACGCATCCGACTGAACATCGTCGACGAGCGTAACACCGAAAACGAAAATCATAGCGGAGATTCTTTCTACAGCGAAGGCGGACTGAAGGAGTATGTATCCTACCTGGATGCGAACCGGGAACGGCTCATCCCCGAGCCCATCTGCATCGAAGGAGAACGTGCCGGAATCCCGGTTGAAGTGGCGATGCTTTACAACACCTCCTTCAACGAGAACGTCCATTCCTACGTCAACAATATCAATACCCACGAAGGCGGCACTCACCTTGCCGGTTTCCGCCGTGCACTGACAAGGACACTGAAAAGCTATGCCGAAAAATCGGGCATGCTGGACAAGGTGAAATTCGAAATCTCCGGAGACGACTTCAGGGAAGGCCTGACCGCGATCGTTTCCGTCAAAGTGGCTGAGCCGCAGTTCGAGGGACAGACCAAGACCAAACTCGGCAACAACGAGGTCATGGGAGCCGTGGACCAGGCCGTAGCGGAAATGCTCCAGTCCTACCTGGAAGAGCATCCCCGGGAAGCGAAATCCATCGTCGAGAAAGTGATACTGGCCGCTACAGCACGTCATGCAGCCCGAAAGGCCCGTGAACTCGTGCAGCGCAAGAACGCCCTTTCCTCGACAGGATTGCCCGGCAAACTGGCCGACTGCTCCGAGAGCGACGCTTCCGCCTGTGAGCTGTACCTCGTCGAGGGAGACTCCGCCGGTGGTACTGCCAAGCAGGGCCGTGACCGAAATTTCCAGGCCATCCTGCCGCTGCGCGGAAAGATCCTGAACGTGGAGAAGGCGATGGAATACAAGATCTACGAGAACGAGGAGATCCGCAACATCTACACCGCGTTAGGTGTTTTCCGCGATGACAGCAAAGAAGGACGTCCGCTGAACATGGACAAGATCCGCTACCACAAGGTGATCATCATGACCGATGCCGATGTGGACGGAAGCCACATCACCACGCTCATCCTGACCTTCTTTTTCCGACACCTCAAGGAACTCATCGAGGCCGGATACCTATACATCGCCACTCCCCCGCTCTACCTGGTCAAGAAAGGCAAAGACCAGACCTATGCCTGGAACGACGAGCAGCGTTTAGCAGCCATCAAGGCACTGGCCGGAGAGGGCAAAGAGGAGAACGTAAACGTCCAGCGGTATAAGGGCTTGGGTGAAATGAACGCGGAGCAGTTATGGGAGACCACCATGAACCCGTCTACGCGTACATTGCGGAAAGTGACTGTTGACAGCGCCGCTGAAGCCGACCGTATCTTCTCCATGCTCATGGGCGACGATGTTCCGCCGCGCCGTGATTTCATCGAGAAGAACGCGAAGTACGCGAAGATTGATGCGTGAGGTTGGTGTATAGAGGCCGGTTATCAGTTATTGAATCCTGTATCCAAGATTCGAGTTCCGCGTTAAAAGTGATACGCAGCATGCGTCGTTCAAAAAGCAGCATACCGGGTCAAAGTCTGGCATTCGGTTCTGTATGCGGCTCTGTTTATAAAGCTGCGGTAACCTGAAACCTGTAACTCCCGACGAACTTTCTTATTTGGCGCTGTCCGGCGCCTCCAACTCTTTCACCGTAAGCCACGCCATGAGGCCCATGCCGGTCCGGAGAGCCGACTCATCGATATCGAATGTGGCCGTGTGTACCGACGACACGATACCGCGAGATTCGTTACGCACACCCAAGCGGTAGAAACAGGCAGGAGCCTGCTGAGAATAAAAAGCGAAATCCTCAGCAGCCATCCAGATTTCCAGATCCTCGACATTCTCCGACCCTACGTAATCGACGGCCCACTGCCGGGCACGATCGGTTAGCGGCTCATCGTTCACCAGAAAGGGATAACCTCTATGGATATCGAAGTCGCAGGTGCCGCCCATGCTTTCCACCAGCTCCTTGGCGAGTTTCGACATCCTATGGTGCGCTTCGGCACGCCACTCTTCGTTCAGCGTACGGAAGGTGCCTTCCAGACAGACACTGTCTGGGATCACGTTCGTGGCGCCATTAGCTATGACCTTGCCGAAAGAAAGCACCGTCGGTACGGAAGGCTTTGCAAAGCGGCTGACAACTTGCTGAAGAGCCACGAGCAACTGAGCTGTAATCATGACCGGATCCACGACCAGATGCGGCATGGCGCCATGGCCTCCTTTGCCGCGGACCGTGACATAGATCTCATCGGTACTCGCCATATACAGGCCCTTACGGAAACCGATTTTTCCGGCCGGTAATTGCGGCATGACGTGTTGTCCAAGGACGGAGGAGGGCACGGGATCCCTTAGTACGCCGTCGCGAATCATGAGAGATGCTCCTCCCGGCAGCTTCTCTTCGCCGGGCTGGAAAATAAGCTTCACGCTTCCTTCGAAACTGTCGCGCAAACGGTAAAGGATGTGGGCTGCACCCAGGAGGGAAGCCGTGTGTACATCATGACCGCAGGCGTGCATCACTCCATCGACGGTCGAGCGGTAATCGACCTCGTTCGCCTCGAGGATAGGGAGTGCGTCCATGTCCGCACGCAAAGCAACCGTCTTTCTGTCCGGATTCTTTCCGCGGATCATCGCCACTACACCGGTATCCGCCATTCGCGCCTGTTCTGTGATCCCGATTTCTTTGAGCCGGGCTTCCACGAACTCCTGTGTCCTGTACTCCTGGAAGGAAAGCTCAGGATGCGCATGCAGGTGACGCCGGAAGCCGACGACCTGCCCGTGAAGTTCAGCGGAAAGTTGTTTTATCTTTTCTAACATACGCGAGTTGATTGCGGGATTCAGTCATCAGAAATCAAGTCCGAGGGAGAAATAGAACATGCGGTCCTGCACGACCTGGTCCTCCACTCCCCATGCCCAGTCGGCGCGCAGGAAGTATCCCAACAACCTGCTGCGTAGTCCGAATCCGTAGCCTCCGACGACAGGGTCCTTCTGCTTGGTAAGGGTGACCACGAACGGCTGACTCACGATGGTTTCATTGTTGAGAGGACTGTCGCTGGCATACGGATCGGGGCCGGTCCAGGCGGTACCGATGTCCCCGAAACCTATGACCTGGAAGTTCCTGACGAAATCGGATTTGATAGGCCGGTTGAACAGGTATCGGAAAAGCGGGATGCGTAGTTCGGAGTTGATGACCGTGAATGAATTTCCGTTACGGATGTTCTGGTTGAATCCGCGCAGATTGGTGGCGAGCGCCTGGAAATAATAATTCTGCGAGAAATCTATCGGTGTCGAATAATTGAAATTGGGACTGATCCAATTATCCGTAGATCCCAGATAAAAAATCAACTTTTCTTTTCCGAAGGACGTGCCCGCGGCGATACGGTTCGCCCATATGATTTCGCGGTGAATGCGCTTGTAATAGCGGACATCTCCCCCCAACACGGCTAATCCGCTCGACTTGGCATCGATCTGCCTGTAGAACTCACCGAAGAACTTCAGCCGGGTGCCGTTATAGAGATTGACTCCCACGGGAATCGTATTGTCGTAGACGTATTCGGCACGGGTGCTTCCCCAGTGAAGGTATTCGTTGGGATAACGCAGCGTGAAATTGTCGGTAGCCAGATAGACGAAACGGTCGTTGCGGTAAGCAAGGGATCCGCGTATGCTGGAGACATCGTTGAACGGCCATTTGAGATACCCGCGCGCTTCGTGCGAATGCAGTTTTGCGCCATAGAAAGGATCGTAGTCGAACAGTATCGCCTGCCGGTAGAAGGTGAGCTGCTTGTCCAGACGCTTCTTGAGGTTTTCGTAGTTCAGGAAATACTCGTTGCTGTTCAGGTCGCCGGAAAGCTTGAACCCGCCGGATATCCTGTAATCCTCCAGCACATCACGAATTCCCAGTTTGAAAAATCCGTTCAGTCCAGGATTGTAATAGACCGCGCCTCCGGTGAACAACTGGTATGTCTGGTTAAGCAATGAGTTGTCGAGCTGCGATACGAAGTAGCTGGAAGAGAAGGCTGTCTCGTAATTACGCTGCTTGGGAAGCTGGAAGGATGAAGTGTCGCTTGATGCGGAGAAAGCGGGCGTAAGGGCAAAGGAAGGTCCGGCCGCCGGTTGCGGCTTGTCCTGCTTCTTTCTGGCAGAAGCCTGTTCGGGGAAGTCGCTTTGGAACTCATAATTGTCGATATCCACGGCGTTGGAGTCGGTCACCGCCGAAGGCGCATCGTCGCCGACCGGCCGGACCGTCGCAGGCGTGATGACTGCCTGAGCGGGAATCGGACCGGAGACATTTTTCTCCAGACGGAAAAGTCCGGGAGGAAGTGCAGACAGGTCGGTTCGTGTATCGGGTTTTCTCAGCACGGACAACCTTGGACGTCCTTTTTCGTAAACGATCTCTCCGACATGTGACATACGGCTGTTCACGTCCTGCCACAGGACCGACCTCGCACGGTCCGTTTGCGGATACGTCCGGATGATCATCCGATAGTGCTCGACGGTGTCCACATAGCTTAGCGCACTGTCGATGGTGGCCGCGTATCGGTTCACGATTCCGTTTTCGTCGCTCAGATAAGCGATTGCAGCCGAGTCGTAGGCCATTGGCTGATACTCCCTGGCACCGGGTGTGTTCGTTATCCGGCGCAACACTCCCGCCTTGCCCTTGTAATCATAATAAAACACGTCCAGATTGTTGCCCGACGGAAGGGCGCGCTTCATGTCCAAGGAAAGCGTGTCGTTGACGCGGTTCGATGCAAAGACGATTGCGGAGGAATTACGTATGAAGCGCGGCTGAAGGTCATCGTACGGATCCTTGGTTATTTGCTCGTACGTCCGGGTCCTGAGATTAAAGACGAAGATGTCACTCTGACCTTTCTGTACGCCGGACAGCACAATGACGGCGCCGTCGTCCGAGTAGGCATAGTCCAGGACCTTCTCGAAATTGAATAGCTTCTCCTCCCGCTTCTTCTTGGTCTCAAGGGTATACGTTCCCATCCAGAGCAGCCCTTTACGTTCCCGGATATAGGAAACCAGTTTGCCGGTAGGATGCCACGCCAGCACCGGGAAGGATTCATCCGTCTCGCGAGCGAAGGAGCGGTAGCCGCTGCGCAGTATGCAGCGCTTACGGTGCCTGACCAGATCCGTGAGCATGATGCGGTATCTGCCGAGGTCGTTTACCACATGGACAGCGTACCTTCCGTCAGGACTGATGTGTAACTGATTATAGACCCGACCGGACTTCGGCCTTCTTACGACAGGATCACCGGGAGTCTTTGTACGTCCGTTGTCCGAGTCGGCGTACCTTGACTTCAACCATTCGTTGAAATTGGAGGAGAGCTCCTTGATGCTGACTCCAAGCACATAACTGAAGCCGCTTTCCACGTTGCGGTTGATCCGCGTCATATAGAGCAGGTTGGAGACGGAGTTGGAGGTATAAGTGTCGACTATGTACTTCCAGAAAGCATGTCCGGCATAGAGAGCGTCAGAACCGGTCAGCCGGTTGAACTTCAGGTAGCGCTTGTTGACGACTCCGTCGCGCACCCGGTTGTCGACCTCCGCATCCCACTCGCGGGATATGTAGGATACAAGTCCCTGGATGTACCAGTCCGGTAGCGTAAGCAATGCGGAATTCTGGATCCTGTCCTTCAGGTCGCCGCCGAACATGATCTGGTCGATCAGCACGCGCGCAATCCCGGCACGTATCTGCCGACGAAGATCCTCGTGATTGCCGTTGAAATACAGGAAGACCTTGTCGCCGACGATCCGGGTGACGCCGCCGATGTTGTTGGTGACACTCTCCTCGGTTTCAAGGCCGATATTGGTCTGCTTCGCCTCGCTCAGTTTGTTGTAGATGATGAACTGGATCCGGCCGTCCAATTTATAATCAAGAAGCTGTTCAATCTTCTTAAGGTCCTCCCCTGCCGTCCTGCCGGTGTAGGTGGCAATTTCCAATCCGCCGACATAGAAATACGTGTCAAAGCTCGGGAACTTCATGAACGACCAGAAGCGATTGTCATCGTACTGGATACGGTTCTTTCCGAATTCCATCTGATACCCGTTGTAGAACTGGGCACTGAGCAAAAGCGGTATCGAAACCAGAACGGCCGTCAGAAAACGACGAAAACGGACAAAAAAAATCATTTCAGGCACGTTTCGGACCACGTGAGGCTAAGGTACTTAAATTTGCTGTTCGCAGGACGACCAGATCCTTTCCTGCCAACGCCTCCCATGCTTGTCAAGTCCTTTGTTTTCAATCCGTTCGAAGAGAACACCTATGTAGTCAGCGATTCGACCGGCGAATGCGTGATCATCGACCCGGGCTGTTATACCGCGGAAGAACAGCAGCGGCTATCTGACTACATACGTTCTGAGAATCTCACGCCGGTCAGGTTGCTGAACACCCATGCCCATCTGGACCATATCCTGGGGAATGAATTCGTTTACCGCACCTGGAAACTGCTTCCGGAATTACATCCGGCCGACCTGGAGCTGCTAAAGGCGGGACATCTGTACGGAGAGGTATGGGGCATCCGAGCCACCCCTTCTCCTGAACCCGGTCGATTCCTGAACGACGGTGACACCGTCACGTTCGGAAGCACCGGATTGAAGGTCATCTTCGTTCCGGGCCACTGTCCGGGACATGTTGCCTTCTTTTCTGCAGAGCACAAGACGGTATTTTCAGGAGATGTGCTGTTCAAAGGAAGCATCGGGCGCACGGACCTGCCGGGCGGGGACTACGACTTGCTGATACGTTCCATCCATGAACGTATGCTGACGCTCGAGGATGCTGTCAGGGTCTATTCAGGGCACGGCCCTTCGACAACCATCGGTGAAGAACGAAGAAGCAATCCGTTCATCATCGGCTAACCGATCATTTCCAGGATCATCTTCTCGACCTCGGGAGAATCCCACTGCTGCTCGATGGACGGCAGGCTCATCACCTGACGCATGATTTCCTCCTGACGGAGGCCGTTCGCAAGCGCCTCAGAGTACGGGATATCGGAAAAGGTGACCTGTGAATACAGGGGCAACCACTTTTGGGGATGTCTCTCATGGAACCGTGCTTCGATTTTCTTCTGGAGCAGAAACGAAGGCTGTCCGACACGGTCACGCATTTCGATGAAGTTCATCCGGGCCAGGTCGGCGATGGCATCGGCGTTGGGCTTGCGGGAGTGCTCGAAGGCCGGCAGCACTTTGGTCCAGTCATCCTTGTGCTCGTCGAGCAGGGCATCCAATACCGTGCAGTCCTCGAAACCGCAGTTCATCCCTTGCCCGTAAAACGGCACGATCGCATGCGCGGCATCTCCGATCAGACAGGTATGGTCCTTGTAGGCCCAAGGAAAGCATTGCACGGTAACAAGCGACCCGGTAGGGTTTCCGAAGAAATCGTCCTCGAGCGTCGGCATCAGCGGCACCGCATCGGGGAATACGGAAGAGAAAAAGTCGCGTACTTTCTCACGGGAGGTGAGTGTCGCAAAGGAAGGATCGCCGTCGACCGGGAAGAAGAGCGTACACGTGAAGCTTCCGTCAAGGTTGGGAAGGGCGATCATCATGTAACCTCCGCGCGGCCAGATGTGGAGGCAATTCTTCTCCATGCGGAAGCCGCCGTCGTCCGTTCCGGGAATGAGCAACTCCTTGTAGGAATGCGCCAGATACGACTGCGAATACTGGAACCGGTCGGTAGAGAGTTGCATGGCCAGCCTCAGGGCGGAGAATGCACCGTCCGATCCGAAAATCAGGTCGCCGGTGACGGACAACTTCTCCCCGGAGGAGGTCTCGAAATCGGCGCGTTTGCGTTCAAGATCGACGTGCATGCACCGATGATTGAAATGGATCCTGACACCGTTCTTCTCCGCAAGGTTCATCATCTCGCAATTAAGAATGCCGCGTGAAGTGGCATAGATGGCCTGGTCTCCTTCTCCGTAGCGCTGAGAGGTGAGTTTTCCGTCGACACTGTGCATCATGCGCGAATGCATCGGTATGCCGATGCGACGGATATCCTCCGCGATACCCACGCCTTCAAGTCCGCGCCAGCCGCGGTCGGAAAGTGCCAGGTTGATGGATCGGCCTGCGGAAATCTTCTCCTTTCGCATGTCCGGGCGACGTTCATATACCGTCACATTATAGCCGCGACGAACCAGATAAATGGAAAGAAGGCTCCCGACAAGACCGGAGCCGAGGATGATGATGTTCTTCTTGTTGGACATGGGATGGATGACAGGTGGCGGGTGACGAGCAGAGGGTGACACCCGATGAAAAAAAGAAGTTTATTTCAATATCCGAGTTGTTTCAGTTCCTCTGACAGTATCTCCCCGAAACGAAAGACGTCTTCGAAGGAATTGTAGAGCGGCACAGGCGCCGCACGGATCACATCCGGCTCCCTCCAATCCACGATGACACCGCGCTCGGTGAGTTTGCGGAATAGCGTCTTCCCGTGCCGGTTGAATACCAACGACAACTGGCAGCCCCGACGAGCCGGATTTTCCGGAGTAATGATACGGATGAGTGGTTCGGGGAGAGCGGCGTTCAGGGAGCGGACGATGAATTCCAGGTAACCGGTCAGCTGTTCGCTTTTATTCCGCAGACGATCCATGCCGGCCTCGCGGAAAATGTCCAGGCTGGCCTTGAGGGCGGCCATGGAAAGTACCGGCGCATTGCTCTGTTGCCAGCTGCGCGCCCCCTTTGCCGGCACGAATGTGCGCGGCATCTTGAAGCGTGTATCAGGATCGTTGCCCCACCACCCAGCCAGTCGGGGAAGCGAGGAATCGTCGGCGTGGCGTTCGTGCACGAAGATACCCGAGACTCCTCCCGGTCCTGCATTCAGGTATTTGTAGGAGCAGAAGCAGGCATAATCCGCTTGCCAGTCGTGCAGTCGGAGAGAAACGTTTCCGGCCGCATGGGCGAGGTTGAAGCCGCAGGTCGCACCGACTTCGTGTGCAGCGGATGTAATGGAAGGTATATCGAAGAATTGTCCGGTGTAGTAGTTGACCGCTCCCAGCATGACGGTAGCCACGGAATCACCGTGCTCGCGGATGGCCTGAACGACGTCCTCATCACGCAATGCGACTTCGCCTTCCCGCGGCTTCAGGTAGACGACAGCCTTTTCCGGATCGAAACCGTGAAAGGCCGTCTGGGACTGCACGGCATAGAGGTCCGAGGGAAAGGCATCGTACTCGCAGATGATCTTGTACCGTGTCGGGGTCGGACGATAAAAGGATATCATCAGTAGATGGAGATTGGTCGTAAGCGAATTCATCGACACCACCTCGACCGGTTTGGCGCCCAACACCTCGGCGATTTGCTCGGTCAGGAAGTCCTGGTAGCTGAACCAAGGCATACGGGCATGAAAATGCCCTTCGACACCGAAAGTAGCCCAGTCCTCCAGTTCATTCAAGATATAATGCTGGGTGGAACGGGGCTGGAGGCCCAGGGAATTACCGGTGAAATAAACGGCGTCCTTTCCGTTGACCTGAGGGAAATAGAAACGCTCCCGGAAGGAACTCAGGGAATCCGCCCGGTCCGATTGGAGAGCGAATTCAAGGGTATTCTGGAACATGGTTGTACTGCTTCGGGAAATCTTCCGACCTTTGGGACAGCGAGATTACTTCATTTAACCGATTCTGCAAAATGAAAAGAGCACGTTCCGAAGAGCTGTTCAAAAAGGCAAACGGATTTTTCCCCGGAGGGGTCAATTCCCCTGTGCGGGCCTTCCGGTCCGTCGGTGGTACGCCCCTTTTCATGGAGAAAGGTGACGGCTGCCATATCACGGATGCGGACGGCAACACCTTCATCGATTTCTGCTGTTCCTGGGGTCCGCTTATCCTGGGACACAACGCTCAAGCGGTCAGGGAAAAGATCATCGAGGCGGTCTATTCCGGTACATCCTTCGGGGCACCTACGCGGAAGGAAAACGAACTGGCGGAGTTGATCCTGTCCAACCACCGATATATCGAAAAGATCCGGTTTGTCAGTTCCGGAACGGAAGCCGTGATGTCCGCCTTGCGACTGGCCCGCGGGTATACCGGCAGACCGCTGATACTCAAATTCGAGGGATGCTATCATGGTCACGTGGATTCTTTGCTCGTGAAAGCCGGTAGCGGATTGAGCACTTTCGGCATCTCCAGTTCGGCCGGTATTCCTGAATCTGTCGCCAAGGACACCATCGTGGTGCCTTTGAACGACCGGCGGGCGGCAGAGGTGGCCCTCTCGGACTTCTCCCACGACATCGCCGCCGTCATCATCGAACCGATTCCGGCGAATAACGGACTCCTGCTCCAGGAAAAGGAATACCTCCAGTTCCTTCGGGATATCACGAAAAAACACGGGGTGCTCCTCATTTTCGACGAAGTGATTTCCGGTTTCAGGGTAGGATTCGAGGGAGCTGCCGGCTATTACGGCATTCAACCGGACATCATCACCTTCGGAAAAATCATCGGAGGAGGAATGCCCGTAGGTGCTTATGGCGGAAGCCGGGAGATCATGTCCAGGATCGCTCCGGAGGGAGACGTCTATCAGGCAGGTACGCTGTCCGGAAATCCGGTCGCCATGGCGGCAGGTCATGCACAGCTTTCGGAATGCCTCAGACCAGGTTTTTACGAAGACCAGGAAAAAAGGACGATCGGTTTCACGGAAATCCTAAACCGGCACGCGGCCCAAAAAGGTTATGACTTCAAGGTGTTCTCGATCGGATCGATATTCTGGTTCGCGTTCACCTCGTCCGGCGCTATTCGAAGTTCGGCGGAAATAGATCCGGCGGGAATGGACAAGTTCCGTAAACTGTACGGCGTACTGCTTGAAAAAGGCGTCTACCTCGGCCCCTCCGGTTACGAAGTCGGCTTTGTATCAGCGGCCCACTCCTCTTCCGTCCTGGAAAAAGCTGCAGGCGTCATCTGCGACTCACTGGACGAGGTCTACTCCGCCTTAGCGGAAGGGGTTTCCGAAGTTTAAGAAGTTCCAGAAGAAATTCTTCTGTTTCTTTTTCTCGCGGGCATTGATCTCGCGGGCCACGAGCACCCATCCTTTTTCACCGGCATTCACAAGGAATTTCACCGCCTGCGCGCTGCCGTCGCACGCTTCGATGAAAGCAGCCAGAGCAGGATATCCTGACCTGATGAGCCATGCCTTTGCCTGGTCTTTTCCCGAAAGACCGTCTACGACAGCAGCAAAATGGCGGAAACCGTTGTCCAGCAACCACCGGAAGGAGACCTCGACGTCCTCGATGGCGTCGAGGAAATGATACAGCTCCGGATATCCGTTGGATGCCAACCACTCCTGTGCGGATTCATCCTTGTCCCGTACTGCGGCGACCAAGTGGTCGAAGGCTTCTGTCGGATACTTCTTCAACATCTTCACGCCAAGATAAGCAAAACCAGCGGCAGCAACATGACACCGTCCACCACCAGCTTGAAATACCAGCCCGGCCACGTCGGTCGGGTGACCAGCATGAGCACAGCTGCCGTCAGTCCGGGAATTAAAAGACTAATAAACGCATTCAAGGGTAACCGGTCATCGATGAAAGACAACAGTTGCACCGTTGCAGCTGTCAGCAGCAGAACGGCAGCTGCGGCGATGACGCGGCTACGGCCGAACTGCATGACGGAAGGAAGGTTCCGGGCCTGTTCCCTGTTCTGGTCCCGGATCTCGAAAGGGACACACAACGCGAATACAAGTGCGAACCTTGAAAAGAACATGAACCACGGTCCGGGTTCCGCCGAAAAGCTAGCATCCTCCAACAAGGGAAAGACGCCTGTGACCGTTGCCCAGACCGCAGCGACAAGGGCGGATTTGACCGAAGGGATTTCGCGTAAACGGCGCAATCCTGTAAAAGCCAACAGGGGAACGGAGTAGAGCAATGCACAGGCGGTCATGGCACACCATGCCAATTTCAAGGCGACGGAAAGCTTCAGGAAACAGAACATGAACGTTGCGCCGCCGAAAAGAAAAAGGATCCTGTCGGCGACACGCACGGACGGATCCGTCAGCGACTTCCACAAATGGGCAGGAGCGATCGAATCTAACCGGTAGGAGAGCTTATGGAAATTGTAATAGACCACGGTAGCGGCCATCAACACCATCAAGGAAGGTGTAAGGTGCAGCGATTTTCCGCACAATGACAAGGTATGGAGGTACAGCGCGCCGGCGCAGCAGGCCAGGTAAAGGTGACTGAAGAGGAAGATCCTTCGTAAAGATGAAGGAAAGTCCGCTATCATGACATTAGTTACTCAAAGTAGTAAAAAGAATGAATCCGGCTGCGAAACCGATCATGCCTGCTACGAAGGATTGACGGATCTTCCTGTCACGGACCTTCCGCTGATAGCCTTCGCAGAACTCGGGGATGTTGCGTTTGGAGGGATCGGAAAGGTCTGCCATTTCCATATCAGGAGAGAAGCCGCCAACGACGGTGGAATAAAGCGGTGGAACCAACAATCCCCATATGGCGAAATAGCTGGCGCCGGCACCTACTGCTGCAGCGGTCCCCATATTGAAGTAGCCTTTGAAATTCCGGTCCGCCTCCTGTTCGCCCTGAATGAACAACCGCATCTGCTCAGGGGTGAAGTCCAGGGAATCCTCAGGGTCTTTACGGTACACAACCGTCTCCGATCCGTCCGATTGCGTAACACTGAACACCCGGTAATTATCGATGCGGCGGAAACCTCCTGCTGTGTCCTTGCTATAGGAGATGCTGAATTCATCGATTTTCACCCTCGAGGCCGGTATGACTTTCCCATTGAGCAGGGTAATGGTTTCCTGAGCGGACAGGCTCAGCGCATACAGCGCAAGAAGGAGGAATAAAGCACCTTTTTTCATGGGGGAAGCAGCCCTGGAATACCGCCAATTTACTGCTTTTCAAGAGCAAAAACCACTTCCCCGACACAGTGTTATTCACTACCTTTACAGTCCTTAAAAAACGACCCATATTCCCTATGTCCTCCGTTTCATTTTCCCGCCGACATATCGGTCCGGATGCTGCGCAGACCGCTGAAATGCTGCGCGAAATCGGTGTTTCGTCGTTCGACCAGCTGATTGACGAGACCGTGCCTTCCTCCATTCGATTACGTCAAAGCCTTGCGATGCCCTCGGCGATGCCCGAGCACGTCTATCTTTCGGAATTGCGGAAACTTGCGGAGGAGAATAAGGTTTTCCGTTCCTACATCGGTCTGGGCTATCACGATACCATCACTCCCGGCGTCATTCTCCGGAACATCTTCGAGAACCCGGGATGGTATACCGCCTATACTCCCTACCAGGCAGAAATCGCCCAAGGTCGTCTGGAGGCGCTGTTGAATTACCAGACGATGGTGATCGACCTCACCGGCATGGAGATCGCCAACGCCTCGCTGCTCGACGAAGCCACTGCGGCTGCTGAAGCGATGCACGTCTTCCACGCTGCCCGCAGCAAGGAAAGTGTACAGCGCAATGCGAACAAACTCTTTGTTTCGGTCGATTGTCTTCCCCAGACCATCGACGTGCTCAAGACGCGGTCCGAGCCGCTCGGCATCGAGCTGGTGATCGGCGACCACCGAAGCGTGCAAATCGACGGCTCCTTCTTCGGAGCCATCCTGCAATATCCTGCCGTGAACGGCGCTGTCACCGATTACTCCGCGTGGGTGAAGCAGGTGAAACAGCACGACGTGCAGGTGGCAGTAGGTGCCGACCTTCTCTCACTGACCATGCTGACGCCTCCGGGCGAATGGGGCGCCGATATCGTATACGGAAACAGTCAGCGTTTCGGGGTGCCGATGGGATACGGCGGACCGCACGCCGCCTTCTTCGCCGCCAGGGAATCTTACAAACGGGAAATGCCCGGCCGGATCATCGGCGTATCGATAGATGCGCAAGGCAACAGGGCGTTGCGCATGGCCTTGCAGACGAGAGAGCAGCATATCCGCCGCGACAAAGCCACTTCCAACATCTGTACCGCACAGGTGCTGCTTGCCGTAATGGCGGGCATGTACGCAGTGTATCACGGACCGGAAGGTCTGCGAAAGATCGCCGGCAGGATCCATGCCCAAGCCTCCGAACTTGACGCGTTACTGAAAGGTGCGGGATACGTGCAAGCGAACCCGACCTATTTCGACACCCTTCATATCGAAACGGGCAAGCATACCGCCGCCATCCGTACCGCCGCCGAAGCCGCAGGTATCAATTTCCGGTATATCGGGGACTCTTCGGTCACCATCAGTCTCAACGAGACCGTATCCGAAACCGATGTGCGGGAAATCGCCGCCATTTTCGCCGCAGCGAAAGGAACCGCTGTTACTGACAAAGCAAGCAACACGGAAGTGATCAAAGGCCAGCTCAAGCGCACCTCTGCCTTCCTGACCCATCCTGTCTTCTCCGGCCATCATGCAGAGACGCAGATGCTCCGTTACATCGCTTATCTCGAGAAGAAGGACCTCTCCCTGAACCATTCGATGATCGCCCTCGGCTCTTGCACGATGAAGCTGAACGCCACCTCCGAGATGATTCCCGTGAGCTGGCGCGAATGGGGCGGACTGCATCCGTTCGCACCTGTCGAACAAGCTGCCGGGTACCGCAAGATGATCAGTGAACTCGAAGAATATCTCTGCACGGTAACCGGCTTCAGCGCCGTATCGCTCCAACCGAACTCCGGTGCCCAGGGCGAATATGCAGGACTCATGGTGATCCGTGCCTATCATCACAGCCGCGGAGAAGGCCATCGCGATGTCGCATTGATCCCCTCGTCCGCCCACGGCACCAACCCTGCCAGCGCGGTGATGGCCGGCATGAAGGTGGTCGTTGTCAAGTGCGACGACATGGGCAACATAGACCTCAGCGACCTGCGTGCCAAAGCGGAGCTGCACAAGGACCACCTTTCCTGCCTGATGGTCACCTATCCCTCTACGCACGGGGTTTTCGAGGAGGGCATCAAGGAGATCACCTCGATCATCCACGACTGCGGCGGACAGATCTACATGGACGGCGCCAACATGAACGCGCAGGTGGGATTGACCAATCCGCACACCATCGGAGCAGATGTCTGCCATTTGAATCTTCACAAGACCTTCGCGATACCTCACGGGGGCGGAGGACCCGGCATGGGACCGATCGGCGTTGCAGCCCATCTCGCCCCCTTCCTTCCGTCCCACCCGCTGGTGAAGACGGGAGGAAACACGACTGCAGTTTCCGCGGCTCCGTGGGGAAGCGCAAGCATACTGCTCATCTCCTATGCATACATCAAGATGCTGGGCGGTGAAGGATTGACGGATGCGACTCGCTATGCGATCCTGAATGCGAACTATATCAAATCACGTCTCGAAAAACATTATCCTGTCCTGTATACCGGTTCCAACGGCCGCGTGGCACACGAGATGATCCTGGATTGTCGTCCTTTCAAGCAATCGGCCGGTATCGAGGTGGAAGATATCGCCAAGCGACTGATGGACTACGGGTTCCATGCACCGACGATGTCGTTCCCGGTACCGGGAACCATCATGATAGAGCCTACGGAAAGCGAACCGAAAGGAGAACTGGACCGTTTCTGTGACGCGATGATTTCCATCCGCCGCGAAATCGAGGAGATTGAAAACGGGGAAGCAGACCGTAAGGACAATGTCCTCAAGAACGCCCCCCATACGATGCTGGAGGTGACCAAGAACGACTGGAACCATTCATATTCCAGGCAGAAGGCGGCCTTGCCGTTACCGTATGTCGTAACCCACAAATTCTGGCCGGCGGTTGGTCGAGTGGATAATGCCTACGGCGACCGCAATCTGGTCTGTGCATGTCCCCCGATGGAGCAGTACGAGGAACTGATGGCCTGACATCCCCGAAAGTCCGCAAGGGCGGCTTTTTCATTGAAACGCCCCTGTCCGTGATCCGGTCGGGGGCTTTTTGTTAAAAAATCAGGTTATAAAGTGCGATTGGAGCGGCAAACACAGGTTGCACGCCTCGAAAACTCCCATAATTTTGCAACATAGTAATCTCAACCTCAATCCAAAACCATGAAAAAGTTCTACTTCCTGATGGCCGTTCTCTTCACGCTGGTAACAGCGGTCGATGCGCAACTGGCCATGCAACAAGTCACCCGCAAGGTGAAGCAGCAACAGGCTCGTCCTGTCTCCACCCGTCAGATGATCCAATCCCTGAAGCGGACCGCTCCCGGCAGTAACCGCACAGCGACCACCTACTGGTCCGATGACTTCAGCGATTCCACCCGCTGGGTGAAGACCGCAGTAATCGGCACCGACAACTGGGTGATCGATCAGACGGGAACCGGCCCTACCGGCGCCTTCGCCATCGCTCCGATCGCTTCCGCAACCGCTGCCAACGGCTTCGCGTTGTTCGACTCCGACCTTCTCTGCAGCGGCGACCAGACCGCCAACCTGGAGACGGCCGGCTACATCGACCTTTCCACAGCGACCACCGCACGTCTGGTCTTCTCGCAGTTTTACCGTCATTACTTCGATTCGACGTTCCTTTTCGTTTCGGGCGACAGCGGTACCACCTGGACCAAGTTCAACGTGAACCCTATCACCGTCAACAACAACTACAACTCCAACAATGACCCCTCGGGCACCGTCAACCCTGATATCGTTTCCGTCAATATCAGCAGCGTCGCCGCCGGTCACGCGGGTGTCAAACTGCGCTTTCAGTTCTACAGCCCCTCAGCTCTGGGTGCAGGAGCCGGTTGCGCCTACGCCTGGATGATCGATGACATCTTGATCGAGGACGTCCCCGCCAACGACATCTCCGTCATCAAGGTCGCTAATCCCAGCGAGTACTCGTCCGTACCGATCCTGCAGGTGCAGCCGTTCGTAATCGGCGGATATATCGCCAACCTTGGCGGTGCCGTCGCTAACAACGCCAGCATCACGGTGAACATCTACGATGGCGCCTTCACGAACGTCTATAACAGTGTCACTAATGCCGCTGCCACCCTCAACCCGGGCGACACCTCGGCTTTGCTCACCGCACCTCTTCCTTACACTCCTTCGGACACCGGTGCCTATTACTTCGAGTACATTTGCTCCATGACCGCTCCGGACGGCAACACCAGCAACGATACCACGTACGAAGTACGGTATGTGGATGACGCCATCTATGCCCGTGATTATACCTTCCTTGACGTCAACTACTACAGCGGCGGACTCGGTTTCAACGCGAATACCGGCTACCTCGGGCAGATTTTCGATGTCTATATCGGTTCCCAGTTCACCTCCGTGGATTTCTGGCTGGCGAATGCCACGCTGGGTGATTCCATGTCCGTCGATGTGTTCGATGTCGTCGGCGGAACCCCCGGCAACGTCATCGGCACCACCGGCAACTATGTCATCACTGCCAACGACACGGGCGGTGCATTCATCAATCTGCCCCTGGTGAGCCCCGTGAACGTCTCCCCCGGCCAGTATTTCGTGGCTGCCCAACAGAAGTCGACGAACAACCTTACCATTGGTTCGGCTTCCGAGATCTTCACTCCCAACCGCGGATTCTATCAGGTCGCCGGCGGAGCGTGGACTCCGGTGGAAAACGCTTTCGAGCGCAGCTTCCTCCTTCGCGTGAACAATCCCTCCTCGACCCAGGTTTCCGTACCTACCGTCGATGCAATGTCCGACGTTACGGTTTTCCCGAATCCTACGAAAGGTATCCTTTACCTGAACGGAAAAGTCAACAACGCCGTAGTGACCATTACCAATGCACTCGGTCAGGCGGTTTATACCAATACGTTCAACTCCCTGGAGAATGTCCGTGTTGACCTCAGCCAGCAGCCGGCCGGCTTGTACACCGTACGTGTACAGTCCGAGAACGGCGTGGTTACGCGCAACGTGATGGTTTCATCCCGCTAAGCGTTAAACTTCATTTTACGGAAAGCCCCGCTCCGGCGGGGCTTTTTTCATGCCCTTTTGTTATTGCAAAAGGCTGGCGTTCCTTTGTGACAGAATCATTAAGAAATCATGCGAAAGACGATTGTGCTCATTTCCTTAGTGCTGACAGCGGGTCTTGCTCAGGGGTCGGTCCTCGCAGTGAATTTCACACCGTACAATTGTGCCATGCTGACCGGTTTCGATACCACGGTCGTCTGCTCGGACGGAGACACATTGGTTGTGATCAACGCCTCGCCGGGCGCTTCGCCAGTAAATTTTTTCGTGGAACTGAACAGCACCATCATAGACACGGTATCCTCTGCTCCCGGAGACACTTTGTGGAGGACGGTGATCGGTCCTGCCGACAGTCTTTTATCTTTTTTCGTCTGGACAATGCCCGGGGCATGCTACGGGCAGCGCTTCACGCTGCAACGTTCCACCGGCATCCGTAAGCTGCCGGCGGTTCCGGAGGTGATCTGGGACGGACGGGGCTGGGTCATCCGGCACAACGGCAGTATCAAGCTCTGCAGCCTGTATTCCTTGTCGGGACAATTGCTAGACCGCATCCGAACGGAACGGACAGAAAATTGCCGCATCTCCCCGCCCGACGGATACCATGACCCGGTCATGATCCTATTTGAAAGTGAATGGGGGTCAGCGGCGTTGAAACGTCTGCCCGGATACTGAGACTACGTGCTTTCAGACCCTTTTGATACCCTTTGCCAGTTTGGAGGCGAAGATGAAATCGTTTAACTCCTTGTTGTCGGTGCGCAGGATGTCATCGACCCCGCCTTCCCACCACTTCTTTCCCTGGTACAGAAAGAGGATCTTGTCGCCGATTTCCAATACTGAATTCATATCGTGCGTATTGACAATGGTGGTGATGCTGAATTCCTCGGTGATCTCCTTGATAAGGTTGTCGATCACGATCGAGGTACGCGGATCAAGGCCTGAGTTGGGTTCGTCGCAGAAGAGATAACTGGGGCTAGGTGCGATGGCACGGGCGATGGCTACCCGTTTCTTCATGCCACCGCTGAGTTCGGAGGGCATGAGTTTGAGCGCAGAAGGCAGGTTGACTCGCCGGAGGCAGAAGTCGACACGCTCCTTTTTCTCCTCCAGGCTCATGTCCGTGAACATGTTCAGCGGAAACATGACATTCTGCTCGACATTCAGGGAATCGAAGAGCGCACCGCCCTGGAATACCATTCCGATCTTCTGACGGAAAGGCTTGCGTCCTTTCTTGTCGAGACCGGAAAAACGCTGACCGTCGTAGAGGATCGCACCCTGGTCGACTTCCTCCAGGCCGACCATGCATTTCATCATCACCGTCTTTCCGGAGCCCGACCCGCCGATCACAAGGTTGATATTCCCCTTCTCGAAGGTGGAACTGACATCGCTGAGAATCTGCCGTCCGTCGAAGCTTTTGGATATGTTCCGGAGTTCGATCATATCAGGATCAACTGGGTGAGAATGTAATCGAAAACAAGTATCAGGATACTTGAATAAACGACCGCATCCGTGCTGGACTGTCCTACCTCCAGCGCCCCGCCACCGGTATGATATCCGTGGTAGGAGGAGACAGTAGTGATGAGGTAGGCGAAGGTGACGGACTTGATGATGGCGAAGGTGACGTTGAACGGGATGAAATGGTCCTGAATACCCTGAATGTAATCGACGGAGGAAATGACACCTGCCGCGCTGCCGGCCACCCAGCCGCCGAAGATTCCCAGGAACATGGAGATGACCACGATGAACGGAAAGATGAACATGGCGGCTGCCACTTTGGGCAATACCAGATAAGCGGCGGAATTGATACCCATGATCTCTAACGCATCGATCTGCTCGGTCACACGCATCGTACCGATTTCCGAAGCGATACTGGAACCGATCTTGCCTGCCAAAACCAGGCTTATCATGGTGGGAGAGAATTCAAGGATGATGGAGTCCCGCGCTACGATGCCGACCGCCGACATCGGAATAAGGGGATTCAGCAGGTTATAGACCGTCTGGATGGTGATGACCGCACCCATGAAAACCGACACCAGCGCGACGATTCCCATCGATCCGTAGCCGAAGTTATCCAGTTCCCGGAGAAACTGCTTCCAGTAAATCGATAGTTTTTCGGGACGCGTCATGAGGTCTTTGATGAAGACCCAATAACGACCGAGATGGAACGCCCAGTTGGTCATGCTCCGGCAAAATTACGAATTAGGTTTTCGTCCACCGGAAAACGAATAAAGGCTTCTCAACACTCATTATTACCTACCTTTAATGACATGAAATCCGCCATCAGGTTGCTTGCACTTTCGTTATTCGTTTCAACGCTCTGCGGCTGTTTCGTTTTCAAGAAGAAGTGCGACTGCCCTAAATTTGGCAGCACGCAGCACCCTTCCTCTTCCGCCGGGAACCGGGGACACGACGTCCGTTCCTGAGAAGTCCCCGGAACTCCTCTATCACTTGATTTCCAGTATTTTAATATTTATCCGGAAGTGAGATTGCTCATGGATCGGGTCGGAAAAATGGACTAATTTTGGTTCCTATTTAAAACGATTCTAAATAACTGTGGCCGCCGATTCTACCACCCTATCCCAACTGGAAACAGGAAGGTTAGCCCTGATCGAAAGCTTCACGGACTTTGAGTTGTCCTTGAAGCTTCTGGAAATGGGATTCATTCCCGGTGAATCGGTCGAAGTGATACGGACTGCACCTTTCGGAGATCCCATCGCCGTCGCAGTCTCCGGATACATGTTGAGCCTTCGTAAAGATGAGGCCGGAACCATCAGGGTGCGACCCTGTTGATGGTCCCTTCTAATAGTTCCCACGTGACACGCCGGATGAAGATAGCATTGATCGGTAACCCGAACTCCGGGAAGTCCACCGTCTTCAACGACCTGACCGGACTCAACCAGAAGGTTGCAAATTTCCCCGGGGTGACCGTCGACCAGAAGACGGGATCCCTCTCCTTGCAGCGGAACGGCCAAGTTGCCGTAGAGGCGGAGGTACTGGATCTTCCGGGAACCTACTCCCTTTATCCGAAATCGCCCGAGGAGGAATTACCCTTCCGTCTTTTATGCAATCCGGACCATCCCTCACATCCTGACCTTACGATCATCACTGCGGACGGCACCAACCTGAAGCGCAACCTGTTCCTGTGCTCGCAGGTGATTGATCTAGGCATTCCGGTCATCCTGGTCATCAATATGATGGACCTTGTGCGTAACCGGAAAACAGAAATCGATTTCAAGGCGCTTGAACAGCGTTTGGGAATCCGTATCGTCCCGATGAACGCCAGAAAGAAGGAAGGTTTGGAGGAACTGAAGTCAGCCATCCTGGCGCATGACCTGAAGCCCGGAAAGCCGCAGTTGGACTCCCGGAGCATGGCTCCTTTGACCGTCGAGGCCATCCGTGAGACCATCCGGGTGAAAAGCGATTACAACGCATTTCTGGTAGCGAACAATCTTCACCTCATCGAATCATTCGAACTTCCCGAAGAAAAACGCGCCCGTGTGCGCAAGGTGATCGAAGAGACCGGCTTCCAGGCCGAACAACTCCAGGCCCGCGAGACGTTGGAGCGGTACAAGCTGATCACCAACTACCTGAAGGAATGCGTCAGGGAGCAGGACCATCCGGTACGCGACTCTTATTCCTACCGCATCGACTCGCTGCTCACGCACCGGATCTGGGGATATTTCATCTTTCTCGGCATTCTGTTCCTGATCTTCCAATCCATTTTCACCTGGGCCGCATACCCGATGGACCTCATCGACAGCGGATTCAAATGGCTGAACGGCCAGGTGCAATCCCTACTGCCTGCGGGATTGCTGAATGACCTGGTGGTGGGCGGATTACTGGCCGGCATCAACGGCATCGTCGTTTTCATTCCGCAGATCGCACTCCTGTTCTTCTTCATTGCGATCCTGGAGGATACGGGGTATATGTCCAGGGTCAGCTTCCTGATGGACCGACTGATGCGCGGATTCGGCATGAACGGAAAATCATTGATTCCGCTGATGAGCGGCGTAGCCTGCGCAGTCCCTGCCCTGTTGTCGACACGCACGATCCGGAACCGCAAGGAGAGACTGATCACCATCATGGTGACGCCTCTGATGAGTTGTTCCGCGAGGCTGCCCGTTTATACACTTCTGGTGGCGCTGGTCATTCCGCGGGACATGTTCATGGGAGTTTCCCTTCAGGGCATAGCCATGATGCTGCTCTACCTGATCGGATTCCTTGCAGCACTGGCGGCCGCCTGGATCATGAAACACGTGATCAAGTCGAAAGAGCGCAGCTACTTCATCATGGAGCTTCCGGTATACCGCATACCGCGTTGGAAGACGATTTTCCTGCACATCCTGGAGAAAGTGAAGATCTTCCTGTTCGATGCCGGGAAGATCATCCTCGCCATTTCCATCGTACTGTGGGTGCTTTCTTCTTTCGCACCCGGCGACACTTTTGAAAAGATCGACCGGAAATATGCAGCCATGCAGGCATCGGCCGTTGATGGCGAGAGGCAGGAACTGGAAATCATGGCGCAGTCGGAGAAGCTGGAGCATTCCTATGCCGGCATGTTGGGACATGTCATCGAGCCGGCGATCCGTCCTTTGGGCTATGACTGGAAGATCGGCATCGCCCTGATCACCTCCTTCGCTGCACGTGAAGTGTTCGTGGGGACCATGTCGACCATTTACAGCGTGGGTGATGAACGTGCCGCACAACGCACCCTTCGGGAAAAGATGGCGGAGGAAAAAGTGCCGGAAACAGGATTGCCGAGATATACGCTGGCATCCGGACTTTCCCTGCTGCTCTTTTACGCATTCGCCATGCAGTGCATGAGCACCTTAGCGACAGTCTACCGGGAAACGCGTAAAGCGAAATATCCTTTGATCCAACTGCTGTACATGAGCGGACTTGCCTATCTATCCGGTCTGCTGGCCTACCAGCTGCTGAAGTAAGACCGGCCCTGTCCACTGCGGTTTCTGCCCCTTTCAGGATCTTTACTGCTGAAATACTTCTTATCTTCATCAGCGTCGTGACGATCGAAGAAGTCCTTTCCAAATACCTCCCCCGACAGGCAGTCGCGGTCTGTACACGGTGGATCATCGCCCGTAACATCCATCTTAAGATCACGCCGGTCCGCGCCACCAAGCTGGGAGATTACCGCCCGCTGGAAAAAGGAAAAGGACACCGTATCACCGTCAATCATGACCTGAATCCCTACGCTTTCCTGATCACCTTCACGCACGAGGTGGCGCATCTGCATTGCTTCATCAAGTACGGCGCCTATCACGACCCCCACGGAAGAGAATGGAAACAGGAATTCCGTATCCTGTTGGGTGAGTTCCTGGGCAATGGAATCTTTCCGTCGGAACTGGAAAGCGTCCTCAACCGTCATCTGACGGATCCCCCGTCCTCGAGCTGCCACGACCCGCTGCTCATGAAGGCACTGCGCCTTTACGACCCCCCGGCGGAAGTGAAGGTCTATCACCTTGACGAGTTACCGCATGGCAGCTTATTCAGGCTGTACGGTGAGCGTACGAGATTCCGGTTCAGGAAAGGAGCAAAGAACAGGACTCGGTTCAGGTGCCTGGAGGTGGGATCAGGAAGAGAATACATGGTGAGCGGCATTGCAGAAGTGCTTCCCGAGGATTTCGGAGAGGATACGCTCGCACCTGCATGAACCGGAAAACGTCAGGATTGCGGTGTTTTTCACCGATGTCCCGCCCTTTTTTCAGGTCTCAGATAACCCCATTTAACGTACCTTTGCGCGTCCTTGATTCCGGGTAAGAATGTCCGCACAAAACACCTCCGCGACCCGCCTTCCGGTGTCCGATATGGCTGAAAACCTCATCGGATCGGAAATCATCAAACTCGCCGCAGAAATACACGAGAAGATCCGAAACGGTGAAAGGATCTTCAACTACACCATCGGCGATTTCGACCCCGGGATCTTCCCGATTCCTGCCGAGCTCTCGCAGGAGATCGTCAAGGCGTATGACCACCGTCACACCAACTATCCGGCCGCCAATGGAATGCCCGATTTGCGAAAAGCGGTTGCGGATTTCCACCGCGAACGGCAGGGGCTTTCCTACTCTGCCGATGAGATTCTCATATCCGGGGGCGCACGTCCGTTGATTTACGCCACCTATGTGACCCTGTTGGACAAAGGCGATACGGTGGTATTCCCGGTCCCTTCCTGGAACAACAACCACTACTGTCATCTTTCGCAAGCGCGGCCCGTTTTCGTGGAAACAAAGCCCGAGAACAACTTCATGCCCACCGCGGATGAGCTGCGGCCTCATTTGAAAGACGCAACGCTGTTGGCACTGTGTTCTCCGCTCAATCCTACAGGTACGGTTTTCGGCAAAAGCCAGCTGGAAGAGATCTGTGACCTGGTACTGGAAGAGAACCGCCGTCGAAACGGCACCGGCAAGCCGTTGTATCTGATGTTCGACCAGATCTATTGGGTCCTCACCTTCGGCGCCACCGGACATTTCGATCCGGTCCGGCTGCGGCCGGAACTCCGGGACTACACCATTTTCATCGACGGAATATCCAAATCCTTCGCAGCTACAGGAATCCGGGTGGGTTGGGCCTTCGGACCCCAGCGTATCATCGACAAGATGAAAGCCATCCTGTCGCACGTAGGAGCCTGGGCCCCAAAGGCCGAACAGGTGGCGACCGGCATCTATTTGCAGAACAAGGACGCAATCGACCGCTTTCTCCATTCGTTCAAATCCGAGGTCGACGAGCGGCTGAAGCGCTTCCATGAAGGTTTCCTTGCCCTTAAAAAGGCGGGGCACCGTGTCGATGCCATCGCCCCTCAAGCGGCTATTTATCTGACCGTACGGCTCGACCTGAAGGGCAAGAAGACCGCTTCCGGACTCACGCTTACCGACCAGAAAGCAGTCACCCAATATATCCTTGACGAGGCCAAACTGGCGGTCGTGCCTTTCAGCGCATTCGGAGCCAGCGATGACTCCCCGTGGTACCGACTCTCCGTAGGTACCTGCAATAAACATGAGATAGACGAAGTATTCGCCCAGCTGGAACGCGTGCTTTCCACTCTGAAGGACTGAACTCTTTTCACGAACATCCAACTTCCGGTATGAAAAACAATTATTGCGTGATCATGGCCGGCGGCATCGGCAGCCGCTTCTGGCCGATGAGCCGGAACAATTTTCCGAAACAGTTCATCGATATCCTCGGCACGGGGAAGACCCTGATTCAGCAGACGTATGAACGCTTCCTGAAAGTCTGTCCCGCGGAGAATATATATATCGTCACCAACGAAAGTTACCTTCCGCATGTGCTCGACCAGCTGCCCGGACTCTCTCCGCAGCAGGTAATGGCCGAACCCATGCGCCGCAATACGGCCCCCTGCGTGGCCTACGCCGCCCAGAAGATCCATTCCATAAATCCGGATGCGAACCTTGTCGTAGCACCTTCCGACCATGTCATCAAAGACGAGGAACGTTTCCGTCAAGCCATACTCAAAGGACTTGATTTCACTGCCGGAGGTGAAGGCCTGCTGACCATAGGCATCCATCCCAGTCGGCCCGATACAGGGTACGGCTATATACAGGTGGAAGACGACCACTCCCAAAAGGAGGAATTAAAAGTCTCACGCGTAAAGACCTTCACCGAAAAACCGAACCTGGACATGGCGAAGTTCTTCCTGAAGAGCGGCGAGTTCGTCTGGAATGCGGGTATCTTTCTCTGGAGGGCAGACACCATCCTGAAGGCCTTCAGCGAGCACCTTCCGGACATGCATCTCCTTTTCGAGGAAGGCAAGGGCATCTACAATACATCCGGCGAACAGGAATTCATCAAGAAGGCATACGAGAAATGCACCAATATCTCCATCGATTACGGAATCATGGAAAAAGCGAAGAACGTCTTCGTGCTCAGTGCCGAATTCGGATGGAGCGACCTCGGCACCTGGAAATCCTTGTATGAGGAGCTTCCCCACGACGGATCGGGAAACGCGATCGTGGGCCCTAACGTGATGCTGGACAAGACCGCCAATTGCATCGTCAATCTGCCCAAAGACCAGCTGGCAGTCATCCAGGGACTAGAGAACTACATCGTGGTCTATTCCGACAATGTCTTACTGATCTGTCCCAAGGACGACGAGCAGCAGGTTCGGAACCTGGTGAACGACGTCAGGCTGAAGAAGGGGGAAAAGTATATCTGACCTCCTTACCGGGAGTAAAATGAGAACGGCGGTCATCTGACCGCCGTTCTTGTAACCGGAAGGATTGTCACTTCAGCTCACCGACCATCTCTGACGGTATCACCCACTCATCGAATTGCTCAGCGGTCAGATGTCCCAGTTGTACGGCAGCCTCCTTGAGGGTGAGTCCCTGCCTATGTGCGGTCTGCGCTATCTCCGCCGCCTTGTAGTAACCGATCCTGGTGTTCAGCGAGGTGACCAGCATGAGGGAACCCATGAGGTTCTTCTCGATATTTTCACGCAACGGCTCGATCCCGACGGCACACTTGTCGTTGAAAGAAATGCAGACGTCTCCGATCAACCGGGCGGAATGCAGGAAATTATGGATCATGACCGGCTTGAATACGTTCAATTCGAAATGGCCGGTAGCGCCGCCGATGTTGATGGCGACATCGTTACCCAGCACCTGCGCAGCGACCATGGTCATGGCTTCGCACTGCGTCGGGTTGACTTTTCCCGGCATGATGGAGGATCCCGGTTCGTTGTCGGGGATGTACAGTTCGCCGATACCGCAGCGGGGACCGGAAGCCAGGAGTCGTATGTCGTTGGCGATCTTCATTAACGCACAGGCGACGGTCTTCAGGGCGCCGTGAGCCTCCACGATGGCGTCGTGCGCAGCCAATGCTTCGAACTTGTTCTCCGCCGTCCGGAAGGGAAGTCCGGTGAGGGAAGCGATATGCTTCGCCACATTCACATCATATCCTTTGGGCGTGTTGATGCCGGTGCCGACAGCCGTTCCGCCCAAAGCCAGCTCGGCAAGATGCGGCAGCGTGTGTTCGATGGCACGAATGCCGTGATCGAGCTGCGAGACATATCCGGAAATCTCCTGCCCCAGCGTGAGCGGCGTGGCATCCATCAGGTGGGTACGACCGATCTTCACGACGGACATGAACTCCAGCGATTTCTTCGCCAGCGTATCACGCAAGGTGCGCAGTCCGGGCAAGGTCGTGTGCACGAGCATGCGGTAGGCGGCGATGTGCATCGCCGTCGGAAAGGTGTCGTTGGATGACTGCGACTTGTTGACGTCATCGTTCGGATGGACCGACTTCTTCTCGTCCGTAAGGCTTCCGCCGGCCCGGACATGAGCACGATAAGCCACCACCTCGTTGACGTTCATATTGGATTGTGTCCCTGAACCTGTCTGCCAGACGACCAACGGAAACTGGTCGTCCAGTTTTCCTTCCAGGATCTCGTCACAAACTGCGCCGATGGCATCGGATTTCTCTTTCGTCAGAACCCCGGCATCCAGGTTAGCAAGCGCAGCCGCCTTCTTGAGGTAGGCGAAGGCCTGGATGATCTCCTTCGGCATCCGATTGATGTCCTGGGCGATCTTGAAATTCTCGATAGAACGTTGTGTCTGGGCTCCCCAGTAAACGTGGGCGGGCACCTCTACGACACCCATGGTGTCCTTTTCTTTCCTGTATTGCATGGGACTGTGTATTGACGAATGAAAAATCTTTTGCGGACTTCGACCGATGCGGACGAGATACTTCTTAAGAGTCAGCCACCGTCAGTTCTTGCTCATTTCCATCAGATAGGACTTGATGAACATGTCTATTTCGCCGTCCAGGACTCCCTGTGTATCGGAAGTCTCCACATCGGTACGGAGGTCTTTGACCAGCTTGTAGGGATGGAGCACGTAATTGCGTATCTGAGACCCCCACTCGATTTTCTTTTTCGTCGCTTCGGCAGCCGCCTTGGCTTCGTTCTTCTTCCTCATCTCCAGCTCGTACAACTGGGAGCGGAGCATGGTCATCGCACGCTCGCGGTTGCCGCCTTGGGAACGTTCCACCTGGCAGACCACCACGATGCCGGTGGGCTTGTGGGTAATCTGGACCTTGGTCTCTACTTTGTTCACGTTCTGTCCGCCGGCACCTCCCGAACGGGATGTCTGGATCTCGATGTCGGCATCCTTGATCTCGATGTTGATGGTCTCATCCACCAACGGATACGCGAAGACGGATGCAAACGAAGTATGGCGCCTTGCGTTGGAATCGTAGGGGGAGATCCGCACCAGCCGGTGCACACCGCTTTCGCCTTTGAGGTACCCGAAAGCAAAATCTCCCTCGATCTGCAGCGAAACGGATTTTATTCCGGCGGTATCTCCTTCGGACATTTCGAGCTCGGTCACTTTGTAACCGTGTTTTTCCGCCCACATGAGGTACATCCGCATCAACATGGAGGCCCAGTCCTGGCTTTCGGTTCCGCCGGCACCGGAATTGATGTTGATGATGGCCGAAAGACGGTCTTCTTCGGCACTCAGCATGTTCCTGAATTCGAGATCCTCCAGCAAGTCAGTGGTCTGCCTGTAACTCAGATCCAATTCCGACTCCTCGACTTCCCCTGCCTTGAAGAAATCATACAGGACGCCAAGGTCGTCGATGGAACGACTGACCTGGTCATATGCTTCCGTCCAGTTCTTCTTCTGGCGGATGCTTTTCATGAGCTTCTCTGCGGATTTGGGATCGTCCCAGAATCCCGGAGCATGGGATTGCTCTTCTTCTTCAGCGATGGATTTCAGTTTGCCATCGATGTCAAAGATGCCCCCTTAGCACTTCCGAGCGCCCCTTAAGTTCCTTTAGTTGTTCTGCTGTCATAATGGCCGCAAAGGTAGGTAAAATTGTCGCATTAGGCATTCTTACCCATGTCGCTGCGATTACGGTTGAATGGGTCGCGCAGTCAGGTTTAACCGATGAAAGCTGTGCAGAGCCACGGATATCTCTCCGGAAGGACGGACTGATTATCACTATTTTCTATGAAGACCCCGTTGTCCATGCCGCGGAGGGTTCGTTGCAATCAATATCGGCAGATGCGGCAGTCTGAACTGGCAAAAGCATCATAAAAATATAAAGGCAGGGTGTACACCCTGCCTTTATATTGACGTTTAAAAATACTGCTTATCTCAAAAACAAGATTTCCCTATGCTGGTCAGGGAATGTGATGGTCACTTCATTGTCGCAATCACGGCCGAAATCGACTGAATAAACTTTACCGCGTATCAGACCGATGATATAGCCTTCCTGGATCCAGGAACATGCGAAATCCCTCTTCAAATTCAGGATATTGGCGGAAAATGTGTTCCCGTCGCTGAATGCGCCGTCAGCTGTTCCGTTTATCAGGAAAACATCGTCGGAGATATCCGGGGTGCCGAATCCCTGGATCATTTCCCTGTCACGCGTGCTATTCCAACTTCTCCACTCTCCGGTGGGGTCCGTCGACTTCATATTGCTTGCCACAACCTGCCAATGCATGTTGCCTGCATCATTGATCCCGAGATTGGTTATAGTGCGGGTTCCTTCGATATGACGACCGTTGACATAGTAATTCTCGAAAGAGATCGTAATGACGACTCCTTCGTTGAAGATGTCACCGGTGTAATCCGTAATGATTTTTCCCTTTCTCTCGACCGAATCGTTTCCGATGCAAGACGCACCGAAGTCGACTATGGTCCTGCCTGCAACAGGATCATCCGTCACCACTGCACAACTGCCTGCAAAATACGGAAGCCCGTTTCCGGATAACCTCTGATTAACGTTTCCGGTTGCGGTTGCAGCAACAGCGATCTGGTCGACATCGTTTGCATTGGACATGGCAAGCCCCAACTTCTTGATTTGGCTGACGGAGACCTCAGGAACGTCCGTTGTGGTAGGTTCGTCCTTTGAACATCCGCCGATAGCGAACACAGCTGCTATCAACATCATAGAAACTAATTTCCTGTTTTTCATTTTAATCGAATTTAAGGGTTGATTTAATGGTGGGTCGGTTGGTTAGTATAGATTAAACACTAGCCTAGAGCGGCAGCAAATTAGTCGATTAAGGTTCACGTCTGATTTCATGCAGACGCTTCCTATATGATACAAATGTGCCACATGTTTCTCATGGTATTGTATATCAAGCTTTTATACTTTTTACGAAGGTCAATATGGCATATTTGTATCACTACAGCAGTAGTTAACTTGCCGGTTTTTTAAGCTCTGTTAATCCGGCGTAGCCGATGAATCACGAATCTGTAATTGAAAATTCTGCTTAAAAACAAGGTCAAGATTCCAGTGTAAAAGTTTATTAAATTGATAATCAGGATTTTAATGTTCGGAAGCCCCCTCCGTATAAGACAGAGTGATCGGAGCCTTCGAATTACCTCATGAACCTCACGCGGAAAAACCGGCTTTCCGTCGCGTCCTACTCTAATTTCATCGCTCTCGGATTCAACGGAACTGATCCGCCAAGATTCAAGAGCAACGAATTTTCAGGGGGGGACTTCAACGAGGATTAAAGGAGCCCCCATCCATCCTCGCCGAGCATCTCCCAAACCAGGTCCGGCTCGAATCCTCGGGCGACAGCATATGAAGCGACACGGTGACGACGTTTGAGCGGATCGGTGTCAGTGCATTTACGGCTGCGTTCCGACAGCAACTTCTGCAAAGCGACCCGGTACTCGCGTTCCGGGATGGAAGCAAGCGCCTGACGTATCAGCGGCTCCGAAACCTGTTTCATTTTCAATGCCTGCCGGATCTTGTTCCTTCCCCATTTCTTGATTCGGAATTTACCGCCTGCGAAAGCCTCCGCGAAACGTTCCTCCTTCAGGAAATTTTCCGCGATGAGCCGCGAAATCAATTCCTCCACGTCACGGCGGTGCAGTCCCCAGGCATACAATTTGTCCCTTACCTCCTGCTGGCTGCGTTCCTGGAATGCACAATACCGTTGAGCCCTTGTCCAGGCCTTTTCAGGAGTCAACGGAGCTCTCTGTGCTACCGGCATGTAATGTCAGTTGACAGGATAGTACACATCCGTCTCCCACTTGGTAGTATCCGGCTCCGAGGCCGGATCCGTCACATAGGTCTCCCACGGATCACCGGCGACGGTCATTCCGTTACGGCTCAGGTATTGACGGATGGCGGTATGGGCGGCGGCGGATTTTTCGTAGGGCCCGAAAAAGCGAACCATCAGCGCTTTACAAGGCCCCAGATTGCCGGTCTTCACATCGCCGGATTCCTTGCCGGGTTTGACAACCGGGATGCCTATCTCCATTTCGAAAACCGGCGGCGGAGTGTGATAAATGGCGAAGGGCGCATCGGCAAGTACAAGTCCTTGCTTCCGCATCACCTCCATGATGCGGCCGTATCCGGAGCCGAGAACCGTGGATATGTTACTTTCATCTGCTTTCGCGCGGACGTACAAGTAATGCATTCCAGGAACATCTACCTGCTGCACCTTGAGGGAAGGGGACGCTTCCAGTATGGCCTTCAGCTTACCGAGACCGCGCTCGAAATCAGGACCTATCATTCCGTCCATGAAAGAACCCAGGATCCGAAGCAACGGATTAGCTCCCGCTTCCGTGGAAAACACCCAGGTCATGACAGTACCGGAATCGGAGGCGGCGATTCGGAACTCGCCTTTGGCCACACCGCTCTTCATGAATTCGAGGTCCTGCCTGACCGACGAGTAAGGAGTGCTTTCCGTGATGGTCATGGAACCCTGACCGACATCGGCGCTGTCGCTCTTCCACCTCATCACGGCACCGGCACCGGACGCAGGGCCCTCGAAGGTGTAGACGGCGGCAGTATCCATTTGGTGCCAAGGCGACCATAAGTTGAAATTCCGGAGCTCGTTCACATAGTCGAAAACCGCTTCCTGAGAGGCTTTGATCGTCACTGATCGCTGCACTTCCATATGGGAGGGGAAGAATAGGAGCCCGACTGCCGATACGGCAAGGATAAACACGGCCAGGACAAGAAGAATACGTTTAACGGCTTTCATGGAGATGGTGCTGAGGGATAAAAATAAACAAAAAGCGCCGCCCCATGGAAGGGCAGCGCTCTTCAAACGTCGCGCGACGATCAGGTCTTTATTTCTTCTTCCATCGGATTGAAGAAATGGTACTCCATGATATGATAGGCGGAGTTGGGAAGGACCCTGAACTTCACTTTATAGCGCTTCTTCCACTGCGCGGCGACCGAACGCCACAAAAGCCCTTTATTGAGATAAGCCTCCAGATACGGATGGACCTGCAAGGAAAGCTCCTTTTCGTTCTGTTCCTGGACGAAATAGCGGAGTTTGTTCTCGATCTCATCCACGAGGAGGATACTGGCTTTGATCTCACCTGTTCCTTCGCACGCCGGACATTTCTCCACCGTGGTGATATTCGTTTCGGGTCGGACCCGCTGGCGTGTGATCTGGACCAGTCCGAACTTGCTCGGCGGAAGGATCGTATGCTTCGCGCGGTCGCGTTTCATTTCCGTGCGCAGTTGCTCGAAGAGCGTCTTACGATTGTTGGGATTATGAAGGTCGATGAAATCGACTACGATGATGCCCCCCATATCCCTGAGTCGGAGCTGTCGTGCGATTTCCCGGGCGGCATCCATGTTCACCTGCAGGGCGATGTTCTCTTGGGAAGCCTCCCCTTCCGAGGACTTTACTCGTCCGCCGCTGTTCACGTCGATCACGTGCATGGCCTCCGTATGCTCCACGATGAGATAGGCGCCATTGGCCATGTTGACCGTCTTTCCGAAGGTGGATTTTATCTGCTTCTCTACGCCGAAGTGCTCGAAGATGGGCTGCTTGCCTTTGTAGAGCTTGACGATCTCCGTCTGCTCCGGCATGATGGTCTGGATATACGACCTGATCTCGTCGTAAAGGACCGGGTCGTTGACGTGAATGGCATTGAAGTTCGCGTTGAGCAGGTCGCGCAGTATGGTGGAGGTGCGGTTCAATTCCCCGAGCACCTTCTGCGGTGGTTTCGCTTTCGAAAGATTGCCGAAAGCGTTCTTCCACTTCGCCACCAGGTCCTGAATGTCCTGGTCCAACTCCGCGGTCTTCTTGCCTTCCGCCACGGTACGGACGATCAGTCCGAAACCGCGGGGCTTTATGCTCATGGCCAGCCGCTTCAGACGCTGCCGTTCCTCGGAGCTTTTGATCTTCTGGGAAATGGATACCACGTCCGTGAAGGGGACCATGACCACGTACCGTCCGGCAAGGGAGATGTCGGAGGTGATGCGCGGCCCTTTGGTGCTGATGGGCTCCTTGGCGACCTGCACCATCACCCATTGGTTCGCAGACAACACGGAATTGATCTTTCCGCTTTTTTCGATGTCCTTCTCCGGAGTGATTCCGGTCAGCATCGGATCGGGATTCTTCCCGGTGGTCGTCAGCTTGACAAGATTCAAAAGAGTCTTGACCTGGGGTCCGAGGTCCAGGTAATGGAGGAAAGCGTCCTTCTCATGACCGACATCGACGAATGCGGCATTGAGACTCGGAATGAGCTTACGGACACGGCCCAGGTAAATATCTCCGACTTGGAAACCCTGGTCCTTTTTTTCACTATTCAGTTCTACCAACTGCTTTTCCTCAAGCAGCGCGATGGTGGTATCGCCGGCGGTGGAACTGATGACAAGTTCCTTATTCAATTAAATTCAGTTTACTCACAGCCCATTAGGCCGATACAGGAGAGAAAGCGGAACAGTCCGGGCATATGTTCGGAAATAAAACCGATGACGCATCACCGGCAAAGGAGGAAGTACGAAAAGGACGTGCCGGAACATTCCGGTCACGCTGCACGGACAAGCAGTAAGGACGCGGGGACACGAAAGGTGCCCCCGTCGACCACTTACTTCTTCTTATGTCTGTTCTTGCGGAGACGCTTCTTACGTTTGTGCGTCGCCATCTTATGTCTTTTTCTCTTCTTACCGCTTGGCATGGATTGGACTGTTTATTGGTTAGTATTGATTTGATGGATGAGATTATCTGATTGTTCCACGAGCCGGGCGTTATCCGACCCGCTTTTGACCGCTTCAAGCGCCGCGACCGCCTTTTCCTTCTGGCCCATTTCAGCATAGCAACGGCCAAGGAGAAAACCCGCTTCGTAATTCTTTGGATTGATTTCAAGGACCTTGCTGAAACGGTCGACAGCCTTGTCCATCTGTCCGGATTTGACCGAAAGGACGCCAAGGTTGTACTGGGCGAATTCGTGCGATGGATTTTCCTGTACCACTTCACGAAGCATCATGATCCCCTGCATGGGCTGAGGGCTGCCCTCTGCATAACATACACCAAGGTCTGTCTTGGCATCGAGGTTGCCGGGATTGATTTCGAGGACCTTCTTGTAACCGTCGATGGCTTTTTGTACCATCTCGGCACGGAAAAGAGAATCGTCGCTCATCTTGAAAGCATCGAAATAACGGTAAGCGGCATTCAGCCACTCTTTTTCGCCGGAATTACGTGTGGCAATCTGCTCGAAGTAATAGGCGGATATGGCCGGAGAACCGAATCCGTCCCAAGTGCGGCCCAGCTGTGCGAGAACAGCGGTATCGCTGCTGCCGTCCGGCTTAAGCTGTGACTCAAGCACGGAAACCCTGCTCTGACCGGAAGCGTCCAAGGAACTCTTGGCAGCAGTCAAACGGTCGTCAAAGGAAGCTGAAGAAGTCTTTTCCGCCGACGACTCCTCTTTCACAGGCGATTCGGAGCCCGAGAAATAAAGAGCGAGGGTCAAAACCGCTGCGCCTGCCAGGAAATAGAACTGGGTGCGGCTGATCGCCATGATCAATCGATCGCTTCAGAGGTCTGGTTCTTCTTGATCTTGGCGTTCTTGACCTTGTTGGAGAACGTCTTGGCCGGTTTGAAGGCAGGAATATTATGCTCCGGAATAACGATGGTCGTGTTCTTGGAGATGATGCGCCCCAATTTCTGAGCACGCTTCTTGACGATAAAAGAGCCGAAGCCACGCAGGTAGACATTCTCTCCATCTGCCATGGTATTCTTGATCACTTTCATGGCGGCTTCTACTGCTTGCAGGGCTACCGTCTTTTCGATACCGGTCTTCGTGGAAATCTCGGCTACCAATTCTGCTTTTGTCATCGCTTTGACTATTAAGTAGTTGTGTATAATCGAAGTAGGGGCGCAAAGATAGGATTTCCTCCTGAATTACGAAATCCGTTGGGCATTTTTCGAAATGCCGTCAAACCGCCCGAATAAATCAAAAAACAAAGATTTTGACGGTACAATCGCCACGCGACCGGCGGCAAATGCACGCCCGACGCTACCTTTGAGCGATGCATCCCTTTGCCGACCGCCTTATCGAGTGGTACCATGCAAACGCCAGAGACCTTCCCTGGCGTAACACTCGCAACCCCTTCCGAATCTGGTTGTCGGAGATCATCCTTCAGCAGACCCGGGTCGAACAAGGCAAGCCTTATTATGAACGGTTCGTGGCGGAATTTGCGGACATCAGTTCCCTGGCGGACAGCAGCGAAGAGAAGGTCCTGAGATTGTGGCAGGGTCTGGGGTACTATTCCCGCGCCAGAAACCTTCATAAAGCGGCCCGACAAGTACGCGACAGCCATGGCGGCGTATTTCCGAAAAACTATGAAGATATCCGGGCGCTGTCGGGAGTCGGCGACTATACCGCGGCTGCCATCGCCTCCTTCGCCTTCAAACTCAGATATCCGGTTGTCGACGGAAACGTCTACCGTTTTCTAAGCCGTTTATACGGCATCGATACTCCGATCGACGGCACAGCAGGTAAAAAGGCTTTCGTCGCCCTTGCGAACGAGCTCATCCTGGATGCCCCGCCCGACCTCTTCAACCAGGCCGTGATGGAATTCGGAGCCCTCCAGTGCGTTCCCGTGAATCCGGACTGCGGCGCATGTATTTTCCGTACGGAGTGTGCGGCCCGCAAACTGAAAAAGGTGGATAGCCTTCCGGTGAAGGCCAAGAAGCAGAAGGTCCGCGATCGTTACTTCCATTATCTGGTGATACGCGAAGGAAGTAACCTGTACCTGCGTCAGCGGACCTCAAAGGACATCTGGCAGCACCTGTGGGAGTTTCCGATGCTGGAGAGCATGCGCCCCTGGAAACCTGAAAGGCTCCTCGCCGCCTGCCGTTCGGAATTCAGCACCGACAGGATGGAAATGAAGGGTACGGTTCACAAGGCACGCCACCTGCTTAGCCACCAGTCCCTGCATGCCACTTTCTATGAATTCACCGTGAAAGGGAAAACCGCAATGCCGAAGGATTGGAAGAAAGTATCACTTGCGAAGTTGGAAAAATATCCGATGCCGCGACTGATAGAGAAATACCTGCAGCAGTGCGGCATGATTCCTGAAGGTCGTTGATCAACGCCTTCAACCGACGCCAGAAGTTCACTCCCGGTGTGAGGGCATCATTTCTTCTTGAAATCCCCGGCGAAGATGAACACCATCTTTTCCGGAACGATGTATTTTTTCGCGGCAGCGTTCACCTGTTCAACCGTCAGACTTTCCACCTTGCGTTCCAGCTCGTCAAAATCGTCGATGGGAAGGCCGTTAACCATCGAAGAGTTGATCAGACTAATGAGGAATCCGTCGGTACCGAGTGAAGTGTGACGGTCGTTCTTCCACGATGTGACAGACGACTTGAGTTCGGAAGCGGTGAATCCGCTGTCGACGGCACGAACGATCTCTTCGCGGAAAGACGCATCCACCTTGTTCACCATCTTCGGATTGTAGTAGGCATAGCCGCCCCAACCTGCGGCATCAGTTAGTACAGGCACATCCAAATAGGATCCCGCACCGTAGCTGATGCCTTCCTTTTCACGCAAACGGGTGGGAATCCTGGAGGTCAGGAATCCTCCGCTTCCCAGCATCTCATTGGCCATCATCAGCGCCGGGTAGTCGGGGTCTTTGCGCGTCATCCGGATGTTCAGGCCGCAGGCAAAGGCGCCGTTCTCTTTGTCCGGCGTCTCGATACGCTCGGAATAGCCGGCGTTAGCCGCGTATATAGGCAGGCACATCTTGAAAGGCGTCTTGGCCGTCCAGCCGCCGAAAGCGGATTCCATCAATCTTCCGACCGTCAACGGATCGAGGTCTCCGATTAACGTGGCAAAGGCGTTTCCGGTTCCGTAGAAGCCGGCATGGAACTCCCGGATCTGCGCCAGCGTGACGGCACTTTGGTCGGCGATCCTTTCCTGAGGAGTGGGGGAATACCGTATGTCTTCTTTGGGATAGGAATCCGTGTGCCTGCTGAGCTGTGTGAAGACGATGCTTTGCGGATCGTTCAACTGGGACTCGAACGAGGATTTGTATTCGGTCTTAGTCTTATCCAATTCCTCCTGCGGGAAAACCGGATTGCGCAGGCAGTCTTTCACAATGGCCAGGACAGCCTCCAGGTTATTCACATAACTGGAGATGTTGATGTAGAGCCGCTGCCCCGCAGCCTGAAAATAGACGGAACTCTTCAGGGAATCGAGCTTATCCTGGATCTTTTCCTTGGACATGGCTGTAGTACCTGCCTTGAGAAGAGCTGCTGTGAGCTGCGCCACTTCCCTCTTTCCGGACAACGATTTTTCATCGCCCATGAACATGATGACGGTGGCGTTCACCTTTCCGCCTTTCACCGGTTTTCTGACAAACGAATAGCGAAAGCCGTTTGACAGCGAGCTCGTTGTCATATTCGCTTTCACGTTGCTGATGGTGGCTTCGAAATCCTTTATCGTGTCCAGGACCGCTTTCCCTTTGACTTCCGCTGCAAGGGAGGCGATCCGTTCATCGTCGAACTCAGCCGGCTTGACCCGGTCTTCATTACCGGAGGGAATGAAAATTCCGAGCGTACGGTTGTTCGGAAGGAAGTAGCGTGCGGCGACTCTCTTTATATCCGACAATCCGACCCGTTCCACCCGGTCGCGGTACAACGGCCACAACCTGTAATCGCCGGCGCCGATGATTTCCGTCAGATTGATGGCGAAATAGACGGTGTTGTTCGCGACATCTTCGATCTGCTTGATCACTTTCGCCTTGCCGCGTTGTAGGTCTGCCTCGGTGTAATCGGTATTGGCGATGGCATCGAGTGCCTTGACGAAGGCCGTCCGGGCGGAATCGAGACTCTTGTCCTTGGGCACCTCGACTCCGAAATACATGAATCCGGGATCGTGCAACGTCTGCTGATAGCAATAGATGCTGGCCGCCTTACGGGTTTCCACCATCGCCTTGTAAAGGTATCCCGACGGATCGGCCTGTAGGATCTCCGCCAGCACATCCATGGCAGGATAGTCCTCGTCGGCCAGTGCAGAGGCATGATAAGCCGCACCGATATACTGGACATCACCGGACCGCCTGAGTTCCACGTAGCGCTCTCCGTCCTGCGCGGGCTCCACGGTATAGGTCTTCTCAATCACACGCTGAGGTCGTGGTATCACGGAGAAATAATCGCCGATGTACTGCAATGCCTTCTGTGTATCGAACTTTCCGGCGATGATGAGCGTGGCGTTGTCCGGCTGATAATATTTCATGTAAAACACCCTGAGCCGGTCCGCTTTGACGCGTTCAATATCCTCACGCGATCCGATGGTGCTGTTGCCATAATTGTGCCACAGGTATGCCGTGGAAAGAATGCGTTCCATCAGTATGCTGCCGGGTTCGTTCTCACCGATCTCGAATTCATTTCGCACGACCGAGAATTCCTTGTCAAGGTCGGACTGCAAAATCGTGGCATTCACCATGCGGTCGGCTTCCATCTGGATGCTCCATTTCAGGTTCTCATCCGATGAGGGGAAGATCTCATAATAGTTGGTACGGTCGTACCAGGTAGTGCCGTTGGCATTGCCTCCTTTGTCAGAGAGCATCTTTTTTATGTCGCCCAGGTTCTTGGTGCTCTTGAACAGCATGTGCTCCAGAAGGTGCGCCATGCCGGTCTCGCCGTAGCCTTCGTGCCGCGAGCCCACCTTGTAAACGATATTGACCACCATGTTGCTCTGGCTGGCATCCGGAATCAGCAGGACCTGGAGGCCGTTGGGAAGGGAATATTCGCTGACTCCTTCCACCTTGCGCACGAATACGGGGGTATCCTTCGCGGAGGAGATCAAAGGCATGAACAAACTGACGGCGAGCAGCGGGTTGAAAATGAATCCGCGCAAGGCTAAAAGCTGTTTCATAGGTGTCTTTTTTTATTTCTTAAAGGTAAGAGCTCTAAAGTACGAAGATCCGGTTCATGAGCACCCATTTTTCGCCCGGAGCGGCAACGGGGATCGCTTGTTGGTATTCCCACATCAGCGCTTCCCACTCCACGACTCCGGGAATCGAAGCATCATTCATCGCTTTGACGGCGGGATCAAAGGAATCATCCGTCTCCATGATCATGAAAAGCCGGTTGCCTGCACGGTAGATCTCCATAGAGAGTATTCCGGATCGGCGAATGGAATCAAGCACTTCCGGCCATACCCTCGTGTGCCATGCATCGTAGCCGGCGATCAACTCCGGATCATCCTTCAGGTCGAGTGCATAACAGCGTCTTATCATACGGAGGTGTCATGACGTGTGAAGTATCCGAATGCGGCCACCACCGTGAAACAGAGTGCCGGTACCAGATAAGCGGTTGCCGTGGATATCCCCTCGGCGACCAGTCCCATGAAGTAGGGTACCACGGCTCCGCCGGCGATGGACATTACGATAACGGAAGACGCCAGTTTGGTGTAGGGGCCCATGTCCTTCACACCCAAAGCGAAGATGGTAGGGAACATGACAGACTCGAAGAAAAAGACAGCTGCAAGTACGAAGGCCGTGAAAGGCGAGGGTGTCAGTGCGACCCACAGACACAGCAGCATGGCGACGAATGCATAAACCGTCAACAACCTGCCTGCCGGAATCCGGCGCATCAGCATGCTGCCTGTGAATCGACCGGCCGTGAACAATACCATTGCCACTGAAAGCAGGTAGGCCGCCTCCCGGTCGCCCATCCCGACGGATCGATCTGTGGCATAGTTGATGAAAAAAGCGGCGATGCCGACCTGGGCAGCCACATAAAAGAACTGTGCGGCAACCGCGAAAAGAAACCTGCGTTTGAAGTACCATTTTACGTGCAAACGCGCGGAGGAGGGCGTCGCAACCGTCTCAGGTTCCGGAAGGGACGTGAAACGGAAAAGAACGGCAAGGCCGAGGACTACCACGGCTACAGCCAGATACATCCGGCTGACCGCGTCGAGACCTGTATCCGTCGTTTCATTCCCGAAGAAAAAATATCCGCCCAGAAGCGGACCGATGAAAGAACCGACACCGTTGAAGCTCTGTGCGAGGTTAAGCCGGAAAGCTGCGCCTTCCGGCGGACCAAGGACGGTCATATAGGGATTCGCGGCGGTTTCAAGGAAGGCGAGACCGCAGGCCAGCACGAACAGCGCCACTAGGAACAACGTGAACTGAGCACCGGTAGCTGCGGGATAAAAAAGAACGGCTCCTGCGGCAAACAACAGCAGGCCGGCCAACACACCACGCTTGTATCCTGCCCGTTGCATGAACCGGCCGGCCGGCAATGCCATCACGAAATATGCGCCGAAATAAACGGCTTGCAGCAGCGCCGAACGGCCTTTACCGACATGCAGCACCTGTTGGAAATGCTTGTTGAGCACATCCAGCAATCCGTAGGAAAACCCCCAAAGGAAAAAAAGACTGGTCACCAGCACCAGCGGCAGAAGGGAACCTCCCGTTACGGCCGATGACGATCTGCTCATAACCAGTTCTTCCTCCTGATTTTCATCTGTATGGCATTCGGAACCGGCTTTCCGGAGAGCATGATGAGATAGCCTCCACCACCCGCTCCGGAGAGCTTGTATCCTTCCACACCTGTCGCATAACGTCGTATGAAATCCAGGATGGAACTGTCAGCCATTCGCGGGAACATTGCACACTGCGCTTCAAAAGAAGCCGTCATATGCTTACCGGCGGCTCCAAGGTCCATGCGAAGGACCGCATTCCAGAACTCCTCCGCGTGACGGGAAAGCCTCTCTGCACCGGGCGCATCGATACTGGTATCCCCTAACACGTCGTACTCCTCGTCCCTGGGTCCGAGAGCGAGCAGGTAAAGATGCTTCTCCAACCACTGAAGGATCGGTTCGTCGTTGCGGGAGACGATCATGTCCGGCCAGTACCCTCCGGTATAATGAAGGTAATTCAGGCCCGGCATGCAGATCCCCAGCGCATCCTGGGAACCGCTGACCTCCCGTGTTCCGGGAGGATTCTCGAAACTGAACAGCAGTCGTGCGTTCTGCTCCGGATCCGATTCGGGAAGTGCGGTCTTCCACAGTTCCATGGCTTTGTTCCGGGAACTGCTGGCCATTCCGCTGCGGTTATTGAATTCAATGGTCGGTTCAATGGAAACGGTGATGACCGGTCCTGCGGCGAAAGTGGATACAAAAGGCTGGTCAAGCCAACCGCCGGCAAGATCGATCCTGAAGGGAATCGTACTCAGGGTACGGAGTGCCGTCGTAGAGCGGGCAGGCATACCCGGCGAAGGAACCCGTCGGAGCACTTTGTAGTCGATTCCAAGCCGACGGCACAGCTGTTCTTTCTGAGGCGTATGGCCGTCTTCGTTGACGACAAAAAAATCCGGACGTATCTCTTCCAGCTCGTTCACAAAGTCGAGGATACCGGATCCGGAGTTGACACGACAATTCCTGACACACTTCAGAGACTCGACCATGAAACGTCTTTCCTCCTGGGAATTCACGGGCGGCCTTCCTTTGAGCCGTTGCACCGTCGCATCCGAACCGATGCAGACAAAAAGGTCGCCGAACCCGGATGCCTCCTGCAGGAAGGCCACATGTCCGCTGTGTAACAGGTCAAAACAGCCGGAAACAACCACTTTCTTACGGGAACCGTCGCTCATTTCATGTATCAACAACAACTGAAAAGCAATGTAGCAATAATCTCAAAATATGCTGTCAGCAGCAACGGCCACAGCAGCAGAGTTCCCTCATGTTTTGGTTGTATCCGGTTAAAGCCGTACCTTACCTTTGACGCGTCAATCGTCAAACAATCCATCAACATTCAAAACAAACACCATGAGCGGAGTGAACAAAGTGATCCTGGTCGGCAATGTAGGCAAGGACCCCGAAGTGAAATACCTTGAAGGAGGTGTGGCCGTAGCGAAATTCCCGCTGGCTACCACCGAGACGTACAAGAACAAGGAGGGACAGAAAGTGGACCAGACGGAATGGCATAACATCGTGCTCTGGCGCGGACTTGCCGAAGTGGCGGAAAAATATGTCCGCAAAGGAAAGCAGCTGTATATCGAGGGCAAAATACGCACCCGCAGCTACGAAGAGAACAACGTCAAGAAGTATTTCACAGAGATCATCGCTGACTCCATGACCTTGCTGGGCGGGCCGCGTGAACAAAACGGGGCATCCGACCAGAACGCAACCGCAGGCGTTGTCGCAGCTTCTTCAGACGACTTGCCGTTCTGACCGTAATCCGGACGGCCGGAAGCGCAAAGTTCCTACCTTTGCGCTTCCGCTTTCTCACGGAAAAAGTCTTACCCGTTGGACCCTGAACCCGCCTTTATCGCAAGCATCCTGATGACCGAAGGATTTTCAGTCATCAATCCGGAATTCGTCTTTTCGGCCGGCTTTTTAGTCAGGTCACTCGTTTTACTTGCCCTCCTCCTGCTATCCGGTTTTGTTTCGGGTGCCGAGACCGCCTTCTTCGCGGTGACGCCGGCCCAGCTGCTGGGATTGAAGGACTCCAAGCACGCCTCGCAGCGCACGGTCTATCAGTTGATGACGACGCCGAAACGGTTGCTTGCGACCTTGCTGATCGCCATCAATTTCGTGAACATCGCCATTGTCGTGGTCTCCTCGTTGCTGATCAACGAAGTGTTCGACTTCAGCAGGAACGAGGCGCTTGGATTCCTCATTCAGGTCGTAGCAGTCACTTTCGTGATCGTCCTTTTCTGCGAGGTGATGCCAAAGGTCTATGCTACACATAATGCGGTTCGTTTCTCCTCAGGCAGCGTCTATCCCGTTTATTTCCTGGACAAGCTGTTCAGGCCGCTGAGCTACCTGTTGGTGGCATCCACCGCGCTGGTTGACAAGCGAATCGGGGTAAAAGGATACGAAGTGTCCGCCGATGAATTGACGCACGCCATCGACATCACGTCCGACAAGAACACTCCTGAAGAGGAAAAGAAGATCCTCAAGGGCATCGCCCGGTTCGGGAACATCGATGTAAAGCAGATCATGCGGCCACGGATGGATGTCGTTTCCTTCGACAAGGACATGTCGCTGAAAGAGATCGTCCCCTCCGTGATCGAGAACCGCTATTCCCGAATACCCGTCTTCGAGGAAACCTTCGATAATATCATCGGCATTCTTTACATCAAGGACCTTCTCCCCTACCTCGGCCGTCAGGAGGACTCCTCCTTCGACTGGCTGAAACTGCTTCGGCCGGCCTACTTTGTCCCGGAAAGCAAGAAGATCAACGATCTCCTGCAGGAATTCCAAGAGATGAAAATGCACCTTGCGGTGGTCATCGACGAATACGGCGGTTCCTCCGGGATCGTCACCCTGGAAGACATCCTCGAAGAGATCGTTGGCGAGATCAACGACGAATTCGATGACGAGGACCTGTTCTATTCCAGACTCGATGCGCGCACCGTAGTCTTCGAAGGGAAAACACTTCTGAACGACGTTTGCAGGGTCATGGAAGTCGATCGTAAGGTGTTCGAAAGCGGAAACGAGGAGACGGACACCATCGCCGGACTGCTACTGGAACTCAAGGGCGGAATCCCGAAACTCAACGAAGTCATTCTCTTCAACGGTATCACCTTCACCGTCGAGTCCGTGGACCGCAGAAGGATCAAAAGGGTCAAGATCACACTTCCTGCCTGACAAACCCGGCATCATGAGAAACATCCTGCGGCTGTTGCTGATTTACCTGACATTCTGTGCAATATCATCTTGCGACGAGCCCTTCGCCCCGAAACCCCGCGGCTATTTCAGGATCGGATTTCCTGAAAAGATGTATGTAAAAACCGATCCGGGCTATTGCCCGTTCACCTTCGAATCGCCGGCGTATTCCGAAATCGTGCGCGACACCACCCGGGCCGGAGATTGCTGGCTGAACGTGGAGTATCGCCCGTTCAAAGGCACTCTCTATCTGAGCTATAAAGAAGTGAATGGAGACCTGGACCGTCTCACGGACGATTGCCGCAATCTCGCCATGAAGCACGTTTCTAAAGCCAGCGGCATCGATGAGCAAATGTATTCGGATCCTTCGAATGAAGTATACGGCCTCGAGTACGATTTGCGTGGCAGCGCCGCCTCTCCGTTGCAGTTCTGGCTCACGGACAGCACACGGCATTTTCTCCGCGGTTCGCTTTACTTCTACGCCGTGCCCAATCCGGACTCCATCGCACCGGTGCTGGAATTCATCCGCGCAGACGTGCATCACCTCATGGAAACGGTCAGGTGGAAATGACCGGCATCCTTCAAGGACGCTGCTATATCGTTTTGCGGAACCTGTACCGCAGCAAAAGGGCAGCGGTGAAGAGGAAGAAGGCACCGACCTGGTGCACCGACGAGAGCACGACCGGAGCCTGATACAATACGGTGAACACCCCGAGCAGGAATTGAACCGCAATGGCAGCCGCTACAAGCCGTACGGCAGTCTTACGGGGACCGGACAGTCCGCTTTTTAGGGAAAAATAGTAGATCAACCCGGCAAGAGACAACAACGCGAAGGCGAAAAACCTGTGAATCCATTGCACCGTGCCGGGGTTGTCGACAAGGTTGGAAAGTCCCCAGGAGGATATCCAGGACCCATCCGGAAAAACACTTCCGTTCATGAGCGGAAATGTGTTGTACATCTTACCTGCATGCAGTCCTGCTACAAAAGCACCATAGACCAGCTGAACAGTCAAGAGTACCAGGAACAAGAAAGACCATTTGCGCAATGACGGCATGTCCTTGTCATTGCAGCGCGGCTCCAACAGCTGCAAAGCGAACCAGAAAGTGAACCCGAAGGTGATGAACGCGGTGCAGAGGTGGATGGCAAGCCGCAAATGGCTGACACTGGTCCTTTCCGTCAGTCCGCTTTTCACCATGAACCAACCCAGAAAACCCTGCAGCCCTCCAAGCAGGAAGAGAAAAAGCGCCTTGCGGAGCATTTGCTTGTTGAATTGACGTGTCAGCAGAAACCACAAGAATGGCAACAGGAAGACCACTCCGATAAGTCGTCCGACCAGTCGATGGATGTATTCCCACCAGAATATCGATTTGAAATCCTCGACGGTAAAGAAGGAATTCACCTCCGTGTACTGGGGAATCTGCTTGTATTTTTCAAAAGCCTCCTGCCATTCAACATCGTTCATGGGGGGTACTGCCCCCATGATCACGTTCCATTCCGTTATGGAAAGTCCCGATCCGGTAAGGCGGGTGATGCCACCGATGACGACCATGGAGAAAATCAGCAGGCAGCCGGAAAGCAGCCATACGGCGATTCGCTTGTCGGATAGGGGAATGCTCATGACAGAAAAACAAGAGACGGGAAAAATGGTTCAGCGGGGTGGCTTAATCGTAACGGTGCTTGATGAACCACTTGTCATTCAGCGTGAAATTGATCGTGAACCTGAAATAATTTTCCTCCAGTAGTCCCGAATCAACCGTACCGCGCTTGCCGACCTCGCCCATGAACCGTATCGTGGAAAGGCTGCGGCGGACGGGCAAGCCGATCCCGAGCGACAACCCGGTCTCATTAAGTTGTGAACCGTTCAATTGCAGAAAGGTCCTGGAGTAATGCAGTCCGGCCATGTATTGGAGTTTTTTCAAACCGGATTTGAATCCCCGTTCATCGGGCAGAAACTGCATTCCGGCCGACAACCGCCAGCTGTCAGCCAAAGAATCGGACTCGCCGAAGGAACGGTATTCCGACCAGTTCTGAAGACGCAGGTCCGTTCCGACGAGCCAGCGGTTTCCCTGACGCATGGACAGACCGAACCCCACACCCATCGGAAGCTTCAGACTGCTTTTCTCACCGGTGCTGTAATAGGTGGTATCCTTTACTACGACCTGTTCCCGCGTGCTTGCATCCAGGTAACGGAAGGTTTCTGACAGGAGGGAGCGCTCGGAACGGATGGACATCGAGGGCTGGAAGACCAAACCTGCCGTCAGATTCCAACCTCCGCGCTGTCGGCGACCGGCGACGGCGGACTCCGCATGCCTGAGACGCTTGATTTCGGCTTTGACTTCCAAACCTAGCGCACCCGATTTGTCGATTTGTCTAAGGCTGTCACGGAGGGATTCGTGCTTTCTTCTGTAATCCATGACAGAATCGGAAGGAGATATCCGAAGACTGTCGAAGGTATACTGCAGACCGAAATCGAACTTGAAGCCCTGGTTGCTGCGTGTATCGGTGAGGCGGGTATTGAGATAGTTAGGATCCGAAAATTCAACACGACGGTCCTGGATGATCTGTCCGAAAATGACCGAGGAGGCGAAACCGGCGGTAAGGTTCTTTGCCAGTGTCGCACCGGCGCTGAGGAAAAGACGGTGAAGTCCTCCGGAACCTGCATAGGTGTGCGTTTCTCCTTCCACGGTAGAAGGGAAGTCGGAGTCCTTCAGGGAATACCCGACGGAGCTGTAGGGCAGAATGCCGAAGCCGAAGCCTGCCTTTCCGCTTTTGACAGGAAACGCCAACGCAAGATATCCGAAGGAAACAGAATTGTTCATCCTGTCCGCGGTTCCGTCCTTCAGTCGGACGAAATCGCCCTTGAATCCGGACTCGAACAGTGTGGATTGCAATCTGCCGTAAGCGGCAGGGTTGCAGAAGTTAACGGAAAGTCCGCTCGTAGCGGCGATCCCGGTACCGCCCATTCCCAAAGTCTGCATGATTCCGTCGCCCTGCACATCGCCGATTCCGAAGCGGGTATAAGGAGAGGACGTAGTGGTCTGGGCGTCTGAGCGGTAGGCCGCCAGTGAAAGGAAGAGCAGAAAAAGGAGGCGATTACCTGGAACCGAGTACATACCGAAGCGTGGCGTTCAATCCGAAAAGGACCAAATCCGGGGCGTCAAAGATGCTGAAATTAAACCGCTTCGACAACAGCGGAGCATCCCCGCCGGTCAATACGACGGTGAGCGGGCCATACTTTTTCCGGTACGCCGATACGAAGCCGTTGGCTTCCATGGCAGCTCCGTCGAGACATCCGGTGAGGATACTGGTGCGGGTATCATTCCCGGTGAAGGTCCGGGTGGCCTCCAGCTTCACAAGCGGGAGGCGCCGGGTTCCGTCATGAAGACTTTTCAAACGGAGTGAAACCCCGGGGGTGATGCTTCCTCCCAGGTATCCTCTCGTTTTGTGGTGGAAATCGTAGGTGATACAGGTTCCCGCATCAATGACAAGGATATTCTTCTTAGGAAAGAGACCGGCAGCCCCGATGACAGCTGCCAGTCGATCGGCACCCAGGGTTTCGGGGGTTTTGTAACGGTTGATGACGGGAGAAGGAACAGCCGAAGAGAAATTCGTCACCGGTGCAATTTCCCGCAGCGCTTTGATGAGATGAGCCGGGATCTTCCCCACGGAGGAAACTATTATCCCGGAAACAGGGAAATCGCCTGCAAAACTCGTCAGCAAACGGGCGGAAGGACGGATAAAAACCTCCTTACGTACCAGTCGGTCGCGATGGAAAATCCCGGCTTTGAGCCGTGTATTTCCCTGATCTATAGCCAGCAATCCATCCATGACAGGTGTGCAAGTTACTTCGTAATCAGGCAAAAAGGAAGCCGGAGGAGCCTCCTGTTCCGGGCCGTTAAAATTTGCATTTTGCCTCAACCAAAATTTTCCTACTTTTGCGCACCTGTCAACAAGGACATGGTGATGTAGCTCAGTTGGTAGAGCAAAGGACTGAAAATCCTTGTGTCAGTGGTTCGATTCCACTCATCACCACCAGTCATCCGATACGCTGATGAAAAACCCGGAAAAGCCGTTCAAATTCAGCCGCGTTCTCCTTGTCGATGATAATGACATCGACAATTTCATCAACGAGCGGATGATCACCACGAGCCATTTTTCGACGGCCGTGGTCGTAAAGAGTTCTGCGGAAGCCGCCCTCGAGTATATCAAGGAATTGGGCCAGGACACCGAAAAACTCCCTCAAGTCATCTTTCTGGATTTGAACATGCCGGTGATGGACGGGTTCGCCTTTCTCGAGGAATACGAAAAGTTTCCCGCATCAGTCCACGACTTCTGCAAGATTGTCGTGCTCTCCTCCTCTATCAGTCCGGAGGATATCAACCGGGCCAGTACCAATCCGCGGGTCTATAAATACGTCAACAAACCGCTCAGCGACAAATATCTCGACGCCATCAATTTCTGATGTCTGTCAACAAACGAAAACGGCCGCTCATAGCGGCCGTTTTCGTTTTTACAGGATCTCTTTTCAGTTCTTGATCGGATTGGCCAGTCGGCGGATCATCGCTTCGTCCAGCTTGACAAACCAGAGGAGACTGTCCTTACCGGAGGCGAGCTGCCTGAAATTCTCGTAAAGTTCACCGATCTTCTTGACCTTCTTCCGGAATTCCTCCGGCTTGACAGCCGCTTTCAGCAGCTTGATCATCGCGGCAGCAGGTTCGTAGCGGCGGTCATCATCGGGTATCTGGCGCTTCACGCTTTGGAGAAGCTGGTTACAGAGGCCGTCTTCGCCCATGAAGCAGTACTGAAGTGCCTGGAACAACTTGGACTCGATATCTGCGTAACTGAACTTCTTCATCGAAAGGTCGTTCCTCATGTTGTTGATCAGCTTGGCGGCACCTGAATAATCGCCCTGGTAGAACTTACCGATCGCCTGGAACTGACGGAAAGCAATGAAAGGATACGGCTCGTCCGCGACAGTATCGTATGTACCGTCCAGTCGGTTCGTAAGGTCGGTCAGTTCTTCAATCCGGGGGTCGGACAGGAAACGCTCCACCTTGGAGTTCAGGAATTCCGTGATATAGAAGCTGAACACCGGCTTGTTGGCAATGTCGGGTACGCCGGCATTGATGCGGGCATAATAGTGGTCCGCACGGACACGGTTACCGGTGCGCTGATAATATTCGAAGTAGATATAATCGACCAGGAACTTGATGCTCTGGTAGAAGGTATCCAGCTCGAATTTCTCGAAGTACTGGCTCATCTTCTGCAGGATGGAATCGACTTCGATTTCAAGCGCCTGCAGGTTTTCGGTACGGGTGGTGAAGAGCGTCAGGTAATAAAGGCGGACCAGGTTGTGCAGCACGAAAAGACGATGGCCGTGATAGAGCTCGGCGATATTGGTCAGCTCGCGCATTACCGCCTTCACCGATTCGAAATCGTCCTCTTCGCGCGTAAGACGGTAGTTACCTGCACGCTTCACGAATTCATAGAAAAGGTCTTCCGCCTTCACTACCGCGAGGGAATATGCGACATGGCGGTTGTATTCCTTTTCATAGTAATCGAAATCGCCGTTATACATGCTGAGCCTTGCCAGCGCTTTGTAAACGGTGATCAGTTCGTTGGAAAGGTCGTATTCGGTGAGCTGCTTTTCGAGGTTCTTGAGGGAACGGATGGCCACACTGCGATCGTTTCCGAAAAGCATGGCAGGAACCGTAGCCACCTTCTCTTTCAGTACACTGATGGGATTATTGACATTGCGCGAAAGATATTCGGCGATACGCTCGTTCAGCCTTGACTTCAAGGTATAATACGTGCTCGGCGTTACGCCCAACATATCCATCATCTGACCTTCGGAGTAATTATGCTTCCGCGCAGCCTCCAGTACCACGAAGGGTTTGTTGTTCTTGCGGCCGGCAACTGCAGACAAGAGCTCCTGGTATTCGTTCTCGCTCAGTTTCTTGATGGTCTTGTTCAGGGTATCCATGATACTTGAAGTTGAATGAGTGATTGTTTTTCAAAGGTCTTTAACGACCACCTTCCGGTTTGGATACAGAAAAAAGTAAAAAACCGTCGTAAATAACCTTGTGTGGCTTGCAACAGGCGGCTTCTTTGAAATTGAAATGAAAAGGGCTTTTTGTGGCCTGAGGTGGGGTCAAAATAACCCGGTTGACGGTCCTTGCACGCATAAAACGCAGAATGTCTTACACCTGTAAGGAGCCGGGACTTTTCGAAAAACAATAGGGGTGTTGACGGGTATAACTTGATATAAAATTCAAATTACCATGAAGACATCGATTAAAATCCCGGAAACCGGCTTCCACCCTTTAAGGAATGCTATCAAATGGCAGGAGAAGTCCGGAAAGAGCAACTACTTCATCTATGCCATGGAGTTGTTACTATTATATATGATGCTGTTCGCCGGCTTCAGTGCATTCGCTCAGGAGAACACGAATCAGCCCGGACGTTTGGAATTCGCAAAACAGACGGCAGTCCTCAATTCAGGGAAAGTCTACCTCAACTGGATCGTTAAAGCCAACTCATCCGATTGCATTTATGTCATCGAACGCTCCTCCGACGGCAAGGAGTATGAGCCGGTTGGAATAAAAGAAGGTATCGGATCGGATATGGAACTCCTTTACAGCTGGGTGGACAGTAATCCTTCCGGCGGTGCGGTCCAATACCGGATCAAACAGATCGACGACCAGGGCATCTTGGTGGCACAGGCCGATCCGAGTTCGGTGAATATGCCGGAAACGAACCCGCTGTTCAGGGACAAATCGAACAGGATGGTGCAAGTCAAATGACCTGCATCCTAAAGTGACGCGGTCCGATTGACCGCAATTAAACGAAACATTGCAAAACCATCGGGGGATGAATGTTGCAAAATGTATCGCAGGGCTATTCGTGGCGCTGCACCTGACGCTGCCGGCCTTTGCAGTCCCTACGGCCTCCTTCCAGGCCGGACAGACTGCGGGTTGCGCACCCTTCACGGTACAGTTCACGAATACATCCGGCGGATTCACCGGCAGCAGGTGGGCCATCAGTAACGGCACCACCTCCACGCTGACCGATCCCGTCGTTACGTTCACCTCTCCGGGGACCTATTCGGTCACCCTGGTGGTGTCCGATGCGAACGGGGCTTCGGACAGCCTTACGCTGACGGATTATATCACCGTCATCGATTATCCCCATGCGGAGTTTTCCGCATCCGTCACATCCGCATGTCCGGATGTCAATCTGATCGCTTTCTCCAACTCCTCGACCGGAGCCACCGGGTTCATCTGGGACTTCGGCGACGGCACTACCTCCACCGACCCTTTTCCTCAGCATACGTATCTGCAGTCGGGCGAATTCAGCATCACGCTCATAGCCGTCAACACATTCGGATGCAGGGATGTGTCGACACGCAACCGTTACATTGAGATCTTCCCGAAACCGGATGCGACCATTGTCGTGGACACGACCGCCTCCTGCGACAGCACACACGACTTCCTGTTTTCAAATTCGTCGGCCGGAACCACCGCTTGGTGGTGGAACTTCGGCGATGGCAGCAGGTCCTCCGCATCCGCACCTTCGCATACGTATAGCACCTACGGCACTTATGAGGCAAGCCTCGTCCTGGTCAACAGCTTCGGATGTTACGACACCACGGACGAACCTTTGCGGATCCGGATCGGACAGGGATACCGTCCTTTGATCGCACTGGACCAGGACACGGGCTGCGCCCCGATGTCGGTTCATTTCTCCAATCCTAACCAAGGTGTTTCTTCCTGTCAATGGACGCTGGGCGACGGGGCTAATTCGGGGCAGTTCAGCTTCGACCATACCTACACACAGGCAGGCAGCTATCCTGTGCGACTGATGATCACCGGTCCGGACGGTTGTACCACCGGGGTGACAACGACGGTTTCAGTACTCGAACGGCCGGTAGTCAGTTTCAACACCACGGCCACCTCCGGCTGCATGCCCCTTGCGGTCGATTTCACCAATACTTCGCTTCACTACGACAGCTGCCGCTGGTTCTTCGGAGACGGCACCTACTCGACTGCCGACCATCCGAGCCACATCTACTCCTACAGCGGCGTATTCGATGTCACTTTACAATGCTGGAATTCGGGCGGCTGCAGCAGTTCACAGACGCTGCATCAATTGGTCCGGGTCAGCTCGACTCGTGCGTCTTTCAACGCTTCACATCGCATGGGGTGTCCTCCGCTGGATGTAGACTTCATTTCATCGACACAGGGAAGCAACCTTTCCTACTTCTGGGATTTCGGGGATGGAAGCACGTCGAATCTTCCGCAACCTGTCCACACCTACGTAAGCAGCGGCAACTTCGATGTGAGGCTTATCGTCTCCGATCCGTATGGATGCAGCGATACGCTGTCAAGGACTGATTACATACAGACGATGAATCCGTCGGCGAGCTACATTCCGCCACCGACCACGGTAGGTTGTGCTCCGCTTACGACCCGCTTCACGGATGCCACTTTCGGTGCTGTGTCCTGGCTGTGGGATTTCGGTGATGGCACTACCTCTACGCTGCAGAATCCGGAGCATACATACACGCTCCCCGGGAATTACACCGTTTCACTGACAACCGTCAGCGCCGGCGGAGGCTGTGTACAGCATATTGCCAACTTCAGCAGCTTCGATGTCCGTGGCGGATATGCCGGTTTCACCCATCAGGTCTCGGATTGTCCGCCCTACGAAGCCCAATTCAACGACACCAGCCTTAACGCGGTGTCCTGGCTGTGGAATTTCGGGGACGGCAGCATCTCCACCGACCAACACCCTGATCATACTTTCGGCGTCGGCGGGTACCACAGCGTGGCACTTACAATCACCACGAGCGACGGCTGCAGCTATTCGACCATGCAGAACAACGGCGTGTACTTCCATCCGTTCGGCGCTAATTTCTACGGTACTACGCAGGATACAGCTTACCCGCTCAACGTGCAGTTTCATGCCAACTCCCTCGGTGCCACCGGATGGCTCTGGGACTTCGGCGACGGAACAACCTCTACACTGCGGGATCCCTTACATGTCTATAATAGCCCCAATGCGAATCCGATCACACTGACGATCATCAACCATCCCTGTTCATTGACGTATATACAGCCGGTCATGGATTTCGGAGATCCCGATACCACGCCTGTGAATCCCGGAGCTCCGGGAACTCCGGTGGTCCAGTACGGATGTGCTCCGCTGAGGGTGTCCTTCACACAGGATTACCAGGTCGCAGGAGCGCGCTCATTCACATGGGATTTCGGAGACGGTGCGACTTCCTTTGAACAATTTCCGGCACACATCTACCGTGAACCGGGAGTCTATAGTGTATTCCTTGAAATCATCGACAGTATCGGGCGGCCCGTTCATGTCTTTCTTGACAGCATCGTGCGGGTATCAGGCCCCGGAGCCGGTTTTGTCTCCGTCCAGAGCACGAACTGCATGCAGGGACTTGTGACCTTCACGGACACCTCCCGGAATGCCGTCTCCTGGCAATGGAGCTTCGGCGACGGCATCTCGTCGACTCAGCAGCATCCGGTGCATCTTTTTGCGGACGGAGCATCCAACCACATCGTGACGCAGACCGTCATGGACACGGCAGGTTGCAGCAGCTCCATCTCAACGTCCTTGTTCATGAGTTCCCAGGAACCGATCCTGGTCACGGAAACGGATGTGTGCGGACATGATACGGTGGAGTTCTTCACCAGCATGCGCAACTATCCTTCCTACGTCTGGCATTTCGGAGACGGAGATTCCTCCAACATTCCGAATCCGACCCACGTTTATCTGCAGGAGGGCGTGTTCACTCCATCGCTTACTACGTACGATGCAGGAGGTTGTACGCAGACCTGGTACGCGCCATCCATTACGGTTAACCTTCCTCAGGCCGCTTTCTCTTCCACCGGAACAAGGCAGGGATGCGACCGGCTCACGGCATCGTTGATCAATCTGTCTGTCAACGCGGACGCCTATGAATGGGACTTCGGGGACGGGACGACCTCGACCTCGCCGCAACCTTCACACGATTATGTGTCACCCGGAAGTTATACGGTGACCCTGACGGTCTACAGCGACAATTGCATCAGCAGGGTCTCTGAAACCGATTATTTCAGGGTGGACACGGCACATGCCGCTTTCACAGGCAGCTGCACAAGCATCTGCCTGCCGATGCAGGTACAATATCACGACCTCAGCAGCAATGCTGTCAGTTGGAACTGGACGTTCAGCAATGGAGATACATCCACTGCCGCGAACCCGGCTATTTCAGTAAGCCACTATGTATACAGACCTGTGAGGTTGGTGATAACCGACAGTAACGGTTGCCGGGATACCGCGACAGCGGCACCGTTTGCTCCGCACCGAGCCGATTTCACTGCGGACCGGCGAAAAGGATGTGCGCCACACAGTGTCCAGTTCCGTAACCGTTCGGAAATAGCCAGCAATTTCCTGTGGGATTTCGGAGACGGCACGACCTCGACCGTCGCCAATCCGAGCCACACTTATACGTCACCGGGAACCTACGATGTGACACTCATCAGCTGGACCTATCCGTGGTTCGGCGGATGCAGCGACACGCTTCGCATGCAGGCTTTCATAGAGGCAGTAGACCCGGTAGCGGATTTCGCTACGACGGACCTTTACGCCTGCGCCCCTTCCCTGGTGCGTTTCCGCAACCTGTCGGCATTTGCCGACGGATACTTCTGGGACTTCGGCGACAGTACGACCTCGACTAACGACTCCGCCTCTCATATTTATGAACGGCCCGGAATCTACACGGTAAAACTGGTAGCGTCGTCTACTTCGGGTTGCGCGGATTCGGTTGAACGCAGTCAGTATATCCATGTGATGGGACCCAGTACGGACTTCGCCGTATCCGGCTATGAAGGTTGCGCGCCGTACCGCGTGGATCTGACGGACCTCTCCCTGAACGCTTCAGACTGGATGTGGACCTTCGGCGACGGATCTTCATCGTCCGTATCGCAGCCGTCTCATGTCTTCGAAGACACCGGTTCATTCAGGATAGCATTGGTGACCTACGACACCTCCGGCTGCTCCTCCTTCCATGAACTTGCGAGGGATATTATCGTACACCCTTCCCCCTTGGCAGAGTTTGACCTGGATAGTCTTCAAGGATGTCTTCCGTTTACGTTACGTCCGGACAACCTTTCCTCGGGTTACACATCACTGACATGGGATTTCGGCGACGGGGATTTTTCAAACGACACCCTGCCTGAACATATCTATGGAACACCCGGACTGTTCCCGCTTACACTAGTCGCCATCAACGCGCACGGCTGTTCGGACACTGCTGCTTCTGTCCATCCGATCGAGGTCCTGATGAATCCTGTTGCCTCTTTCTCCATGTCCGACCCGTCCGGGTGCGCACCGCTGATGGTCCATTTCCAGAACGAATCAACCTCTGCAGACAGTGCGGGAATCACGTGGGACTTCGGAAACGGATTCACGTCCACGGACTCCGTTGTTTCAACAGTCTACGGATTCCCGGGCACGTACGACGTATCCTTGACCGTCACAAATGCAAACGGCTGCTCATCCGCGTTGACACAGCAGGTAAGCATCAGTTTTCAGGATACCGTTCCGCCCAGCGAATCGCGGATCAACAGCGTATCCGTGACCTCGAACACGACCGTTGAAATCGTGTGGGAGGTGAACGCGGCACCGGACCTTGCCGCCTATGTGCTGTATCGCCTCAACAATCTCAGCAACCTCTACGAAGTCATCCATACCGAACAGGACATTTCGAACACCGGATTCACCCTGAACACCTCCTTCACGGATACGGGACTGAATACTCTTTACAACACGTACACATACAAGCTGCAAGCGATCGATCACTGCGGATACTCGGTGCCCTTGGAGCAGCTTACGCCTCATACCACCGTGAACATATCCGCACAGGCTACAGGTAATCAAATCCTGGTGACTTGGACACCCTACGCGGGATGTCCTGTGGGCACTTACGAAGTCTTCCGGAGTATGGCCGGGCAATCGATGGAATTCATCGGATATGTGGACGGGAACACCTTTCAGTTCCCCGACACCTCTTTCGGATGTCCTTCGACATACTCCTACCGTGTACTGGCAACCGACCTCTGTGGAAACGTGTATTCCTCTTTCAGTGATACCGCTTCTGCAGAACCGCCGATTTCCTTCGCAGGACAGATCGTTGAAGTCGTTCGCTCTACCGTAGTGGATAACTCCTCGGTACTTACGGAATGGCTGACCCCCACGGTACTGCCGGAGAAGGTGGTTCATTATGACATATATCGCTCCACGGACAACAGCACTTTCGACTACCTGACATCAGTTCCTGCCGGCCAGACGGAATATCTGGACCTCAGTGTAGAAGTACAGCATCTCAACTACTATTACAGGGTGGTCCCCGTGAATGCATGCAACATCACTGAATCTCCCGGAACTCCTTCCTCCACCATTGTACTGGAAGGAGAGATGGACGAGAACTACAAGGTCCGTCTGCAGTGGACGCCATATACAGGCTGGGAACAGGGAGTCGACTATTACGTGATCGAGAAGCAGGAAGAGGACGGAAGCTGGACACGCGTCAGGCAGGTGGACGGAACGACTACGACGTTCGAGCGACAGGAATAAAGACATCAAGAAACACCATATCTCCCCCGATTGGTTGAAAAGGGAAGCGCTTCGTCGCTTCCTTTTTCTTTTTCGTAACTTTCGAATCCATGCGGCCGATCACCATTTTTTACCTGTTGATTGTCTATGTCGTCCTTCAGTTCTCTTGGTGGGCCTATTTGCTGACCGAACTGAACAGGGAAGTTTACACGCACCGCTCCGAAATCGCAAACCTTAAATCCGCGGATGGTCCGGTTACTTCTCCGACAACCGCTTTCGAGTTGGAAGAGAAGATGTCCCACCGTAACTGGATGGTCTTGGGAGAAGGCATGGTCTTCCTTTCATTGCTCATCTGGGGAAGCATCATCACCTATCGTTCCTTCAGGCGCGACATGGAGCTCGCCCGCTTGCAGAAGAACTTCCTGCTCTCCATCACCCATGAGTTCAAATCGCCTTTGGCATCGATACGTCTCTACCTGGAAACCATCAACAAACACGAACTGGACAAGGGCAAGCAGCAGCAATTCATACGCAATGCCCTGACGGATACCGACCGGTTAAATACACTGGTGGAGAATGCCCTGATGGCAAGCCTCATCGAGCACAACGGTCACTTTTTCGCAGCAGAACGGGTCGACCTGTCCTCCCTTCTGGAATCGACGCGGCAGATATTCGAGCGGGTTCCGGGACATCCGTCGCTCGTTGCGGAGATTACCCGGGATGTTCATGTCAAAGGGGACCGTCAAGCGCTTGGCACACTGGTCAACAACCTTTTGGAAAATGCCGTGAAGTATTCTCCGGGAGGCGCGCCCGTATCCTTGATTCTGAAACAGGAGGGCGACTGGGCGGAACTCCGGGTATCCGACGAAGGAATCGGAATACCCGACAAGGAAAAAGAACAGGTCTTCCGGAAGTTCTACAGAGCCGGAAACGAATTGACACGTAGTACAAAGGGTACCGGACTAGGGCTCTTTTTGGTGAAATACATCGTCGAGAAACATCAAGGTTCGGTGAAGGTGAGCGACCGCCATCCCAAGGGCACTGTATTCTCCGTGCGGCTGCCGCTTTTCCTATCCTGAGTGACCGTCTTTCTCTGCATAAATGGTCGTATCTTTGGAGTATCAATCATCCGTCGATGAGTGTATCTAAAAAAGTCGTTCTCATCATCATGGACGGCTGGGGACACGGTCCCTCCTCCCCTTCCAACGCCATCTTTGCCGCTCATCCTCCGTTCGTAAGCTCCCTCTACGCGAAGTACCCGCATGCGGAACTAAAGACCTCCGGCGAAGACGTCGGCCTGCCCGAAGGACAGATGGGCAATTCGGAGGTGGGACACCTGAATATCGGAGCCGGAAGGGTGGTTTATCAGGATCTTGTCAAGATCAATCTCGAGATCCGTAACGGCGGATTCTTCCGACAGCCGGTTCTGCTGGAGGCGATCCGCTACGCCAAGGACCATGGCAAGAAACTGCACCTCATCGGACTGCTTTCCGACGGAGGCGTACACAGCCACATCGAACATCTGAAATCGCTTTGCACGCTTTGCAGCCGGGAAGGATTGACCGAAGTTTACATCCACGCATTCATGGACGGTCGGGATACCGACCCCAAAAGCGGTATCGGGTATCTTGAAGACCTCGAACATCACATGGCCGCGACGGCCGGCTCGGTCGCCACAGTGACCGGCAGGTATTACGCCATGGACCGCGACAAGCGCTGGGAACGGGTTAAGAAAGCGTACGATGCACTCGTTTCGGGAACAGGTGTAACGGCCACCAACCCGGTTGAAGCCGTAAAGCGTTCGTACGACCAAGGCATCACAGACGAATTCATCCTGCCGGTGGTCATAACGGACGGAACGGGAAAGCCGAAAGCAACGATTGCGGAGGGAGACGCTGTCATTTGCTTCAATTTCCGGACAGACCGTTGCCGGGAAATCACGCAGGTGTTGACGCAAACGGATTTCCACGAACAGAACATGTACCGCTTGCCGCTGCATTACGTGACCATGACCAATTACGACGACACTTTCCGTGGAGTAAGCGTCGTTTATGACAAGGATAATCTTGCAGCAACCCTCGGAGAAACCGTTTCGAACGCCGGAAGGAGCCAGATACGCATAGCCGAGACTGAAAAATATCCGCATGTCACCTTCTTCTTCTCCGGAGGGCGGGAGGTCCCGTTCGCCGGAGAGAGACGTATCATGATCGCTTCACCGAAAGTCGCCACCTACGACCTGCAGCCGGAAATGAGCGCGGAAGAAGTCACCCGGGCCTTGTGCGAGGAGCTTGAAAAAGGCGAGGTGGATTTCGTGTGCCTGAACTATGCGAATTGCGACATGGTAGGTCATACCGGAGTCTTCGACGCAGTGGTCAGGGCCGTGCAGACTGTCGACGAGTGTGTCCGCAAAGTAGTGGAGACCGGCCTTAGGAACGGATACTCCTTCCTGATCACTGCCGATCACGGCAATGCGGACCATATGATCAATGATGACGGAACTCCGAATACTGCACACACGACGAATCCTGTGCCGGTATTTCTAATCGACCGCGATTACGACAGGATTTCGGACGGCCGGTTGGCAGACCTCGCCCCGACTGTGCTTCATCTGATGAAAATCCCTGTTCCCCCTGAAATGACGGGGAAGGTATTGGTATGAAACCAAAAGACCGGCAGTGTAAATCGCTACCGGTCTTTTTTCGGTTTTAAGCCCTCAATAACGTACTCTCAGGGAAAACACGAAGTTCCTGCCCGGTGCCTGTATTCCAGATGCAAATGTCCTGTAGTTCTGGTCCAGCAGGTTATCGACACCGGCCTGAAGCTGTAGCCGGGATGTCACAGCCAATTCGCTTCTAAAATTGAACGTATACCAGGATGGCATTCCGGCGGGAGTAGCGTACTGTTCGTTGTCTTCTCCGTTCAGATAATAATCCTTGATATCCTTACGTCCGTTGAACAGCACATAGGCTTCGACACCGAAACGTTTCTCCGAGTACCGAATTCCGACACGTCCGTAAATCGGAGGGATGTGATCCAACGGAGCATCTGTGGAATCGGTCATTATCCGTCCATACGTATACGTAAGCGTTCCGCTGATGCTGATGCCGTTAAATGGTTCCGCAGTTATTCCTGTATTGAATCCGTAGAGAAAGGCTTTGCCCAGATTGGCATTTTTGAGCACACGGCTTAAAACACCGTCGTAATAAATGCTGTCGCGTCCGTTGAAGTCGCCGGGTCCGGTGACGATGGCCTTTCTGAACGCGGTCCTGTAAAGGTTGTTCTCCCACCGCAACTGCTTCGCAATACGTGTAGACGTATTCAGCTCCAAGGTCCAAGTACGCTCCGGATCGAGCTCCGGATTAGGAACGATCACGCTTCCCGGAACAGATTCAAACACCTTGGAAAGGTCGTCAACGTTCGGCGCACGGAATCCGGTGGCTGCAACCAGCGAAAACCGCTGACCATCGGAAGGCCGCCATACCATCGATGCATTTCCGCTCATCAGCAGACTGCTCTGCTCGACGGAGCTGAAAGGGAACGGAAAGAAAGTCGTATCGTCGAACAGCGACCTGAGACTTGTTCCGGTCAGACGGAGGCCCTCCTCGACATAAAACTTTTCACTGATCTTTTGTGAATTGATGGCATAGGCTGCGACGAAGAACATGCGATTGCCGCCGTCAGGATAACGAGTGGACTGCGGACCGTTCTCTCCCGTCGTGATGTTGAATGCCGACGCCGAAGACGCCACGGTACTGTATTGGGCATCGATGCCTGTCTGGAATTTGTTCCGTTCTGAATCGTGGTCGGTGAAAACAGTGCAAGCCAGCACATTCACGTCCTCCAGCCTGTCTGTCCGCGTGGATTTTCCGAAGCTTCGCGTATGACGGCTCTCGCGTACCTTCTGATAACTGACTACAGCTTTAAGATGCGAAAAATACCCTTCCAGCCGGCTGTCCAGCCGGTAAGCCGTCAACAGGCGTTGCTGAGGACCGTAATACCACTCGGCGTATTTGAGCCCGGCTCCGCTCGGATCGGTCAGTCGGTCATACCTGGGGACATCCGATGTGGTGCTGAACTGTATGTCGATGCCGTGAACGGCCTTATCACCGCTGCGGAATGAGAACTTCTGCAGAAGGTCGTATTGATCATACCCTGAATTCCTCTGGATGAAGGGATCGTCGTTCGCAATGAGCGTATCGCTCCCGTTGACATGTCTTACATAATAATCCCGGGTGCCCCAGACGGAATCAAGGGTGCCCGGGCGTTCACCCATGCGCAGGTCGCCGAAGGAACTGAACGAAAGTGAAGTAAGAGAAGCCCATCCTCCGGAAGCGACGGAAGCATTCGCCTGCACCGTCTTTTCGGATGCCGCCGTCGCATACCTGACGAGCCCGCCCCCGTGCACGTTAGTCTTGCCGTCGGAGGAAAATAACGGCTGACGTGTTCGCATACAGATTACGCCGCCCAGCGCGTCGCTGCCATAGACCGTGGAAGAAGGGCCGAACAGCACCTCCATCCGCTCCAACACTGAAGGATCCACGGTCAGGATGTTCTGAAGATGTCCTCCGCGGTAAATCAGGTTGTTCATGCGGATATCGTCGATCACCAGCAACACACGGGAAGCCTCGAATCCGCGGATGACCGGGCTACCTCCGCCAAGCTGGCTCTTCTGGATGAACAGTGCTCCGCTTTGCTGGAGGACATCCGCCAGGTTGGGAGCATTGGAGTGGCTGATGGCTGCGGAATCTATGAGCACCACCTGTTCCGCCACAGTGGCTTTGGTCTCCTCCATGCGGTTTACGGACACTACGACCTCTTCCAGCGTGCGCGTAGAGAGCGAGTCGTCGCTTCGCTGAGCCGAAACAGCAGAGGATGGAAAGATGAGCGAGGAAGCAAGGCACAAGCGTATTGCCGAATGCAGACCTTTCTCAGACAAGAGTAAGATGAAGGAACGCCAACGGCGCCCCGGAGAGGTTGATTTCATACGTGTTAGTATTGGCAAAAGGGAAAATATGCCCGGAAACGGACAATCGGTCAACAAGAAATAAAACAGGCAGGTGCAGGCGGACGGAAGACCGTATCGCGGAAGAAAGGAAGGTAAAGCTGTACGTTGTGAGATCGCAGCCGGTGTGAAAATCGGTAGACAATTAGCTGCTGCATGAGTCCATTGTTAAAATAGAACTGAAAAAGAAGCGGGGGTGCATCCGGTGACGGATCATTTGAAACACCGGAAATCAATTGCCGGAGAAAACCCTCCTTGTCATCGAAGTGTCCGCGAAGAATGACAGTGTCACCGGATAGCTCCCGGTGGACGATATCGAACCAACGTGTGCCGACCATCACCTCCCGGGTGCCGCTGACGGACTCCTTGAATTCACGGGAGGTCATACGGACTTCCGTGCAGGATGAAATAGCAGCAGCACGCATGCTGTAATACCGGTGGACCGTAAGACGGAGCATGGAAAGATGAAAGGGACCGCCAAGGGCGAGAAAAAGGCACAAGAGCCCCGGCCACAACAGCTTCCACCGCTCTTTCATAAGAACCAAGATACGGAACTTCTCCAACTCCCGTAATCCCCTATCTTTGCCAACCGAAACCGATCCCTCATGGAAAATCTAAACGGGTATATCCAAGCCAATCAACAACGCTTCCTTGACGAACTCTTCGACCTGCTCCGCATCCCGTCCGTCAGCGCCGACAGCAAATACGCACAGGATGTGGCACGTGCTGCCGCATTCATTAAAGAAAAACTCGTAGAGGCGGGTGCCGACAATGTGGAAATTTGCGCTACCAAAGGCCATCCGATCGTTTACGGGGAGAAAATCATCGATCCGAAACTGCCCACCGTCATCGTCTACGGACATTATGACGTGCAACCTGCGGATCCTTTCGATCTCTGGACCACCCCTCCTTTCGAACCTACGGTCCGTGACGGCAAGATCTATGCCCGTGGCTCCTGCGACGACAAAGGTCAGGTCTACATGCATATCAAGGCCTTCGAGACCATGTGGAAGAACGGGGCACTGCATTGCAATGTCCGCTTCATGATCGAAGGGGAAGAGGAATGCGGCTCCAACAACCTCGGACCTTGGATCGTTGCCAACAAGCACCGCCTCAAAGGGGACGTGATCCTCATTTCAGACACTTCCATCATCGCCAACGACATCCCCTCCATCGAGTGCGGACTTCGCGGCCTGAGTTACGTGGAAGTCGAAGTGACCGGACCCAACCGCGACCTTCACTCGGGCGTTTACGGCGGAGCAGTCGCCAATCCCATCCAGGCCTTGTGTGAGATGATCGCATCCCTCAAGGATGAAAACCAGCATATCACTATTCCCGGCTTCTACGACGCCGTTACCGAACTCTCGAAAGAAGAACGCGAAGAAATGGCGCGCACTCCATTCAGTCTGGATGCCTATAAGAAAGACCTCCAGGTCGATGATGTCCGCGGCGAGAAAGGCTACTCGACACTTGAAAGGACCGGCGTGCGACCTACGCTGGAACTGAACGGTATCTGGGGAGGTTACATCGGCGAAGGCGCGAAGACTGTTCTCCCATCCAAGGCGTTTGCCAAGATCTCCATGCGACTGGTTCCCGACCAGGTCAGCGACACGATCACCAAGTTGTTCGCCGACCATTTCCGGAAGATCGCTCCTCCGGGAATCCGTGTAGAGGTAAGGCCGCACCACGGCGGTGAGCCGGTGGTAACTCCTACCGATTCCATCGCCTTCAAGGCAGCCAGCATGGCCATGGAGAAGACCTTCGGCAAGAAGCCGGTTCCCACTCGTGGCGGGGGAAGCATTCCGATCGTGGCGCTCTTCGAAAAGGAACTCGGCCTCAAATCCGTATTAATGGGCTTCGGACTGGACAGTGACCTCATCCATTCTCCCAACGAACATTACGGCATCTTCAATTTCATGAAAGGCATCGAGACAATTCCCCTCTTCTACAGGAATTTCGCCGAACTCAGCAAAAACTGAAATATCGAGCCCCGGAACACCGGGGCTTTTTTCATCCCCTCCGCTGATTGATCAGGTAAATACCTGAAAGCACGAATGCCAGTCCGAGCAGATGCATCCAACCGATGCGTTCGCCGGAAACGACACCCCAAAAAGTGGCAACCACCGGTATCAGATAGGTGACCGAAGATGCGGTGAGTGCTCCTGACAATTGGATAAGACGGTTAAACAGCACGGTGGACAAAGCGGTGCCGAGCACTCCGAGGGTGAAAACCGCAACCAACGAAGCCCCTGTTGCTGAAATGCCATCTCCCAGAAACAGAATCGGCCATTGATCAATGGAGCCGGCAGACAACCCGTTGACTGTACGGTCGATAAAATCCGTCGTAAAAAGATATGCGCCCATCGGCACTCCGATGAATAAGAGGGCGAAAGAGGTGATGGTCAGCGGATGAAGACCTGCCAGCTTGTTGCGTAGCACGTTCACGCTGATGGCATAACAGACGGTGGCGGCCACTACGTAGAGGGCATATCCGGGTGAGGACGCATGTACGGTTCCGGTGCCGCCGCCGATCAGCAGGATGGCACCGACCAGTCCTACGAGTAATCCCAGGTAGCTGCTCCTGGCGATCGAAGTCTTGAAAAACGCCAGCCCGATCAACAAAGTGAAAATGGGAGTCAGGGTGTTGATCATGCCGGCAAGGGCACTGGAAATGCCGCGCTGGGCCAACGGAAAAAGTATTGAAGGGATTGCGTTGCCGAAAAGTCCGGTGAGCAGCAGGTATTTCCATTGCCACGGCTGCACCGTGGAGAAGCCGCGAAAGAGAAAAGGCGACATCACTGCAGCCGCGAAAAACATCCGCAGACAGCCAATCTGTGCGGGCGTATAAGCAGAAAGGCTGATCCGCATGAGGATGAACGAACTTCCCCATACCAGTGCGAGCGAAGCCAACAGCAAGTAGGCCGCCTTTCCGGATGATGAAGGATTACTTTCCATGCCCCCCGTCCTTTCGTCGGTTCTTTCCTTTTTTCTCATGGAACGCTCCTCGGAAACCGGGGTCATCTTTCCTCCGTTGCGCATCGATTTCACGAAGCTGGTCCTGTCGCTCATCATAAGGCGTTTCGGACACCTCGACAACCGACGGAATCCCGGAAACCGGAATCTTGTCACCGATCAGCTTCTCGATCTTCCTCAGATGATACTCATCCTGCGGAGCGCAGAAGGTGACCGAGTCACCGGTATTGAAAATTCGACCGGTACGTCCGATGCGATGAACGTAATCCTCATACACAAGCGGAACGTCGAAGTTGATCACCCTCTTTACATCCGGGATGTCAATTCCCCTGGCGACTACATCCGTCGTCACCAGATACGAAACCGCTTCCTCCTCACGGAAGGAGCGCATAGCATTGATGCGGGTAGCCTGTGCCTTGTTGCCATGGATAAGACGGACAACATCCTCTCCGTATCTGCGCACCAAGTATTTGGCGACTTGAGTGGCGGATTCCTTGGTCTTGCAGAAGACGATCGTCTTCACGGTCTCACCTTGCAGCAATTCCTCCAGTAGTCGGATTTTGGTGCGTATGTTCGGTACGTGATAGACCATCTGTGAGACGGTCTTTGCAGTGCGGACCTCGGGCTCAATGTGGATCTCTGTAGGACCGACAAGGAAATCTTCTGCGATGCGTTTCACTTTGTTGCTCCATGTGGCGGTGAACAGGAGATTCTGCCGCTTCCGAGGAACCACTTCCAGAATTCGGTTGATCTGGGGCTTGAAGCCCATGTCAAGAAGACGCTCTGCTTCATCCATGACGAAGACCGAAATCTTCTTAAGCGAGATATGTCCTTCCAGATAAAGATCCATGAGCCGCCCGGGAGTGGCAACTATGATATCCACGCCTTGGGAAACCTCTGCTATCTGTGTCTTCGGTCCGACTCCGCCGTAAAGTCGTGCAGTGCGCAAATCGGTGTATTTACCCAGCAACGCAATCTGTTCCGCCACTTGCAAAACCAGTTCACGGGTTGGAACCAGGATAAGCGCCCGCGGATCTTCGCCCTGGGCGTATTTGACCTTCATCAGCAAAGGCAGCAGGTAGGCGGCCGTCTTTCCCGTACCGGTCTGCGCCACACCCAACACATCCTGACCTCCGAGTATGACCGGTACCGCTTTCTCCTGGATGGCTGTCGGAGTGACAAATCCGGCTTCAGCGACAGCCTGTAGCAGCTGCTTGTTCAGTTTGAATTGGTCGAATCCGGAGTCAGCCATGGCGGTGCAAAGGACGTAAAGATTTCCCGATTAGCGGGAAGCAGATGGAGGTATGGCCTTAAAGGAAAGCGCCCTCCTTGCGGGAGGGCGCTTATCATTAACGGCAGAACCGCTTACCAGATCTTGGCACGCAAGGAATCGGGTCTGAACAACTTGTCCCCTTCCTTCACCCCGAAGGCGGAATAGAATTGCGGGACATTGCTAAGGGTTCCGTTGACACGATATTCCGCAGGTGAGTGGGGATCGGTGATGATGCGCTGAGCGGCTGCTTCAGGACGGATACTTCCGGCCCAAACGGTGGCAAAACCGAGGAAGAAGCGTTGATCAGGGGTAAGACCGTCGATCTTCTTGTCGCCTTTACCTTGCTCCGTCCGTTTGAAGGCTTCGTAGGCGATGCTGATGCCGCCGAGGTCGGCGATATTTTCGCCAAGCGTGAGTTCACCGTTCACGTGAAGAGTATCGAGGACGGTGAATCCGTTGAATTGTTCTACGATCAAGGAAGCCTTGGCCATGAATTTGGCGGAATCCTCAGGCTGCCACCAAGCGGACAGGTTGCCCTTCGCATCGAAGTTACGTCCTTCATCGTCGAAACCATGGGTGATCTCATGACCGATCACGGCTCCGATCGCGCCGTAGTTGACGGCATCGTCGGCCTGCGCATTGAAGAAGGGCGGCTGAAGGATGCCGGCGGGAAAGACGATCTCGTTCATCGAAGGATTGTAATAGGCATTGACGGTGGGCGGGGTCATTCCCCATTCGGTGCGATCCACCGGACGCCCGACCTTATCCAACTGGAAATTCGTCAGCCAGATGGAGGCGTTCACCACGTTCTGAAAGTAATTATCACGTGTGACCACCAATCCGTCATAGTCCTTCCATTTGTCCGGATAGCCGATCTTGCGCATGATGGAATGAAGCTTGTCCAGCGCTTTGGTCTTGGTACCCTCGCTCATCCAGTCGAGCTGCTTGATACGCTCGTCGTAAACCGCCAACAGGTTACTGACCAGTTCATCGGCCTTCTTCTTGGCGTCCGGCGGAAAGTATTTGGCGACGTACATCTGGCCGAAGGCGTCTCCCAGCAGGTTATCGGTCATTTCAACGACCCTCTTCCAGCGCTGCTGAATCTGTTTCTGTCCGTTCAGGATCTGGTTATAGAAACGGAAGGATTCCATTTCCATCGCACTGGTCGTGATGTTGTCAGCATAGTGCAACAGGTTCCATTTCAGGTAGGTCTTCCATTCCTCGAGACCGGCTGCAGAAAGCTGCTTCTGCAGGGCCTTCAGGAATTCCGGCTGACCGAGTACGAGATAGTCATAGCGCTTGGGGACTCCCATGCCATCAAGCATGTCCGCCCACTTCAGGGCCGGTGTGAGGGAATCCAAGGCCGCGACGGAGACTTTATGGTAGGTCTTGAAAGGGTCGCGTTGCTCGACACGCGTCATGGAAGCCTTGGCCAGCTCGGTCTCGATGCGCATCACCACGGAGGCGTTACGCGCGGCGGAAGCGGCATCGGTTCCGGAAAGCGTGAACATGTTGGCAACGTGCTTTACGAACTCCTCGCGGATGTACTTCGAACGCGCATCGTCTTTCACGTAATAATCCCGGTCGGGCAGGGAAAGTCCACCCTGGTAGATCTGAGGCACGACCACTTCGCTGTTCTTCGGATCCTGTCCGGCATAGAAACCGAACATCGGGGAGGCTCCGTAGGACTGCATGCGGGCAACCATGGCTAATATGCCCTTCATGTCCTTGATGGCATCAATGGCAGTCATCTCCGGCCGGATAGGGTCGAGGCCTGCCTTTTCAATGGCTGCGGTGTCCATACCAGACTGCCAGAAATCTCCGATCAGCTGGTCGGGGCTTCCTTTCGCGGCGGAAGTGTTTTTTGCGGCGGCCTCCGCCAGATCCCGCAGGTGGGTTTTATTGTTGTCGCGAAGGATATTGAAGGTGCCCCAACGGACCTGGTCGTCCGGAATGGGATTGGACTTGATCCAACCGCCGTTCGCGAACTGAAAGAAGTCATTGGACGGGCTGAAAGAGCTGTCGAAGTTGGCGGTCTCGATTCCGATACCTTTTACGGTGGAACCCTGTCCGCAACCGGTAAGCGCAGCGGAGGACGCAACAGTTGCGGAAATCAATAGTAAGTTCAGGAGTCTTTTCATGGTCAGGCGTTAATCTTGAGCAAGGGCGACAAAAATAGATAATAAATGCTCCTTTCGAGCCAATTATCGAAATATCGGTCGCCAAGGAGGAAGGAATTATTGGGCAAATGGATTTCGCGAGGTAGTTTTGCCGTGTGCTTTACGGTTCCGTGAAAAACATACCCGCAGTCTTACTGTCCTTGCTTGTTACGTGCGTTTTTGTCGCTTGCGAGAACGACCTCGAAAAGGTGAAATTGTACGAAAAGGGGAAGACCGGACCTGTCGAGACCGCTGTCAATATAAAGATACTCTACAGCGATTCGGCGCGGGTGAGAGTGGAGGTCACCGCTCCGAAACTGGAAAGGTACGAGACCGAGCGACCGTACACCGAGATGCCCAAGGGCATCAAAGCACTCTTTTACGACCGTTCCATGTCCGTATCAAGCAGGATGAAGGCGGATTACGGCATCCGCTACGACCGGGAGATGAAGATGGAAGTCCGGAAAAACGTCGAGATTATCAATGAAAAAGGCGAACAGCTCAATACGGACCATCTGGTATGGGACGAACGGGCAAAAAAGCTCAGAAGCGACGGTTTTGTAAAAATAACCACCCCGGATGAGATCATTTACGGCAACGGCATGGAGGCCAACCAGGATTTCAGCCAATATCGTATCTTTAACATCAAAGGAATCATCTCCGTCAATGCCGAACAACATCCTTAGGATCCTTGAAATGGCATGGTTGGCCATTGCGCTGATCAGTTGCGGCATATCCGGCTTTCAATACTTCGCCGAGGGATGGGTCTCGGCGGTCTGGATGCTGGGTGTATCCGTCATTGCATTCGTCATGTATTCCATTCGCCGCAAGCAGCGCATCTCCTACGAAGCGGCCGATTACGACCGTTCCGAATGAACCGATTGTACGACCGCATGAGCGGGCATCTGCTGACCCGTTTCCTTTACTTTTTCATTTTCCATTTCGCCTTCTGGTTCCTCACCTTCGAGGTACTCTATATGGTCTGGCCTGACGGATTCCCGGACATGCTGCTAAGAAACATTGCATTGGCCGCTTTGTTGGGCACCATCAACACGATCCTGCTACATGGAGTCAGGATACTTTCAGCAGGCAAAACCCGGGAGGACTCCGGCAAATCACCGAACTGACAACTCATGCCGGATAGTCTGGGTACACAATCTTCTGTCTTTTACGTGCTCCTCTGCATGCTGTGCAGTGCTTTCGCCGCAGGCAGTGAGATCGCCTTCCTGTCATCCAACAAGCTCAGGATCGAACTTGAGCGAAGTCAGGGCAGTCTCGCAGCACGGCTGCTGTGGCCCTTCGTGAAATCCCCTTCCGGCTTCATCGCCACCATGCTGATCGCCAACAACATCGCACTGGTCATCTACGGCATTCTGATGACGGAGCACCTCATGACGGTCGATGTGGTCCGGCAGCACCTTCCGGAAGGGCTGCGGTCTGCGGGGTTCATCAATTTGGTACAGACCATCCTCAGCACGCTCATCATCCTGGTCGCCGCAGAATTCCTGCCCAAGGCGATTTTCCGGATCAATCCCAACGGCATACTCCGGTTCCTGGCGATACCTATCCGGATCATCTATTATCTGATCTATCCCATCACATGGGTGACGCTCGGACTCAGCCGGTTTTTCATGCGGACGATCTTCCGTGTGGATATCCAGGAGGAGCGGCCGGTATTCGGAAGAGTGGATCTGGACCTTTACATCCGGGAGCTGACCAACAAGAACCCGCAAGTGGAAGAGCTGGACACGGAAATCAGGATCTTCCAGAATGCTCTCGACTTCAAGGACGTCAAAGTCCGGGAATGCATGATCCCCCGCAACGAAATCGTAGCGATCGAAGTCACCGAAGAGGTATCGGAACTGCTGAAACTTTTCGTGGACACGAAATTATCCAAGATACTGGTGTACCGCGATTCCATCGACAACATCATCGGCTTCGTCCACTCCTCGGAGATGTTCAAACAACCTGCCAGCATCGGCGAAGTGATGCTGCCGGTGAACATCGTGCCCGAAGCAATGAGCGCCAACGAACTGCTGAAGCAGTTCACCAACCAGCACAGAAGCGTCGCCGTGGTCGTGGATGAATTCGGCGGCACCTCGGGCATGGCCACTTTGGAGGATCTGATGGAGGAGATATTCGGAGACATCCAGGACGAACACGATGTCCCGGAAGAAACCGAAAAACAACTGGGCGAAAACGAGTTCCTCTTCTCGGGCCGGCTGGAGATCGATTACATCAACCAGAAGTTCGGGCTCGACATTCCGGAACACGAAGCGTATGAGACGCTGGGCGGCTTCATCCTTCATCATCATGAGAACGTTCCCGAGCCGGCGGAGGAGGTGATCATTCCTCCTTTCACCATCACGGCTGTCAAAGTCAAAAGCAACCGCATCGATCAGGTCCGTCTCAAGGTAGACCGCGAATCCTGACGGGCGTTTTACGGCAACCCGCGTATGTATTTTTTCGTATATTCGCACTCCTTAAAAGGGTCCGAGCACTCGGAGTTGTCTGTATTTATCTGATTTTCAGTTTCTTGCAGGCGGCTTCGGAGGTTTGCTCGACCGATGTCTAACCTTCACCTTTAAAAACGACCTGCTATGGCCGTAATTGGAAGAATCCGGAAACGCGTGGGACTGCTCATCGGCGTCGTCGGCGTATCCATGCTACTTTTCATCCTGGGCGACCTTGTAACCTCCAACACCGGACTGATGAACAGCAACAGCGATGTGCTGGGCGAAATCGGCGGTGAGAAGATCCGATACCAGGAGTTCGAAAGACGCGTAGACCAGCTTACAGAAAACTATAAGCTGAACACGCGTACCGAAAACATCGACCAGAACACCACCGACATGCTGCGCGACCAGGCGTGGAACATGTACGTTAACGACTTCACGCTGGGCAAGGAATACGAGAAACTCGGCATCTCCTGCAGCGCGGACGAGCTTTTCGACATGGTGGCCGGCAAGAACCCCCATCCCCAGGTACAGCAGGCTTTTACCGACCCGAACACCAAGATGTTCGACAAGAACGCGGTCATGAAGTTCCTGAAGGACCTGCCCAACCGGGAGGATAAGGTCCAGCAGCAATGGAAGAACTTCGAACAGGCCATCCGTGACGAGCGTATCGCCGACAAATACAAGACACTTATCCGTGGCGGTCTTTTCGTGACAACGGCAGAGGCCAAAGCGAACTACACGGACAACAGCCGTCTGGCTTCCATCCGCTATGTGCGCCTTGATTACAATACGGTTCCGGACAGTTCCGTCACGGTGGAAGACAGCGACCTGCAGTCCTATTATTCCGCCAACTCTTCCAAATACCGCCAGGCAGAGACCGTCCGCAAGATGGATTATGTCACCTTCGACGTGACTCCTTCCGCAGAAGACCAGCTTGCGACATCCACTTGGATCAATGACCGGAAGGCCGAACTGACCACCGCTGAAGATGTCGCTGCCGTCGTCAACAGAAACAGCGATAGCCCCTACGATTCCACGTACCATGCCAAAGGCACGCTTGCTCCCGCCATTGACACTACTCTCTTCAATGCTTCCGCAGGCACCGTCATCGGTCCATTCGAGGACGGCGGAGCTGTCAAGGTAGCCCGCCTCATGGGTGAGAAAATGGTATCGGATTCCGTCCAAGCACGTCATATCCTTCTTTCTGTCGAAAACGGAGATACTGCCAAAGCGATGGCCCAGGCCGACAGCCTCAAGAACGCAATCAAGAAAGGTGCAAAATTTGCCGATCTGGCACCGTTATTCTCGAAGGATCCCGGTTCGGCTGCAAAAGGAGGCGACCTGGGTTGGTTCCGTCAGGGAATGATGGTTCCTTCCTTCAACGACGCCTGCTTCAACGGTAAAGTCGGCGACATGCCTGTCGTCTCCTCCCAGTTCGGTGTCCACCTGATCGAGATTACCGGAAAAGGAGTACCCAGCCGTCAGATACGGGTCGCCGTCATCGACCGGAAAATCGAACCCTCCCAGAAGACCTATGACGCGGTGTTCTCAAAAGCGACAGCTTTCGCTTCCAAGATCACCTCTTCCGAAATGTTCGACAGTACCATTGCCAAGGAAGGGCTGAACAAGCGGGTCGCTGAAAACGTGCGTGAAACCGACAAGAACATCCCCGGACTCGAGCAGCCGCGCGAAATGGTGCGCTGGGCATATCAGGCCGAAAAAGGAGACATCTCCAAGGTATTCACGTTCGGCGACAAGTATGTTATCGCCCGCCTTTCCGACATCAAGGAGAAAGGAATACTTCCGCTCGATGACGTCCGCGACCAGGTGACGGTCGAGGCACGTAAGAAAAAGAAAGGCGAAATGCTGGCAGCCAAGATCGAAGCCGCCTCTGCCAAATCCGTGGACGAGCTGGCCTCCAAGCTGAATACGGCCGCCGCTGATGCCGACAACGTGGCTTTCCTGAACGGTTACATCATGGGAATCGGCAACGAGCCCAAAGTCACCGGAAACATCTTCGGAATGAAGCAAGGACAGCTCTCCCGCGCCATCATCGGCGACAACGGAGTCTGCGTCGTGTACGTGAAGTCCTTCACCGAGCCTCCGGCCGTAAAGGAATACACCGACAGCATGAACCAACTGCGCGACCAGCGCAAGCAGCGCAGCGATTACGAAGTACAGGCAGCGCTCAAGGAAGCGTCCGACATCGAAGACAATCGCGGAAGGTTCTATTGAGATCCTCCCTCCTTATTTTAAAAAGCCCCGCGGGATTCCCGCGGGGCTTTTTTCATACGGCCATTGCATCCGCTGCCGCAGGCATACTCACCATCATCATCGGAGTATCTGCAGCCTGTAGGCATCCAGTTTGATGAATACGAAAAGCAGGATCGTGAACGACCATAGCGAAGACCCCCCGTAACTGAAGAAAGGAAGCGGTATGCCGATGACCGGCGCAAGACCTATGGTCATGCCGATGTTGATCATCAGGTGGAAGAACAGGATGGAAGCCACTCCGTAACCGTAGATCCTTGAATACTGCGATCGCTGCCGCTCTGCGATGATGATGATACGTATCAGCAGAAGCATGAAAAGACCGATCAGGACGGCGCTTCCGAAGAAACCCCACTCCTCCCCTACCGTACAGAAAATGAAATCCGTGCTCTGTTCGGGAACGAAATCGAATTTCGTCTGGGTCCCCTGCAGATATCCCTTTCCGAACCATCCGCCCGATCCGATGGCGATCTTGCTCTGATTCACATTGTAACCGGCCCCCTTCAGGTCCTGCTCTTTTCCCAACAGGACATCGATCCGTGTGCGTTGGTGTGCCTGCAGGACATTCTTATATACATAGTCGACACTGAAGACGATTCCCGCAGCGATGACAGCGCCTGCAAGGATGATCAGGATGTTCCGACGTGTCTTACGTACCAACAGGTAGAAGATGAAGGCGACGGCTGCAATGATCGAAAACAGGATGATCTGCTTTACGAGAAGGGCAAGGACGAAGAGCACGACAGCAAGGAAACCGAGCAGCAGGACGTTACCGGAGAGTCCCTCGCGATAGAGCACGAAAACGAAGGACGCGAATACGATCGCGGATCCCGTGTCGTTCTGCAACAGGATGATTCCCGCCGGTAAAGCCACCAACAGGATGGAAATGACTTTCGTGCGCAGATGCTGCATCTGGATGCCCAAAGTGCTCAGGTATTTGGCCAACGCCATATTGGTGGCGAACTTGGCGAACTCGGCCGGCTGCAGCTTGAAGCTGCCGATGTCGATCCAACCGTAGGAGCCTTTCACGCCCCGGGCGAAGGCGAAGGTGCTGAGACACAAGAGGATCATGAATCCATAGATCGGATAGGAGAACGCCGCATAGAATTTCCCGTCGATCACCAGGATCATGAATGCGATGGCAAGCGCCCCCACGATCCACAAGGACTGCCGGCCGTAGTTCTGCGAAAGATCCAACAGGTTCTGATGGTCATCGTTGTAGACTGCTGCATAGATGTTCATCCAGCCTGCGAATACCATCAAAAGGTAGAGTCCGACCAGCGTCCAGTCCAGGTTATCAAGTATGCTTCGCTGCTCGCGCATGGTATTTCATTTCAGGGGCGTTCCGATGGGGATTCGGGTGAAGATAAGGAGGAGTCGGTACGGGAGGTACGCGGGGCACGGACTACGGGTAAAGTCACCGAGGACTTCATACGTTCCAGCAATTCCGGACGGCTGATGCTGTCCGTGAGGTATTTTTCTACCAGCAGTGAGGCGATCGGAGCCGCTACTGTGCCGCCCCAGCCCGCATTCTCGACGGTTACGGCGATGGCGATCTTCGGCTCGTCCCGGGGAGCGAAGGCCACGAAAACCGAGTGGTCCTTCCCGTGAGGGTTCTGTGCCGTTCCGGTCTTTCCACACATCGTTATCCCTTTGATCTTGGATGCGGAAGCGGTACCGTGCTCTACCACGCCCTCCATGCCGTCGATGACAGGTCCGAAGTAACCTTCATCGATTCCGAGGCTGTGCTTCACCTTGAAACGGTCGGGCAGGTAGTGTTTTGCACCGATCTCCTTCACTACATGCGGTGCATAATACCAGCCACGGTTGGCTACGGCCGCAAGGATGTTCGCATTCTGCAGAGGAGTGATTCCCAGTTCACCCTGCCCGATGCCGAGGGAGATGATGGTGGATGATTTCCAGGAACCTTTTCCGAAGTAACGGTTGTAATAGTCGATGGTAGGCACCGACCCCTTGAGGATATTGGGGAGGTCAGAATCCAGTTTGACGCCGATGCCGAAAAGTGCGATACGGTTGCGCCAGTCGGCGAAGGCCTCTTCCGTCTTACTGAAACGGCGGTTATCGATTACGGATCGGAATACGTAACTGTAATAACTGTTGCAGGACTGTGTGATGGACTCGCGCAGGTCGAGCGGAGAGGCATGCGCGTGACAACCCGGTTTTCCGCCCAACGGCGGATATCCTCCCGCGCAAGGGTACCGCGTCGACGGGAACAGCAACTGCTCCTGCGAAGCGATCAGGGCCATGACGACCTTGAAGGTCGAACCGGGCGGATAGAGTGCCATTTGAGCACGGTTGAAAAGCGGCTTGTAGGGGTCCGAAAGGAGCTGCGAATAGTTCTTCGTACGCGCCCTGCCTACCAGCAGGTTAGGGTCGTAGGCAGGAGCGCTGACCATGCAGAGGATTTCGCCCGAGGACGGCTCGATTGCAACGATGCTACCGACCTTGCCGGAAAGCAATTCTTCGCCCAACTCCTGCAATGTCGCATCGATACTGATGGTCAGATTCTCCCCGGCGATCGCCACGGTATCGTACATGCCGTTCTGGAAGCTGCCCTTCTCACGGTTGAATACGTCCACCATCATCACCCGGACTCCACGGCGACCCCGCAGGTAGGTCTCGTACGACTGCTCGATACCGCTTTTACCGATGTAATCACCTTCCTTGTAATAAGGGTCTTTGCGCGTGGTGGATGAATCCACTTCACCGATATATCCGAAAAGATGTGCCGCGATAGGATAGGGATATTTACGAAGCGTACGGGGCTGGACGTAGAAACCGGGAAACTTGTACAGTTTCTCCTGAAGCGTGGCATAGGTCTCCACGGAAAGCTGCTTCTCGAAAAGCGAGGGCTTGACGGAGGAATAGGCTTTGGCTTTTCGGAACTTCGCGGCGTAATCGTCCGGGGTTATTCCGATGAGGGAACAAAGCTCGAGAGAGTCGATCCCCTTTGCCTGCTTCGGAATCACCATAAGGTCGTACACCGGCTCATTGTATACCAGCAATTTCCCGTGACGGTCGTAAATGAGTCCGCGCGAAGGGTAATCGATGATGTTGCGGAGCACGTTGCTGCGTGCTGACACCATATACGACGTATCGATCACCTGGAGATAGAACAGCCGGAGTACGTATACCAGGCCGACCGTCAGGATGATGAAGATGATGACTGTTCTCCTACCCGATGATGCGTTCATTCCTGTTGACGGATCGGCTGAATAGGTACTGTCCCATCAGCATGATGAGGACACTGATTGCGGTGTTCAGCAGGACTTTCAAGAAGGTTATGAAGAACTCGCTGAAACGGAAAACCTCAAGGTAGAAAAGTACGAAATGATGGATGAATGCAGAAAGGAACAGATAGGTCGCGAACCATTTAAGTCCGAAAGTGTGCGGAGAGAGTCTCGCCTCCGATTCATACCCGTCGCGGGGAGCCAAAAGCCGGAGGACATATGGCCGAGCGAAAGACATGGCCACCGTGGCTGCGGCATGCAGTCCGCCCGTATCTCCGAACATGTCGATGGTGATTCCAGCGATGAAACCGAGCACCAGCTGGAAGGCGCGCGGAGTCTCCACCGGCAGCAGCAACACGAAAAGGATGTATACGTAGGGATTCACATACCCGCTCCACTGCACGTGGTTGAGTACAACCACCTGTAAAAGGACCAGAAATGCGAAACGCAGCACGTGCTGCAGGACATTAACGATCATTTTCTTGTCTTGCTTCTAAAGCGGTTTGCTCTTCCTTGAGGAGATTGCCCACGATGTATACGTGTGCCAAGCTGGCGAAAGGAACGGACAAGCGTACCGTTACTTCCTGGAAATTATCGCCGGTATTCGGGTTTACACGGTCGATGACTCCGACGGGGACATCCTGCGGGAAAATCTTGGAGAAACTGGAAGTGACGATAGTGTCGCCCTTCGCGAGCCTGACATGCTTTGCGATATCCTTCAGCGAGCCGTATAAGGGGTCATATCCGTCCCATACCATGGAACCGATGAAGCCGTTCTTTTTCACCCGGGCGCTGATACGTGCGTCTTTGTGAAGGAAAGAAAGTACGGAACAATAATGTTCGGACACGTCCTTGACGATGCCGACGACTCCTTCGGCCGATATGACGCCCATCTCGGGACGTACGCCGTGCCTGCTGCCGCGATCCAACGTAAGGTAGTTGTTACGGCGGTTCACCGAATTGTTGACCACACGTGCCGTGATGTACTCATACTGCTGGAAACGGACCGAATCATCTACATGCTGCCGGTCCACGCTGTCCATGTAAAAGCTCTCCGGCAACAGGCTCTTAAGTGCGGCATTCTGTCGGGCAAGCGCCTCGTTCGTCTCGCGAAGGTTCACATATTCCGTGGCAGCACTCACCACGGAATTGATCTTCGCCGTGAAGCGGTTGGTCGAGTTGACGAAGCCTGCATGATGGAAATTACTGTTTCGCGCCACGAGGTAAATACAGAAGCCCTCCAACAACAGGAAGAAGAGGAAGAAATTGTACCGCCAGAGCAGCTGTAACAGGTTACGCATGAGACAAGACCGCACCCGGGACCGACGTGCGGCCGCGGACGGAGGATATTATTCTCAAAAATACGTGATGCAGCCGAATCACGGCCGCCCGGACTCAAAAAATTACCGCTGAAAGGTCAGGGGATCAGGAATTTGAAGCGGTCGATGTTTTTCAGAGCGATACCGGTGCCGCGGACAACAGCACGAAGCGGATCCTCGGCGACGTGCACAGGAAGCTTGGTCTTTCGGGAGATCCGCACATCGAGTCCCCGGAGCAAAGCCCCTCCGCCCGTCAGGTAGATTCCGGTACGGTAAATGTCCGCAGAAAGCTCCGGAGGTGTCATCTCAAGCGCCTTGAGAATGGCTTCCTCGATCTTGGAAATGGACTTGTCGAGCGCGTGAGCGATTTCCGAATAACTGACCGTGATCTCCTTGGGAATACCTGTCATCAGGTCGCGCCCGTGCACGGCATAGTCAGGCGGCGGATTGTCAAGTTCAGGAATGGCGGCGCCGACCAGGATCTTGATCTGCTCGGCGGAACGTTCGCCGATCATGATATTGTGCTGACGGCGCATGTAATCCCAGATATCGTTGGTGAATACGTCACCCGCAACGCGGATGGACTGGTCGCACACGATTCCGCCTAAGGCGATCACGGCAATCTCACTGGTGCCTCCGCCGATGTCGATGATCATGTTGCCCATCGGCTCTTCCACATCGATACCGATACCGATGGCCGCTGCCATCGGTTCATGGATCAGGTAAACTTCCTTGGCACCGGCGTGTTCGGCAGAATCACGGACAGCGCGCTTCTCGACTTCCGTGATACCCGAAGGGATACAGATGACCATTTTCAGGGAAGGCTGGAACAGCCGGGGACCCGGATTGATCATACGGATCATGCCGCGGATCATATGCTCCGCCGCATCGAAATCTGCGATCACACCGTCCTTGAGCGGACGAATGGTCTTGATGTTCTCGTGCGTCTTTCCGTGCATCATCATGGCCTGCTTTCCTACGGCGATGATCTTGCCGCTGGTACGGTCGATGGCCACGATCGAAGGCTCGTCCACCACGACTTTGTCATTATGGATGATCAGGGTGTTCGCGGTTCCGAGGTCAATCGCGATTTCCTGAGTGAGAAAATCAAAAAGTCCCATGAGGCTTCTCTTATTGTTCGTTGATGCAGCAGTCTGTAACACTTGTTGGAGCGGATGAGCTCCGGCCTATACGCAGAGAACAGGCCTTTGGTTATCACAGGGCCCGCAAAGGTAGTAAGCAAATCAATGCTTGAAATGACGAATTCCGGTCATTACCATCGCTACTTTCAGGCGATCGGCCGCATCTATCGAATCCTGATCCTTGATCGAGCCTCCGGGCTGGACAATGGCCGAAATTCCTGCATTTTGGGCGATTTCCACACAATCCGGGAAAGGGAAAAATGCGTCACTGGCCATGACCGCACCGCTCAGGTCGAAGCCGAAATGGCGGGCTTTTGCAATGGCCTGCTGCAGTGCATCAACCCTGGAGGTCTGACCTGTACCGCTTGCCAGCAACTGCAAGCCTTTTGCGAGCACGATCGCATTGGATTTAGTGTGTTTGACAATGCGGAGTGCGAACTCCAGATCGGCCAGCAGAAGATCGTTCGGTACTGTCTTGGTAACCACGCGCATCTCAGCCGCAGTTTCGGCGGAAACGTCACGATCCTGCTCGACCACACCGTTCAGTAATGATCTGAATTGCTTCGAAGGAAACTCCAAGCCTTTGTCAATCAATAATATACGATTTTTCTTTTGGCGTAGCAGCGGCAGTGCATCTTCTCCGAATCCGGGTGCTATGCAAACTTCAAAGAAGAGTTCATTCACCAAGGCAGCCGTTTCCAAATCGATTTCACGGTTGGCGATGAGTATGCCACCGAACGCAGAGACCGGGTCGGCCGCCAAAGCGCATTTCCAGGCCTCAGGGAGAGAGGACCGGGTGGCGATTCCGCAGGCATTATTATGCTTGAGGATGGCGAAAGTAGGGGCGGTAAACTCCCGGATCAGTTGCACGGCCGCATCTATATCCAGCAGGTTATTGTAGGAGATTTCCTTTCCGTGCAACTGTCGCAGACCGGAGGAAAAATCCCCGTAGAAAGTACCTTTTTGATGAGGGTTCTCCCCGTACCTCAGGGACATGGCTTGCGGAATATCCGCCTTGAAGACATGAACATGTTCCTCCCGGTTGAAATACCGGAAAATGGCGGTATCGTAGTGGGAAGAAACATTGAACGCATGCGTCGCCATGAGTTTCCGGTCAGCCGCTGTAGTAGCGCCCTGCTGACGGTCGAGTGTCTCCAGCAACCAGGAATAGTGTTCACGGGAGGGGACTATTAACACATCCCGGTGATTCTTGGCTGCTGCCCGGATGAGCGAAATGCCGCCGATATCTATTTTTTCAATGATGGCGGATTCGTCCGCACCGGATGCGACCGTTGCCTCGAACGGGTACAGGTCGACAATCACCAGATCGATGGGAGGAATGCTGTAATTCTGCATTTCCGCCACGTCCGAGTCATTTTCCCTTCGGCTGAGTATTCCTCCGAAGACCTTTGGATGCAGGGTCTTCACCCGTCCGCCGAGTATGGAGGGATAGTCGGTAAGGTTCTCGACTGGAACGACCGGCAGCCCGGCTTTTTCAATGAACTCCTGTGTTCCGCCCGTTGCATATAACGTGACCCCTAATGCGTGAAGCTTTTTCAGAACAGGTTCCAGGTTGTCCTTATGATAGACCGAAACCAGTGCGCTTTTGATGAGTTTTTGTGTTTCCATGGGATTGACGCACAAGGTCCGCAAAATACGCGGTCGCAGGCACGGATTGTTATTAAGTCGCGGGCTTCGTGGATAAATACAAGGACTGTCGTTCCGAGGACTTTTCCGCCCCGAACCGACTGCGTACCTTTGGAGGAAGATGGCCGTTTCACACACTCGGATGATCCTCCGCCTTGTCCGCGAAAGTTTCCTTTTCGCTATCGAGGCCCTGAGAGTAAACAAGCTGCGCACCATCCTTTCCCTGTTGGGTATCACGATCGGCATCTTCGCCATCATCTCCGTCTTTACGGTCACCGATTCCCTGGAGCGGAAGATCCGTAAGGATATCGAGTCGCTCGGCAGCAACGTCGTATACGTGCAAAAATGGCCGTGGATGCCGGAGGACGAAGGCGGGGAATACCCGTGGTGGAAGTACATGAACCGCCCCATCCCCGGACACCGGGAGATGCAGGAGTTGGACCGCAGGCTTCAGACCGCTTCCGCCGTTGCCTATGTCGCCACGATCAACGGTCAGGTTGTCAAGTACGGCAGCAACTCGGTGGAGAACGTAACCGTACTCGCGGTTTCACAGGATTACGACAAGATCAAGAGCCTGGAGTTGTCGGACGGACGCTACTTCTCGGAATCAGAGTCCGGCAGCGGAAAACCGATCGCCTTGCTCGGATATGACCTCCAGAATGCCATGTTTCCCTCGGGTAACGCCGTAGGCAAGCAGATCACCGTACACGGACTCAAGATGACGGTCATCGGCACCGTCGCCAAGGAGGGGAAGAGCCTGATGGAGACCTCCGCCGACAACTGTGTGATTGTTCCGGTCAACTATGCCCGCAACATCGTGAATCTGCGCTCCGACCGTTATGATCCCTATATCCTTGTCAAAGCTCGGGAAGGGATCAATAATCAGGAGCTCAAAGCGGATTTACGGGGATATCTGAGGAATATCCGGAGGTTACACCCGCAGGAGGATAATGACTTCGCGCTCAACGAGACCTCGATGCTCAGTAACGACCTGCAGGACCTTTTCGCCACCCTCGGGATCGCAGGATGGATCATCGGCGGCTTCTCCATCCTCGTAGGTGGTTTCGGGATCGCGAACATCATGTTCGTCTCCGTGAAGGAAAGAACACCCGTCATCGGCATCCAGAAATCACTCGGGGCGAAAAATTATTTCATCCTGCTGCAGTTCCTGGTCGAATCCGTCTTCCTCTGTCTGATCGGCGGCGGTATTGGTCTGCTGGCCGTTTACGGTCTCTCCTCCGTTGCCACCTCGTTGCTGGATTTTGACCTGACACTGGCTGTCAACAATGTCATCAACGGCGTGGTCATTTCCGCAGTCATCGGGATCATCAGCGGTTTCGTCCCCGCCTTACAGGCTTCCCGGATGAACCCGGTGGATGCTATTCGTGCAGTGTGATGTATCCCTGACGGGATTTCTTGCGTAGAACAGCCGTCATGCACTCTGACCGGAAATTCAGTATCCTGGCCCGCTGCTTCTGTCTGGCATCCATCGTACTGGGTAGTTGCGGCTCGGACCGCGCCGGCGATGAGATCGGCACCCTGCAGCGCAACCGTTATCCGGAGACTTTCACCGTCCGGAACAGCGACGTTTTCGCAGCCACCGGACTTACCGGACCGGAGGACCGTTCGGAATTCCCTGTCCGGAAACCCAGTGACTGGCACCAATACGAATCGGGGTCGTCCAGCCGACTTGCCATCCTTCTTACCGATCCGAACTCCTCGTGGATCGGGCTCGCCCAGGGACTCAAGACCATCGGTGTGCCTTTTATCATTACCGACGACTACCGTCGTGCGCTTTCTCATAAGGTAGTCCTTGTATACCCGATGATCTCGGGTAAAGTGCTGTCGTATTCCCAACTGCAGGCGTTATCCGAATTCCCGAAATCGGGCGGTACGCTGATAGGTACCCAGGTACTGGGAGGATTGAACGAGGTTTTCGGTTTCGATGAGGCTGTTCCGTCGCGTCAGCATTTCGAGATCCTGCTGCGGAACGATTCATCGGCCTTTGTCAGGAACCTAAGGGATCCCAAGGAATTACGCATTCCGCTGGGAAACAAGGAACGCTTCAAGGAGACCATCGGCACCTACAGTTACTCCAGGAACATACTTCCTCCACTGGCCACCTACGAGGACAGGTCGGCAGCGATCTGCCGCAGATACTATGCGAACGGGAAAGCGATCGCATTCGGTTTCGACATCGGGTATATGATCCTGAAAGGGAACAACAACCGGCACGAAGACTGGAACCATTCCTCCTTCAACAGTTTTGAACCGGGAACCGATGTGATCCTGCGCATGCTGCGGAACATCTACCTCGAAGCGGAACAGGACGCGGCCTACCTGTGCACCGTCCCGTACAACAAAGAGCTTTCAGTTGTCATCACGCACAATGTCAATTACAGGGCTGCGCTCGACCAAGGCATCGCCTTCGCCGAGAAGGAAAAGAAAGCCGGTATCCGATCCTCCTACTTCATACAGACGAAATACGTCCGCGACCGTCAGCGTCCGCTGTTCAATTCGGTCGCCGATCTCGAAAAGATCGCCGCCTTCGGACGGCTGGGAATGGAAGTTCAGAGCAACTCGGTCAGCAACAGTTATTACTTCGACCAGTTCGAACAGGGCACAGGCAGCGAGGTATATCCCGGTTACCGGCCGTATGTGTACGCACTGGAGAAGACCTACGGAGGTAGCGTCTTCGGGGAGATGAGGGTGAGCCGTTTCCTCGTCGACCGCTTCTCGAAATCCTTTCCTGCCCTTGCGTTCCGATCTTCCTATCAGTACACCCCGTTCACGTATCCGCAAAGTCTGCTCTCTTCCGGCTACCGTTTCGGCTCCACGATGTCCGCAAATATGGCGCTGACTCATTTTCCGGTACAGATGACCTTCAACCGGGAATATGACCAGCAGCTGGAAGTATTCGAATTTCCCCTTACCGACGACGACGAACTCCCCCCCTACGATGTGCAGATGCGGACGGCCTCGGCAGACCTGCTCGCGAACCGCATCAGCCGATACGGAGGCTGTTACATCGGACAGGTACACGCGACGGAGAACGGCTGGAAGGTGGAGGAGTCGTTCTTCCGAAAATGGAAGGACCGCGCATGGTTCGGCTCCATGGGCGATTTCGGACTTTGGTGGACCGCCCGCAATTATGTCACCATGGACGTGAAGCGCGAAGGAGGAACACGCGTTGTTTATCTGAACGTACCTAAAAGGATGGAAGGCCTTGCAGTGATGCTCCCGGTGCGCTCTACGCCCGTTGCAGTGCAGGGAGGTGGCCCGCACTCGATCGACGGCAAACTGATCATATTCGAGATCGCTGAAGGTCCCGTCAAGATCACCCTGAACAATTAGGCCGGCTGAGGCTGCGTGTTCATGCTTCCGAGAAGATCGTTGGCCTCCCGAATGGAATTCACGGACGTCACCGACAAGGACAAACGGTCACGCTCCTGTTTCATCTTGCAACGTTGGGAATGCGCTTGTACATAGCGTAGCACGCCTGAAAAAACATCCGACTGATAGAAAGGAGACCCGGGGTTACTGACGAAATACCCTACGAACTTCCGGTTCTTCAAAACGATCTTCTCGAAACCCAGACGCTCCGCGACCCAGCGAAGACGGATGGTATTGAGCAGCTCGAGTCCGGGCTGAGGCAGCGGACCGAACCGGTCACGCAACTGCGCTTCGAAACCGGCTAACCGCTCTTCATCCTGTATGGAATCGAGGTCGCGGTAAAGTATCAGCCGCTCCGTCACACTGTTCACATAGTCGGAAGGAAGAAGGATCTCCATATCGGTGTCGATCTGGCAGTCGGCCACGAACTTGCGCTTCTCGGCGATCTCCTCCTTGTAAAGGTCAGCGAACTCGTTTTCTTTCAGCTCCTGCAGTGCTTCGTCCAGGATTTTCTGGTACATCTCGTATCCGATCTCAGTGATGAACCCGCTCTGTTCGCCGCCCAACAGGTTTCCGGCACCGCGTATGTCCAGATCCCGCATGGCGATGTTGAAACCTGAACCCAGATCGGAAAACTCCTCGATCGCCTTCAGCCGCTGCCGGGCCTCGGGAGTCAGGACGGTCATGGGGGGCGTCAGCAGGTAACAGAAGGACTTCCGGTTCGAACGGCCGACGCGTCCCCGCATCTGGTGCAGGTCGCTGAGTCCGAAATGCTGCGCCTGATTGATGATGATGGTATTGGCATTGGGGATGTCAAGTCCGGATTCAATGATCGTCGTGGACACGAGCACATCATATTCGCCTTCGATGAAGTCAAGCATCACCTCCTCCAGCTTGTCGCCGTCCATTTGACCATGACCGACGGCTACGCGGAGCTCCGGAAGTAGTTTGCGTATGAAATCGGCGATTTCATGAATGTCCGAAACACGGTTATGGACGAAGAACACCTGCCCTCCTCGGGAAACCTCGAAGTCGATCGCATCACGGATTACTTTCTCTCCGAAAATGTGCAACTCCGTACTTACAGGATAACGGTTGGGCGGCGGGGTGTTGATGACGCTGAGGTCCCTGGCACCCATCAACGAGAACTGAAGCGTACGGGGAATCGGAGTGGCCGTCAGGGTCAACGTATCGACCTGTACGCGCAATGCCTTGAGACGCTCTTTGGCGGCTACACCGAACTTCTGCTCCTCATCGATGATCATCAGTCCGAGATCTTTGAACTTCACGTCCTTCCCGATGAGACGGTGAGTGCCGATGACGATGTCTACCTTGCCGGCGATCAGGCCGGCCAGCGTCTCCTTCTGTTTCTGAGAAGACTTGAAGCGGCTGATATAATCGATGGTACACGGCAGATCCTTCATCCGGTCCCTGAACGTCTTGAAGTGTTGCGTGGCAAGTATGGTCGTCGGAACGAGCACCGCGACCTGTTTTCCGTCTGCCACCGCCTTGAACGCCGCACGTATGGCGATCTCCGTCTTTCCGAATCCTACGTCGCCGCAGATGAGACGGTCCATCGGATAACCGCGCTCCATGTCCTTCTTCACATCCCTGGTCGCCTTCACCTGGTCAGGTGTGTCCTCGTAAATAAAGGACGCTTCAAGCTCTGTCTGCAGGTAAGTATCGGGCGCGAACGCAAAACCGGGCGTGGCTTTACGCTTGGCATACAAAGCGATCAGCTCCTTGGCGATATCCTTGACCTTACGCTTCGTACGTTGCTTGAGCGTCGACCATGCCGTGGAACCCAGCTTGTGCAGGGAAGGCGTAGTGCCGTCCTTTCCGGAATAACGTGCGATGCGGTGCAGCGAATGGATGCTGACGTACAGGATATCGTTGTCCTTATAGACAAGACGCACCGCCTCCTGCGGCTTCCCGTTGACCTCGATGGTCTCCAGCCCGGCGAAACGTCCGATTCCGTGGTCGATATGCGTGACGAAATCGCCCGGCTTGAGGCTGTAGATCTCCTTGATGGTGAGTGCCTCGCTTCGGCTGTAATTCTTCCGGAGACGGAAACGGTGATAACGGTCGAAGATCTGATGGTCGGTGTAACAGGCCAGTCCGTTCTCCCGGTCGATGAATCCTTCGTGCAGGGAGAGGTTGAGCGAGGTGAAATCGACATGATTACTGACCGGATCCTTCTTCTCAAGGTCTTCGAAGATCGAATACAGCCGCTCCACCTGGCGCGGGGAATCGGCCAGCAGGATGTTCTTCAGTCCCGCCTGATGATTCCTTTGAAGATCCTTGATCAACAACTCGAAATTCTTGTTGAAGGAAGGTTGAGGAGCACCATCGAATTCACAGACATGACCCGCTTCGAAATGGAACCTGGTACCGGATTCGATCGTTGAGAAACGGCGTAATTGCCCAGCCAGTTCTTCCGGGGAAAGGAAAATACGTCTTAACTCTTCCGGTGAACAGGACTTATCCAGGGAAGCCTTTTCAGCAGCAGCTTCGATACCGTCACCCAGCTGACGGAGTACGTCAGGAAGGTCTTTGCACCAGACCACCGTGTTCGCAGGAATGAATTCCGGAAAAGACGACCTTCCCTCCTCCTGCAGCTGCGTCTGCACGTCGGGTAGCAAGGTGACATGGTTCATTGCGTTTACCGACAATTGTGTCTCCGGATCGAACGTCCGGATGCTTTCCACCGTGTCACCGAAAAACTCGACCCGGTACGGGAGTTCGTTGGCGAACGAGAAAATGTCGACGATCCCGCCGCGGATGGAGAACTCGCCGGCTTGTGCGACGAAATCGACGTTCTCGAAGGAATGATGCAACAGGAATTCGTTGATGAAGTCGGTCGAAACCTGTTCTCCGACCCGCAACTCCACGGAATGCCGCGCAAGTCCCTTGCGGTCGATGACCCGTTCAGCAAGCGCTTCGGGGTAAGTGACCACGGGGAGCTTGGTGCCGCGGTTTACCTTGCTCAGTACTTCGGCTCGTAACTGTATGTGTCCCTTGTCGATCTCGGAAAGATCGAACGGCTTCTTGTAGGTCGAAGGCAGGAACAGGACCTGATTGTCGCCAAGCAGGTTCTCAAGGTCATTCAGGAAATAGGAAGCCGATTCCTGATCCGGCAGAATGAAAAGTCCGGGGCGCTCCGTAAGTCCGAGAAAGGCGCCGGCCACCAATGAGAACATCGAACCCGAAGCCCCCGTCAGCCGCGCCCGGCATGTATCCGGACCATTCATGGCCTGGTTTAATCCAATAAGGGAGGGCCGGGAACGGTACGTTCCCAGCAATTCTTCTTTCGTCACGCTGTACAGGCCCGGAGTAAATCACCGGACGTACTGCGAATTTCGGAAAAATACGGGAGCCGTGGAAAGCAACCTTCCACCCATGGACGGAAATCCGGAGAAATCAGGATGCAGTGACCGGGGAATGCCTGGACATGAACTCCTCCGCCATCGTCACCATTTCATAGGAGCCGATGAACAGCGGAGTCCGCTGGTGCAAAGACCCCGGTTGAATGTCCAGGATCCGTCGGAAGCCGTCGGAGGCCTTTCCTCCTGCCTGTTCGATGATGAAGGCCAGCGGATTGCACTCATATAGAAGACGCAACTTCCCTTTGGGAGACTTGTGCGTGGAAGGATAGATGAAAATGCCGCCCTTCAGCAGATTCCGATGGAAGTCGGCTACCAAAGACCCGATGTAGCGGGAAGAATAGGGTCGCTCCGTCGCAGGATCGATGGCCTGACAATATTTGATGTATTGCTTGACACCGTCGGGGAAATGTACGTAGTTGCCCTCGTTGATGGAGTACAGCTTGCCGTACGTCGGACATTTCATGTCTGGATGCGAGAGGCAGAATTCACCGATGCTGGGATCGAGCGTGAACCCGTTCACACCCTTGCCGGTGGTGTAGACCAGCATGGTGGATGAACCATAGATGACATATCCTGCAGCCACCTGCTCCTTGCCCAACTGCAGATAATCCTTCTCTTCGGCCTGCCCGTTGAAGGTCATGCGACGATAAATGGAGAAGATGGTGCCGATGGAAACGTTCACATCGATATTGGATGACCCGTCCAGCGGATCGACACAGACGATGTATTTGGCATTCTTGGATACCTCTGAGTTGATATGGACAAGTCCTTCGTTTTCCTCAGAAGCTACAGCACAGGTCTCTCCGCCTGCGCTCAATGCCGAAATGAACTGCTCATTGGCGAAAACATCGAGCTTCTTGACTTCCTCTCCCTGAACGTTCATGGTACCGAACTCCCCCAGGATATCCACCAATCCGGCCTTGTTCACTTCTCGATTGACGATTTTAGCGGCAATACCGATATCCCTGAGGAGGCGGGACAACTCCCCCTTGGCATAAGGAAAATCCGTTTGGCGTTCGATGATGAACTGTCCCAGGGTGGTGACGTGCTTTTTCATGGTAAAGGACCGTATACCGGGCAAATATCGTAATACGGAGGTAAAAGGTTAATACCCCGCAAACGATTGTCATACGGAAAAGGCGGCGAAATGATACCTTTGAGTCGGATTTTTTACCTATGAAGACCTCTTATCCAAAAGAGAAAATAAGATTCCTTTTCCTGGAAGGCGTGCACCCTGCCGGCCTTCGGATGCTTAAATCCGCAGGATACAAGGATATCGAGACCTTTTCCGGAGCATTATCGGAAGCGGAACTGGTCCGTAAGATCAAAGACGTTCACGTGCTGGGTATACGCTCAAAGACCCGTTTGACCGATTCCGTGCTCGAAGCCGGTAAGCACCTCTTGGGCGTCGGCGCTTTCTGCATCGGCACGAACCAGATCGACATGGACTCCTGCACCCGCCGGGGAATAGCGGTTTTCAATTCGCCATTCTCGAACACCCGCTCCGTGGCTGAAATGGTGATCGCACATTGCATCAACCTGATGCGACGCATCACCGAAAAGAACGCAGCAGCACATGCCGGTGAATGGCAAAAGAGCAGCGAAAACTGTTTTGAGATACGAGGAAAGACCCTCGGCATCGTCGGGTACGGGCATATCGGATCCCAGGTTTCCGTATTGGCGGAAACGCTCGGTATGAATGTCGTTTTTTACGATGTGGAGCCGAAACTGAGCCTTGGAAACGCCCGACCGGTAAAGTCACTCGACGAACTGCTCAAGAGCGCGGACATCGTCACTCTTCACGTTCCGGAGACGCCGGCTACACATCAACTCATCAACCTTGCCCGGATGAAGCGGATGAAGAAGGGCGCCTGCCTGATCAATTACAGCAGGGGAAACGTGGTGGACCTTGATGCCCTTCGGAAGTCCATTGTAAACGGGAGCATTGCCGGTGCCGCCATAGACGTGTTCCCCTCCGAACCGAAGACCAACAAAGACCCCTTCTCCTCCCCGTTGCAAGGCCTGCCCAATATAATCCTTACGCCCCATATCGGCGGTTCCACCATGGAGGCACAGGAGAACATCGGAACGGACGTCACCTCCAAACTCATCCACTACCTGGAAAGCGGAACCACCACGGGATCGCTTTCGGTTCCCGCACTCACGCTGCCTGAATTCCACGGCATGCACCGGTTGCTGCACATCCATCATAACCGTCCCGGTGTCCTTGGAGACATCAACTCACGGTTGTCACGGCTGAAGGTGAATATCCTCGGACAATACCTGCAGACTAACCGCCAGATCGGATACGTGGTGACGGATTGCGACCCGAAATATTCAAAAAGCGCACTGGAGGAGCTGCGCAAGGTGAAACACACCATCCGTTGCAGAAGCCTGCACTGACCATGAGTACCGAATTCACCGTCCGCAAGGGAACACGGGAGGACCTTCCTGCCGTGCTCGAATTGATCAAAGAGCTCGCGCTTTATGAAAAAGCACCGGAACAGGTCACGAACACCCTGGAAGCGATGGAAAAAGACGGATTCGGTCCTGAAGCCGTTTTCAATTTCCATGTCGCAGTGGTAAAAGGAGCTGTGGTGGGAGTGGCACTCTACTTTTTCAAGTATTCGACTTGGAAAGGGAAAGGGTTGTTCCTTGACGATCTTGTGGTGACTGAAAAGCTGAGAGGACAGGGTATCGGCAGCGCGTTGTTCAATGCATTCATCCTCGAAGCCCGCAGGGCCGGAGTGAAGCAGGTGCATTGGCAGGTGTTGGACTGGAACGAACCCGCCATCCGGTTCTACCGGAAGATAAACGCATCCATCGACGGCACCTGGCTGGACTGTAAACTCACGGAAGAACAGATAAGGCTTTTCACTACGGCATGAACTTGCTACCCAAAGACCAAGACAAAGGCGCCTTCATCGACACCTTCATCCGGGTGGTACTGATGGTGGGGCTGTTCACCTGGTGCGGATTCATCATCGCTCCTTTTACGATCATCGTCATCTGGGGCATGATCCTGGCGATCAGCACCTACCCGACCTATAAACAATTGCTTGTCACAATGCGTGGCCGGAAGAAACCCGCCGCCTTGCTGCTTACACTCATCGGCCTCCTACTCATTGCAGTCCCGGGCTATCTGGTCGTAAGCAGCGTCGTCTCGACAATCGCCGGACTGAAGAATGCCTACGATGCCGGCACCCTCCACCTTCCGACCGCACCCGAAAACGTAAAGGAGTGGCCCCTGGTTGGCGATTTCATCCATGAGGCGTGGGACCTTGCTTCACACAATTTCGCAGGTGCCGTTGAGAAATACCAGGACCGGCTGATGCCCGTCCTTTCCTGGCTGGCCGGTACTGCCGGAAAACTCGGTTTCGGACTTCTCAAATTCATACTGTCCATCATGATGGCAGGAATCCTGTTGCATTACTCCGAAGAATGCGGACGATTCGCGAAAGCCCTGTTCAACAGATTGATGGGACCGCGGGGAGATGCATTTTCCCGACTGGCGGAGCAAACAGTTCGCAACGTTGCAAGGGGAATCATCGGGGTGGCATTCATCCAGGCTGTTGCTGCCGGTGCAGGGCTCTATATCGGCGGCATTCCGTTCGCCGGACCGCTGACGCTGCTGTGCCTGGTGCTTTGCATCCTTCAGGCCGGAATCAGTATCGTGGGCGTGCCGGTCATCATCTACGCTTTCTCCCATTTCGGCACCCTGCATGCAGTACTACTGACGGTCTGGCTGGTCATCATCATGTTTTCAGATAATATCCTCAAGCCCGTCTTCCTGAGCAAAGGGGCGCCGGTACCCACGCTCGTCATCTTCCTGGGATCACTGGGCGGTTTTCTGGTATCGGGTATAATAGGACTTTTCACGGGAGCTGTGATACTCGCCTTGGGTTATCGGCTTTTCTTCAATTGGATCGGCATGGACGGTGAAGACCTTGAAACCAAGGAGGAACACACATCATGAAAGTCTTAAAATTCGGCGGCGCTTCAGTGAAGGACGCGGAGTCGGTCCGTAATGTAGCTTCTATCCTGCGCAGATATGCCGGTGAAAAACTGGTCGTTGTCGTATCCGCGATGGGGAAGACCACTAATGCGCTGGAGGCCGTCGTCAAGGCACACAGAGCCGGTGACGAGAGTCTCTCTGCCCATCTGAAACGCGTCCGTGAATTCCACACGGCGATCATCGACGGCCTGGGGTTCCCGGAAAAACACGCCTTGCGCGACAAGGTGGAGAATTGCTTTACGGAAATCGAATGGGTGACAGAAGAGCCCGCCGACAAGTCCTACAACTGGACCTACGACCAGATCGTTTCCGTCGGCGAATTGATGTCCACCCTTATCGTAAGCGCTTTTCTGACCGAACAAGGAATGGAAAATGCATGGCTGGATGCCAGGGACATCATCCGGACCGACAACACCTATCGCGAAGGGAAGGTAGACTGGAAGGTCACGGGAGAGCGAAGCAATTCGACCCTACGTCCGCTGCTGGAAAACCACCCGGTCGTCGTCACGCAGGGATTCATCGGCTCCACCTCGGAGAACTTCAGTACCACGCTTGGACGGGAGGGATCCGACTACACTGCTGCCATCCTTTCCTATTGCCTGGATGCCGAGGAAATGATCGTTTGGAAAGATGTTCCGGGTGTATTGAGTGCGGACCCTAAATATTATGACGATGCCGTCAAACTGGAACAGATCAGTTATCTCGACGCCATTGAGCTGACCTTCTACGGAGCGACCGTGATTCACCCGAAAACGATCAAACCGTTGGAGAACAAACGTATCCCGATGCGTGTCTGCTCCTTCCTGGCTCCTACGGAACGCGGCACACTGATCGGAGACTTCGAAGCCACCAAGCCGTTGGTGCCGTGCTTCATCTTCAAGACAGGACAGATCCTGCTTTCCATCTCCGCCAAGGATTTCTCCTTCATCGCCGAAGAGAACCTCAGCAGGATATTCTCGACGTTCGCACGTCATAATGTAAAAATCAACCTGATGCAGAATTCGGCGATAAGCTTTTCCGTTTGTGCGGATAATGACGAGATGAAAATCCCGGCACTCATCGAAGACCTTACGAAGGAGTTCAAAGTGAGGTATAACGAGAACCTGAGGCTCGTCACTGTCCGGCACTATTTCCCGTCGACCATCTTTCAGCTCTCAAAAGACAAGGACATCCTGCTGGAACAGAGAAGCCGACACACAGCCCAACTTGTACTGAGAGAAGAGTCCGGAGGCATTATTGCCGGATGACCCTGATCATCGGGGCAGATTCCCCTTTCAGTCCGATCAGGTAACAGCCGGAAGCGAGGTCACCGGTCGACAATTCAACCCGTGGAAGTCCGTCAGCTGGCACTTCCAGGATGATCCTTCCTGAAAGATCATGGACCGTGACGGCAGTGGGATGCATGCCGCGGGGCCAAGTGACCGTCAAGCGGTCCGTGAAAGGTACCGGGAATGCAGCAGGATTACCCTCCACCGAAGGAGAGGCGACAGAAGTGAAAATCACATCTACGATCAGGGTGTCCTGATAATCGCACTGCGTGTCGAATTGGCTTAGTATCAGCGTATCCACACTGTTACGGTTCCAGACCACCTGAACACTGTTGGTGCCCTGGCCGCTGACGATCTGCCCGCCCAGCGCCGTCCACGTGTAAAAGTGACCCGCGACATAAGTAACCGAATAGGTTTCCGTAGCCCAGTGATTGGTGACAGCTGTCCCCTGTATCACATCCGGCATAAATCCGACCGTGGTCACGAACGTGAAGATGAGACTGTCGCACCCATACATGTTGCTGACAGTGGATTGATAAACACCGTCTGTCGAGACAGGCGTTCCGTCCGGAAGCACATACGTCTCACCCAGACAAAGGTCCACGCTTTGGTTCCACACCGAAGGCGGAACTACTTGTAAGAGGGTAAGTATCACGCTGTCGCAACCGAAGGGCGTGACGAAACTGGAGAGATAACTTCCGGCCAGTGAAACCTGACGGCCGTCCGGCAAAGCGTAGGATTGCCCCTGACAAACCGTAGCATTGACGATTCCGGAATAAGAGTTGTTCACGGTGAGATTGATGGTATACGAGGAATCGCACCCGCCCCTGCCCTGCAGATTCACCTGATAGACACCGCTCGTCGAAACCATGATGCCGTCGGGAAGGGTGTAGCTTTCCCCCTGACAGATACTGGGTGACAACTGGAAATAGTAATTAGGATAGACGCTCAGGATAATAGTGACCGCGGAATCACAGCCGGAGCTGGTCAGGTAATTGAAATAATAGGTGCCTGCCGCACCGATCACCTGGCCGCTGGGCAGCACATAGGTCTCCCCTTGACAAATGGAAGGCCGGAAAGTGTTCGAGATGTTGTTACTGACCGATAAATGGGTGGTAATGACCGAGTCGCATCCGAAAACGGTAGTCAGGTTGGAAAGGTACGTGCCCGGATTGGACACGATCGTATTGTTAGGGAGAGCGTAAGAGCTGCCTTGGCAAATGGAAACGTTCTCGCTGTAGGCGTAATTCTGATTCACCGTTAGAGTGGTGATGATGACCGAATCGCAACCGAAAGCGGTTTGGAACGTTCGTGTGTATACCCCCGGATTGGTGACGGTGCTACCTCCCGGGAGCTGGTACGAATCCCCCTGGCATATTTGCGCCGTGCGATAGATGGTATACACAGGGCGTACGTTCACGATAGTCCGTATCACGGAATCACATCCGTAAACCGTCAAAAATGAATTGGTGTAAATGCCTGCCGTGGTGACGGGGAAACCGTTGGGAAGATAGAAGGTATCTCCCTGACAGATGGAAATACTGCGGTTGATGGTGTAATTGGGACGAACCGTGAGGTTGGTGACGACTAGCGAATCACAGTCGTAGATCGTCCGTAAGACAACCGGATAGGTTCCCGGAGCGGTCACTATCTGACCATCCGGCAATTGGAAAGTGCTTCCCTGGCAAATGGTGACATTGCGGTTGATGTTGTATATCCTGTTGACCTGCAAATTGGTGATCACGGTGGAATCGCATGCGACCGATGAGGTAAGGGTCACCGGATAAGATCCGGTGGCATAGGCGGGTTGCCCGTCGGGAAGATAAATGACATCGCCCTGGCAGATGGTATCAAAGACATGTACCGTATAGACCGGCCTCAGGGAAAGGTTCGTGATGACGGTGGAATCACAGCCACGAATGGACTGCAAGACTACCGGATAGGCGCCCGGGACCTCGACTGTGCTACTGTCTGCAAGGAGGTAGCTGTCGCCGGCACAGATTGTCGTATCCACCATGGTAGTAAATACCGGAAGTATGGTGAGATTAGTGATTATCGTGGAATCGCAAGAAAGCAGCGTTGAAAAGGAAACGGTGTAGGTGCCGGCCGTATAGACCGCCGTGCCGTTCCCAAGGACGAATGAATCGCCCTGGCAGACGGAACGGTATTCCGTGAAACGGTAGGAGGGATTGACGGTCAGGTTGGTGGTGATGACGGAATCACATCCTTGCGAAGTGGGGACCGTATCGATATAATTGCCCGCCTGATAAACGGAGGAGCCGCCGGGCAGCTGATACAGCTGACCCTGGCAAATGACCGCATCCTGCGTGGTGGCGTAGACGGGATTGACAGTGAGGTGGACAGTCACCAGGGAATCACATCCCCTCACTGTCGAGAGAAGGCGTGTATAGGAACCGGAGGAGTCGACAAGTCCGCCGTCAGGCAATACATAGGTTTCGTACTGGCAAATGGAAGCATTCACCTGCGTGTCATAGACCGGATTGACAGTCAGCGTGGTGAATACCGTCGAATCACATCCCTTTGAAGAGGGAATCGTCACCGGATATATTCCGGATACGGAAGCGGTGTCGTTATTGGGAAGGAAGTGTACTTCGCCCTGACAAATGGTAGCTGAATAGGACACATAGCCGTATATGGGATTCACCGCCAACTGGGTGACAATCGTCGAATCGCAACCGCGCGAGGAGGCCAGAGTGACCGTATAGGTTCCTGCAACACCTACGGAACTTCCGTTAGGAAGAACGAACTGCTCTCCCTGACAGATGGAATCGCTTCGACTGGTGGAGTAAGTCGGATCTACGGTAAGGTCGGTGATAATGGTCGAATCACAGGACCGGCTGGAAAGGAACGTAACGGTATAGACGCCCGTGGTGTCGACAATCTGGCCGTTCGGCAACGTGTAGGTCTGCCCCTGACAAATCGAGGCATAATAGAGGAACGAATAACTGGGCCTGACCGACAAGGACGTAACGATCGTGGAATCGCAGCCGCGCACCGTTGAAAGTGTCACCGGATAGGTGCCGGCGAGATTTACCACCTGACCGTTGGGTAGCGTATAGGAAGCGTTATCACAGATGCTTGCAGTCCGGTAAATATTGTAGACCGGATTGACCGTGAGCGTGGTGTTTATGACTGAATCGCAACCGTCGACGGTGGAAAGCGTGCTCGTATAGCTGCCCGCTGCAGTGACTGTTCGGCCGTCCGGCAGTTGGTAGGACTGCCCCTGGCAAATGGATGCAGGATCCGGTACCGTATACTCGGGGAAAACGGTAAGGTTCGTTATAATGGTAGAGTCGCAGCCGCGTACGGTGGTGAGAACGGTGGTGTAGCTGCCGGGCAGCGAAACTGAAGTGCCGTTCGGAAGCGTGTACGGACTTCCCTGGCAAGTGGTCGCAGGGACGGTGCTTGAATACACCGGATAAAAAGTCACATTGGAAGTGATGATGGAGTCACAGCTGCGTACAGTGCTCAGGTTCGAGACATAACTGCCGTTGACCGTCACCGTCCTTCCGTCAGGAAGAAGATAGGATTGTCCTTGGCACCGCGAAACGGTCTGGGAGCTGGAGTAGTTCTGATAGAACGTCACTACTGAAGTAATCACCGAATCGCAGCCGCTGGCACTGGTAAGGCTGGAAATGTAGGTGCCGCTGGTCGTGACGGTTGTACCGTTCGGCAGCACATAGGAATCCCCCTGACAACGGGAGATATTATCCGTTCGGGAATAGGTCGAATATACGCTTACCACCGCGGTGATCACCGAGTCGCAGCCGCGGACGGTGACAAGCCTTGTGACATAAGTACCGGGCTGACTCACAACGGTGCCGCTGGCAAGGGTATAGGTCTCCCCCTGGCATAACTGGACATTATCCGTCCTTGCATACGTAGGATAGAAGGTGACGAACGAGGTGATGACGGAATCGCAACCGCGGACCGTGGTAAGGTTGGACACGTAGGTGCCCGTGAGGGTTACTGTTGTGCCGCTCGGAAGGACGTACGACTGTCCCTGACAACGGGATACCGTCTCGTTCCTTGAAAAATTCTGGTAAAACGTCACCACCGAAGTGATCACCGAATCACAACCGCGCACAGTGATAAGATTGGAAACATATGTGCCGCTGACCGAAACGATGGTGCCGTTCGGCAGAACGTAAGTATCCCCCTGACAGCGTGAAATCACATCCGTCCTGGAATAATTCGAATAGACCGTGATAACGGTTGTAATGACTGAATCGCAGTTTCTGACGGTAGTCAGATTACTGATATACGTCCCGGTCTGGCCGACCACGGTACCGTTGGGGAGCGTATAGGTCTCGCCCGTGCAAAGAGAAACGTTGTCCGTCCTGGAATAGTTAGGATAGAAGGTCACCGTAGTGGTGATGACGGAATCACAACCCCGAGAAGTCGTAAGGGTGGTGACATAGGTACCTGTCTGCGTCACAACGGTACCGTTAGGAAGGACATACGATTGACCCTGGCAACGGGAGGCGGTCACGGACCGGGAATACGTCGGATAGAAGGTTACAAAGGAAGTGATGACCGAATCACAGCCTTCCGAAGTCGTGAAAGTGGAAGTATAGGTTCCCGAAGCATTCACAATGACGCCGCTAGGGAGCATATAACTTTGTCCCTGACAACGGGAAACAGTCTCCGAGGAACTGTAGGAAGGATTAACAGTGAGTGTGATGCTGTCCGTACAGATTTCCAGTCCGTCGTCAACGGTCACGTAGTAGGTAGTGGTCACGGACGGGGTTACCTGGACGGAGGAAGTGGTGGCTCCGGTCGACCACACAACGGAAGTAGCGCCCAGCGTGTTGATGGAAATGGTGAACTGTGTACCGGAACAGATGACGGCATCGTTCTGGTTGATCAGGTTCTGGCAAACTGCCGAAGCGTAACGAGGCAGTGCAACCAGCAAAAACAGAAGGGTGATCCCGTAACTAACGGCTGCGATTCTGCGAAACATGGTAATTACACCTAAAAGTATAATGTTCTTGAGGGTTGCATGGTCCGGAACATGCCACTATTAAAGATACGAAACCTACACCCCGGATCCCGAATCCTTCACGGCTAAATTAGTGTTCTTCTCCAAGCCGCTTTCAGTATTGACCAAAAATTAACTGACAATCCAAGAATAAAAAGAGGGATCAGATCTTATTCCGAACGGGAAAAAAATCCGAAATCTTGGCGTAAAGGACCTCCGAAAGCTTCCGGTACGACTCCGCCGTCCAGCCCGCAATGTGGGGGGAGAAAACTATGCGGTCGTCCGCTATCAGACTTCGCCATTCCTCGGAAACTGAAAAAGCCGCATCCTGTATGGAAAAGCGTTCGAAAGAAAGGTCCTCATATTCGAGTACATCCAGGCATGCTCCAAGGACCTTACCCGCGGCGAGGGCCTTAGAAAGGTCGCCCAGATTCACGCATTTCCCCCGGGCCGTATTGATCAACCAGACAGGCTTCGAAAGACGATCGAAGAACAGTTTATCCACCAGATAGGTGGTCTCTTCGGTGAGCGGAACATGCAGACTGATGATATCCGCACGGTCAAGAAGTTCATCAAAACCCACTTGGCGGGCGTTTGCATCAGGCAATTCGTCAAGATACTTGTCGTACGCCAGGACTTCACATCCGAAACAGCCGAGTCTGGCTGCGAACGCCGATCCCATCCTGCCGTAACCTATGATTCCGACGGTCTTACCCTTCAGCTCGACACCACGGTTCTTTTCGCGGTTCCATTGACCTTCCCTTACCTCCCGGTCGGCAGTATGAAGCTTGTTAAACAGCATGAGCAGCATGGCGACCGCATGTTCGGCCACCGCGTCACGGTTACCCTCCGGAGAATTAATACAACGGATGCCGCGTTGAGCCGCATAGGCCGTATCGATGTTCTCCATGCCGGCGCCTGACCGTGCAATGAATTTCAGTTCGGGGGAAGCATCGATAAAATCCTTGTCGATCAGGAAACGGCTGCGGATGACGATCCCATCGACACCTTGCATGCGCCCCGTCATGTCCGTCTTGCTCATGGCCGTAGCATCGACACATTCGTGTCCGTCGGCACAGAGCAGGTCCCACAGGACCCGATGTACGGTATCGATGAAGTAAATGCGCATGGTTCAGTTGCTGCGTGCTGATACGGCGTTCGTCAACTCCGTGAATTGCTTCCAGCCCAAGGCCTCCGCCCGAAGGTCAAGATACGGAAGTCCTTCCATACGGTCTTTCGGAAGCAGGGAAGAAAGGGCGTTACGGAGTGTTTTTCTCCGTTGATTGAAGGCGGCCTTCACGGTCCTGAAAAACGCATCCCGGTCGCAACCAAGCTCGAAGTTCTCCTTGCGGATGAAACGCAGCACAGCCGATTTTACCTTAGGAGGAGGCGTAAAAGCATCTTCCGGAAGGGTGAAAAGCAGCTCGGTGTCGTAATACGCCTGCATGAAAACACTTAGTATTCCGTAATCCCTGTTTCCGGGTCCGGAGGCGATACGTTCCGCCACCTCTTTCTGGAACATCCCGACGACTTCCGGAATATGTTCACGGTGCTCGAGGACTTTGAAAAGGATCTGGGAGGAGATGTTGTACGGAAAGTTACCGATGACGGCGAACTCGCCGCTGAACAACCGTGAAAGGTCCTCCCTCAGGAAATCACCGTAGCGGATATCACCGGCATGCTCCGGAAAAGTCTTGTGAAGGTAGTCGACCGATTCCTTGTCAATATCCAGCAGTGTGACCTTGAACTCATTCCGGTTGAATAAGAAACCGCTCAGCACACCCGTTCCCGGCCCGATTTCCAGAACCTCCTTATATCCGTGGTGACCTGTCAGCGCATCCACGATGGAGGCGGCAGCCTCCAAGTCATTGAGGAAATGCTGGCCGAGATGCTTCTTGGCACGTACGGGATGTTGCATGTCTGTCAGACGGTTTCAAGCAAAGTGCGGAAGGCAACGAAACGTCCTCCGAAATGCTTCTCGGCATCAGCCCTCAGCGCCGGAGCGAATTTCTCCTCGTATTCCCGGAAACGTGCCATGCTCTCACAGGTATACTGGATAGCGTAGGTCGTACCACCGGTCTCCTCTTCCACCAGCACTTTCAAGATACGATTTTCAAGAAACATGCCTGTACCCAGCACATCAGGGACGTGCACCTCCTGCATCCACTTCAGCCATGCGTCGTGGACATCGTCTTCGATATTGACTGTGACGTTGTAAATGATCATGACAGCGTGTTTCAGTTCAACAAGTCGCCGCGCAGGGAACGAAATCGTTTGCGGGCTTCTACGGTAAATAGACTGCCGGGGAAACGGGTGAGAAGCTCCTGGTAATATTCCATCGCCTTTGCCGGATCCTTCAGCGCCGTTTCATTGAGCTGTGCCCGACGGAACAGGGCATCGTCCGCCAGTATGCTTTCCTCCCCCATCGCGACGACTTTTCCGTACAGCGAATCCGCCTGTGTGAAGCGACGTTCAGTTTCACGGATACCTGCGATTCGGTACCACGTCTCGTCCACCAGGGAATGGTCGGGATACAACATCAACAACGAATCCAACAGCACAAGCGCTTCATCGTATTTGTTCCTGTACGAAAGCAAGTCGGCCCGTGCGTAGAGCATGAGCGCATCGGTGGTGCTGTCAAGGCCGATGTTGTCGGAAATCAACAAAGACAAGTAGAGGGCGTCATTGGCAATGAGCTGGCTGGTTGCGGATTTGAGCACATCGAGCTGCGCCTGTGCCCACAGGAAATCGCCCCGGAAATAATCGAGCCGGGCGCTGCGGAACTTGGCTTCCTGTCCAAGGGGATCGTTCTTGAAATCCTTATCGACTTGCGCATACAAGAGGTCGGAATCCCAAACGTTGCCGGTAAAAAGCAGGATGTCCCCCAGCTCCAGTTTGCAATCGGCCTGCTGCTGCCGCGAAAGTCCCGGAAGCGCCAGTGCCTCATCCAGGTCGCTGATGGCAGTGTCCGGCTCATCCAGATAGAATGCACGCAGGTGTGCGAGGCCACGCAGAAGACCGGCGGTGCGGGCGCTCTTACCCAACTCACCCAATGCTGCGAGATAATCCTTTTCCAGTGTCAGGATCTCCTCTTTCGCATATCCGCTTCCTGATGTTAATTTCTTGTTATAGACGTTCAGCAAGTCCATCCTTGCCGTGATGTAATGCGGGGATTCCGTGCCCTTGGCGATCACATACTGGTAGCAACCGATGGCTGTCTCGTACTGCTGGTTCGCTGTCGCCATGGCGCCCAGATCCATCAGGCGTGAACCGTCTTCCTTTAGCCGTTTGTCAAGCGCCTTGGCCTGGATAACGGCGGATTCGAACTCTTTCTGCTGTACGAACAGCCAGATCAGCATTTCAGGATATGCGACCTGTGAAGGTTCGCGCTGGATACGGCGCAGCAAGGAAGTCCTGAGGATTTCGCTGCGGCCGCTTTCCGGATCGTAACCGATACGCGCCTGCAGGATGTTGAGGACGTTCTGCTGGTTCATAGGATTATCGGAAACGGCATCCAGGTATTCATCGATCATCTTCTGGGAATCGCCCTTCTGAAAATAGAGCTCCGCCGTCTCGTAATAGAATCCGTAGATACCTTTCATCATCCGACGACCCTCCTGGTAGATCTTCAAAGCATGGTCCCAGTCCTGCCGCATGATATAGCTGTTGGCGAACACCAGGATCTGTCCCTGATCGGGTTTCATGGCTTTCAGGTTCTTCACGAAAAGCTGCTCCGCTTTCTCCTTTTCCCCGCGTAACTCGTAGGTATACCCTATGTCGGCCTGATAGGAAAGGTTGTCAGGCAGCTTTTTTCCGGTCTTGCGGGCCAGTTTCTCGGCGTCATCGTACCGCTTGAGGGCGATCAGACATTTGAAATGATTCTGATAAACGCCGAACGGGTCGAAGTCAGAAAGACGGTCATAGACTTCCGCCGCTTTTTCGTATTCCCCTGCGTTGAAATACTGGTCGGCGACCATTCGGTCGTTACCGTTCTGCGCGAAGGAGATGTTTACGGCAAGAAACAGGAAAAGGAAGGAAAGGACCGCCGAAGCTTTGCGGGCCGCAGGGAAGCAGGCGGTCAGAGGATGCAGTGGTTTCAAGAGATTCGGTCGAAGCCCGTATAAGGACGCAGTACTTCCGGCAGAATAACGCCGTCGGACGTCTGGTTATTTTCCAACAGTGCGGCGACGATTCGGGGAAGCGCGAGTGCACTGCCGTTGAGGGTATGAGCCAACACCGGTTTGTCTGTACCGGTACGGAATCTAAGTTTCATCCGATTGGACTGGAACGTCTCGAAGTTGGATACGGAGCTGACCTCGAGCCATTTCTTCTGGGCGGCGGAATACACTTCGAAATCATACGTCAGTGCGGACGCGAAACTCATGTCGCCGCCGCAAAGCCTGAGGATACGGAAAGGCAAGCCGAGCGAGCGTAAAAGGCCGGCCACATGTTCCACCATCTCATCGAGCGTATCGTACGACTTATCCGGATGCTGCACCTGGACGATCTCCACCTTGTCGAACTGGTGCAGACGGTTGAGTCCGCGTACATCCTTGCCGTAACTCCCCGCTTCGCGACGGAAGCACGGAGTATAGGCGCACAGTTTTACAGGCAGTTCCTCCGTCTTGAGGATGACATCGCGGAAGATATTGGTCACAGGCACTTCGGCGGTTGGAATCAGGTAGAACTCATCCAGCTGTACATGGTACATCTGAGCGTCCTTATCGGGCAGCTGGCCCGTCCCGAAACCCGAGTCCTTGTTGACCAGTATGGGAGGCTGAACCTCTCCGTAACCCGCCTCAGCGGCGCGGTCCAGGAAATAATTGATGAGCGCACGCTGCAGCCTGGCCCCTTTTCCCTTGTAGACGGGGAATCCGGCACCTGTCAGCTTGACCCCCAGCTCGAAATCGATGATGTCGTACTGCGCGGCAATCTCCCAATGCGGCTTCGCCGCCGCATCCAGCGCGGGAATGTCTCCCTCCTGGTGTACGACTTCGTTATCTTCCGGCGTACGACCTTGGGGCACCCGCTCGGAGGGCATGTTGGGAAGCTTCACCAGCTCTTCGTTCATGGCAGCCTCCAGTCCGCTGAGCTTTTCCGAAAGCTCCTGTACCGTCTGCTTCAGTGCCGCACTTTTATTCTTAAGGTCATCTCCCTCGGCCTTTTTTCCTGACTTGTACAATTCCCCCACCTGTTTGGCGATGGTATTCTGCTGGTTCAGCAGGTTGTCAAGTTCGACCTGGACCTTGCGCCGGTCCTCATCGATGGAAAGGATCAAATCGACCAGAGATTGAGCATCGAGGTTCTTCACCGCCAGGCGTCGGACGACGAATTCAGGGCGCTCACGTAAAACAGCTAACTGAAGCATATATGACTGATTTCCAAGTAAAAGTACGATTTTAAGGCTGATTCGCGACTAAATCTGACTACCTTCAGTACGAAATCGGAGGGAAAGTGTTCCAATAGCGTGGAACGAACGACACTAACCACTAACCACTAACCACCAATCATGAACCCCTCCACCCTTGCCTTCCTGAAAGACCTGAAAAAGCACAACGACCGTGACTGGTTCGAGGCGAACCGGGAACGCTACGAAGCAGCAAGGCAAGATGTAGCAACGCTCACCGAAGGCTTCATCTCAGGCATCTCGAAAAAAGAACCGGCAGTAGCCGGATTGGCGGCCAAGGATTGTGTTTTCCGGATTTACCGCGACGTCCGGTTCAGCAAGAACAAATCGCCGTATAAGACCAACATGGGTGCGTATGTCAGTCCGGGGGGCAAGAAGTCGACACTGGCGGGATTTTACCTGCACATCGAGCCGGACGGTTCTTTCCTGGCCGGAGGAATTTGGATGCCGGAGGCGGAGGCACTGCGGAGGATACGTCAGGAAATCGATTACAACGGCAACGACCTGAAGAAAATCCTGAACGGCAAGAAATTCAAGGAGATGTTCGGCGGATTCGATCCGGAATACAAGCTGAAGACCACTCCGAAAAACTACTCCAAGGACCACCCCGACATCGAACTGCTGAAGCACACCAGCTTCATCTGTTGGTCGTCGTTCGATGACAAAACAGTGGTGTCGAAGGACTTCGTAAAAACTGCCGTCAAGACAGCGGAACTACTGGTGCCGTTGAACAGGTTTCTGAACGTCGCCGTGTCGGGATAGTCCGTGCGGAAGGGGGAGTAGCTGCGGGTTGCGGGTTGCGGGTTGCGAAATAAGCAGGCAGGCAGCATTTGGAAGGTTGTAAGGAGATTCGTCAGATTACAACCACTAACCACCAACCACTGTCTCCTCTATAATATCCTGCAACCAACCATCGTTGCGGATGGCGTAAAATGTCCGGCCTCTCCGCTGAAACCAAGATAATAGCCGCGCTCTATCTCCGCATTCAGGATGCGAAGACGGACGAACCTGTTGTGCAGTGACACCTGTGCATTCGACGTACGGTTTTTAGGCATGGCACAGACCTCCATACATGACTGCGGGCAAGTTCGATAATTGATCATATAAGACAATCAAAGGGGTTGTTGATTTGATCCTATGACATTTTGCTTGACAAGCTTGCTCAGAGACATGAAAAAAAAACGCCGGCTGGAAGGCCGGCGTTTCGAATGGTTGTATTTAAGGTCAGGCTTGCGCTTCGCTGCTCAGCGGGAGAACGGAAACATAACTCTTGTTGTTCGACTTCTTCTTGAACACGACGGTTCCGGGAACAAGAGCGAAAAGAGTATGGTCCTTGCCGATACCGACATTGTCGCCGGGCATGTGGAGGGTGCCGCGCTGACGGACGATGATGTTTCCGGCTATGACGCTCTGTCCGCCGTAAATCTTGATGCCAAGACGTTTGCTGTGCGATTCGCGACCGTTCTTGGAACTACCTACGCCTTTTTTATGTGCCATGGTACAGGATTTTTTACTGGTTGGAAACTGAAATTACGCCTTGATGGAATCGATTTGGACAACGGTCAGATCCTGACGGTGTCCGTTCTGCTTCTGATATCCTTTGCGGCGCTTCTTCTTGAAAACAATCACCTTGTCGCCACGAACGTGCGATAGGATCTTGCCGGAAACACTGGCGCCTTTCAACGTGGGCGCGCCTACTTTCACTTTGCCGTTATCATCCACCAGCAAAACATCCTTGAATTCGACGGCTTTGCCCGTCTCACCGCCAAGGCGGTGAACAATGACACGCTGGTCTTTCTGGACCTTGAACTGCTGTCCGGCGATGGTTACTATCGCGTACATCTTATTGACAATTAATTAGTTAGACTATTCTTATAAAAACAAGGGATGCAAATATACGCTTTTTATCCCAATCCGCCAAATATCCCTCATTATCGACTAAAAGTGTAAGGACGTCTGCGGATTTGGATTCCCGATGCATGCAGTGGGCGTTATATTGAGTGAAAAGTCGTGAAAAATGAGAAAAAAAGGACAATTACTCTTCTTAGCAGCCTTTCTTTGGATCTTGTCATTACCTGCCCGAGCTGAATACACCACCAGTATCGGAGCCAGGGTAGGAAAATTCGCTCACGGCCTGGTCGTAAAGCACTTCTTCAATACGAACGCAAACTTCGGGCTGGAAGGTCTGGCAGCCTGGACTAAAGAAGGCCGGAACGGCTACACCGGCCGGATCTATGCGGTGAAGCAGCTGCCGATCATCAATGCAAAACTCCACATCCCCATCGACTTCATCATCGGCGGGGGAGCGCATGCCGGCTTTTTCAAACGTCAGTATTACGATATCGTAGACGGAGGTGCCAGCTATTACAATGAAAAAACGATGACGGCCGGCTTGGGAGCTACCTTCCAGCTGGAATTCGACTCCGAGCGCTTCCCGGTGACCTTAGGAATCCAGGCCGATCCCTTCTACAATTTTCTCAACCCTGGGCCGGAATGGATCGACTTCGGGCTCACGCTGAGGGTCAAGTTGTAGCCGGTTCGGTATCTTGCAGAGCCGGATGAAGATAACCGGCTCCTATGCCCAACAGGCTCATACACGAAAGCAGTCCGTACCTGCGTCAACACGCAGGCAACCCGGTCGATTGGTATCCGTGGTCCGAAGAAGCCTGGGAAAAGGCGAAGCGCGAGGACAAGCTCGTGCTTATATCCGTCGGATACTCCGCTTGCCACTGGTGTCACGTCATGGAGCGGGAAACCTTCGAAGACGAGGCATCAGCGGAGCTGATGAATGCACGGTTCGTATGCATCAAAGTGGACCGTGAAGAGCGTCCGGATGTCGACCGTGTATACATGTCGGCGGTGCAGCTCATGACGGGAGGAGGTGGCTGGCCTCTGAATTGTTTCGCGCTTCCGGACGGCCGTCCCGTTTACGGAGGCACTTATTTTCCGAACGCGGTATGGAATGACCTGCTTGAAAAACTTTCGGCTTTCTATCGTGAAGATCCGCAAAGAGCCCGAAAGTATGCAGAGGAGCTGACTGTCGGAATCGTCCGCGCAGAGAACATCGTCGGCACCTTGGCGGAGCCCGCCTTTTCGATTTCAATCGCCGAAGAGACCGTTCGGAACTGGTCGACCCGTTTCGACAACGTGGAGGGAGGAGCCAACCGTGCTCCGAAATTCCCGCTCCCCAACAATTACGAATTCCTGCTGCACTACGGTGTTGTCAGAAACGACCGATCCGTGCTTGATCATGTCCGTCTTACGCTCGACAAGATGGCATACGGAGGAATCTACGATCATGTGGGGGGAGGATTCGCACGTTATTCGGTGGATTCGCACTGGAAAGTCCCGCATTTCGAAAAGATGCTGTACGACAATGCTCAACTGGTATCCTTGTACAGCAATGCGTACCGTTGGTCAAAGTCCCCGCTCTACCGGGAAACCGCTGAAGAGACGCTGTCGTTCATCCGAAGGGAACTCACGGATCCCTGCGGACTCTGTTATGCCGCCCTGGATGCCGACTCGGAAGGTGTCGAAGGGAAATACTACACGTGGACGCCGGAAGAACTGGACCGGGTGGAGTGGCCGGATACGGAAGGGTTGGATGCACGCAGACTCGCGGAGACATATTTAAGTCTGGATGAAAGAGGACATTGGGAACACGGGCGTCACATCCCGCTTCGTTCGGACTTGCCGGAAAAAACGGCTTCGGATTTCGGCATCTCGACCGAAAGACTTAATTCAGTCATCGCCGAATGCAAGGAAGCCCTGCTGAAGTCCAGAAGCAAGCGAGTAAGACCAGGCCTCGACGACAAACTCCTTCTTTCATGGAACAGCCTGATGATATCAGGCTGGTGTCATGCCTATTGCGCTTTCGGTAAAAGCGAATACCTGGACTCTGCCATCCATGCCGCAGATGCGATTGAACGGCTGATGTGCAAACAGGACGGCAGCTACATACACAGCATCACTCCCGGTAAATCCGCTACCCACGATGCTCCTGTTTTCCTCGAGGACCTCTCCGCCTACGGCATAGCGCTCACCGACCTTTACGCATGCACTTTCGAAGAAAAATATCTGGAGCGCGCCCGGTCTGTCGCTGAAAGGATCCGCAAGGATTTCTTCGACCCCGACAGCCCGCTCTACTGGTTCACACCGTCAGACGCCCTTCCGCTCTTTACCCGGACGAAAGAGGTGCAGGACAACGTACTTCCCTCTTCCAACTCCTCCGCTGCAAAACTGTTCTTCCTCCTCGGACAGTATTACGGGGACGATTCATTCCGGGAATGCGCAGAAAAAATGTTACAGACCGTGCTGCAGGATATGACCCGCTACGGAGCCGCTTACTCCAACTGGGGTGTCTTATTGCTATGGCTCTCGCTCCCGTTCCGGGAAGTGGTCATGACCGGCGAAAATATCACCGGATTCAGGAAACATATGGCAGAGGACTATCTGCCGGATGCTGCATTTGCCGGCACGACGAACGGCGACTCCATGATACCCGTCTGCCGGGAGAGACATGTCGCCGGGAAAAGCCTTATTTACTGCTGCGAGAACCGGACCTGTGCGCTGCCGGTGGAGAGTACCGAAGAAGCCCTTTCCGCACTGCATCATTGAACCACTCCGGGGTGTTAACGCAGAGTAACAAACCGGTCTTTTTTGGCGTATAAGAAGTTTAATTCTTCACGCTTTACCCATGAACAGCATCAAGCGACTGCTTGTCGCCAACCGCGGCGAGATTGCCATCAGGGTCCTGAGGGCAGCTTCCGAATTAGGGATACGGACCATTGCCGTGTTCACCTTCGAGGACCGCTATTCGCTTCACCGCTTCAAAGCGGACGAAGCCTACCAGATCGGAAACGACGGCGATCCCCTGAAACCTTACCTGGATATCGAGGAGATCATCCGTGTTGCCAAGGCGAACCGCGTGAACGCGATCCATCCCGGCTACGGTTTCCTTTCGGAGAACGTACGCTTCGCCCGCCGATGCCGTGAGGAAGGTATCATCTTCGTAGGTCCGGATCCCGAAGTGATGGAACAATTAGGAGACAAGGTCCGGTCGAAGGAAGTAGCCAGGGCTTGCGACGTCCCTGTCATCGAGGACAACCGTATTCCACTCGCCTCTTCCGAAATCGCATTGGCGGAGGCGAAGCGTATCGGCTTCCCGGTGATCTTCAAGGCGAGTGCTGGCGGAGGCGGGCGGGGAATGCGTGTGATCCGAAAAGCCGAAGAGCTGGAGAACGCATTCAATGAAGCACGCCGCGAAGCCGGCAACGCTTTCGGCGACGACACCATCTTCATCGAAAAGTTCGTCGACGATCCCAAGCATATCGAAGTGCAGATCCTCGGCGACCGGCACGGCAATATCGTCCACCTCTTCGAACGCGATTGCAGTGTGCAGCGACGGTTCCAGAAGGTGGTGGAAGTGGCGCCGGCTCCCCGTTTACGGCAGGAAACCAAAGCACATCTCTACATCTATGCGCTGCGTATCGCCAGGAAGGTAGGATACAACAATGCCGGTACCGTAGAGTTCCTGGTGGACGGCGACGAGAATATCTACTTCATCGAAGTCAATCCCCGCATCCAGGTGGAACATACGGTCACCGAAGAAGTGACCAGGATCGACCTTGTTCGCAGCCAGATACTCATCGCGGACGGAGAGCCCCTGAATTCCCCTGCGATTGACATACGCGGTCAGGAATCCATCCAGTGCAGCGGCTTCGCCATACAATGCAGGATCACGACTGAAGATCCACAGAACGATTTCAAGCCGGACTACGGGACCATCATCGCCTACCGCCATGCCGGCGGCTACGGCATACGTCTCGATGAAGGCAGCTCTTACCAGGGAGTAAAGGTCTCCCCCTTCTTCGATTCCATGCTCGTGAAAGTGACGGCGAAAGGCCGCACTCTCAAGGGAACGGCCGGCAGGCTGGACAGAGCTCTTTCGGAGTTCCGTATCCGGGGAGTGAAGACGAACATCGAATTTCTCCGGAACGTCATCTCTCATCCGGTATTCCAAGCCGGAGAATGCACGGTCCGTTTCATCGAAAAGCAGCCCGACCTGTTCCAGGTACGACCACGGCTGGACCGTGGCACGAAACTACTGCATTATGTGGCGGACGTGATGGTGAACGGACACCCCGAGGTGCTTTACAAGGATGATCGAAAGACATTCCTGACGCCGAAAGTTCCGGCTTTTGACCGTAGCAAAAAGCCGGCACCCGGCACCAAGCAGCGACTCGACGAAGTCGGCCCCGAAAAGTTCGCAGCTTGGCTGAAGCAGCATAAGAAGGTGCTCTTCACGGATACGACGATGCGCGACGCCCACCAGTCGTTGCTGGCTACCCGCATCCGTACCACGGACATGCTCAGGGTTGCAGAGAGTTTTGCGCACCGTCATCCGGAGCTTTTCTCCATGGAAGTTTGGGGCGGCGCCACCTTCGATGTAGCCTTGAGATTCCTTCACGAGGACCCTTGGAAACGACTTCAACTCCTTCGTTCCGCCATACCGAACGTCCTGTTACAAATGCTCATCCGCGGATCAAATGCCGTGGGGTACACATCTTATCCCGACAACCTTGTCGTGAAATTCATCGAGAAGAGCTGGGAGAACGGCGTGGACGTGTTCCGCATCTTTGACTCCCTGAACTGGATCCCGAGCATGGAGGTAAGTATCCGTGCCGTCCGGGAGCGCACACAAGGAATAGCCGAAGCCTGTTTCTGCTACACCGGCGACATCTTCGATCCCAAACGTCAGAAGTACTCACTAACCTATTACATCGACCTCGCCAAGCGATTAGAGGATGCGGGCGCACACGTACTCGGCATAAAGGACATGGCCGGCCTGCTGAAACCCTATGCCGCAGAAACCTTGATCAGGGAACTGAAAAAAGCGGTCGATCTTCCGATCCATCTGCATACCCACGACACCTCCGCGATACAGTCGGCGACCTACCTCAAGGCGATCGAGGCCGGCGTAGACGTGGTCGATGTGGCCCTGGCGTCCCTCTCGGGACTTACTTCGCAGCCTAACTTCAACGTCCTGGTCGAATCGCTTAAAAACACACCGTACGAAGTATCCACCGATGTGGAGTCCTTGAATGCGTTCTCGAACTACTGGGAAAACGTCCGTGAGTATTACTATCCGTTCGAATCGGGACTGATGGCAGGAACCGCGGAGGTGTACCGACACGAAATACCGGGAGGTCAGTATTCAAACCTCAAGCCTCAAGCGCTGTCGCTGGGACTGGGAGAGCGCATGGACGAGATCAAGAAGGCCTACGAGGACGTCAACGAGTTATTCGGCGATATCGTCAAGGTGACACCTTCCTCCAAGGTCGTCGGCGACCTGGCGATGTTCATGGTTACCGGCAACCTGACCAAGGAAGACATTCTCCGGCGGGGTGAAAGCCTGTCTTTCCCTGAATCGGTGAAAAGCATGCTGCGCGGAGACCTGGGTCAGCCGCACGGGGGATGGCCCGCCGAACTTCAGAGGATTGTACTCAAGGGAGAAAAGCCCTATTCCGACCTGCCGAACGCACATCTTCAACCGGTGGATTTCGAACAGGAGTTTGAAGAATTCCAGAAGAAATACGATCACTACCAGAGCTTCCTTGATTTCCTTTCCTGGAAATTCTACCCGAAGGTCTTTGACGAATACTATAACTTCCGTAAACAGTTCGGCGACGTCAGTCCGTTACCTACCCCTGTTTTCTTCTACGGACTGAAAAACAACGAAGAAGTGCTGGTAGATCTTGGGACAGGCCAGACACTGATCATTCGATTGCTTTACGTTTCGGATCAACCGGACGAGGAAGGTAAGCGTACCGTATTTTTCAGGCTGAACGGACAGACACGTTCAGTGGAAGTGACCGACAGGAAGGCAGCAATCAAGAAGGTTGCCAATGAGAAAGCGAAAGGTGAAGGCCAAATCGGAGCTCCCTTGCAGGGACGGTTGTCAAAAGTCTTCGTCAAGCAGGGTGATCAGGTCAGGAAGAACACTCCTCTGTTCATGATCGAGGCGATGAAAATGGAAACCACCATTACGGCAAACGGCGACCTGACCGTTGACCGAATCGCGCTTGCGGAAGGCTGTCTCGTAGAGGCGGAAGATCTCGTTCTGGTGACTAAGTGAGATTATTAAGTGTCTCAAAAGTGAGCTGCGGGGTGCGAGGGGCGAAATGCGAGGTGCGAGATGCGAGGTGCGAGGTGCGGAGTGCTGACTTTCCTTCAATCCGGATCTATGGCTTCGCGCAGGAATTCCCGAAGGTCCCTTACAGCGCCCGTGCGTTCTGCAAGTACATTACCATATCGGTCCAGCAGCAGATGGTAGGGCACTGCATCCGTACATTGCCGTCCCGTCAATTCCTCCAAAAACCTGATCTGCTTTTCAGATTCATCCGTGCCATATACGGATGCAGGAATGAACCCTACCGTGCATCCAAGATTATATTCTCGACACTTCCGCCTCAGATAGGCTATGTCATAGGTTCGATACAGCGCTATGGGACGGACGTGAACATCTCGCAGGAAAACATCCGATTTCGCCATCAGGGATAAGTCCGATTGAACGTGAGGGCACCATGCAGCACCGATCATCAACCACGTATAGGCTGAATCCTCTGCCTCACGTAAGAACTGTCGGGCCGTAAGTTCCACGAAACGGTCCCTGCCCGCCGGAGCAAAACCACCTAAGCGGTCCCGCTCCGCGGTCGGAAGCAAATAGCTCCGCTCCGTCTCGGACAACCTGCTGAAGCCGTCGTCCGTACCTCGCGTTGGAAGGAACTCGATCCTGCAACCTCCCAAGGCGGAGACCAGAAACAACGAGATCATCAGCTTTGATACTATAGTTTCAGCCCCTTGCGGATGGTGAGCGGGCACCGGTCGGCTGCGTCTCTTGCAACGGCGACAAAAGACCTCCGTCGTATCTGCCGCCGGCACCCGCATCACATCCTTACACTTTTTCATCGAACAGCGACCTGCAGTACAACCGATCCGTACATGCCTCGCGAATAGTCTACCTGGTACTGACCCGGACGTATCACCAATGACTGCACACCGAAACGACCCGGAAGGTCTCCGCGTAGCTCAACAGGTTGCTCCACAGTGAAGATCGGACCCAGAGGAACATCGCTTCTCTGTGAAAGTATATCCAGCCTGAAACGATTTTCGTCGATACGCGTCAGATCCGCATAAGCCATATCGTCACCCAACAAGGTTGAAGGATCGGAGGAGCGCTCCAGGTGTTCGGCATTTCTGATCTCAATGATGACACAGATTCCACGGTCGCCGGCACATCCTCCGTTATTATCCGGACGACATTTTGTTCCGAAGGTGATCTTGATGGCACTCGAGGAATGAGAGAATCCCATTCCTGCTGCAAGCAGGATAACAGTCAACAGTTTTTTCTTTCTCATGATTTGTTGTTTTTGATGATAGATTTTAAAACATTAGGCCGGACGAAACTAAAATTGATTGAAGACCGGAAATACGAACAATCAACATCACAAAAATACCGGGCCCCTTCGGGCAGAAGCGGAAGTCAGCACTACAAAGCGGGGCGAATCGTTTTGATGGCTGTATTGTTTGCTTCAATGAGGAGAATAGCATCACATCGCATTTTCAACCGCAAAGAATGTACAAGTCCCCGTTACCGGTGACGTACCTTGCCGTCGGAATGGAACAGTCCATGCTAGCCATCATCGATATTCATCCCAGGACCACCGAATGGATACTTCGACTCATCGCACCATCGGGGCTGCGCCACGTCCTGGTCGATACGGACCGGTTGTTCGGCAGTCACTGTGAGCATACGGCCATCCTGCTATGTCTAGACCCGATGCGTGACTGGGAGCTTCCCTTGCTGCGACGACTGCTGAAGCAAGGCTACGAAGGTCCGATCATCGGGTGGATTCCGGGGACCTCCCTTCCGCCGGAAACGGCGCTGAAGCTGGTCAATCACGGTGTCTGCGCCATTCTTCCAGAATTCTACACCCCGGAGGAGACGGCATCGGCGGTCAAAGAATGTCTGGCCTCCGGCAGACACCACAACCATCTGCTCGGTGAGGCGCTGCTTTACGGCCTGAGGAAAAACAGGATCATCACCTGTCGCGGAAGCGAGACGATCCTCACGGAAAGAGAAACGAAAGCGGTAGGGATGAGAGCAGAAGGAAGGTCCGCCTTTGAAATCGCCCAGGAACTCTGTGTGAGCAAAAAGACGGTCGACAAACTGTTCTTCCGGCTTTACCAGCGGACCGGACACAAGAATTTCTTTGAACTTTATGCGGCAGTGCGAAGGAAAATCGATGCTCAGCCGGCGACCGGCGAAACGGAACCTTTGCCGGCTACGAACTCTTTAAAGTAAAAGGGCTCGTAAAGTCCGTTCTCCCGGAAGTCGGCTGTTGTGAAGGCCTTCATTGCCGGCTGTATCATATCAACTGCGGATATCCGGTAATCGTCTGCAAACCTGGCGTTGGCATGTGTTGCAAGGATACTTCTGCACTTGGGCATTCCGTCACCGAAGAAGAACACTTGACCGGCATTGAGCCTGTCATCAAAAACACCTTCCTGAACCATCTTGGCAGAGACGGAATCGACTTCACGGCCGTCGACGTCGAAGAGAGCCGTATAGACTTCCATGCGCCGGGCATCCAGCATAGGACACAGGAGGACATCTCCGGAATGCCCGGCCTTCCGGAGTCCGGGGAGCACACCGGCGGCCATCGATTGAAGGGTCGGAATCGCGATGAGCGGCCGGTCGGCAGCGAAGCACAACCCCTTTGCGGTGCTTACACCGATCCTCAATCCTGTATAGGAACCCGGTCCGCCGCTGACGGCCACAGCAGAAAGATCGGATACAGCCAACTGTTTTTCGTCCAGCATCTCCCGGATGAGGACTGTCAGTTTTTCAGCATGGGCCATTCCTTCGGAATGTTCCCGCAGCGAAATACATTCCGTTCCTCTGAACAACGCCGCAGAACAGACAGCAGTCGCAGTTTCTATGCAAAGCAGTAAAGGAGCATCGCTCATCGGCCGTTGCCATTATACAGTTCCTCCTTGGGAACAACCTCCACTTGGTCTTTATCCTTCAGTATCCGGGAAATGGCGCTGTATGGACCCGCCACTACCTGTTCCCCTGCTTTCAGACCACTCAATACCTGAATATATGTGTTGTCCTGAATCCCCGTTTCGACCGGGCGGAGCTGTACGACGCCGTTGTCTACCACGAACACACATTCGATCTCTTTCTTCTCCTGGGATTGTGCGCCTGTCGTAGCGATGACGGTAGCACCATCGCCTTTTTCACGGGACACACCAGAGGGGGTATCGCGTGTGGTTACGGCCTGGATGGGAACGGACAAGGCACCTTGCGCATTGCGCGTCATGATATCGACAGAGGCGGACATGCCGGGATGGAAGACGCTTCTGTCTGGATGGAGCGAATCCACCAGATGGGAATAGGATTCGCGCAGGATGCGGATCTTCACCACGAAGTTGGTCACCTGCTCCGCACTTGTTCCGACGACGTTTGCGGAATTTGCAACCTCGGTCACGACCCCCTTGAATTTCTTTCCGAGATATGCGTCCACCTCGATGTTGGCCGTATCTCCCGTATTCACACGTACGATATCGTTCTCGTTCACATCCACATCCACCTCCATCTCCTTCAGGTCGGCAAGAATCATCATCTCCGTTCCTGCCATCTGAGAAGTTCCGACCACCCTCTCCCCCAGCTCGACGTTCAGTTTGGAAACCGTGCCGTCGACCGGCGCGAAGATGGAAGTCTTGCGGAGATTATCGTTAGACTCCTTGAGAGAAGCTTCGGCACTGCGTACGCCGAAATTGGAAGCTGCAACGGATTGACGGGCCGCATCCACTTCCGCTACGGCGACTTCGTAGGCGGATTTGACCTGTTCCCATTCGTTGGCGGAAATAAGCTTCTCTTCGAACAACTGTTTGTTCCGCTCGTAATTGGCTTTAGCGCGTGACAACTGTGAGGTTGCCTGGATTTCACGCGACTTCGAATTCTCCAGATTGGCTTTGGAGGAATTGACCGCCGCTTCTGCCCGTTCGACATACGATTGGTAGATGTCCGGCAATATCCTCAGCAGCAGCTGTCCTTTCACCACACGGTCACCTTCCTTTACGCGCAGTTCCACGATCTCTCCGGAAACATCGGGGGATATCTTCACCTGCGTCTCCGGCTGGATCTTTCCGCTGGCAGTCACGATCTCGGTGATGGAACGAGCAGCAGAAGCCTCGACGGAAACCTTTTGCCGGTCCTTGCCACCGATCCATCCTGCCTTTCGCGCAATGAAAGCAATTACCATGAGACCGACGACGGTGATCACCAGCCATTTCAGGAGTTTGGATTTTCGTTTCATGCAGGATTAGAATGTTAACGGTTTGCCCTGGTAGAAGTCCAGCAATTTCAACCGGAAAAGATAGTCGTACTTCGCCTGAAGTCGGTCCGCCTCGCCGCGTGCGAGGTTATTCACCGAAAGGGCGTATTCATAACTGTTGATCAGGCCGAGCTCGAAACGCTGACGGCTGAATTGTGCGGCTTCACGGAGACTTTCAACGCTGCGTGTGCCCGCTTCGAATTTGCGACGCGCGGACACTGCATCAAGAACGGCTTGTTGCACACTCTTATACAGGTTGTTGCGGACAATCTCCTCGTTCAGGCGGGATTGTTCGAAAGCGACTTTGGTCCTGGCCACATTGCTGCGAACGTTCCAATTGTTAAACAGCGGGATCTGTAACGAGACTGCAACCCCTGAACCACGGTTATTCTCGAACTGATCCATGAGTGGAACCTTCTCGAAACGGCGTATGACATCAGGGGAAATAGTAAAAACCGTATCTCCCGAGGAGGTGTATCCCGTGGGTGTACTGGTGAAAGTTCCCGGGAAATCGACTGTTACGTTCTGGTTGGAGGAGGAATAATTGGTGTTTACGTTACCGGCTATGAACAATCGGGGATATCGTGCGCCTTTGGCAACGGAGAGGCCTTTCTCGGAAGCCATTCTGCGGAACTCGCTTCCTTTTATTTCCGGCTGGGTTTTCAGAGCCGCTCCGTAGACCGCATCAGGATCCAGAAGCGACGGGAGTTCCGGAACAAGATCTACCGAGGGTCTGTCGACGCGGAAGTCGGACACACTGTCCAGCTCCAGCAGTTGTGCCAATGAAAGCACTGACTGGTCGACTTGCGCCTTGCCTGCGACCAACGAGGCGCTATCGCTCGCGACCTGAGCATCGAGCTCCAGGTAGTTACCTTTGGAGATGGTTCCCAGTTCATACATCCGCTTCATCCGGTTACGCTGGTCGACAGTGGCCTGCACACGACCTGCCAGCACGTCATAGACATCCTGGTTGTAGAGCACCTGCAGATACGCAGCGACGACATTCAGGGAAATATCGTTGCGGACCTTTTCCAGCTCAAACCGGGAGGCCATGTAATCGAGGCGGCTTCGGCTGAGTTGATGCTGTAATTGAAGTCCCTGGAACAGGGCCATGGAGGCATTCAAACCAAGATTGGTAGAACGCACTTCGGAAGTCGTGAAAAGGTTCGTGTAGGGATCTACGAAACGACCGAAGTAGACATTGCTGGAAGCCTGTCCGTTTACGGAAGGAAAAAAGGATGCATAGCTCTCTTCACGGGAAATCCGGCTCTGCTCCACGGAAAGTTCGGACTGTTTCACTTGCAGGTTGTGCTCCAATGCATAATCAAGACACCTCTGCAGGTTCCACGAAGACTGGGCGGACGAGCTTATAGCCCAACCGGCCAGCATTAAAGTCAATGAATAAAATCGCCTCGAAGCGGTCATCTGACCTCAAAATTAGTCAAAATCCGCTGATGCAGAAACCTTTGGCCTGTCGGTCTGCAACCTACCGGATACGCTTGAACAACCGGATGAAAGAAAAGCACCCGCCATGCCATAGCGGACATAAGCGGGTGACTGAATACCATCCAGGTTGGAGCCTATCGATGGATTAATAAAAACTTTAATTGCTGTCAAATATGCGATGCGTTTTTGACAACTTGGGTCAATCGGAGGAAAATCGTATCTTTTTGGGACTTTTATCTTTTTATCATGCTCAACCAGCACAAAATCCTGAGGGTTCTTCAGTTGATTTCGCTCTTGAAATCCGGCCCGCCGAAATCGATTTACCAGCTTAAAGGTGTATTGGACAGCAGCGAACGGACCGTTTACCGCTATCTGGACCTGCTGGAAGCTGTCGGTTTTGTCATACACCGGGATGCGGAAAACCGCGTCTCTATCGATCCGGGAGGATCGGGGAAGCCGGAACTGGTCTTCAGCAGCGAAGAAGCCCGCTTCGTCCGCGATCTTGTGGTCAGTTCGGGACGAAAAAGCAAGCTGTCGGACAGCGTCCTTCAGAAGTTGTATGTCAATTCCGATATAGAAGTGGGCAGTACGCTTCTGCTCCGCGCACGGCTGGGAACCATGGTCCGTCAGCTCTCGGAAGCGATACGTTTGAAAAAGCAGGTGGTGCTGAAGCAATATCACTCCGCCAACTCCAACGAGATCAGCGACCGACTGGTGGAGCCGATCCGCTTCACGGAAAACTATCAAAGCCTCGCCGCTTACGAAGTAGCCACCGGTAAGAACAAGTATTTCAACCTGGAACGTATCACGAACGTCTCCGTATCGAAAAAAGAGCATCGTTACACACGCAAGCACCGTTTTTCGCCTCCCGACGTATTCGGCTTCTCCGACAACGGAACTAGTCACGCGATTGATCTTTCGCTTTCACTTCGGGCGTCGGTCATTTTAAAAGAAGAGTATCCTCAGACCGCACCTCTCATAAAAAAGGAGAAACGCAATTATCGTTTCCGGACCAACGTGTACGACCTGAAGCCGGTGACGCGTTTCGTACTCGGCTTTTACGGTGAAGTGAAAGTGAACGGTTCAGCGCCGTTCAAGCGGCACGTTGCACAACAATTGCTGAAAATGGTCAACGGCAGTCGTTGATCGTGCAAAACGAGGATACGAAATGAAACTTACGGCCGGCTGAGCTGCCAGGTGATTCCCGCGGCAAGCCCGTACGAACTGTAACGTTGGTTAATCCCGCTCGCTCTCGAATAAACAGAGTAAAACTGCTTACGCCATTCCGGAGAGACATAGGCCGACCAGCGGTCCATGAAACGGTATTCGATGCAGAGTCCGAGCGCTGCCGATAATTGGAAACGTCTTACAGGTGCCAGGTCCTTTGCCGCCGTCAAACGGTCCTCGGAGCGATCGAGGTACTGCCCTTTCACCGCTGTGATCATTCCAGGAGCCAGGGTGGCGCGACCGCCGAAGGCCAGCTTCCCGCTGCCGAACATGTATCCTACGCGAACCGGCACTTCAACATACGTCCACCGGACGGGTGCATTACGAGTCTGCAGGGCCGGATCCGTAAACTGTCCCGTGACCGTATCGAAGAGGGTAAAATAGATGCTATCGACAGTATTCGGAGTCGCGTCTCGCAGGAAATATTGGTTACCGCTGAGATACAACGTATCCAGGGTATCCAGGCTATAGGTCCAGTAACTGTTGTCGACCAGACTGTCCCCGAAAACATCTCCCGAATACCATGTCGTTTCGTTCCAACGGCCGTACTCGATGCCGGCACCGAAACGCCAGTTTCCGACCGGGCGAACCAGTGAAAGGGAGTAGTTGTAGGCAGAACCGATCTCCTCTTCGTCGTTGCGGCGACCGGTCCACTGCGCGTCGGCTGCACTGAGTGAACGAAGTACGGTCTGTTTGCTGATTGACACATCGATAAGCAAGGGAGTATGATGTCTGACAGCTGAATCGGGTTGCGGGCTGCGGGTTACGGGTTGCGACTCCTGACTGATGACTGCCGACTGCTGACCGCCGACCGCCGACTGCTGTTCACTGACAGGTTGCGGGTTGCGGGTTACGGGTTGCGAGTTGCGGTTGTCGAGCGCCGACTGCTGACTGCCGACTGCCGACTGTTGTTCTCGAACAGGCTGCGAGTTGCGGGTTGCGGGTTGCGAGTTGCGGTTGTCGACCGCCGACTGCTGACTGCTGACCGCCGACTGTTCACTTGCAACTTGGATCGTGGAACCTGGAACTTCAGACGAGGTGCGAGTTGCGGGTTGCGAGTTGCGGTTGTCTACGATCGACTGCTGACTGCCGACCGCCGACTGCTGTTCACTGACAGGTTGCAGGTTGCGGGTTGCGGGTTGCGAGTTGCGAGTTGCGGGTTGCGGGTTGCGGTTATCTACGATCGACTGCTGACCGCCGACCGCCGACTGCTGACTACCGACTGCCGACCGCCGACTACCGACCGCCGACTGCTGACTACCGACTACCGACTGCTGACTACCGACTATCGACTGCTGACTGCCGACTGCTGACTGCTGACTGCCGACCGCCGATTGGCGATCAGGCACTGACTCCCGTTTCGTGATCGATTCCACACTGTCACTGATGAAATAATACCCTCCGGCCAATAACAGAAAGGCTACGGAATAAAACAGCATCCTCCTTTTTCGGCGTTTGGCCACGAAATACCGGTCGAGCTGCTGCTCCATTTTTGGCCAGGATTCCTCCGGCGTAAGTCGTGTATTATCCGATCCGTTTGTCATGATTCTCTTTTTACTGCATTATTACCTGATTCATTCCACCGAGAAGGTCGCGCAGCTGCTTCTTAGCACGGTGTAAATGAACCTTTGAAGTATTCGGTGAGATCTCCAGCATATCGGCGATTTCTTCGTGTTTATATCCCTCCACAACATACAGGTTGAATACCGCACGACTCATCGGAGAAAGCTGGCTTATTGCCGATTGTATCTTCTCAGTACTGAATTTCACTGAATCCTCGAAGGATTCGGGCATCTCTTCCAGCGGCAGGGATAGATCGATCGTTTCCCTGTATCTTCGATTCTTCCGAAACTCATCGGTCACGTGATTGATGGCGATCCTCCTTACCCATAACTCGAAAGGCACCATCCGGTCCTTGTCCAGGTAACCTTTCATCCCCTTTATCATTTTGAAGAAGACACCGTTCAGTGAAGATTCGATGTCGTCCCGGTTGACATAGTAGCGGCGACAAACCGTGAAGATGAATCCAAAGCAGAGCCTGTAGAGCTCCATGTGCGCCCTACGGTCGTCTTCACAACATCTTTTCAGCAGCTCCGGTGTCGGATTCATGAACTTTATTTACGAAAGAAAGCAGGAGATACTTCCTCCTGCCTTCTACCACATGATGAACCGAAAAAAATCATTGTTTGATGATGCGTTTACAGTAACGATGCCCACCTTCAGACAATTCGAGTAGGTAGAGACCGGAAGCCAAGTAAGTCGCGTCAATGGAAGAGATGCCTCTTTGAAGGACGCCTTTACCGACTTCAAGGCCTTGGACTGAAAGTATCCTGTATTCTGTTTCAGCGGCGAACTCCTGTGGAAGGTCCAGATAGAGCACGTCACTGAAAGGATTAGGGTGGCAGGAAAAGCGGGCAATCGCGTCAGGATTACTGATGCCTGTAAGCGATGCCGGGGACACCACATTGATGGAGAAGCCGGTTGCGCTTCGGACGAGATTGCCCGTGCTGTCAACAGATACCGTATCGCAGAAGGTATCGCTGCAGCCGCCGGCATCGGAGACCGTCAAACAGAGGTAATAGGTACCGGTGGAAGCATAGACATGGCTTGGGTAGGGCTGATTGGCGGTCGTTCCATCGCCGAAATCCCAGTTGAAGGACAGGTTGACCCCGTTGCTGAGGTTAACCACTGCCAGCTGATATGGTGCCAGTTGTATGGTGACGAAGTCGGCCATACATACCGGATTGACATTGAAATTGGTGTCCACGACGATATAGTCACAGAAGGTGGCGCCGCAGCCGCTGTCGCTCACCGTCAGACATACGTTATAGGTACCGGGAACGGAATACGTGTGCTGCGGGAACCGGACAGTCGATGAAGACTGATCACCGAAATCCCACTGATATGCCGCCCCGCCTGAAAATCCGGAGGACTGGTCGATGAAGAACGCGGTCATCAGGTTGGAAACCGCAGTGAAAGAAGCAGAGCATGGAGATGGCGGAGGTCCAACCACCAGGGTGGTGCAGCTTTGGCAAAGGATTGCTCCGCCACCGCTGATGGTGACGCAGATGTTATATGTACCGTTCACAGGGAAGGTATACGTCACGATCGGGCCGGACGCGGTATTGCCGTTGCCCATGTCCCATGTGTAAGAAACCGCACCCGGATAAGCCGGCACGGACAGTATTGCCGTGTAAGGCACTGTCGTGGACATCTGTACCGAAATAGCGCAACCTGCCGAAGAGTCCGTGACTGACGTACAACTGGTGCAGATCTGCGTGCCGGCCGAATCAGACAACACGACACAGACATTATATTGTCCGCCGCTTGCATAGGTATGGGTTACGCTAGTGCCCCATCCTGTCTGACCGTCCCCGAAATCCCACGTCGCGGTGACACCGGCAGATTGATTGGCGACTTGGAACAGGAACTGATGGTTCGACAAATCGACCGCATTGATGCCGCAAGGTCCTGCGGAGTCTACGATTAAGCTGACACACTGTGAACAAACGATAGTATTTCCGGACATCTCATTCATGCAGACAACGTAGACGCCGGGGATTGTATAAACATGGCTGACCGAGGTCCCTGTTGCATTTACTCCGTCACCGAATGTCCAAGATACAAGGTTGCCTGAACCGGAGGGCGAAGCCACGAAATGATAAAGCATCGGATTGACCGTATCTGCTGCGTACGTGTAGGAACAGCCGGATCCGCAGGACTGAACCGAGATTAAAACGGCATAGGTACGGGCTCCTTCAAACGGACAGGCACCGTCACGAACCGTGACATACATGACCCCGTTACCGATCATTGACTGGTCCGTGACCAGCATCACCCGCGCAGAATCACCCGTGCCACCTGACGGATTGCCGAAAAAGGAATGCATGACATAGGCGCTGGCACCAAGTCCTGCACCTGATACTTCAAAAACGACACTGTCCGTCCCGTCGACATCAGATGCCACCATATCAAGTAGTAGAGTATCGCCGACACATGCCTGCAAAGGAAGGCCGGAATTCAATGCAGGAATTGAAAGCGCAGGAAGGGTGTTCGTCGAATTGATCACCGTGACCTGTATGTCACGGATCGTCGAGCCGATCAGCACTCCGTTGCGGTATTCATCAAAACGGTATACCACGACGTCGCTGCCGATACCGACCGGATTCACTGCAACCTGTCCGGTTGCCGGAGCCACTGTCATAGAAGGCTGACTCGTAATGGGTGCGGCTGCAGAAAATCCCGGATTATATGGGATCGGAGAGTTGGCGGCAGAAAGCGCACCGGTCAGTGATACTACGACTGAATCACCGTCGGGATCGACCGCACCGTTGTTGAAGTCGTTCTGCTGTCCGCTATTCAGATACAACTTCGGATTTTCAGTCAACACGACGGAACGATTGTACGCTCCGTTGGAATTATTCAGAACGGCATATGCATATAACTGATAAGTGCCCGAATTGCTGATGTTCGTCAAGGTGCCCGGCCTGCAACATTCGGTGACCGAGAACGTCCAATCCTGGCAGGCTGCGCTGATCGGAACCGTGGCAACGTATGTCAGTTTTTCTATTCCGGGCGCACTGCCGCCGTTGCAGGTGGTAGCAACTCCGGCGCAGGCGGTGGGAACAGCTGTGGAGGGACTTACGAGCTGGGCAATGTGCGACGTTGATGCTGCACATGAAGAACTCAAGATTACGGACACTGCAGAGGGAGCGGGTAATCCCGAGCAATCGCGGTAGTACACCACTTCTACGCGATAAGCTGTAGAACCTGAAATCGGAGCGTAGGAGATTTCAGCGCCCACAATGTGAGATGCATGTGCGCCAAGCCGGGCGACCAACATCGCCGACAGCAAGAAGAGAAAATGTATGGTTTTTTTCATGGCAGGGTTATATTCGTATTGAAGATAATGAAATTCAGCTGATTTAACAGGGTTCCGGTAAGCAACACGACATGAGGTTGCGAAGAGTTTACACGACCCATGAAATTGATCCTTTGATTAAAAAAGAAACGGCACCGCAGTGGTGCCGTTTATCAAGGAAGATCCTTTTTCTCGCTTATTGCCTGATGAAGCGACGGAAGGTCCTGTTTCCGTCCGGCTCAATCACTTCAATCATATAACTGCCCGGCATGAGCGTTGCCGCATTTAATACGGTTTCGGGTGCAAAAATCGCCCCCATACTGACCATGGCCCCACGAAGGTCTAAGATACGGTAGGTGGCAGATTCTTTTACACCGGCGATGATGATCCGATCGGTTACAGGATTCGGGTAGACGGAAACGGCAGAAAGATCCGAAGGGGTCTCGGATACGCCTGTCAGCGTGCTCGGAGAAACCACATTGACCGTGAATCCGGTTGAAGTGGTGCGCAGTACGTTACCCATGGAATCGACAGTGAGCGTATCGCAGAAGGTGGAGGTGCAGCCCAGCAAGCCGTCATTGACGGTAAGGCAAAGTACGTAGCTGCCGGTGGTGGAATAGAAGTGGGACGGATACTGCTGCGTGGAGGTGGCTCCGTCGCCGAAATCCCAGAAGTAGTTGAGGTTATTGCCTGTGCTGAGATTGACGACCAGGACGTTATAGGGAGCTCCCTGCAACGTGACGAAATTCGCCTGGCAGGGTCCCGGATTCACCGTATTGGTATCCGCTATCACGGTGGTGCAATATTGGTCGGAGCATCCTGTATCGGCGATTGTCAGGCAGACTGAATAAGCTCCCGGAACGGTGTATGTATGCTGAGGGAATCGGGCAGTAGAAGCGGTACCGTCGCCGAAGGACCATGTAAAGGTCGTGTTGGAGGAGATCCCGGAAGAGAGGTCGATGAAGGCTCCGGTCATCCCTGCCATGCTGGCGACATAATAGGCCGAACAGGCCGATGCAGGCGGATTGATTACAACCGTTTGCACGTTAGAGCAAAGTACGTTACCCATTCCGTCCGTAACGGTCATGGTGATTGTATATACTCCAGGTGCGAAATACTGCGCGGTTCCTGCCACCCCGGTGGTGGTCATTCCGTTGCCGAAATCCCAATGAACCGTGTAAGGTGCCGGCGCAGTGACTGTAGATACACAGGTGACGAGCGTCGGGCTGGAACCGGGAACGATATTGAAGGTGAAGTTACAGGTTACGCCTCCGCCACCGCCGGAGGTCACCACCACCGAATCGCAGTAATGGCAGAGGATGGCTCCGCTCGGACTTACTTCATCCATACATACATTGTATGTTCCTGGGGCGGCATAGGTGTGATGCGGATTGTTCCCTGTACCCGACGATCCGTCACCGAAACTCCAATTCAGGGAAGAAGTGGAAAAGGCCGGTGAACCGAAGAAATAATACAGTGAGGGATTCATGGAATCCGGAATTGCCATGAAGTGGCAATTATTCGTAGTGCCGATGGTGAGGGCCTGGCAGGAGTGGCAGACAGAAGTCGACGTAAGGGTATCGATGATGTCGACACAGACGAGATAGTTTCCTCCGGACGTATAATTATGCCATGGATTCGGACCCATTCCCGTAGAACCGTCGCCGTAATCCCAATGAGCCGCATAACCGGCCGGTACGCTGACCAGGAAATCAACGATCGTAGATCCGGGATTTTGAAAGACGGTGAAATTGCAACCGGCCGGAGACGAAGAGATGAACACGGAGTCGCAATAGGTACAAAACAAAGCGCCCAAGGTGTCAAAAACGTTCAGACACACCGTATACGCGCCGCCGTTCATATACGTATGTGCGACAGGCCCCAGGGATGTACCGGTCATGCCATCACCGAAATCCCAAACGTAGGAAGACCCCGGCAGGGCGCTTGACGGTGTATATACGCCGACATTCGCCTGCGGAACACTTGTAGAGAAGGAGCAAAGCTGCCCCAAGGTTAAGGAGGAGATGCTGATGGCTGACAGGAAGAGTAGCAGTTTTTTCATGAAACTATGGCTTGGTTGATTGTTTACACGGATAAAAGGAACTGAGGGTTTACAGAAGGAAGAACGGCCTGCAAAGTACGGATTACGCAGAATAGGCAAGTACCGGACCCAGCCATTGCTCGGCTTCCTGGACCGAAATGCCCTTTCTGCGGGCATAATCGGCTACCTGGTCTTTGGATATCCTGCCCAAGCCGAAATAATGCGCATCAGGATGTGCGAAATACAATCCGCAGACTGAAGCGGTCGGGAACATGGCAAGACTTTCCGTCAGGGTGATTCCCGTGCGTTTTTCCGCTTCCAGCAGCTGCCATAACGTACGCTTCTCCGTATGGTCGGGTTGGGCCGGATAACCAGGTGCCGGACGGATACCGGTATACTCCTCCCGAATTTGCTGTTCAACCGTCAGGTTCTCATCCGATGCATACCCCCAGAATTCGCGGCGGATGCGCTGGTGCAGCAATTCCGCGAAAGCCTCGGCCAGCCTGTCGGCCAGAGCCTTGAGCAGTATCGCCGAATAATCGTCGTGCTGCTTTTCGAAACGTGCCACATGTTCATCGATGCCTTTTCCGGCCGTGACTGCGAACGCTCCGATGTAATCGGTCTTTCCTCCTGCCTCATCACGTGTCAGCAGAAAATCGGAAAGGGCGATATTCGGTTGACCGGCAGGCTTACGGGATTGCTGTCTCAGGGTGTGCAGCGTCGCAAGGGGCTTGGCACCACTTTCATCGAACACGTCGATGTCGTCCCCGTCGGAGACCGCCGGAAACAGTCCGTAGACACCCGATGCGGAAAGCCATTTCTCCCCGACAATCCTGTCGAGCATGACCTTGGCATCCGAAAACAACTTCATCGCTTCCGTCCCTTGCGTCGGATCCTCAAGAATTCGCGGATAGACTCCTTTAAGCTCCCATGCGTGAAAGAAGGGCGTCCAATCGATGAACGGAACGATCTCTTCCAGAGGATAATCGTTGAAGGAATGGATTCCGAATTTGGCTGGAAGTACCGGCAGATATCCCCCGGACTTTTTCAGCCGGTTCTCCCGGGCCTCCTGCAGGGAGAGAAATTTGTCCGGAGCATTCGCCAATCGATTATACTCACGTACGCGCTCGTATTCGGCTTTAGTCTCTTTCACAAAAGTAGCGCGCAGGTCTTTGGAGAGCAACTGGCTTACGACGGGAACGCTGCGGGAAGCGTCATTCACATGGACGACAGGATGCGAATAGTGCGGCTCGATCTTGACGGCCGTGTGGACCTTGGAGGTGGTGGCTCCGCCGATGAGCAGTGGCACCGCGAAACCCTCGCGTTGGAGCTCCTTGGCGACATGGACCATCTCGTCGAGAGAGGGCGTGATGAGTCCGCTCAAGCCGATAACGTCCACCTGCTCCCTGCGCGCCGCTTCAAGGATCTTGTCCGCAGGCACCATTACACCGATATCGATCACTTCGTAGTTGTTGCAGGCCAGTACGACGCCGACGATGTTCTTTCCGATGTCGTGCACATCGCCTTTGACCGTGGCCAAAAGCACCTTTCCTGCGTTCTTACGGACTGCCGAACTGTCGGCGGCATTGAGCAATGGCTCCAGGTGAGCGACTGCCTTCTTCATGACACGGGCGCTTTTGACGACCTGCGGAAGAAACATCTTCCCTGCCCCGAAAAGGTCGCCGACGATGTTCATTCCGTCCATCAAAGGACCCTCGATAAGCTGCAACGGTTTCGGATACTTCGTCAGCGCCTCGTCCAGATCCTGCTCGACATAGTCGGTGATCCCCTTCACTAACGCATGAGCGAGCCGCTGTTCGACGGGATCGTTTCTCCACGCCTCCTCTTTTTCGTCCTTCTTTGACTGGACGCCTTTCAACGTTTCAGCGTGAGCGATCAGCCTTTCGGTAGCATCCTCACGGCGGTCAAGGAGCACGTCTTCCACCAACTCCAGAAGGTCCTTCGGGATCTCGTCATAGACCTGCAGCTGTCCCGGATTCACAATCCCCATATCCATACCGGCCTGTATGCCATGATAGAGGAACGCCGCATGGATGGCTTCGCGAACGGTATCGTTACCGCGGAAGGAGAAGGACACGTTGCTGACGCCTCCGCTGACCTTGGCACCCGGAAGATGCTGCTTGATCCAACGGGTGGCTTCGAAGAAGTCGACGGCGTTGCGGCGGTGCTCTTCCATGCCGGTAGCGACGGGGAAAATGTTCGGGTCGAAGATGATGTCTTCAGGGGGGAAACCTACTTTTTCGGTAAGTACCTTATAAGCCCTGCCGCAGATCTCGATGCGACGGGCAAGCGTGTCCGCCTGACCCTTTTCGTCGAAAGCCATCACGATGACAGCCGCTCCGTAACGCCTGATCCGGTTCGCCTGACGGATGAACTCCTCCTCCCCTTCCTTCAGAGAGATGGAATTGACGATCGACTTGCCCTGAGAGCATTTGAGTCCGGCTTCGATGACCGGGAACTTGGAGGAGTCGATCATCAAAGGCACGCGCGCGATATCGGGTTCCGCGGCCATCAGATTCAAGAAACGTGGCATGGCGGAGACTGCATCCAGCATACCTTCGTCCATGTTGACATCGATGGCTTGTGCGCCACCGTCCACCTGGTCGCGTGCCACGGAGAGCGCCTCCTCGTAATTGCTCTCCTTGATGAGTCGGAGGAATTTCTTAGAGCCGGTGACATTGGTCCGCTCTCCGACGTTCATGAAGTTGGAATCCGGCCGGAGGACGACCGCTTCCAACCCGCTCAGGCGCAGATACGGTTCAATATCAGGAATACGTCGAGGTGACACCTTTTTCGCCAATTCGGCGATGTGCGCGATATGGTCCGGCGTCGTTCCGCAGCAGCCTCCGACGATATTCAGGAAACCGCTCTTGAGGAAATCCTCGATCTGATGACCCATGTGCTCGGGGGTCTCGTCGTATTCCCCGAACTGGTTCGGGAGACCGGCGTTCGGATACGCGCTTACGAAAAAAGGTGATTTCTGAGATAACTCCTCGATGTGAGGCCGCATCTCCTTCGCTCCCAAGGCGCAGTTCAGTCCGACGGAAAGCAAAGGGATATGAGAAACGGAAATCAGGAAGGCCTCGACCGTCTGTCCGCTGAGTGTCCTGCCGCTGGCATCCGTGATGGTACCGGAAACCATGACCGGCAGTCTCATGTTCCGCTCTTCAAAAACGTTTTCAATGGCGAACAATGCCGCCTTGGCATTGAGCGTGTCGAAGATGGTTTCGACCAGAAGCAGGTCGGAACCTCCGTCGACAAGACCTCTGACCTGCTCGGCGTAAGCATCGACAAGTTCATCGAAAGAGGTGGCCCGGTACCCGGGATCGTTCACGTCCGGTGAAAGCGAAGCCGTCTTATTGGTCGGCCCCAAAGCTCCGGCAACAAAACGCGGACCGCTTCCCGGATGATCTTTTTGAAATCCTTCCACGGCACGGCGGGCGATGCGTGCCGCGTCTACGTTGATTTCGTAGGCGAGGGATTCCATCCCGTAATCGGCCAGGGAGATCTTCTGTCCGTTGAACGTATTGGTCTCGATGATGTCGGCGCCGGCATCCAGGTACTGGCGGTGAATAGTTTCGATGATGTCCGGTCGTGTCAGGCACAGCAGGTCGTTGTTGCCCTTCAACGGTCGGTCGAAAGAGCGGAAACGTTCTCCGCGGTAATCCTCTTCGGTAAGCTTATAGCGCTGGATCATGGTGCCCATGGCACCGTCAATGACCAGGACGCGCTTGAGCAATTCGCGGCAGACCGGAAATCCGGCATAAAGATCAATAATCGATTCAGGCATATTAGTTCTTCACTTGAAGGCTCTCAGGTCCGGGCAAAAAAAAATCCCCTCTGTAAGCCAGAGGAGATCGCAGCGACATTCGGCAGGACCACTCCGACTTATCTGTCTTCCGTGAACGGAAGTACGAATTGGCACCTTCTTTCGCCATCCGAAAAACGGACGACTACCGGGGTTGCCAAGGTTTCAAAGGGCGTTTTCCCTCCACCTTTCTGGATAAGTTTCCTTTTGCAGGACCTTCAAAGAGCGGATGCGAAGATAATCAAAATCAGGCAACTGTTCAGACATGGTTCATTTCAACCGGAGAAAAGTCGGCTGAGCGGTGTCGACGGATGTTACATTTGCTCCGTGATGCATTACGACCACATCGTAATAGGGACGGGAAGCATGGGGGCTGCCACCTGCTATTACCTGGCCAAAAGAGGTAGGAGCGTGTTGGGATTGGATCGTTTTACTCCCCCCCACTCCAAAGGCTCGCACGGCGGACAAAGCCGTATCATCCGTAAGGCCTACTTTGAACATCCCGATTATGTTCCTTTGTTAGAGAGGGCCTACCTGAACTGGCGGTCGTTGGAGGAGGAATGCGGTCAACAACTTTATTTCGAGACCGGGATGTATTATGCGGGACCCAAGGGCAACCGCATACTTCAGGGTGTACGGACGGCTGCCGCGGAGCACGGCATTCCGCTGGAAGTACTACACCATAATCCGGCCGGCATTTTCCGATTGCCGGCAGATTACGAAATGCTCTTTGAGCCGGAGGCGGGGTTTCTCCTGTGTGAGGATGCCATTTCCATGTACCGAAAGCTGGCCTTGGAAGCCGGGGTTCAATTCAGGGACGAGTCGCCGGTGAGGGATTGGAGAACATCCGGGGGAGGCGTCGAAGTGGTTACCGACGAGGGCATCTTCACGGCAGACCGTCTGGTCATTACGGCAGGGGCCCGGGCAGGTCAACTACTTCCTGAAATCGCCGGAAAACTGAAAGTGACAAAGCAGCTGATGGCCTGGTTCAGGACAGACGGCAGTGAGCGATACCGCACAGGCCATTTCCCTTGTTGGCTGATCGCCGATACGAAGTCGACGGGGGCTTATTACGGGTTTCCTGCAGAGGATGGTGCAGCGGATGAAATCAAGGTCGCCCTCCACCTTCCCGGTGAAGTGGTCGACCCAGACCGGGAGGACCGTACCCTCAGCGACCTTGAGGTGACAAAGCTCCGGCAATTCGTCGCCGCACATCTTCCCGACATTGATCCCGAGCCTGTCCGCATGGAGATCTGCCTGTACGAGAATTCCCCTGACGAACATTTCGTGATTGACAGATTGAAAGGGTCCGAAGACAAGGTATGTTATGCCTGGGGATTCAGCGGACACGGCTTCAAGTTCGCCTCCGCAACAGGAGAAATTCTGGCAGACCTTTCCATGCGCGGAAGAACGGACCTGCCGGTCGGATTCCTAGAGGCGGGTAGATTTAGCCGGAAGTAAAAAATCAATCTTAGTCGATCCGACGGATGGTCGGGCGGTACAATGTCTGCACGTCCTTCAAAGGCCGGCTTTTACGGATAGCTGCCTGCTCCGGCTCGGGGAGAGAAAGGATGTCTTTGCATTCCTCCGAGCAACAGCCGTTCATCTTTTCGGCACAGGAGGGGCATTGTATAAAGAGCACATGACATCCCTGATGCGCACAATTGGTATGGCTGTCGGAAGCGGAGCCACATTGATGGCAGGTGCTGACGACATCTTCGGTGATTCGTTCACCCATACGGTCGTCGAAGACGAAATTCTTTCCGCGAAAACGCAGCGGCAATCCCTCTTCCCTTGCCTGCTGCGCATAGTAGATGATTCCGCCGTTGAGCTGGTTGACATCCTTGTAACCGTGGTGACGCAGGAATGCACTCGCTTTCTCGCAACGGACACCGCCCGTGCAGTACAATAAGACCTTTTTATCCTTCTGTTCCTTCAGAAGATCAAGTACCTCAGTCAGCTCCTCCCTGAAGGTAACCGCCTGAGGAAGCACTGCACCCTCGAAGTGTCCGACTTCGCTTTCGTAGGAGTTACGCATATCTACTACGACCGCATCCGGATGGTCCATGGCCTCATTCCACTCCTTGGCGGATAGGTGCTTGCCTACGGCAGTCACATCGAAAGCCCTGTCGTCCAATCCGTCGGCGACAATCTTCTCTCGGATCTTTATCTTCAGCTTGATGAAGGAGAAATCGTTGTCCTCGACAGCAATCTTCAGGTCCATGTCCCTGAAAGGCTCGAAGGCTTCCATCCACTCCCTGAACAAGGGGAAAGACGGAGAGGGGATGGATATCTGTGCATTGACCCCTTCGTTGGCCAGATAAACACGGCCGAGGATCCCTAAACGCTCCCATTCCGAATACATCCGTTCACGTAAAGCCTCCGGGTCCTGCAAACGGACATAACGGTAAAAAGAAAGAGTGACCCTGGAGAAAGGCTCGTTTTCGATGCGTTTCAGCAGGGCCTCACGGTCCAGGGTATTGTAGAGAGGCATTTGTAACAAAAATACTGATTATCAGGGCGCTGGTCAAGCTGCCCGGATCGGACGCTTTGAGTGAAGGTAAAAATTAGACGACCGTGGACGACTACTCCTGCTTCCTTCGCTTCATCCAGACAGCGATGCCGATGGCTCCAATCACATACGGGATGCTCATCAGGTAGAGTATGCCTTTGTTCAGGCCCGTACCCACTTTGTTGTTGCGGGTCTCCTTGTTGGATTCCACGTTCCTGCGACACATGGCGCATTGCCCCGAGGACTGTTCCACCGTGGTCAGGGAGAGCAACAGGAGGAGAGAAAGGCCGGCGATGCGTTTCATGTCAGAACTTGTAATACGGTGAAATCATGAGGTACACTACCACGCCGGTGACCGTGACATAAATCCAGATCGGAAACGACCATTTGACGATTTTACGGTGCGCCTGCACCTGATTGGTCAGCCCGCGATAGAGTGAAAAAAGGACCAGAGGCAACACCACCGCCGCGAGGATGATGTGTGTCACCAGGATGAAGTAGTACAACGAACGCATGGGAGCATCCGACGGATAACGGGTTTCTACACCGAATGCATGGAAGAGCACATAGGAAAGCAGAAAAACGGTAGACAAGCCGCAGGCGACCAGATTCAGCTTCTTGTGCACATCCACCTGCTTACGTTTGATGAACCAGAGAGAGACCAGGAGGACAATTGTGGTGGAAGCGTTCAGGACAGCATTCAGGGCAGGCAGGATTCTCACCCACGAAGGAATCGTTTCCGCTTTAGGCAGCATGGAAAGTATCACCACGACAGCGAAAATTGCGATAGATACAAGAAATATCAGCTGACGGTAGTAACGGTCGCGGGAGGGGATGTTCATCGTGTCGTTTCTCTTGAAAACAATCGAAGATTACTAAGAGTTCAGCGGACTTCCTTCTGCTCGAAATACTCGTGCATGAGCACCTTTATCTCGTCGATCAGCGTGTCCACTTCGTGGGTCTCGGTTCCGTCGTAAATACCGCGGATACGCTTGTCCTTGTCAATCAGCAACAGGTCCTGTGAATGAAAGAAATCATTCTCCTGCAAACGCTGTGCGGCCGGCAGCAGATACCCCTCACGGGCCAGGTCGTAAATGGAATCCTTCGGACCGGTCAGGAACCACCATTGGCGGTTATCCGCACCCATCTTGCGGGCGTATTCAGCGAGGGCCGGAACCGAGTCGGACTCGGGATCGACCGTATAGGAAACGATACGCAGCTCGTCGCTTCCTTTGAACTTCTCCTGGATGCGGCGGACGTTACCGTTCATCTCCGGACAGACAGACTTGCAGGAGGCGAAGAAGAAATTGGCGACGTAAATCTTTCCGTCGAGGTCACGCTGTGTGATCTCCTTTCCTTCCTGGTTGGTCAGGCGGAAATCCCGGACAGTATGGTAAACGGAATCTCCCGATGCGGAGACCTGGATGGGACCGTACACCGGGAGACGTTTGAAGTGGTTCTTACCGCAGGAGATCGCAAACCAGAACGCGACCGGGTAAGCAAGGATGACAACCGGGATCAGGAACTTGATCCTGTTGGAAAGGGGCATGGCGGGATTATAAAGGAGCCATCGTCAGCGCCGATCCTTCATAGAGGGCGATGAAGATGAGATACACGATCAGGATGAAAGGAAGAAGGATCGTCCACCGGAAGGGCACCACTTCGTACTTGAGGTGCATGAAGTATCCGACGATGTAATAGGACTTGACAATCGTCAGGACGATGAACGTGTACATGAGTACAGCTTTGGAGAGGCCGGTGAAGGAGATCGCCACCTCAAAAACGGTGACCGCCAGCAGGATCCAGAATACTTTCCAGATGAGCTTGGTGGTGAGGGCTCCGTGCTCGTGGCCGCCCTCGGCGGATGCGGTATGGTGCATATCGGACATGGTGATGCTGTTCAGGGGTTAGACGAGGTAGAAGAACGTGAAGACGAATACCCAGACAAGGTCGACGAAGTGCCAATACAATCCGACCTTCTCGACGAGCTCATAATCGCCCTTGCGGTCCAGGAATCCCTGGAAGACCAGGATGAAGACGATGATGTTCAGGACGACTCCGCTGAATACGTGGAAGCCGTGGAAGCCGGTGATGAAGAAGAAGAAGTTCGCGAAGAGAGGGGTGTTGCCGTACTCGTTCTCCGTCAGGTTCGCACCGACGATGTTCTTCTTTGCAGAGGACATGAGCGCTTCAGCCTCTGCGCCTTCCGCCGTTGAATGGTCCTGGAAAATCAAGGTGCCGGGCTCAAGGTCATCAGTACGCGCGAAGCGGCCGTCGGCGAGGATGTAGGCGCCTTTTTCAGAACCTTCGATGAAGTGGTACCACTCCCATGCCTGGGAACCGAGGAACATGAATCCGCCGATGATCGTGAGGCCCAGCCAGACAAGTACCGATTTACGGTTCTTACTGTGCCCTGCGAAAACCGCAAGCACCATGGTCACGGACGACATGATCAGGATAAAGGTCATAAGACCGACGTAGGCCAGCGGAACATGTCCGTGTATGAAAGGGAAGTGCGTGAACACATCTCCCGGAATAGGCCATATGTCCGTGAAACGGTGACGCATATACCCGTAAGCGATGAGAAGACTGGAGAACGTAAATGCGTCAGAGACCAGGAAGATCCACATGAACATCTTACCCCAGCTCATGCTGAACGGGGAAGAGCCTCCGCCCCATATCTTCGAAGGAGCCGTTGCTGCGTGACTTGCCATTGATTTTGGATTGGTTGGTTATGTACGTTTTCGGTGTGAGAGAGTTCGTTACCGGACGAAAAATAGAAAGAAAAAGAGATACACCCACAGACCTCCCAGGAAGTGCCAATAGGTGGCACACATGCTGACGCCGGAGTATTCGGCGGAGGTATATCTTTTCCGAATCGACCGCGAAAGTACGACAAAAAGCGCCAAAACACCCCCGACAAGATGCAAAATATGAAGGGCGGTGATGGCGTACAGGAAGGAGGCGGAGACATTGCCTACTTGTGATGCTTCGGCCGGAGACTCGCTCCCTGCCGGGACATAGGTGTATTCCGTTTTAATATCTGCCAAGCGGCCGGTAAAGGCTATTCCCTGCTGGAACAATTCGGACCACGCCAGGTACTGGGTCACGCAAAATGCTGCACCGAGTAGAATTGTGAAAATCAAGGCTTTGACCAGATCGTGCTGACGGTCCCGACGGATGGAGACCACTGCCCATTGCATCGGCAGGCTGCTCAGGACAATAATTATAGTACTGATAATGAAGGTATTGGGAAGGTCGAATTGCGCCCACTTACCCTCACTCTGACGGACGATGTATGCGGACGTAAGTCCGGCGAACAGCATGATGATACTGATGATGCCGAACCATAACAGGGTCTTTCGGGATTTCAGTCGGGTGAGCTCCTCTTCGGTAGTGAACGTATTGGCCATCAGCTAAGTAGTTTTTCAAACATCCAGGACAACTGGGTCGCCGGCAGGTAAAGGAAGGAACCGAACATCAGCCGATGGGCGGCTTTGATCTCCAAGGTGCGGTATAACGTCATCGCCTGCCAGGTGAATACCAGACTGCAACACAACAACGCAACGGTGGTAACTGTTCCGGCCTGGTGAAATGCCTGGGGAAGAAAAGACATCGGAATCAGACAGGCGGTGTACATCAGGTTCTGGAATGCCGATGAACGGTCACGACCACCGGCGGAGGGAAGCATCCTGAAGCCGGCCTTCAGGTAATCGTCATGGAGTATCCAGGCGATGGACCAGAAATGCGGGAACTGCCAGATGAACTGCAAGGCGTACAGCAACACCGCTTCCATGCCGATGGTGTTCCGGGCCGCAATCCATCCGAGCATAGGCGGAAAAGCACCCGGAAACGCTCCTACAAGGACAGCGAAGGGAGTATGACGCTTCAGCGGAGTATAGACCAGCGAATAAAGTAAAAGGGAAAGAAGGCTGAGTTGTCCGCATAACGGGTTCATCATCACCCAAAGGATGGCGACTCCGGCCGCTCCCATGATTACCGATGCCGTCAAGGCCTGAAAAACAGATAACCGGCCCGCCGGAACCGGCCGGTCCTTCGTACGCTCCATCAATTTATCGAGATCCTTCTCGATCACCTGATTGAAGCCGTTGGAGGCACCGGTGACCAGATAACCGCCCGCCATGAGCCAAAGCATGGAAGCGAGGGACGCCTCGCCGCCGGTAGCGATCACGTAACCGGTAATGGCAGAGAAAACGACCAAAGCCGATAAGCGCGGCTTGGTGAGCTGAAGGTAATCCTTGAAACTGCCGAAGGTGGACACGGGCTGGATTGGAAAAAAGGACGGAAAACTTAAAACACCGCCCCTTTCGAGGCCGCAATTTTAACTAAAAAAGCGCGGGGGAACAAACCCGAAACCCAAGCATTCCTCTGCATCACCAGGCGGAAGCCCGGATTCCGCTGCGGCTGTACAATCTGCGATAACACATGCCCTGCAACAGGATACGGCCTGTGACCGCTGCTACGGCGGCACCGACGAGTCCCCACCTCGGCAACAGGAAGGCGAGTAAAACAAACTGCACAATCACGGCGATGATGGAGAATCCCAGGAAGGTGCGACGGTCACCGGTCAGGTTCATCATACCGGTGGCAAGTCCTGTTCCGGCCGTAACGATGTGACCGAACAACAGGATCAGCAAGGGGTAGTAGGCGTTCCTGAAGGAAGGACCGAAGGACTTCAACAACCACGGACCTGCGAGAGCAAGAAGAACGGCCAACGGAAGTGTCATCATCAGGATCTGGCGCGAGTAGATCCTGACCGCCTGTCGGAGTTGTCGCTTCTTCCCCGCAGTCTGTATGGCCGACAGCTTCGGAAGAAACACATAATCAGATACGGACAATGCGAAGGCGACCAACGAAGTGATCCTGACCGCTGCTGCGTACTGCCCGGCCTGCACGTGGGAAAGGAGGTAGCCGGTCATAAGGATGTCTCCCTGACGCATCAGCACTTCCGTCAGCGAAGTGAAGAAGAATGCGGAGGCGACGGTCATCCACGGTACAAAACGGTACTCGGTAAGGGAACGGTCCAGCTGCTGACGCAACCTCTTCCCGGTGGTGCGGCTGACCCTCCACCCTACCACGAGCGTACAGGCCAGCTGTAGCAGCAAGACGGCATCCACCGGCAGCTTTCCGTACTCCATGTAATAGCATGCGGAAGCGAAAGAAAGCAACACCGGAAGCACGACCTGCACCGGAAGCATGGAAGCCTTGATCCGCTGGAAAGACCGCAGCACGGCGGAAGCCTGGTGCACCGATGCAAGCACGGGCAACAGGACGATCGCCCATAAGATACTTTCACGGAAACCCACGCTTCCTTTGTGATAGACGAAAAGTAGCAGAAAGAGCACTGTGACGCTGCAGAGCAAGGATGCCATCAGGATCCACCTATAGGCAAAGCGAAGGAAACCGTTGGCAGCGCCGAATTCCTTTTTGGAGAGCGTCTGCGGGAGCACCCGCTGTGTCGCGGAATCCATGCCTGAGAGCCCGATCACCAGGAGCAGGTCCAGCAAAGAGGTGATCATCGTATAGTCGCCGTAACCTTTCGGACCCATCAGTCGCGACAGGAACAAATGCAGCAGGAATACCAGGACCAGACCTGTCAGGCGGAACAGCATCGATTCCGAAACACTGCGTTTCAGTCCTGCGACAGGCCGGGGTTTTCCGGGAGCGGCGACGGTGGTCACTGTCATACGACGTGTATCAATGGCTGATGGCTCCACAGAAATCCAGAACGGGCTTGGCGCCGGTTTGCAGGTTGATGAATTCCTTATGTCGCACCAGGAAAACGATGATGTCCGCTTTCAGGACCGCAGCAGCGGCATCTGTCGTCCGCACCCCGCTGCCGGAAGAAATATTCGGTTCGACGGCCAGCACCTTGAGCCGTTTCTTCATTAATCGACGATATACTTCCAATGCCGGAGATTCGCGCAAGTCATCGATGTCCGGTTTGTAAGCAAGTCCCATACAAGCGATCACGGGAAGTCTCCCCTGCTTACTCCTGAATTCATCGGCTGCCGCAAGCACCTTCTCCACCACCCAGTCGGTCTTTGCAAGATTGACTTCTCGTGCCTGTCGAATAAGTCCTGTTTCGGCAGGGAAGGCGGATACGATGAACCAGGGATCCACGGCTATGCAGTGACCACCGACACCGGGTCCGGGCTTGAGTATATTCACTCGCGGATGACGGCTGGCCAGATCTATCAGCTCATAGACATTGATGCCGGCTTTGTCACAGATCACCGAAAGCTGATTGGCGAATGCGATGTTGACATCCCGGTAGGCATTCTCGACGAGCTTGGTCATTTCCGCCGTCCGGGCGTTGGTCGTATGTAATTTTCCGCGCACGAACCGACCGTAGAAACCCACCGCAGCAGCGGCGGCTTCCGTGTCAATGCCCCCGATCACGCGGTCGTTCTGCTGCAGTTCATGAAGTATATTTCCGGGAAGTACGCGTTCCGGGCAATAGGCGATGTGAACCTTACCCTTCAACTCCGGCCTTTTACGGTAAATCATCTTCGCCATCTTTTCCGTAGTACCGACAGGACTGGTCGATTCGATGATGAAGATGCTTCCCTCACGAAGATGAGGAACGATCATTCTGGTGGCCTTTTCTACGAAGGAGATGTCCGGACGATGACCGCCTTTGAAGGGCGTGGGCACTGCGACAATGAAAACATCCGCCGGCACCACTTTCACGGAAGCGCGCAACAGGCCTTTGCGTACCACGGCGTGAACCAATCCTTCCAGTGCAGGCTCCACGATATGGATCTTGCCTTTGTTGATCGTATCGACCACCTTGCGGTTGACGTCCACACCGTTCACACGAATCCCCTTGCCTGCTATAAGTGCTGCTGTCGGAAGTCCTATGTAACCCAAGCCAAGGATCGTAACGGACGTACCCTGTTTCTTCTTCATGATTGCGAACTGTTTAGAAAAGTGGAGACGATCGACACGATCCGTTCGGAGGTACGTCCGTCGCCGTAAGGATTCACCGCATTGGACATACGGCCATATGCTGCCTGGTCTGACAAGAGTTCCTTGACTGCCTGAAAAATGTCCGCCCGCTTCACTCCCACCAAACGGGCTGTGCCGGCCTCGATTCCCTCCCTCCTCTCTGTGACTTCTCGCATCACCAGAACGGGCTTACCCAAGGCGGGCGCCTCTTCCTGAATACCACCCGAATCAGTCAGTATGAGTTGGCACTTTCCCATCAGCAGCAGGAAAGAAGGATAGTCCAGCGGAGGCGACAGGTACACATTCGGCAGACCCGACAAAAGCCGATGAACCGGTCCGGAGACGTTCGGATTCAGATGGACGGGATAGATAAAGGAAGTTTCCGGAAAGGCAGCGGCAGCATCTGCGATCGCTCCACAGATCTCCTCGAACGGCTTACCGAAACTTTCCCGCCGGTGACCGGTCACAAGAACGAACGGCCGTTCGATGGGAAGTCCTGAAAGCGCGGATTCTGCCTCCTTCAACCTTGCACCTGCCAGCTGTTCCCTGCCCATCAGTAAGGCATCCACCACGCTGTTTCCCACTACATGAACCGGAGCCGTAACGTGCTCGTCCATGAGATTAGCAGCAGCGGAAGGGGTCGGAGCAAAATGCAGATCGGAAAGGTGACCCGTCAGTACACGGTTGATCTCTTCCGGAAACGGCGCATACTTGTCGTGACTTCTCAATCCGGCCTCGACGTGTGCAACCGGTATCTGCCTGTAATAAGCGCATAGCGCACCGCAGAATGCGGAGGTGGTATCACCTTGCACGATGACCATATCGGGCATGACGCGTTGCATGACTCCGTCCAGGCCGGTAACGGCGGAGGCAGTCAGCTCCGAAAGGGTCTGGCCGTCGCGCATCAGGTCAAGATCATGATCCGGAACGATTTCGAAAAATGCCAGGACCTGGTCCAGCATCTGACGGTGCTGGGCAGTGACTGCTACGACCGTGGAGAAACCCGGGGCATTCCTGAACGCGCGGATCACCGGTGCCAGTTTGATGGCTTCCGGTCTTGTACCGAATACGAAAAGTATTTTGCGGACGGAAGCAGTCATGAGGGTTCTGTCCCGGACAGACTCCGGGCCGTGCCTTATACCCGTAAAAAGGGCACCGGGTTTCGGAATCAGCCTCGTCGTCAGGTTATTTTAGCCGTCTCCGGGCGCCCTGTCAGGGACAGCACCAGGATGGCGGCCAGAGTGCCTAGCGGCAGCACCCACGAGGGATCAGCCCCTTTAATATACCAGGCGATGATAAAGATAATGGCCTGAACGCCTGTCAGGAAAGCGGTGATTTTTGCGGCTGACCATCCGGAACGCAGCAAGACATGATGGATATGTTCGGTATCTGCTTTGAAAGGAGACCGGCGCCCTCGGATTCGGCTAAGTACCATCCGGAGTGCGTCCGCAGCGGGCAGCAACACTATTGCGAAAGCAAGGATTATTCCCGTCGATGCATGCCCGGAACCGGCGTGAAGTCCGCACAGACGAACTGACGAGACGGCGGCAAGGAAGCCGACCGGGACAGAACCTGCATCACCCATGAATATGCGGGCCGGAGAGAAATTGTAAAATAGGAAACCGGCCATAGTACCCGCTCCGGCCATGCATAATACAGCAAAAAGTTGGTCGCCGGAATAGAGGAACAGGACCGCATGGGTCAGAAAAAGCAACAACATGAGGGCGCCTGCCAATCCGTCTACGCCGTCGATGAAATTCACCGCATTGATCAGGAAGACGATCAACAAGACGGAAAATGCTGATGCCACCGGTTCCGGCAACTGATTTATACCCAAGAAACCACCCATGTCCGTCACTCGGATACCGCCCAGAAGCACGACGACAACTGCAGCGGTGAGCTGACCTGAAAATTTGACGCCCGGGCTCAGCGGATGAAGATCGTCTCTCAATCCAAGAAAGAAGAGTAGTGAGAGACCGGTGAGTATGAAGGCATGTTGACCGGTCATGAACCTGGCCCCGAAGAAGGTGAAAGAAAGCATGAATGCCAGGAAAATAGCCGCTCCTCCCAATAAAGGCACGGGCCGCGAATGGATCTTCCGGGGTCCCGGCTGGTCGAGGACTCTTTTATTGATCGCGATGCGGATCACGGAAGGGATGCACGCATAGCAACAAATGATGGAAACAAGAAAAGCAAGCAAAGGATTCATCCGACTGAAAATTGCGAAACAAAGGTAATCAGGAAACCGTCTGCCCGCTTGGGTTCCACGGGCTACTAATCAACAATCTCAGAAATCGAAATAGTAATTTTCCAAGGCGGTCCGCAACCCGAAATAAAGCATGGAAGACCGCTGATCGATATCCCTTCCTGAAAAATCCCTCATCTCGATACCGGCCTCGACAGTGAAATTTGTCCTGGCATTCACCAAATAATTCACACGCCAGCCGAAACTCTTGAGGTCCGCAGGATTTCCTGTCGGAAAGAAGTAGCCATACTCCGTGGAGCGGCTGTCATAGGACAGGAAGATGTCGTTGCCCAGATTTTCGCCGGCAGTGTCCCTTCCGCAACGCGCATATTGCAACTTCAGCTCCGTGAAGAAATTCCGCCAACGGTAATTGATGAAACCGACCGCTTCATAGAAACCCGCACCAAGCGGATGTGCCAAGGGCTGGTTGTACTGAACGTAGTTCTGCGCGCTGGTCCTGTGCTGATACGTGAACGGCCTGACATAATTGAATTCACCGTGTATATTGAGCGCTTTGATACCGGCAAGACCGAAGGACTTGAATCCCAACTGAAAGGCTTGTTTGTTGCCCCACCATCCATTGCCCGAACGCACTTCATCCAGAAGAAATTCATCCAACATCAACTGTCCGAACACGGAAGTGGATCGGCTCACCTTCCAACGGAGGTTCAACCCGAGCATGGCGTTGTCAGGGGACCCGAGCGAATTCTCCACGGGCCGCAAGAAAAGCATCGGATTGAGATAGTGCAGCTCGTAACCGCGCGAAGCAGCGGGTGCCCACATGACCGATTCGAACAGCCCGGCCGTGAGGCGGTTGCGTTTCCCGATATTAAGGTCCAGGTAGTGGAACGTACAATATTTCTTCGGGTAGCCGCTGTTTTGAGAAGCAGGAAGCTGCAAGTCCTGCATTACAGCATATACGGCAGAATAGCGGAACTTCCAGAAAGTCATGTTCGCCCGAAGAAACGGGAAAGGATGTGCATTGTCAGACAATAACAGTGAACGGTAGCCGTCACCGATGAACAACCGGTCCTGTGCCAGCAGGAAATCGAAATGCCGGTTCACCACGTATGCGACTCCTCCCTGCGCATTGCTGAAATCGACCCATTGGTCCTTCAGGAACTTCACACGCCCCTGGCCCGGGACGACCTGAAAGGTATTGACAGTACTGTCGACATAGGACAGATAGCGCGCCTGGTTCTCGTGAAACGACGAATAGAAGAAGAAACGGTCCCGGTAATTACCGGCTACCTGAGCACCCCGCGTATTGATGTAGACTTGCCGGCCGGTGTACCGGTCATTGCCCGCCTGCAGATTGAAGACAGGATCGACATAAAGGTTCAATTCGTCCTTTGAAACCTGTACAAGGTGTTCCTTCCGAAGTTTTCGGCCGAACCATGTGTTATAGAATGTAGACGTACATCCCTCCACGCTGACGACGGTGTCCGGATCGAAGAACCGCCGCAATTCGATATCCGCATAAGGAAGAAAAGACGTATGGAAGCCTGTGGTATCGCCGGCGATGACCGGACCGATCCTCGTGGTAAGGTCCCGGTTCAAAGGGAAAAGATAGGACTGAGCGTTTACGGAAAATGCCGCCAGAAGAAGAAATACCGTTACATGCTTTCTTGCCATGGACTGCGAAGCTAGGTATTTTAGGTGGTCAATACAGGCTCCCCGGAGCCGGTCATTTCCAACTCCTGAACAATGGATATGTCAAGGGAGGCAAGACCTCCTGAAACATCCGTAAAACGAAAATCCGCGAGAAGCGCTTCCAGCTTCGATGCACAACGTCCAAGTCCGTAATAGGATTTGAAGCGACGGAGGGGAGAAAGAGCGTTCAGCACAGGCTGTTCCGGATCGATATCGCGCGGATGGAAATACGTAAGTGTGTAATTGCTCCTACTGATCATGTGTCGAACGAGGGTATAAGGCAGCAGCCTGAAATATCCTCCGCCGCTGTACACGAGTTCCACTCCGGCAAACCGCCCGGTAGACATTGGTAATTCCGTGATAGTACCCGACGCTGTGCGAATCCTGCAGGGAAATCTTGACGGGAATCCGGGGAAACCGCCGTGTCCCCGCCGTACCGGAAAAACGGAACTGTCAGTCGTGAATCCGCAAGCGGCAAGTTCTTCAAAGAACCAGGGCGTAGTTCGGTTCACGGAAAATCCCGCAGCACGAAAGCCATTGACCTTCTTGCCGGTGACCTGCTCCAGCAGATCCTTCGCCCGTAAGGTATCCGTTCTGAAATCCGCCGCCGACTGCGTGTAGGCGAGTTGATGTGCATAGGTGTGGCACGCAATCTCATGGCTTTCACTCACCTTTCGAACTAGTTGCGGATAATGTTCAGCGATCCAGCCGAGACAAAAGAATGTCGCACGTTGTCCTGCGCGTGCCAGCAACTCGAGGATACGCTCGGTATTCCTCTCCACCTTGGACTCGAAACCGCTCCATTGGGCAGGATATCGTGTCGGCGCATGGTCCAGGATATGAAACCAGTCTTCCAGGTCGATAGTCAGTATGCGAAGCGGAGGGGTCACAGCACGTCGTAATCCCCAAATGTAAGGAACCAATCGCCGAAAGAAGCAACCGATACCGCATCAAGGCGGGAAGGGCTCTCGCGTACGATGAAGTTTAGCGGTTGTGGCAGCAGCAAGTCAGGAATCCGCAAGAGACCGGCAGCCCGGAGTGCGCGGTACTCCGGGCGACCCGAAGTACACGCGGCAACCATCATATCCATTTTCGCGGCCCGGAAACGTGTCGCCGCTACCGTGAGCAGGAATTCCAAGGCCTCGACGGAGTCCTCATCCGCCCTGCACCCGATATCCACCACGGCACCGCAGCGCCATCCCATCAGCTCAACACCGCGCAGTATGGCGTAGGCTACGGGCCTACTTGAAGAACCGTCGGAGACTACCAGCAGCACATAGGAACGGGTGGGACAATTCCCGTATCGCCAGGAGAAATACCCGGAAGTCCTGTAAGTGGAACACAGGCGTGCACCATTAATTTCTGACAGAAGTTCGTCGACTACCGGTGCAGCGAAAGGCTCAGCGCTTACTGCCCACTTCTTGCTCCTGAAAACCGAAGAGAAGGGCACGGTGAATGAAAGATCCTCACCCTTCCTCATCCGCCGGCGGTGCAGAAGGACTGCCGGCAAACGGTGCCAACGTAAGGGCTTGGCGAGGAACGGTACTTTGCCAAGAAGGCCATAACCTAAAACACCGGTGAAAACCTTCCGCGAAGCACGATTGGGGAAGCCGGTAATGAAACCTATCGATTCCGAGGGCAGGTTCTCGAAGGCAAGATCACCAAGTTTCCGGAACAGTCCCTTGCCGCGTGCGTCTTCGCGGGTGATCGTGTTCAGGGACAGTGCGCCCTTGACAATCTCTCCACGGACAAGGTAGCGGCGGGGAGTCAGTACGAACTGTGCGCTGAGACCTTGATCGTCTTCATCCGTGTGAACGACCGCTTCTCCGTCGGGATTCCTGAGATACAGCCACTCCAGATAACGCGAATCAGAAACCTCCGCTCCGGGATATACAGAGGAGGTCAGCGTCTGCAGCGCCGCAAGCATGGATCCCTTATCATCGAAATGGGCTTTCATCTGCGGCCGGCGGGTGCAAGTATGACTTCAAAAGCGTTTCCCACGTCTTTCCAGTCGTAACGGTTTCGTGCCACTGTCAGTGATATCGTACGCTCCGCCTCCAAAGAACGGTCGGATAGGGACTCGATTTCACGGATGCGTTCGGCGAGTGAAACGGCATCGCGGAAAAAACGTCCGGTCCCGTCCGTCGTCTCACGGTTATAGGGGTTATCATGACATAAAGTAACTGAACCGGAACCAAGGGCTTCCACAAGGGTCGGATTGGTTCCGCCGACGGAATGACCGTGCAGATAGGCATAACACCATGCCCGGTAAGCGGCAACTGTGTCACGGTCGTACACCGGATCCATCATCGTCACCTGACCCCCGAAAAGCCGTTTCAATTCAAGGCCGTATTGGGAATCGTTCCAATTACCGATGATGACCGGCTTTCTTCGGGAACCGGAGAGCAGAAATCCCTCGATGATCATGCGGATATTGTTCTCCGGGACTATGCGTGCGATGACCAGATAATATCCGTGCCTCACCAGACCTTCCGGAACAGGGATGTTTTCATCGGTCCGGATATCGGTCCCGTACCTGATGACGTGAATCCTTGAACGGGAAAGGCCGTAATGCTGCGCCCACCATGCGGCCACGGTTTCCGCATCCGCTACAAGATCGTGTGCGAAAAACGACGTAGCGCGCTGGGAGCAACGTACAAAAAGACGTTGCGTCGCAGAGAACTTGTCGCGTGACTGCTCCATGCCGTCGACGTGCGTGATGAACCTTGTACCGGTAAGTTTGTAAAGTAACACGAAGAGTCCTGCTCCCACACCGAGTATCAGCACAGTGTCGTAACCACGAAGAGTACGCAGCACGGACTCCAGGTAAAAGAGCACGGGGAACCGACGTTTGCTGAACAACGTCTTGCGCGAGCGGAGCAGATCACGGTCGAACGGATCCTGCTCGCCGTAGACGGTGACTTTATGTCCGCAGCCTGAAAGGTATCCGGACAAACGCTCTGCGAGTGTTTCGAATCCTCCGTAACGTGCGGGAATCCCACGGGAACCTATGATGGCGATCCTCATTGCTTGTGCAACAAGTTACGGATAATGCCCGCCGGAATCATCCAGGCATGATTGGAAGAAAGTTGACGATAGGCCGATTCCGCCAATTCAAGCCCGGCTTCCGGCCGGTCACGCAGATGCAATATCGCCCTGACCCATGCTGCTGCATCGCCGGGAGGAACCGGCAAAGCGGACGCAGCAGAACCTACCCAACGCCGGTGAGAGGGTATGTCCGAGAGGATCACCGGGACTTTCCTGCTCATGGCCTGGATAGCGACTCCACTTTGGTAACTTCTTTTGTAAGGAAGCACTACGCAATCGGCAGCCATCATCCAGTCCTCCATTTCCTCCGGCGAAACGTATGCTGCCTTCAGTACCAGCCTTCGATTTTTCTCAAGCGTCTGCAGCTTCCCCATGAAAGCATGGTGGTCGCCACGTGGTCGTCCGGCTACCAACCCGACGACTCCTTCCGGGACCATTTCCAATGCCTCGCAGAAAGTATCGATCCCCTTTACCTCTTTGATCATTCCGAAAAAAAGCGGGCAAAAAGCGTCTGCAGGGATGCCAAGCCGTCTTCGAGCACCCTGACGGTCGGCCGGAGGCCGTAATTCATCGATGAAATGCCCGTGCGGAATCACGGTCACTCCGTCGGATTTTCCCGTCACCCGTCGCAGCTCCTCTGCCGCAAAGTCATTATGTACCAGGATCTCGTCCGACAATTCGCACACGATCCGGTTCCTGCGGCGGGAGGAAATCCGGGCGACGAAAGGCTCCACATCATGGACGATCACAAAGGTCCTGATACCGCGTGCACGCAACCGGCTCAGCAACCATTCGTCGAAGCGGGAAAACGCGAACATATGGAACAGCACCGCCTCGATGCCGTGATGTTCACACCATTCGACACATCGCCGGAACTCCCGGTAAAGACGGAACACGGAGAATAAGTTCCTGGTCTCTTCAAATTTGAAAAAAGGCGGAAGCGATGCGGAACTGTCGCCGGTATCGCTGAGCACTGCGGCCCCGATACCGGCTTCACGCAACGCCGCTGCAAGGCGGCGGTCGTAAACGTCAAGACCCGCCTTTGAGCCGACAGGGTCGATGATCGCCATCCGGAATTCGCTGCCGATATTATTCATGCCAACGGGAAAGGTCACGCCCGATCAATTGAGATAACTGTTCAACATCCTGCCTGAAGAGAGCGAGCAGCCGTCGCCTCGTATCGTCCGTCATCGCTTCGCGGGATTTTGGGCTTGTATTCAACCGGCGGAGCAACTCCCGAAAGCGGGAGATCCACCCGTCGGGCAGCATCCTCATCAATCGGAATTTAATTGGATGTTCCCACGTGACCCATCTTGAAAGCCGGGGAGATCTAGGAACATAACTGTCATTGACATCAGCTGCCTTCGTGAAGCTGAAACCCGCGTCGATCCGGAGAAATCCGCATAGTCTGCGCATCACTCCATCCCAGTCGTTTTTCAGCTCATCGTAAAGGATGATATGGACGTTCGGAAAGGCGTCCAAATAAGCTTTTACCGAATCGTAATAAAAGCTGCGACCGGCATAGAAGTAATCGAATGAATATCCTTCCCGCGAACGCTGCTCCTCCATGACCAGTGCTTTCTCGAAGGAATACGTTTCACGCCCGTCCCGAACGCGCCATATATAATTTGAATACGTCCTTTCGACCGGATGACGTAGCAGGATGACGATCTTTGTCTTCGCGGCTTCCGGAAGATAGCGCATCATGTTTGAAATACTTTCCTTGTAAAGGTAGAGATAAGGTGTAGAAGCCTCGCCGGTCACCTGTCCGGCGCCGGCACGTGAGAAAAGTGCGAAATACTTTTCGGGTTCACGTACGGCAAAAGCGAACTTGCCGCCGTGATAGGTTCTGGAGGAATCCGCAAAAGCAAAGAAGCAAGGCTCCTTGACGGCGGGCAGGAACACCTGCGGGTGCTGCTTGAGCATGCGATATACAGCAGTGGTCCCGCACCGTGCTGCGCCGACGATCAGGAAGTCAGGATAGCGCATGTACGTATTCCTCACGGGGTTTGATGAGACGATAGCGGTGGTAATAGGACAAAGCCACCAGGAAAAGCATGGCGGAGGAGTCCCTGATGTTCACTGCGGAAAAGAACATAGTCAGGAAAAGGAAGAGCAACGTATAATTGCAGGTGCGCAGGAATACGGTGTCTGCGACGGTCTTTTGTGAAAGCCGGAAAGCGTAGAAGTATGGCGAATAAATCACGAAGGTCCCGACAGCTCCGAATACCACCAGATTCCCGAAAATTCCGATATCGACAGGATAAAAATAACCCAGCAGACGGTGCCATCCGCCGTTCCACTGGCTGCTGATGAATCCGTTCCCGAGCCATGGATGCAACCCGATCCGGCTGAAAGCGGTCTTCAGCTCGAGATAGCGTATCGCTGAAGAGGCTTCGTCCGGAGCTACGCCACGGAAAACCGAGGCTGCATTCCCGAAGAGGCGGGAGTAACGCTCCAGGAGGGAAGTGACGTCGAGTGCGTAGGCGATCAGCACCAGCGATATGACGGCGGTTACTGCGTATGCGACAAGCTTCAACCTTCTACCGAACGAGTAATGTCTGAAAAAATAAATACATAGTGTCATGAACAATACCGCCAATGTGGTACGGGACTGCAGGAAGAAGACCAGGTAGAAGATAATGGACAGGAAAAGTAAAAGGTAAAGCGGACGGCGCAAAGAAAAACGGCGGAAAAGGGAATAGAACAGCAACATGATCACCGGTATGAACTGAAAGCGGAAACGGTAGCCTCTGAGCGGACTGTATACCACGAACTCCTCATCCACGAAACGGGAAGGCTTGGCAAACAGCACGAAACCGAAGGATGCGAGCAACAGCACAACAGCCAGAAAGAGAAACGAGACCTCCAGTTGGCGAAGCGTAATCTTGCCTTGATCCAACAGGGAAACAATCAGGGCGCCGGAGAGCCCCAGCAGGACGGACCGCTGTGCCATCAGTCCGTAATAGAGAGGTTGTCCGAACACCGACAGTGCGCGAAAGGAAGAGAAGAAATTGATGCCGATGAAGGCTGCTAACAGCAGATCCAGACGGTTGAAGCTTGCTCTTCGGGATTTCAGATATAGACTCGCTGCGTAGTATAAGGTATAGAAGAGTATACCTGCGACGGACAGAAACTGATGCACTTCCTGTAGCGGCAAGGTCGCGAACACACGGAAAGTGCTGCACCAGACGAACAGCAGGAAACCGTAGGCTACCGTTGCCGGCCACGCCTTGGATCCGTAGTGCGCTGCTGTAATGCCTGCTGTTTCCATTATAGTGTCTAAAGAGCCGGAGTCATCCTTTCCGCCGCAGACCTGCAAAGGTCAGGAAACCGAATTCCTTGTACGCGAAAAAGACACACAGTAGATTCCATACCGCGGTTCCGGCCAGTTGCGACCAACAGGCACCTTCCATCCCGTACCCTGGTATCAGCAGGAAACCGGTGAGCACGTTCACCACGGCTGCCGCCAGGGCGATATTTCGCAGCACCCGCTGGCGGCCGGTCATGTTCAGCAACTGACCCGGGAGTCCGACCGCTACTACGATGAACTGGGACAGCAGCAAAAGACACAGTGTAGATCCTTGCTCCCTGAAGCCCTCCCCGAAAACGGACAGCACCGTATCGTGAAACAGGAACAGCCCTATGAAAAGGGGCAAGGAAGTGTAGAGGATAAGACGTGCCGCCTCACCGGACTGCTGTCTGAGACTTGTCAGGTCGCCGGCATGATAGGCGGCAGCAAAACGGGTCATGACCAATCCGTTGACTGCAAGAATGGTGATATTGGTAAAAACAGAGATGCGCACAAGGGCATTGAAAATACCGACGGATGCTTCGTCCCTGAACGCAGCCAGGATAAGAACGCCTGACCAACTCATGACCAGCTGCATGAGCGTAGTGGTGAACATGGGAGAAGCTGTACGGTGGAGCTGCTGCAGCGAGGGAACCATATCTGCTGAAGGAGTGGCATCCTTTACTATTCGGTACCACCACCACTGACTGAGCACAAAGGCCAGCCCGATGCTCAGGAACTGGATGTACACCGGAAGATCGGGGACACCTCCCGCCGACCGAAGGGCGATGAGCAGGAACAAAGCCGTCAGCGAAACGGCCGCTGTCTGGAAATAAGTATATGCGGCGATGCGCTTCACACCGCGCAGGCATTCGGCATTCACCTGGAGGAAAGTAAGCGGAACCAGCAACAAGGCGTTCCATCGGAACACATGTTCAAGATGCGGCTTGAAGAAGATATGCTCGGCCATCCAGGAGGCCGCCAGATAAAGGACCGCGGAAATAGAAAGAGACAACGGAAGCACCACGTTCAAGGACATGCGATAGATCCTGCGCACCGAGGAGTAATCGGAGCTCTCCGAAAAACCGGAGATATACCTCATGAGCGCGACATCATGACCCGCCTTGGCGAAGATGCTCGCCAGGCTGAGAATGCCAATGCAGATGGACACCACTCCCAAAGACTCTGCAGAAAAAAATCGCACGGTGAACCACGTGACCAGGAAGCCCGAAAAGACTCCAAGGAGCCGGATCATCAGTGAACGACCGCTGGTAAGCAGCAATTCCCGGTAAGAGGCATCGCCCTCTCCCCGTCCTAACAGATGGAGAACGTCAGCGCGCAATGAACGGGCCATTCGTCATGGAGGGTTTGTTGTATGAGAGGACCTCAGGACCGGGATGTGTATAGACGTTCTTCCCTGCTCCTAGCAGCACCGCGTGTCCTGCAGCGATATCCCATTCCATCGTAGGACCGAACCGGGGATATTCGTCGGCTTTGCCATGTGCGACCAAGCAAAGCTTCATCGAGCTTCCTGCCTGAACAGTAACGACTCCGCCTTTCTCGGCGCGGCAATCCTCTATGTAAGCAGTGGTACGGGCATCCGGGTGAGAACGGCTGATCACGATGCGATATACTTCGGAGAAAGCTGCAGGAATGCCGCGAAAGGCAGACAAGTCTGCCAGTGCTTCCGGACGCAACCCGGAAGCAGTCTCCATGTACCACCAGCCTTTTCCGCTTATACCTGCATACAGTTCGTCGGAAACAGGAGCGTAGACGACACCCAGCACAGGAAGCCCCTCAGCGATGAGTGCAACGTTGACGGTGAATTCCCCGTTGCGATGCACGAACTCTTTCGTGCCGTCCAACGGATCGATAAGCCAGTAAACAGGCCATTGGCTGCGCACCGCATAGGTCACCTGCTCGCCTTCTTCGCTGATTACCGGATAACCGGTAGTCCGGAGCGCTTCGCAGAGGATACGGTTCGATTCCGTATCCGCCTTCGTGAGCGGGGAGTGATCCGACTTTTCCAAGACATCGAAAGAGGAATCGTAGACCTCCAATACGGCCTCTCCCGCGGAGATTACGGCACGGATGATATCGGGTAAATAGTGGCTGTAATCCGTCATACCGGTTTTTCAGAGGATCATGCCGGCGGCGACTGTTTCGTTCGTGACTTCATCGATCAGTATCACTCCACCGGTGAAACGGTTTCGCAGATAGGGGTCGAAGAGCAGCGGATGCGAGGTCCGCAGACGTATACGGCCGATATCGTTCATGGCGAGGCCTTCCGAATCCGGTATCTTACGCAGCGTGGAAACATCCATGCGATACAGCAGTTCGCTTATCTGACACCGCACTTCACGGGTCGTGTGGCGCAATAGATATTTACCATGCGCATTCATCGGTGTGGCACTGAACCAACATACCATGAGCTCCAGGTCTTTGCCGGATACCGGAAGATTGTTTTCGCGGACAATCATGTCTCCTCTGCCGATATCCAATTCATCCTCCAGCCGGATGCACACGGACATGGGTGCAAAAGCTTCAGGAAGCCTTTCATCCGCAAGGGTAATGGAACGTATGCGCGACTTGAGGCCGGACGGAAGCACCATCACCTCCTCCCCTTCCCTGAAAACGCCGGAAGCGATCCGGCCTGCGTATCCGCGGAAGTCTTCATCTGATGCATTACGGGGTCGAATGACCGTCTGGATGGGAAACCTGCCATCGATATGGTTCAAGTCGCTGCTTATATGCAGATTCTCCAGATGGAACATCAAGGTTGCTCCCTGGTACCAAGGCATCTTGTCGGAGCGGTTCACGACATTGTCGCCGTGAAGGGCGCTGACGGGTATATATTGAACATCCTTCACATCAAGCCTGGAGGAGAAGTCCCGAAAATCCTCGACAATCGACTGATAGGTTGCCTCGCTGTATCCGACCAGGTCCATCTTATTGATGCACAACACGAGATGAGGAATACGCAGCAAGGAGGCGATGAAGGCGTGCCGGCAGGTCTGCTCCACCACTCCCTTTCTGGCATCGACCAGTACTACGGCAAGGTTCGATGCGGACGCTCCGGTGACCATGTTGCGTGTATACTGGACATGACCCGGCGTATCGGTAATGATGAATTTGCGTTTGTCCGTAGAAAAATAGCGGTACGCGACATCGATGGTTATGCCTTGCTCACGCTCGGCCTTCAGACCGTCCGTCAGCAGGGATAGATCCGTCTCTTTTGCCCCGCGTCGCCGGCTCTCCCGATGAAGCGCCTCGAGCTGGTCATCCGCTATGGCACGGGAATCGGTAAGCAGTCGTCCGATCAGCGTGCTTTTGCCGTCGTCCACGCTTCCGCAGGTCGTCATCCTTAAAAGATCGGTTTCGTTGATTGCTCCCATGCTTGTCAGAAATAGCCTTCCCTTTTACGGTCTTCCATGGAAGTCTCGGAGCGCCGGTCGTCGATGCGTGTTCCCCGTTCAGTGGTTCTGGAGGAAGCGACTTCTTCGATGATCGATTTCAGATCCGAGGCTTCTGAAACGACGGCTCCGGTGCACGTCATGTCGCCGACGGTCCTGAACCGGACAGTCCTGGTGGAGACCTTTTCCGTAGGTGCCAATTGCAAGAAATTCGAAACTGCATACAGATTGCCGTCCCGCTCGAACACATCGCGCCGGTGTGCGAAATAGATGGAAGGTACAGGTATCTCCTCTTTCAGGATGTATTTCCAGATATCTGTTTCCGTCCAATTGCTGAGCGGGAAGATGCGGAAATGCTCTCCCGGCTGATGATGTCCGTTGAACAGGTTCCAAAGCTCAGGACGCTGGTTGCGGGGATCCCATTGTCCGAAGTCGTCGCGGTGGGAGAAGAACCGTTCCTTCGCCCGCGCTTTTTCCTCATCCCTTCTCGCACCGCCGATGGCGGCATCCACCTTCAGTTCGGCGATGGCATCCAGCAGGGTGACTGTCTGTAAAAGGTTACGGCTCGCATTCAAACCCTTCTCCTCCTTCACCCTGCCGCGGTCGATGGAATCCTGAACGTACCTGACGATCAGTTCAGCGCCCAGCTTGTCCGCCCAGCGGTCGCGAAAATCGATGGTCTCCGGGAAATTGTGACCGGTATCTATGTGTAAGAGCGAAAAAGGAATCGGAGCCGGATGAAATGCCTTTCTGGCCAGCCAGGATGCTACGATGGAGTCTTTCCCGCCACTGAAGAGCAGGACGGGACTGGAAAACTGCGCAGCCACTTCACGGAGTACAAAAATGCTTTCCGCCTCAAGCTCGCGTAAATGGTCTAAATTATAGGAAAACATCCTGTGGGCAGTTACTACGAAGATAGGAAAATCCTGCTCGAAACAGGGGCGGCTGACCTATGCGCGGCCGAGGCGCTTCAATGCAAAAGCAAGCAACTTCGCAAGGGACTCTTCGACTGTTCCGGCCGACGTATCGAGCAACAGGTCCGGTTGCTCCGGCTCCTCGTAAGGAGCTGAAACTCCCGTGAACTCGCTGATCTCGCCGGCCCTGGCTCTACGATATAAACCCTTGGGATCCCGCGACTCGCACACCGCGATGTCGGCCTTGACATGTATTTCACTGAAAAAACCGACCGGGAAAAGCGAACGCACTTCCTCCCTGTCGGAACGGTACGGAGAAATCAGTGCGTTGATCGTGACAAGTCCCGCATCGAAAAGGACTTTGTTCAGCGCTCCGGTCCTGCGCAGATTTTCCTTACGGTCGGCCGGACTGAAGCCGAGGTCCTTGTTGATGCCACTGCGCAGCACGTCTCCGTCCAGGTACATGGTCCGGAATCCGCGCTCAAGCAGAGCGCGCTCAAGCAGGACGGCCAGGGTGCTCTTTCCTGCGCCGCTCAGTCCGGTGAGCCAGAAAACATGAGCCTGCTGACCGAGCGATCTTTCGCGTTCGGCACGGGTCACTTCTCCCTGAGCAGTTGGATGCATACACGTTTGGCTTACTGGCCGATCGGATGCCACGTGGTCTTCGTCTCCTGGAGATCCAGGATCCTGTAAGGGGAATCGAACTTGTCATCCGACCAATCGGAAACGGGGAAGAAAAAAGGTCGTTTGACATTCAGTGCGGAATTCTCATCCGTGGTTTTCCGAAATTCCGGATCGTCGCCGCAGTAGATGCAGGCGTTGACATCCATGTGGCTGGAAAAGTGGGAGACCAATTCCTTCCTTGTGCCGGTAAGGATGTTCACCACACCGGCAGGCAGGTCCGAGGTATGAAGAACTTCGGCGAAAGTGACGGCCGTCAGCGGAAACCGTTCGGAGGAGAGGACGATCACCGTATTTCCGCCGACGATAGCCGGGGCGATGACGGCGACAAGACCGGCCAGACCGCTTTCCTCCGGTGCTATGACGGATACGACTCCTGTAGGCTCCTGCATGGAGAAGTTGAAATGGGAAGATTCCACCGGATTCACGGAACTGAACACCTGCTGGTACTTGTCACTCCACCCGGCGTAGTAAACCAGCCGGTCGACAGCTACCTCGACCTCCTTCGATGCAGCAGCAGGCGATAATCCCTGCTGAACGAACTCGTCCATGAACTGGGAGCTACGCCCTTCGAGCATCTCTGCGATGCGATAGAGGATCTGTCCTTTGTTGTATGCAGAACGTGCTGCCCAGCCGGACTGGGCTTTCCTTGCGGCTACCACGGCATCCCGGAAATCCTTACGGGATGCGACACAGATATTGGCTAACGGCTCACCGTCGGCATCCTTGAAAACGGAATACCGTCCTGACTCCGTCCGGGGGAACTTGCCGTCGACATACAGCTTGTAGGTCTTCATGACGCGCACACGAACGGCTGCTTGTTTTTTTCCAGTGGTTGGCATAGGACTTCGAAGACGGTTTTCAGACATGTTTCAGATAAGGGAGCAGGCCGTGCAGGCCGCCCTCGCGGCCGACACCGCTTTCCTTGTAGCCGCCGAAAGGCGAAGTCGGATCGAACTTGTTGTACGTATTGGCCCAGACTACGCCGGCCCTGAGCCCGTTCGTAACCTTGAAGATCTTGGAACCCTTGTCGGTCCAGACTCCTCCGCTAAGGCCGTAGGGAATATTGTTCGCTTTCTCGAGGACCTCTTCCACGGTACGGAACGACTGGACGGCAAGGACAGGACCGAAGATCTCCTCCTGGACGATGCGGGAAGACTGGGCGACGCCGGTGAACAGGGTGGGGCGGCACCAGTAGCCTTTGGAAGGCAGGCTGCAGGAGGTCTGGAACATCTCACCGCCTTCATCCACTCCGATCTTGAGATACTTCCGGATCTTATCGAGCTGAGTCTTCGAATTGATGGCACCGATATCCGTGTTCTTGTCCAGCGGATCGCCGACGATCAACGTCTCCATGCGGTCTTTCAGTTTTCTGACCACCGTCTTCATGACGGATTCCTGAACAAAAAGGCGGGAGCCTGCGCAACAGACGTGACCCTGATTGAAGAAGATGCCGTTGATGATGCCTTCCACCGCCTGATCGATGGCGGCATCTTCGAAGATGATGTTCGCAGCCTTGCCTCCCAGCTCGAGCGTATAACGCTTGCCGGTGCCGGCGAGCGCTTTCTGGATGACCTTACCGACTTCCGTGGATCCGGTGAAGGCGACCTTATCGATTCCCGGGTGGTTGACGAGTGCGGATCCGGTGGCGCCTGCGCCGGTGATGATATTGACTACACCGGGCGGAAGGTCGGCCTCCCGGATGATTTCGGCCAGCTTGAGGGCCGTTAGCGGTGTCGTCTCAGCGGGCTTCAGCACCACGGTGTTTCCGGCAGCAAGTGCCGGGGCTATTTTCCACGCCGCCATGAGCAGCGGAAAATTCCAGGGTATGATCTGACCGGCGACACCGACTGGCTCGGGCTTATGACCGGGTAATGCGTAGGCAAGCTTATCCGCCCATCCGGCATAATAGAAGAAATGCGCCGCAGCCAGCGGAACATCTATGTCGCGTGATTCCCGTATCGGCTTACCGCCGTCCATTGACTCGATGACCGCCATTTCGCGGGCACGTTCCTGGAGGATACGGGCTATTCGGTAGATGTATTTGCCGCGCTCACGTGCAGGCATCCTGCCCCATGTCCCCTCATACGCATTACGGGCGGCACGTACGGCGGCATCCACGTCGCGCGGTCCTGCTTCGGAGATGCGGGCGATCTTCTTTTCCGTAGCAGGATTAAAGGTGTCGAACGACTTCCTTTCCGCAGGTTTGACCCAGGTGCCGTTGATGAAAAGGTCGTATTCCTCCTTCAGCGTCACATGGCTCGAGCTTTCCGGTGCCGGAGCGTAGTCCCAGCCTCCGCTGAACTGCAGTTTGACAACTGTTTTCTTTTTGGATTTCATCTGCGGTGGCCTGTTTGAAAGACCGGTTAGGGTCAGTCCTTTGAAAAATAATCTATGCTTTGGTAAACACCGGTGTGTTCCTTGATGATCTGCATGAGCAGGTCGTTGGCCAGCGAACTTGCGCCGAAACGGAACCAGTCGGGGTCCAGCCATGCCTGTCCCAATGTCTCACGGACCAGGACCAGATATTGCAATGCCAGCTTGGCGGTGGCGACTCCGCCGGCGGGCTTCATGCCCACCATCCGCCCGGTACGGTAATAATGATCCCTGATCGCTTCCAGCATCACGAGTGTCACCGGCAAGGTTGCAGCAGGCTGGATCTTTCCGGTCGAGGTCTTGATGAAATCGGCACCGGCATCCATGGCAAGGTCGCTTGCACGGCGGACGTTGTCGAGGGTGCTGAGTTCGCCTGTTTCCAGGATGACCTTGAGATGGGCCGCACCGCAGGCTTCTTTCACAGCGGAGATCTCGTCGTAAACGAAACCAAATTCTCCGGCGAGGAAATGTCCGCGGGAGATCACCATGTCGATCTCATCGGCTCCTTCGTTAACCGCCCATTTCGTTTCTTCTATCTTGACCTTGCGCGACGACATTCCGCTGGGAAAAGCCGTAGCGACAGCCGCCACTTTCACACCGCTTCCCTCCAACGCTTCGCGGGCGACGCGTACAAGATTGGGGTATACGCAAACCGCCGCTACGCTCGGAATACCCGCAACGGCATCGTGAGGATGAACGGCCTTGGTGCATAGCTGCCGGACCTTCCCGGGCGTGTCTTTTGCCTCCAGCGTAGTCAGGTCCAGCATGCTCATGGCCAGTTTAAGGGCCGCGAGCTTGGATTCCTTTTTGATGCTGCGCTTGGTGAGACGGGACACCCGTTCCTCCACACCGACCTGGTCGATGGCGGTAGAGAATTCGGGGAAGTATCGGTTACCGGCTTTCATGTCCAATTGCAATGAAAGACCAATATACGCAAGTAAATGCAGCGAGGTTCCGCGACAGCGGCTCAAAACCGCTTAAAAGGAGTAATTCAGGGAAAGCTGAACGACGGAATTGAACTGACCCCGGTCCCAGTAGTAGTAATTGAGCACCGAATCAAAACGGCGTACCGGAAGGAGAGAGAAGCCGTAACGGGCATTGAACAAAAGGTCGTCGGAGAGAAGATACCCGAGGCCGGCATTCAACGAATACTCCCGTTTTTCAAATGGCGGGGCATAGTCGATGATGCCGGACTGGTCCTTTTCCTTAGAGGCAACGAGGACTCCGAACGAAGGTCCGGCTTCCAGCATTAATTTCTTTCCGGCATTGAAACGAAGAAGTAATGGAACCTCCACGTAGGAAAGACGCATTACGTAGTAGGTATTGTCGTCGGTGTTAAGCGGCTTGCGACTGCCCTTTTGGATGTAGATCATCTCCATGCCGAGGGAAAACCGCTCGCCCAGATCGCGGGAAACGGTAATGCCTCCCAACAAACCTGCCTGATTGAATCCCTGCAACTGGTCCCCGTCCACTTGTGTAGCCGTCATGCCGGCACGAAACCCTGCACGGAATCCCTGGCTGAATGCGCTGCCGCCTGTCAGTACAAGCAGGAAAAACAACAAGCAACGGGAAAGTGGCATAAGGAAAAGGATAAGGGACGTTACTCTTCAATGTGAATCTCCTCCGCCTGTACCACTTCTTCCGTTTCGGCATCGTATAGGAAGGCGACCACGCTGGCATGCCGTATATCCATTTCCGGTTTCGTCTGGAAACAGCAACCACGGATGGTCTTGGTGCCGGCGGCAACAGCACCGGAATAGACAGTTTCTCCGAAATCGCCGTTGGCGGCTCCCCGCAATACGTGACGATGAGCATAGGCCGGTTCGTATTCCGGTGTATGGCCATACCAGGTCTGCCAGTCGATCACACTGTCCTCGGTGACAACGACCTGCAATTTGAGTTCTCGGTTGAATGCCTGCATCGCAACCGTCTGGACGGCGATGTAGATGGTTCCGCTTGGGGGGTCATACTCGGCAAGGATCCTGATTTTCGCTTCGGCAGGAAGTGCCAATTGATTCTGTATGACGGAGGACCAGGCCAGGTAAGGCAGCAGGTGCGACTGGTCAGGAAAACCGGTCCGGTCCACCATGCCGCAAGGGTTGAAATTGACGCCGAACTTGTCATTCCATTCGTTGCCGGTCTGGCAGCGGAAGTCGGTCTGAAAAGATCCTGCCGGCTGGTTAGGTTGTGAACCGGTAGGTTTTGCAAAATCGCCGGCGTGAACACCCATCACCACCAGCCTGTCCGGATTGGCCGGAACCAGGGTATTTACAATGTACTGACCTGCCGCCGGACAGTTGCCGCAGGTATGTCCGGTGTAATCCTCCAAAAGGACTTTCTTGACAGCCGCCAGGGTGTCGGGGCCGAAAGTAAGCGTATACGGTCCGATGATGGCGACATCCGGGAAAACATAGTTGGCATCGCCACATGAACTCTCCAGGTAAGGAGGCTCCACTTTATCACAACCGAACGTTGCGATGAGAATACCGGCAGCGAGTAATCGGGCTGGACGTATCATGGTTGCGTTTTTTTAGAAACTGGAGGTGACAGACAAGGTGAAGCCATTGGCAGAAGGGACGTTTCGACACACGCCTCCCACACACAGGATGCCCGCTCTCTGACGGCCGTAACCGACCGTGATGCGGTTGGCACCACGGTTGTACCCGACCTGTCCGACATAATAATGAATCTGTTTGTCCTCATCGGGATTGCCGTAGTTGTACTGGTCGATCGCTGCGACAAACCAATGAGGGGAAACGGAGAATTCAGCCAAAGCCATCGCCCAGCTTCCGAAATCCTTGTCGGTGAAAAGCCCCTGCAGCTCCGTACGGATACTGTACTTGGGAGTGATCCGGTACTGGGCTTCCACGACCCCGATGTTGGAGTAGATATGTCCGAAGCCTTCCCGGCCTTCCACTACGTCCTTGTTGTAATTCTGGTACATGTAGGTGAAGATCATCCTGAGCTTCTTGCTGAATTTCCGGTCAACGGAAACATTGAAGTCTTCATAGTAGACCTCATCTCCCATTCCCAGAAACGGTGCCGTATAACCTAACACCGTATCCGCTCCGGAGGTAATCTTATCCTCCTGTATGGAGGAGGTGCGGGAGTAGTTAAAGGTGAGATCTGTCCCGTAGGGGCCGCCGAGGGCTTTGCCTTTAGGGACGTGGTAAAACACCTCGGCCTGAACACCGAACTCCCCGTTGAGCTGTGTGGCATAGGGATAGTAGGCCATCAGCAGGTACGTGTGGTTCTTGGTGATCGCCGGGAGGTAATTGATGAGAAGGCTGTTCAGCAGTGCATACCGGTCGCTGCGGTAGGACATGTTGTCCAGCCATTTCAGTCCTGCAGTGACACCGATCCCTTTCTTGGTGTAGCCCATGTTGAGGAAGAGGGACTGACCGTCCTTGAAGATGAATTCGTTCGTAGAAGAAGGGTCGCCGGACTTATAGGCATATTCCGAGTAGGCGGTGAATCCTCCGCGGGTGAAGGTGATCCGTCCGGCGCCGGTTGCGACATTCTGCGGCAGGCGATAGGTCGGATCCTCATCGGCCTGGTACTTGCTGACGAAGCTCCCGCCCACGATGAAGCGGTTCTTGCTTTCGGACAGCGAGGAGACCGCCTCGTTAAAGTTGAACTCCATATCCGCACCGCGGACGATGCCTTCTCCCTTTGTCCAGAAATCGCGTTGTTTGCCGATCAGTCCTTTGAATTCCAAACCCTTCACCGGCGCATATTTGATCCTGAGTCCGTCGATGGAATTATCGAACCCCAAGCCCCACTCGTTATAGGCACGCAGGGCCATGCCCATGCCGAACTGCTCGTAGAAATTACCTGCCGTCACTTCCAGTTCGTTGTTGCGATAAGTAAGGAACCGGAACGGAATGCCGTATCCTTCGTAACGCGTATTGAATCCAAGCAAGGGGTTCAGATAGGCTTCATAGCGGATGCCGGCAGAAAAATTATCCTTGTCGTACACGAAATTGGTGAAGCCGTTGAACAGCATCTGCTCGGGAACATCCGGCGATCCGATCAGCGAATCGGGTATGTAATACTGGGCATCAAGTTGGGTGTTGCCGTGAATGGCAGACTGTCCGTTGACGAACCCTGATGCGGATACGGACAGGGAAACAAGCAGTAAGATTTTTTTCACTTGGATACCGGGATAAGTAAAACGGTGGATCATTTCTTGCCGTCTACCGGCAGACCGGCTGCGACCTTCTTGACAACGTCGTACAATTCAAACTCGTTGCCTTCGGCATACCCTACATGTTGCCAGACGATCTCTCCTTTGCCGTTGACTACGAAGGTATGAGGCGGATTGTTGACGTTTAATGCGCGCTTCAGGTCCGCATTCGGGTCGACATAGACTTCGAAGTCCCAACCTCGGCCGTTCACCAGCGGCCCGACGCGGTTCATGGTGCGTGAGTCATCGAGGGAAACAGCCACGACTTTCACGCCGCTCTCCTGCTGCCACTCCGCATAGTTCTCATGGATGGCGTTCAACTCCTCGATGCAGGGCTTGCACCAGGTCGCCCAGAAGTCCACCACGATCGGCTTTCCGCCGTTTTCGATCTTGTTGAATGCGAAATTCTCTCCGTTGACGGTCTTGACCGTAACATTCGGGAGGGGCCTGTTGGATTCTTGTCCGCTGGCCCTGACAAGGAGTATTAGGGAAAGTGCGGAGAGCAAGGCATGTCGTTTCATGGAAGGGGTGGGGGATTTGATTACAAATTAAAGGATTTGGCCATTATTCACCATAAATCGGGCCGTTTTTTCCTGAAATCATCCGTCTCCCCAAAAACATCGCAAATCCTTCGGTTTTCATGGCGAAATTCCTACTTTTGAAATTCTGCTGATTAAACCAACCCCTTACGAATACTAACCAAATACCTTAATCAAACCATGAAAAAACTGTTACTCGTATTGTTGTCGGGCATGTTGCTGACGTCCGGCGCGAATGCACAGATGGCCTCCGGCTCCATTTGTCCTGACTTCACCGGCACCGACCTCAACGGAAATACCTGGAACCTTTACACGTTGCTTGATTCCGGAAAGACGGTTTTCATTGACGTATCCGCTACCTGGTGCGGTCCCTGCTGGAGCTTCCACAACACAGGCCGCCTTGAAGGTCTCTACAACACCTACGGCCCTCCCGGCACGAACGAACTGATGGTGTTTTTCGTAGAAGGTGATAATTCCACGACGCTGGCCGATCTGCAGGGCACCGGTTCCAACACTCAGGGTGACTGGGTAACGGGCACCCCCTATCCGATCATTGACGATGCTTCCATCGGCAACTTGCTTCAGATCAACTACTTCCCGACCATTTACATGGTTTGTCCGGACCGCATCATCAAGGAAGTCGGTCAGCTCGCCAGCACCGCTGCCTTCTATGCCCAGAAGACCGCTAACTGCTTCTCAGCGACCGAGACGAACGATGCAGGTGTCGCTAACTCGATGCAATTGCTCAACGGGGTACTCGCTTCCTGCGATCCGGTGGATATCAGCTACCGCCTCTGCAACTACGGTACCGCTCCGCTCACCAGCGCCACGATCAACCTGAACATGAACGGCACCGCCCAGGCGAGCTACAACTGGACCGGCAACCTGGCCACTTATGAGTCCACGGTGCTGACCTTCACTGCTGTCACGGCTCCGAATTACGGTACAAACATAGCTACTATCGCTACCTCGAACCCGAACGGATCCACCGACAACGTCGCCGGCAACGACTCGAAGACACAGAACGTCACTCGCTTCGGCCCGACCGGCGGTTCTTTCTCCGGACAGAATTTCTCGTTGGCCACTTTCCCTCCTGCCAACTGGGTGCAGATCACCTCTCCTGC
>JBJOMN010000034.1:0-6395 GCA_046052345.1 Bacteroidota bacterium | reverse complement strand
TGTTATCTTCAATTCTCCTGGAAGCAGGCAACCTTGGTCTCGGCTACGGTGTTGCTGCATTGGGTGCAGGCCTCGCCGCTCTCGGCGCTGGCGTAGGCATCGGTCGTATCGGCGGTTCCGCTCTGGAATCCATCGCCCGTCAGCCTGAAGCATCCGGCGACATCCGCGCCAACATGATCCTGACCGCTGCTCTCGTGGAAGGCGCTGCCTTCTTCGCGATGGTCGTCGGTCTCTTGGTCGTGTTCAAGAGCTAATGCTTGAACCGTTACCGGTGCAACGGTTGGTTGTGCCGGTAACGGTTATTCCTTCCGAATTGAAACAAACGAAAAAAACTCCTTCTCCATGGAATTGATAAAACCCTCGATCGGACTTGTCTTCTGGATGACGGTCTCCTTCCTGATCTTGCTCTTCATCCTGAAGAAGTTCGCCTGGAAGCCCATCCTCAACATGCTTCACGAGCGTGAGCAGAACATCGCCGAAGCCCTCAACACCGCCAAGAAGGCGCGTGAAGAGATGGCTTCCCTGAAGGCCGACAACGAGCGCCTCCTCAACGAAGCCCGTCTGGAGCGCGACCGGATGATGAAGGAAGCACGCGATACCAAAGACGCGATCATCGCCGAAGCCAAAGGCAAAGCCCAATCCGAAGCCAACAAGATCCTCGCCCAGACGCGCGAGACGATACAGACCGAGAAGAACGCGGCCCTGACGGAACTTAAGAACCAGGTCGCCATCATGTCGATCCAGATCGCAGAAAAGATCCTTCGTGCCGAACTCAGCAACGATGACAAGCAGAAAGCGCTTGTGCAGAACATGCTGAAGGACATCAACATGAACTAATCCGGCGCAGCCGTCAACGATCCTTCCTCATGGCAGAAACCAAAGTCGCCAAACGTTACGCCAAATCGCTCTTCGACCTCGCTCAGGAGCAGGGTGCTCTCGAGCCTGTCTACCAGGACATGAACCTCCTTGTCTCTGTCTGCGACGCCAACCGCGACCTCACCCTGCTGCTCGGCAATCCGATCATCAACTCCGACAAGAAACTGTCGGTCCTCAATGCGGTCTTCGGCAGCAAGGTTTCTTCGATGACCATGGCCTTTGTCCGGATCATCACCCGAAAGGGCCGTGAAGGATTCCTGGCCGGTATCGCCCGCGAATTCGTCGCCCAGTACAAGCGTTCCAAAGGCATCGCCACGGCGATCGTCACATCGGCGATCGGACTCGACGAAAAGCTTCGCAGCGAAGTCTACCGCATCGTCCGCGAAAACCTGAAGTCGGAAGTGGAACTCATCGAAAAGACCGACAAGAACCTGATCGGCGGATTCGTGCTTCGTGTAGGCGACAAGCAATACGACGCGAGCGTCTCCGCTGAACTGCGTAAACTCACCCGCGAGTTCAGCACCAATCCGTACATCCGGAAGAACTAGTATTCTCCTTATCCTCCATAGCTACAAACTCCTAAAAATATCCTCATCATGGCAGAAGTAAGACCCGACGAAGTATCGAACATACTCCGCGAACAACTTGCCGGTTTCAAGACCGAAAAACAACTGGAAGAAGTCGGAACCGTTCTCCAGGTAGGTGACGGTATCGCCCGCATCTACGGCCTCACCCGTGTACAATCCGGTGAGCTCATCGAATTCGAAAACGGACTCCGCGGCGTCGTACTGAACCTTGAAGAGGACAATGTCGGTGCCGTATTGCTCGGCAAATCGACCGACATCAAGGAAGGTGACGTTGTGAAGCGCACCGGCAAGATCGCATCGCTGCGTGTCGGCGAGGGCATGCTCGGCCGCGTCGTGGACACGATGGGAAATCCGATCGACGGGAAAGGACCTATCTCCGGTGAAACCTTCGAAATGCCCCTCGAGCGCAAAGCGCCCGGTGTCATCTTCCGTCAGCCGGTGAACGAGCCGCTTCAGACCGGACTCAAAGCTGTTGATGCGATGATTCCGATCGGTCGTGGACAGCGCGAACTGATCATCGGCGACCGTCAGACCGGAAAAACCGCTGTCGCCATCGACACCATCATCAACCAGAAGGAATTCTACGAGCGCGGCGAAACGGTTTATTGCATCTATGTGGCAGTGGGCCAGAAGGGTTCAACGGTCGCTCAGATCGTCAAGACCCTGACCGATGCCGGTGCGATGCCGTACACGGTCATCGTTTCTGCAACGGCTTCAGATCCCGCCCCTATGCAGTTCTTCGCCCCGATGGCAGGAGCCGCAGTCGGCGAATTCTTCCGCGATACCGGTCGCCCGGCCCTGATCGTATACGATGACCTCTCCAAGCAGGCCGTCGCATACCGTGAAGTGTCCCTGTTGCTCCGCCGTCCTCCGGGCCGCGAAGCATATCCCGGTGACGTATTCTACCTGCACTCCCGTCTGCTGGAGCGTGCAGCGAAAGTCATCAATTCCGACTCGATCGCTGCCCAGATGAACGACCTGCCGGAGTCTCTCAAGGGCAAGGTGAAGGGCGGAGGTTCCCTGACCGCGCTTCCGATCATCGAGACCCAGGCAGGCGACGTATCCGCGTACATCCCCACCAACGTGATCTCCATCACGGACGGTCAGATCTTCCTCGAGGCGAACCTCTTCAACTCCGGTGTACGTCCGGCTATCAACGTCGGTATCTCCGTATCCCGTGTCGGCGGTAACGCTCAGATCAAGTCGATGAAGAAGGTCGCAGGCACCTTGAAGCTCGACCAGGCCCAGTACCGTGAGCTCGAGGCGTTCGCCAAGTTCGGTTCCGACCTGGATGCGTCCACGAAGGCTACCCTCGACAAGGGTTCCCGCAACGTGGAGATCCTCAAGCAAGGACAGTATTCCCCGGTTCCCGTCGAGAAGCAGGTGGCGATCATCTATCTCGGAACGCGCAATCTGCTCCGTGATGTTCCGGTCAACCGCGTGAAGGAATTCGAATCCGAATACCTCTCTATGCTGGACGCACAGCACAAGTCGACCCTCGACACACTCCGCAAAGGCGTGATCGACGACAGTGTAACATCGGTACTTGAGAAAGTGGCGAAGGAGCTGACGGGGAAATACAAGGCGTAATGCAGAATGTAACACGGGCACTTCGGCAGGCTCAGGGCCCGTGTTTAATATTTGCTTACAGAAGTAAGACCCTGGAGTTTGCAGCGTTGAGAGGAGAGAGTTAGCAGTAGGGCGGACCCTGAGCTTGTCGAAGGGTCCGAGTTCGAAGGAAGAATAATAATCCAGTGACGAATCAATTTCGAATTCTTAATTCCGAATTCTTAATTCCGAATTGAAAAAATGGCAAACTTAAAAGAAGTCCGGAACCGCATTTCGTCGGTGATCTCGACCCAGCAGATCACGAAGGCCATGAAGATGGTGAGTGCTGCGAAACTGCGTCGTGCGCAGGATGCCATTCTCATGATGCGTCCGTATGCCGGGAAACTGCGTGAGATCATGGAGAATATTTCCGGCACGCTCGACAGCAGCACGGGCGGCGATTTCGCCAAGGTGCGTCCTGTTGAGAAGGTTTTGGTCATCGCTGTCAGTTCCAACCGCGGACTCTGCGGTGCTTTCAACGCCAATATCAACCGGACGGTCGTTCGTCTGCTGCGTGAAGATTACGCCATGCAGGCGTCGAAAGGGCAGGTGAAAGTGCTCTGTATCGGCAAGAAGGCGTCCGATTTCTTCTCCCGCCTCAAGGGTGACGTTTTCGCGGGACAGCACAACGACGTATATGCCGCGTTGTCCTTCGACAACGTTTCCGCCATCGCCGCCAAGGTCATGAACGAGTTCAAGGAAGGGAAGTACGACAAGGTGATGGTCGTCTACAACCAGTTCAAGAACGCAGCAGTACAGCACGTGATGGTGGAGCAGATGCTTCCGATCGTTCCTCCGGCCGCTGCCGGCGCGAAGAAGACGGCGAACGATTACATCTTCGAGCCGGCCAAGGAAGAGCTGGTGTTGGAACTCATCCCGAAATCCATCAAGGTGCAGCTATATAAAGCGATATTGGACTCCAATGCGTCCGAACACGGTGCGCGTATGACGGCGATGAACAAAGCGACGGACAATGCCGGCGAACTGCTACGCGACCTGCGTCTATCTTACAACAAGGCCCGCCAGGCGGCCATCACCGGGGAGATTTTGGAGATCGTGGCCGGTGCGGAAGCGCTCAACGGCTGATCAACCGACTTAATGACATTCAAAAGGAGGTCCGAAGGGCCTCCTTTTTTCTTTTATACAGCAGGTTGGCCTGAATGCAGTGCAGGATAGCAAACCATGCATTGCGGGTGATTTTATTCATGTTGTTTATGCGTTTCGGTTTCTACCTTGGCTTTATGAGGCGGATACAGGTTTTTATTTCTTTCGGAATGGCCATTCTTATCCTGCTCTTCCTTCCTGAACCGACTTCCTCTCAGGATTCAAAAAAAACATCCTTGGTCGGAAGTGCATCCTTGGTTTTTGCATCGAATGACGGATTTGCAATGTTGGGAAGTGGTTTTCATTTAAAACTGATAATGCCGCTTAACAGCCATGGCGACGCTTTGACAACTGGCCTTGATTCATATATAATTGATTACTTTGATACGTATGATGTAAGTTCCGAGCCATTTATCTTTATAACAGGCACGTTAGGTTACAGGAAGAAAATCAGGTCCCTGTACATCGAGCCTCAACTTGGAGGCGGGTATTATCGGGATGAAGAATATTATTTGTTTATGCCTCATTATACCCCGACTCCTTGTGGTGCAATGGGGGTTGAATGCGGAATCGAGAAAAAGAGACTTTGTTATTCCGTCGATTATCGTTTCATTTCGTCCGGCCAATTCATCAAGGAAGACATATTTCACACATTTTCCATCAAAGTCGGATATAGATTTTTTTAAAGCCATGGCCGATGAGCAGTCTGCAGGACTTCAGGTTACAGTACATCAGAGTGGCGGATTTTTAAACCCCGCACTATTTGAACACTTTCAAAAGTTAATAAAAAACCGTCGCTTTATTGCTGCCTCCTCAGCGCCTGTACGTGAAATGAAAGACCACAACGCTTTTTCGTATTCTTAGTGACAGTAGATTTATTTTGTAAAATCAACACTCACCGGATCATAGCGGGCTGATTCATGCTCGTTTCCTAACGGACCGGGACAACCTATGCGATGTGAATACCGGCCGTCGGTTGGCCGGCAGTTTAAATCCTGTTCAGCAGATATTGTCGGAAACAATCCCGCTTCGGTCCTCTTTAAAGGACCCGTCGACAAATGACTTCCCGGAAGACAATAATGCTCAGGAGGTAAAGCAGGCCGCGTATTATTCCGGTCCCGAATGAACACCCCGAAAATCGAATATTCATGGCGGAACTTGATGCAGTCACCGGTCAGAAAAAATGTCCATCCTTGAATGACTTGTTGGAATAAAAATATACCTTGTCCACGACCGCAGCTTAAGAATTTGAAAGCATACTTCCGAACGAATCATAATAACCTTTAATAACAGGATCATGCAGACGGAAAACACTGTTTTAATGAGAGTGGCAAGAGAGTCTTTAAACGGCAAGTGGGGTCTGGCCATTGGGACCTTCCTGTTATATTATGTACTGCCTATATTATTTTACGGGGTGCCGGTCATAGGATGGATTGCATCAATAATTCTGCAAATGGCTTTTGTTACGGGCATCACGATTTTTTCCTTATCAATCTCCAGAAATCAAGATGCCAGGCTGGAGCAGCTCTTTTCAGGGTTTAAGAAAACGGCACTGGTGTTCACAGCCGCATTATTGATGTTTGTGTTCGTACTACTATGGTCTCTTTTACTTGTGATACCCGGTATCATAGCCGCATTGTCCTATTCGATGACCTATTATATAATAGCGGAAGATAATTCCGTAGGGGCAATGGAAGCGATCGACCGAAGCAAAAAGATGATGGATGGATACAAATGGAAATATTTCCGTTTACTGCTGAGGTTTTTCGGCCTGTCATTACTTTGCATCCTTACATTGGGAATAGGGTTCCTTTGGCTCATACCCTATTTCCATGTCACCAATGCCAAGTTTTATGACGATATTAAGTCGAACGCAGACCTTTCCTAAAAACCGGAACATGTGCCATACGATTTTAGGAGCAGGCCTGAGCGAAATCGTATACGATTTACGCGAAATGCACCTTCCTAGTAAACGCATTGAATCCGGCATGGCAATGAATCAGCTGACGCCCATGAATAACGATTTAAAATAATTAAATCGATGATCACCAGAGACAAGCATAAAAAGGAAATCAGGAAAGACGCGCGACAATTATTCCGGCAGGGAGGAAGAACCAAACAAGAGGTTTACGAATTGCTGGTTGAAAAATACAAGTACGCCAAAGATGTGGCGGATGAGCTGAAGTATATTCCGTCGACGAACGCCATTGCGAAATACGG